>NZ_QJUO01000032.1 GCF_004327335.1 Stutzerimonas kirkiae | reverse complement strand
GCCCCGACCCGCTCAACCCAACCCCGCCGCTGTACGAGCGCCACGCCGACGCTGAACCGCTGCAAGCGGTATCACTGCTGGAACTGCCCGGCGCGGTGCCGCAGCCCTGGCTGCAACCCGTCGCGCCCGGGCAGGCAGGCCACAGCCAGCGGCTGCAATGGCGCAGCGACAAGCTGGGCAACTCGCGCCCGCTCACGCTCTACACGCCCCCCGGCTACCAGGCCGGGCGCGCCTACCCGCTGCTGGTCCTGTTCGACGAGCACGCCTACACCGCCCAGGTACCGACCGCCGTCATCCTCGACAACCTGATCGCCGCTGGCGAGATACCGCCAATGCTGGCGGTCATGCTGAGCAACCCGAGCCGGAACTCACGCCAGCGGGAACTGGCGTGCAATCCGCTGTTCGCCGATGCCCTGGCCCATGAATTGCTGCCCTGGCTCGCCGCTCGCCACCGCCTCAGCGAACGGGCGAGCGAACGCATCCTCGCCGGCTCCAGTTATGGCGGCCTGGCCGCCGCCTGTGCGGCCTATCGTTATCCCGGGCATTTCGGCGCCGTGTTGAGCCAGTCCGGCTCCTTCTGGTGGGGTCCGGAGAGCGAAGTGCAATGGCTGACCAACCGGTTGCGCGAAACGCCCCGGCTGCCCCTGCGCTTCTACCTGGATGCGGGATTGCTGGAGGGCGCGGATGCCCGGGGCATACTCGGCAGCACCCGGACCCTGCGCCAGGTGCTGTGCGAGAAAGGCTACCCGGTGGCCTACCAGGCATTCACCGGCGGCCATGACTATGCCGCCTGGCGCGGCACTCTGGCCGATGGCCTGCGAGCCCTGCTGGGGGCGCCGCCGGAACGGTTGCAGGGATGTGGAAGTACCCTGAAACCATGAGGTGTTTCACAAAACAGCACATCCTTGTGTGACCGACTTCACAGTTCCAGCCCATCGTCCTTGTCGGCAGATTTCATCTGCCAGCAGTCTGGCCGCCAGACGGATAGCGACGGGCGGCCAGCATGAACGAAGACCACGACTCACCCTGGGAAGAGGCATTGGAAGTGTTCTTCCAGCCTTTCCTGCAACTGCTGTTTGCAGATGTCGAAGCATTGATCGACTGGCGCCAGGCGCCGGTCTTCCTCGACAAGGAATTGCAGAAGATCAGCAATGATGCCGAACAGGGACGGCGCTATGTCGACAAACTGGCCCAGGTCCGGCTGCGGGATGACGTAGAACACTGGCTGCTGATCCACACCGAGGTGCAAGGCGAGCCGGAGCAGAATTTCGCCGAGCGCATGTACCACTATTACAGCCGTATTCGAGAACGCTACCAGAAGCCAGTCATCAGCCTGGCAATACTCACCGACACCCATCCAGGTTTCCGTCCCAAGTGCTTCTCCAGTCATTTCGCCGGCAGTGGTGTCACCTTTCACTTCCGCACCTGCAAGCTGCTGGATTTCCAGGCGGATATGGACAAGCTGCAACACAGCGACAATCCATTCGCCCTGCTGGTGGCAGCCCAGCTCACCGCCAAGCTGATCCGCGATGGCCGGCAGCGCGCCGACAACCTGATTGGCTTCTATCGCCTGGCCATTCGTCAACGCCTGGACCGGCAACTGATCGGTCGCCTGGTGATCTTCCTGGAATGGATGGTGGCCTTGCCGGCCGAGTCCAGCGACTACTACGATGCATACATTGACCAGCTACAGGAGAAGGCCATCATGCCCTACGTCAGTTCATTCGAACGCAAGGGAATAGCGAAGGGGTTCGAACACGGTACCCAGGCCATTCTGCTGAAGCTGCTGGCCCGCCGTTTTGGTGAACTGGACGAGGCTACCCTGGCGCGCGTCCAGGCAGCGAAGACCCCGGAGCTGGAGCGCTGGGCGGAAAACATCCTCGAAGCAGGAACCCTGGATGAGGTATTTGCCGAGCACTGATCCTGCTTCCTCCGGGACTGTCGCAGCATATGCAAAAGCCTTCGATGAACGCGCTGGAGGCTTGGCTGGACGGAAAAGGGAAAAGCGTCCGAAACCAAGGCTTCTACGTCCAGCTGTCCAGCCTCCAGCGCTTTTGTCGGCGCTTTGAGCGCATAGCGCGATCGCTCTCTGTACCTACCCCCCAGGCCAATCACCAAGGCACTGGCTTGCCGCTATAATCGCCGGCACTTTCGTCGAGCCAGCAGGCCGTGCCATGACCGATTTCCTCAAGCGTCCTTCCCTGACCCCCATTCCAATCGAGCAACCCCTGCGTGGCCGACTGACCCTGCCCGGCTCCAAATCGATCACCAACCGAGCCCTGCTGCTGGCCGCGCTGGCCAAGGGTAGCAGCCGCCTCAGCGGTGCCCTCAAGAGCGCCGATACCCACTGGATGGCCGAGGCACTGCGGGCCATGGGCGTGGTGGTGGAAGAACCGGACGACAGCACCTTCGTCGTGCACAGCCAGGGTCGCCTGCAGACGCCGAGCGCACCGCTGTTCCTCGGCAATGCCGGGACCGCTATGCGCTTTCTCACCGCCGCCCTGGCCAACAGCGAGGGCAGGGTGGTGGTCGATGGCGACGAACATATGCACAAGCGCCCCATCGAGCCGCTGGTCCGGGCCTTGCGCGCCCTCGGGCTGGATATTTCCGCCAGCAATGGTTGCCCGCCCGTGACCATCGAGGGCCGCGGCCGCCTCAAGGGTGGCCGGATGGAGATCGACGGTGGCCTCTCCAGCCAGTATGTCTCGGCACTGCTGATGGTCGCCGCCTGCGCCGAAGGCCCATGTGAGGTAGCGCTGCTCGGCAGCGAGATCGGCGCACGCGGCTATATCGACCTGACCCTGGCGGCGATGCGCGCCTTCGGCGCCGAAGTAGAGCAGGTGGACGAAGCCACCTGGCGCGTGCAGCCGACCGGCTACCAGGCGCGGGATTTCGCCATCGAGCCGGATGCCTCGGCCGCCACCTACCTGTGGGCCGCCGAGGCGCTGAGCGGAGGCGCTATCGACCTGGGCATGCCAGCCTCCGAGTTCACCCAGCCGGACGCACGGGCCAAGGCGCTGATCGACAGCTTCCCGGACATGCCGGCGCTGATCGACGGCGCCCAGATGCAGGACGCCATTCCCACCCTGGCGGTACTGGCGGCTTTCAACCGCACCCCGGTGCGCTTCACCGGCATCGCCAACCTGCGGGTCAAGGAATGCGACCGGATCGCGGCGCTGGCCACCGAGCTGTCGCGCATCCGTCCGGGGCTGGCCGTGGAGGAGGGCGATGACCTGCTGGTGGCTGCCGATCCGAACCTGGCCGGGCAACATCTGCCGGCGCGTATCGAAACCTATGCCGACCACCGCATCGCCATGAGCTTCGCCCTGGCGGCATTGAAGATCGACGGCCTGGAGATCCTCGACCCGGCCTGCGTGAGCAAGACCTATCCGGGCTACTGGCAGGCACTGGCGCAATTGGGTGTTCGCTATCGCTGAATGACGATGTCATGGGGGAGATATCGGATTGGCAATCCAGTGTGCGTTTTATCGTAGGCCGCTGGCGATGTTTTGTTGTCCGCGTTGTTGCGAACCCGGCGAGCCCCGCTACGAAACACGTATGCACCCGTCGCCCATATGAATAAGGGGGTGCTCTTCGTCGGCGTCCCTGACGACGAAGGTTTCGTAGCGGGGCTCGCGGTAGATACCGTGGCGACTATGGAAAGAGCTGTCGGCGTAGTACCGAATCATCCATAGGGCTTTCTGTTTCGCGCTCTTTCCCACAGGCGCTACTGAAGGTGACTGTGCGGATGCCTGGTGGTGGGACGGGGCCTTCGCCGCCAGGGATGGCGGCGAAGAGCTACAGGGATGTATTCACGCGTGCCCCGTCCCGCCACCAGGCATTCGCACAGGGAAGGTGAGCCCGAGATCACGCTCTGCACCCTATGGCCAGACACACTATTGCCAATCCAGTCTCACAGCAGTCATGGCCCCCCCTGATGACCTGTATCAAGCCCGCCAGCAACGAAAGGTTCATGCTGGAAACAGGCAAAAACCAAGGAGATATGCATGATTCATTTCGTCGAAGGCGACATCCTGCTTTCCCACGCCCAGGTCATCGCCCACGGTATCGCGCCGCACGATCACTTCGACAAGGGGCTGGCCTTGGAGCTGCGCCAGCGCTGGCCCTCGCTGGTGCGCGACTATCGCCACTGGGCGCATGACAACTCGCCGGAATCCGGCACCCTGTGGGCATGGTCCGGGGTGGATGCCGATGGTAGCGTGCGCGGCATCGTCAACCTGCTGACCCAGGAAGATCTGCACCGTGGTCCGGCCGGCAAGCCGGGCAAGGCCAGCCTGGAAAACGTCAGCCGCTGCCTCAAGGAACTGGCGCACCATGTACAGAGCGAGGGCATCCACAGCCTGGCCCTGCCGCGCCTGGCGACCGGCGTGGGCGGCCTCGAGTGGGCGGAAGTCAGGCCGCTGGTGGAGAAACACCTGGGCGATCTGGATATTCCCGTGGTGGTTTATGAGGTGTTCCGCCAGGGCGTCGAGGCCGAGGAACCGCTGGGCTGATCCGCGCCGCCATCCATAGGAGCAGCTTGGCCGCCAGCACGCCGTCATTCGCGACCAAGGCCGCTCCTACGGAGTTGTTCAGTGAACCGGGCGCCTGGCGTAATCGCCTCGGTGCCGGCGAGGTGGTGGCTCAGATACGGAAGCGCCCGATCACCTGCTGCAGGTCCGTCCCCAGCCGCGCCAGCTCGACGCTGGAGGCGGCGGTTTCTTCACTGGCGGCGGCGCTCTGTTCGGAAATGTCGCGCACATTGATCACGCTGCGATTGATTTCCTCGGCCACCGCGCTCTGCTCCTCGGCGGCCGTGGCGATCTGCTGATTCATCGACTGGATACTCGACACCGAGTGGGTGATGCTCTCCAGCGCCCGGCCCGCCTCACGTGCCAGTTCGGCGGTTTCATGGGTCAGTTCCCGGTTCTTCTCCATCAATGTCGCGGATTGCTGGGTCCCGCCTTGCAGGCTGGCGATCAGCTCTTCGATTTCCTCGGTGGATTTCTGCGTGCGCTGGGCCAGGCCGCGCACTTCATCGGCGACCACGGCGAAACCGCGCCCGGCTTCCCCGGCCCGAGCGGCTTCGATAGCAGCGTTCAGCGCCAGCAGGTTGGTCTGCTCGGCCACCGCCTTGATCACATCCAGCACACCCCCGATCTTGTCGCTTTCCTGCTTCAGTTGCAGGATCGTGCTGGCGGATTGCTCGACCTCTTCGGCCAGGTGGTTCATCTGCTCGACGGCCTTGCGTACCACGCGCTCACCCTGCTGCGCATCCTGATCGGCCTGACGGGCGATATTCGAAGCATCTTCGGCATTGCGTGCAACTTCATGAACGGTGGCCGCCATTTCGTTCATGGCAGTGGCCACCTGGTCGGTCTCCACCTTCTGGCTGTTGACGCCGGCACTGGTCTGCTCGGTAACCGCCGACAACTGCTCGGCGGCGCTGGCAATCTGCGTGGTGCTGTCGCTGATATGCCCGATCAGTTCGCGCAGGCTCTGGGTCATGTTCTGTACGCCCTGCTGCAGGCGACCGATCTCATCCTTGCGGGAAGTCAGCAGGTCACGGGTCAGATCACCCGCGGCGATATGGCCAACGGCCGTCAGCGTCTGCTGCAGAGGCTGGGTGATGCGCCGGCTGATGACCACCGCGGCCAGTATGCCGATGAACAGTGCCACCAGGGCGCTGGCGTTCAGCAACAGATAGGCGGAAGAGGCTTCGCTGTCACGCTTGCCCAACTGGCTCTGTTGCAGTGCCTGGGTGATGCCGAGGATTTTCTCGATATGATCGAACAGATCCTGGCGCTCCCGCTGCAAGGATTCGGTGTCGGCCTGGAAGCGGTCGAAATCGGCGATATAGCTGTCGATGGCGCCCTTGAGGGCCTGCTGGCCGGCACCATCGCTCGTGTCCAATGCCGCGGCGGCGGCTCCGGCCTGTTCGACAGCGGCCCGGGAGGATGCCAGAAGGCTGGCGTCTTCCCTGAGAATGTAATTGAGCGTCTGCAGGCGGGCCTGTACGTAGGTACTGCTGAAACGTGAAACAGCCAGCAGTTGCAGGGTGCGCGCATCGCCTTCAGGCTGCCTGCCAATGCTGTCTTCTATGCGCAGGACCGCCTGGGTGGCATCGGCGGCATTCCTGAGGAAGCTCTGGTGTACCTGGTCACGGCTATGCCGGGTAGCCACCAGCCGCTCGAAGGTCTCCCGGTAATCCTTCAGGTGCTGTTCGAAACGGCTCAACAGCTCCAATTCGCTCCGGTCACTCAGCCGCGAGGAAAGCTCGTTCTCCTTCTGCTGCAGAAAATCCAGCAACTTGCCCACCACCTCCTGGTTCTGCCCGGTCGGTGACTGGGTGTAGTTCAGCCGGGCAATCCGCAGGTCCTTGCTGGCCTCGTTCAACTCCTGGATAGCCTGCAACTTGTCGCCACGCTCGATGAGCCCGCCAGTGGAAAAGGTGCCTACCAGGGAAATCCCTATCGTCAGCAACAGAACGAGGCCAAAGCCGACCGCAAGCTTGATACCCGCATTCAGATCATCGAACAGTCGAAACATGGCGGCACCCCGATTCATCGCATGAGGAAGTGAATGGGTTATCGGCCTGAAACAATCGCGCTAGAGGGCTTTCAATGTTTAATTGACATTTAACGTCTATTGTGTTGATAAAAATCATCATATAGATGAGCGCCCACACAATGCCCCTTGCGGCCTCTCCATTGGCAAGGCCCCATCCGAATACGCCGATTGCACGATCCATGAGCAATGCCGGACAGGCCGCCATGGCATCTCCAGGCACTGCGACACCCAGTGCAAAGCTACAGCGCATGCGGGTTTGCCGTTGCATCGGGTATACTCTCCGGCTTTCCGTCGCAGCCCCCACAGGTGAATTTTTCGTGAGCCAGACTACGCCTGCCGTGCGCACCTTCCAGGATCTGATCCTCGCCCTGCAAAGCTACTGGGCCGAACAGGGGTGCGTGGTCCTGCAGCCCTATGACATGGAAATGGGTGCCGGCACCTTCCACACCGCCACCTTCCTGCGCGCCATCGGTCCCGAGACCTGGAACGCCGCCTATGTCCAGCCCTCCCGCCGCCCGGCGGACGGTCGCTACGGCGAGAACCCCAACCGCTTGCAGCACTACTACCAGTTCCAGGTGGTGCTCAAGCCCAACCCCGACAACATCCAGGACCTGTACCTGGAATCGCTGCGACGCATCGGCGTGGACACCGCCGTGCATGACGTGCGCTTCGTCGAGGACAACTGGGAATCGCCGACCCTGGGCGCCTGGGGCCTGGGTTGGGAAGTCTGGCTGAACGGCATGGAAGTGACCCAGTTCACCTACTTCCAGCAAGTCGGCGGCATCGAGTGCTATCCGGTCACCGGCGAGATCACCTATGGCCTGGAGCGCCTGGCCATGTACCTGCAGGGCGTCGACTCGGTCTACGACCTGATCTGGACGGACGGCCCCTTTGGCACCGTGACCTACGGCGACGTGTTCCACCAGAACGAAGTGGAGCAATCCACCTACAACTTCGAACACGCCAATGTGCCGAAGC
The DNA here is from genome assembly GCF_004327335.1 of Stutzerimonas kirkiae. Taxonomy (GTDB): domain Bacteria; phylum Pseudomonadota; class Gammaproteobacteria; order Pseudomonadales; family Pseudomonadaceae; genus Stutzerimonas; species Stutzerimonas kirkiae. Next base: position 45,633 of record NZ_QJUO01000032.1, on the reverse strand, counting down.
TGTTCGAACTGTTCGACTTCTACGAGAGCGAAGCCAACCGGCTGATCGGCCTCGAACTGCCGCTGCCGGCCTATGAGATGGTGCTCAAGGCTTCCCATACCTTCAACCTGCTCGATGCCCGCCGCGCCATCTCGGTGACCGAGCGCCAGCGTTACATCCTGCGCGTACGCAGTCTGGCCCGCGCCATCGCACAGAGCTACCTGCAAGCCAGGGCACGCCTGGGCTTCCCGATGGCGCCCGGCGACCTGCGTGACGAAGTACTGGCCAAACTGGAGGCAGCACAATGAGTGCACTGGATTTTCTGGTGGAACTGGGCACCGAGGAGCTGCCACCCAAGGCCCTGCCGAAACTGGCCGCAGCCTTCCTCGCCGGCATCGAGACGGGCCTGAAAGAGGCCGGCCTGGCCCATGGCCAGACCCACGTCTACGCCGCGCCGCGCCGCCTGGCGGTATTCGTCGCCAACCTCTCCACCGAGCAGCCCGAGCGTAGCGTCAACCTCGACGGCCCGCCTGTACAGGCCGCCTTCGATGCCGATGGCGAACCGACCCAGGCCGCCCTCGGCTTCGCCCGCAAGTGCGGGGTGGACCTGGCGGAAATCGACCGCAGCGGCGCCAAGCTCAAATTCAGCCGCACCATCCCCGGCCAGCCGGCCAGCGAGTTGCTGCCACAGATCGTCAGCGCTTCGCTGGGCGCCCTGCCGATTCCCAAGCGCATGCGCTGGGCGGCGCGCAAGGAAGAGTTCGTACGTCCGACGCAGTGGCTGGTGATGCTGTTCGGCGACCAGGTGATCGACTGCGAGATCCTCGCCCAGCGCGCCAGTCGCGAATCCCGCGGGCACCGCTTCCACAGCCCGGCACCGGTGCGTATCAGCCAGCCGTCCAGCTACCTGGAAGACCTGCGTGGCGCCCGTGTGATCGCCGACTTCGCCGAACGTCGCGAACTGATCGCCCGCCGCACCGAACAACTGGCGGGCGAGCAGAACGGCAGGGCTATCGTACCACCGGCGCTGCTCGATGAAGTCACCGCCCTGGTGGAATGGCCGGTGCCGCTGGTCTGCTCGTTCGAGGAGCGCTTCCTCGACGTGCCGCAGGAAGCGCTGATCGCCACCATGCAGGACAACCAGAAATACTTCTGCCTGCTGGATGACACCGGCAAGCTGCTGCCGCGCTTCATCACCGTGGCCAATATCGAGAGCCTCGACCCGCAGCAGATCGTCGCCGGCAACGAGAAGGTGGTACGCCCGCGCCTGACCGACGCCGAGTTCTTCTTCAGGCAGGACAAGAAGCAGCCCCTGGAAAGCTTCAACGAGCGCCTGCAGAACGTGGTCTTCCAGGCCCAGCTCGGCAGCGTCTACGACAAGGCCGTGCGAGTTTCCCACCTGGCCGCCTTCATCGCCGAAAGCCTGGGCGGCAACGTGCCGTACGCCGCCCGCGCCGGGCTGTTGAGCAAGTGCGACCTGGCCACCGAAATGGTCGGTGAATTCCCGGAAATGCAGGGCATCGCCGGCTATTACTACGCCCTCGGCGGCGACGAGCCGGAAGAGCTCGCCCAGGCCCTGAACGAACAATACATGCCGCGCGGCGCCGGGGCCGAACTGCCCTCGACGCTGACCGGCGCGATCCTGGCGATCGCCGACAAGCTCGACACCCTGGTCGGCATCTTCGGCATCGGCATGCTGCCCACCGGCAGCAAGGACCCCTACGCCTTGCGCCGAGCCGCGCTGGGCATCCTGCGCATCCTGATCGAAAAGCGGCTGGACCTGGACCTGGTCAGGGCGGTGAACTTCGCCCTGGCGCAATACGCCAGCAAGGTCAGCGCCAGCGATGTCGCCGAGCAGGTGCTGGAGTTCATCTTCGACCGCTTGCGCGCGCGCTACGAGGACGAAGGCGTCGAAGTGGCCTGCTATCTCTCGGTGCGCGCCGTGCAGCCGGCCTCGGCACTGGACTTCGACCAGCGCGTGCAAGCCGTGCAGGCATTCCGCTCGCTGCCGGAGGCCGAAGCACTGGCCGCGGCCAACAAACGCGTATCGAACCTGCTGGGCAAGGCGCAGGACATCCTGCCGGAGAGCGTGGAGCCACGCTACTTCGATAACGCCACCGAGTTCTCGCTGTACTCGGCGATCCAGCAGGCCGAGCAGGCCGTGCAACCGCTGGCGGCGGCTCGCCAGTACAAGGAAGCGCTGGAGCGCCTGGCGCACCTGCGTGGCCCGGTGGATGCCTTCTTCGAAGCGGTGCTGGTGAACGCCGAGGATGCCTCGGTGCGCGCCAACCGCTATGCGTTGCTGGCCCGCCTGCGCGCCCTGTTCCTGGGCGTTGCCGACATTTCCGTGCTTGGCTAACTCATTGAAACTGATAGTTCTCGACCGCGACGGAGTCATCAATGAAGACTCCGATGCCTACGTCAAATCGGTGGACGAGTGGATTCCGCTCCCCGGTTCGCTGGAAGCCATCGCTCGCTTGTGCAAGGCGGGCTGGACGGTCGCCGTGGCGACCAACCAGTCCGGCCTGGCACGCGGCATGTTCGATGCCGACGCGCTGGAGGCCATGCACCGCAAGATGCAACGCCTGGCGACGGAGCAGGGCGGGCATATCGAGCTGGTCGTCCATTGCCCCCACGCTCCGGAAGACCACTGCGATTGCCGCAAGCCCCGCCCGGGCCTGTTCCGCACCATCGCCGGGCACTTCCACCTGGCCGACCTGGATGGCGTACCAGTGGTCGGCGATAGCCTGCGCGACCTGCAAGCCGGTATCTCGCTGGGCTGCACTCCCTATCTGGTCAGGACCGGAAAGGGCGAAAAGACCCTGAAAAGCGCACTGCCCACGGGCACGCAGGTTTTCCCCAACCTGTCGGCGGTCGCCGATCATCTACTCGGAACTCCCTGATGAACGCTCTGTACCCTGTGCGCATTCTGCTGTTCTATGTACTGCTTTCGATATCAGCGCTGGTCTGGTGCCTGATCAGCCTGGTCTGCGCCCCCTTCATGTCCTTCCGCACCCGTTACCGTTTCGTGGTGCGCACCTGGTGCCGCAGCGCCATCTGGATGGCCAGCGGCATCCTCGGCCTGCGCTATGAAGTCAGCGGCCAGGAGAATATCCCCGAGCGCCCTTGCGTCATCCTCGCCAAGCACCAGAGCACCTGGGAAACCTTCTTCCTCTCGGCCTATTTCGAACCGCTGACCCAGGTGCTCAAGCGCGAACTGCTGTTCGTTCCCTTCTTCGGCTGGGCCATCATGCTGCTCAGGCCAATCGCCATCGACCGCGCCAATCCCAAGGCCGCGTTGCGGCAAGTGGCCAAGCAGGGTGACGAGCGCCTGCGCCAGGGCACCTGGGTGCTGATCTTCCCGGAAGGCACGCGCACCCCGGTCGGCCAGCCTGCCCGATTTTCCCGTAGCGGTGCAGCGCTCGCTGCCAACGCCGGACTGCCGGTACTGCCGGTGGCGCACAATGCGGGGGTATTCTGGCCGCGAACCGGCTGGGGCAAGCGGCCTGGCACCATACGGGTGGTCATCGGCCCCGCCATGTACGCACAGAACGAGCCTGGCTCACGGGCCATCGCCGAGCTCAATCAACGCGCCGAGGATTGGGTAAATGCCGAAGTATCCCGGCTGGAAAGCCTGGCCTCTTCGGGCAGTTGAGCGCATACGAGTGCAACACCGACCAGTGATGATCCTGCCGATATGCAACAGATAAGCAACGAGGAACTCTCCCAAGAGTGGACCAGCCTGGTCGAGCGCTTCTCACCCCAGGCAGCCTCGATATTGCAGGAGACGGCCAAGGAGAAGAGTGCCGATCTGGCCCGGCATTTCTATGCCTACATGCTGAGCGACTCGCACTCGGCCAGCTTCCTCTCCCATGAGCAGGTCAAGACCCGGCTGAGCAAATCCATGCAGCAGTGGGTGATCACGGTATTCACCCCGATCGCACAGATAGACGACCTGCAGACGGTCATCGACCTGCAGCGCAAGATCGGCGAAGTGCACGCCCGCATCGAGCTTCCGGTCAGCCTGGTGCTGCGCGGCTCCCGGGTGCTCAAGGAGCGCCTGCGCCATCTGCTGGCCCTGCGCGGACTGAGCGACGAGCTCTATCGCGAAACCATCTGCCTGGGCAGCGACATCATCGACCTGGCCATCGAAATCATCTGCTTCGCCTTTTCCCAGTCCCATGACCGTAACTCCCGGGCGGAGGAGGCCTATCGTCTGTTCTCCGTGTCGCAGAACATCGGTACCGAGAAAGAACGCCAGCGCGGCGCCCTGCTGGACTGGGAAAACCAGTTGATGTTCGACCTGGCTATGGGCAATACAGGCGACAACCTGCCCAAACTGGCCAGTTCGGAATTCGGCCTGTGGTTTCGCCACAAGGCTTCCCATGCCTTCCAGAGCTCTCCGGAAAGCGAAAGCATCCTCGAGTACATCAGGCAGATCGACACCGCCTTGCAGGATATTCCCGATGGCCAGCAGCCAGGCAGCGACCATGGGCTGAGCGTACTGCGGGAGATACGCCAGCAGACACGGGCCATCAAGTTCCTCCTCGACACGCTGTTCGAACAGGCCAACGACCTGGAGGCGGGCAGGGACGTACTCACCCGACTGCTCAACCGCAAATTCCTGCCCGTGGTGATGAGCAAGGAAATCCTCTACAGCCGCCAGTCCAGCAATACCTTCGGTGTACTGGCCATCGATGTCGACCACTTCAAGACCATCAACGACCGCTACGGGCATGATGCCGGCGACTCGATATTGCAACAGGTCGCCACGCTGCTGGCCGGCAATACCCGTGGCGGTGACTATGCATTCCGCCTGGGAGGCGAAGAGTTTCTCGTCGTACTGGTGGATATCAATCCGGAAAAGGGCATCATCGCAGCCGAGAAACTGCGCGAAAGCGTGGCGCGGGAACGCTTCAAGCTGCCCCAGGGCGGGGACCTGAAAGTCACCATCAGCATCGGCATGGCCGTGCACAATGGCCATCCGGACTACGAGAAGCTCTTGCAACAGGCTGACCAGGCGCTCTACCAGGCCAAGGCGACAGGCCGTAATCGCAGCGTACTCTATAAGTAGGAATGGGCTTGCCCACGAAGCTTCCCATGGCTTGAAGGCTGTTCGCGGCCAAGACCACTCCTACCTCACCGCTCACCAGCAGCCACGAAAAAGGGCCTCATCACGAGGCCCTTTTTTTCCGCTCGGCACCATCAGGCAGGCGCGGAAGTCCTGATCAAGTGATCGAACGCGCTCAAGGAAGCCTTGGCGCCTTCACCGACGGCGATGACGATCTGCTTGTACGGCACGGTCGTCACATCGCCCGCCGCGAAGACACCGGGGATGCTGGTCTGGCCCTTGGCATCGACCACGATCTCGCCGAAGCGGGACAGCTCCAGCGTACCCTTGAGCCATTCGCTATTGGGCAGCAGGCCGATCTGCACGAAGATGCCTTCCAGTTCCAGGTTATGCGATTCCTCGGTCGAGCGATCCTTGTAGACCAGGCCGTTGACCTTCTGGCCATCGCCCTTGACCTCGGTGGTCTGTGCCTGCTTCAGCACGGTGACGTTGGGCAGGCTGTTCAGCTTGCGTTGCAGCACCGCATCGGCCTTCAGGGTGTCACCATACTCCAGCAACGTGACATGGGCCACGATACCGGCCAGGTCGATAGCCGCCTCGACGCCCGAGTTGCCACCGCCGATCACCGCCACGCGCTTGCCCTTGAACAACGGACCATCGCAGTGTGGGCAGTAAGCCACGCCACGCCCACGGTATTCCTGCTCGCCCGGCACGTTCATCTCCCTCCAGCGTGCACCGGTGGCGAGGATCAGTGTCTTCGCCTTGAGCGAGGCGCCATTTTCCAGCTTCACTTCGTGCAACCCGTTTTCCCCGCTGGCAGGGATCAGCGCGGCGGCGCGTTGCAGGTTCATGATGTCCACGTCATAGGCGCGCACATGTTCTTCCAGGGCGCGGGCCAACTTCGGCCCTTCGGTTTCCTGCACGGAAATGAAGTTCTCGATGGCCATGGTGTCAAGCACCTGCCCACCGAAGCGCTCGGCGGCGACCCCGGTACGGATACCCTTGCGCGCGGCATAGATCGCCGCAGCGGCGCCGGCAGGCCCGCCACCGACCACCAGCACCTCGAAGGCCTCCTTGGCGCCAATTTTCTCGGCATCGCGGGCAGCGGCACCGGTATCCAGCTTGGCGAGGATTTCCTCCTCGCCCATGCGGCCCTGGCCGAACAGTTCGCCATTCAGGTAGATGCTCGGCACAGACATGATCTGCCGGCGCTCGACTTCATCCTGGAACAGTGCGCCATCGATGGCCACGTGGCGGATGTTCGGGTTCAGCACCGCCATCAGGTTCAGTGCCTGGACCACGTCAGGGCAGTTCTGGCAGGACAGCGAGAAATAGGTCTCGAAGTTGAACTCGCCCTGCAGCCCCTTGATCTGCTCGATCACGTCGGCCGCCAGCTTGGATGGGTGGCCACCGACCTGCAGCAATGCCAGCACCAGGGAGGTGAACTCGTGCCCCATGGGAATTCCGGCGAAACGCAGGCTGATATTGCCGTTCGGGCGGTTCAGGGCGAACGAGGGACGACGCTGGTCATTGCCATCGGTCTTCAGCGTGATCTTGTCGGTCAGGCCGACGATGTCCTGCAGCAGCCCCAGCATCTCTTGGGATTTCTCCCCGTCGTCCAGGGAGGCGACGATCTCGAACGGCTGGGTGACTCTTTCCAGGTAGGCTTTCAACTGGGTCTTGAGGTTGGTATCCAACATGGCGGCTATATCCTCTCGTGCAATGTCAGGAAGGGATGGGAAATTTCAATGGAGCCACCTTACGCCAAACCGATCCATTTTCTAAATTGCTTAAACCACTCGGCATGATTGCTTTTGCCTATGGTCAGCCTGCCGACAGGAAGGCAGGCAAAAGAAGAGCGCCACCCTCCATACGGCCGGCCCTCTAGAAGCGATATTCCAGTGCCCCTTGCACCGTGCGGTCACGGCCCAGAGTGTAGGAAATGGAATCGCCGTAGCCGACGATGTAGGCCCGGTTACCGAGCTTCCGTTCTCCACCGAAGCGCTGAGTTTCAGGTGACTGCTCAACCGGTAGGAGGCATACAGGTCGACCCGTGCGTATTCGGGCCAGTCCGCCACATAGAAGGCCCCGGTTCCCCCGGGACTGTTGAGCGTGGAATCGTCCCGCAGCCCTCGGTTGTAGCGCACGATCAGCCCCGCATCCAGCCGCCGGTCGAACCAGCGCCTGCCCAGGGTCAGCGAGCCACGCAAATTTTTTTACTCCATCCGGGTAGCTGATTCGTCTTCTATTGGAGATGGACCAATCGCCACCTACCGATACGAGAACACCCGCATGACTGCCCAGCAATCCGCACTGTCCCACCCACTACGCTCGCAACGCCTGAATGCACTGACCCACGAGCCGCACAGCCGCCTCGACAAGCAGGTCAAAAGCCACGACCCGTTCGCCAGCACCGGGCGTTTCGCCCGTTTCGTCGCCGCCCAATACCTGTTCCAGTACGACCTGGAAAAACTTTATGCCGATACTGACCTGGCCAGATGGATTCCCGGGCTGGAAAAACGCTGCCGTGTCGAACAGACCCTCCTGGACCTGGCCGACCTCGAACATGCCGTTCCCAAAGGCGACGAAAGCATTCGGGAACGGGAAATGGATATCAGCGAAGCCCTGGGCTGGCTGTTCGTTTCAGAGGGTTCCAAGCTCGGCGCGGCATTCCTGCTCAAGCGCATGCCGCCACTGGGCCTGAGCGACAGCTTCGGTGCACGCCATCTGGGTGAACCGGAAGGAGGGCGAGCACAGGGTTGGAAATCCTTCGTCACAGCCCTGGACAGCATCGAACTGAGCGCCGAACAGGAACGTCTGGCCGAAGCCGCCGCAAGCGCGGCCTTCGAACGCTTCACTGTGCATCTGGAGCGCAGTTTTGCCTGATACACCGGCTGCTACCCGGCCACGCCCTGGACGACTGCGCTGGCTATGGCTGATCGTCGCCTACCTGAGCATCGGCCTGGCCATGCTCGGTGTACTACTTCCAGGCTTGCCAACCACCGAATTCGTGCTTCTGGCGGCCTGGGCCGCTTCGCGCAGTTCGCCACGGCTCAGCGCCTGGCTGGAAAACCACCGGTTGTTCGGCCCACTGCTGCTCGACTGGCGGGATGGAGGCATCATCACTCGCCAGACCAAGCTGGTATCCGCATTGCTCATGTCGGTAGCCCTGCTGATCATGCTGCTGACCGTCCATCACCGGCCCTCGATCCTCTTCGCAGCACTCGGCATGGCTTGTGGGGCCGCCTGGATATGGTCGCGCCCGGAGCGCAGGAGCAAGCCTGCGACATCCGCAGATGGAGTGCAGGAATAGAGCAGCGGATGAGCCGATAGCCGTGACTGGCAAGCAAGCCCTCGACAATCCGGTGTGCTGAAAGGACGAATGGGGCATTGCCTTTCGGCAATGCCCCATCCGTGCAATACGCCGGTCCGGGATTTGGCACCCAGGACCAGGATGCATTATCAGAAATCCAGGTTGGATACCGCCAAAGCGTTGGCCTCGATGAAATCACGTCGAGGCTCGACTGCATCGCCCATCAGGGTATTGAAGATCTGGTCGGCACCAATGGCATCCTCGATGGTCACCTTGAGCATCCGGCGCACCTCCGGATCCATGGTGGTTTCCCACAACTGTTCCGGGTTCATCTCGCCCAAGCCCTTGTAGCGCTGGATGGTGTGGCGCTTGGTGCTTTCATTCATCAGCCAGTCCAGGGCCTCCTTGAAGGTCCTGACCGGCTTCTTGCGCTCGCCACGCTGGACGTAGGCATTCTCTTCCAGCAGGTTGTTCAGGGCCTCGCCCAGGCGCACCACCGTACGGTAGTCGTTACTGGCAAAGAAATCCCGGTTGAAGGTGACGTAGTTGGAAACCCCATGGGAGATCAACTCCACCACCGGTAACCAGATATGCCGCTCGGTATCCTCACGTAGACTCACCTTGTAGCTGAGGCCGGACTTTTCCGAGGTTTTCAGACGGACATCGAGCTGTTCGAGCCAGCCCTGCATGGCCTCGCGCTGTGCCAGTTGCTCGACCGGCACCCCGGGCAGATAGAGGAAATGCTCGGTGATATCCTGCGGATAGAGCCGCGACAGGCGCTGCAGCGTCTTGATCACCGCACGGTAATCATTGACCAGCTTCTCCAGGGCCGCGCCCGACAGGCCGGGAGCGCTTTCGTTGACATGCAGGCTGGCATCCTCGAGGGCCGACGAGGTCATGTACTCCTCCATGGCCTCGTCGTCCTTGATGTACTGCTCCTGCTTGCCCTTCTTGACCTTGTACAGCGGTGGCTGGGCGATATAGACGTAGCCACGCTCGATCAGCTCCGGCATCTGCCGGAAGAAGAAGGTCAGCAGCAGGGTACGGATGTGCGAACCGTCCACATCGGCATCGGTCATGATGATGATGTTGTGGTAACGCAACTTCTCGATGTTGTATTCCTCGCGCCCGATCCCGCAGCCCAGTGCAGTGATCAGGGTGCCGACCTCCTGGGAAGACAGCATCTTGTCGAAACGCGCCTTCTCGACATTGAGGATCTTGCCCTTGAGCGGCAGGATCGCCTGGGTCTTGCGGTTGCGCCCCTGCTTGGCAGAGCCGCCCGCCGAGTCCCCTTCCACTATGTAGAGTTCGGACAACGCCGGGTCTTTTTCCTGGCAATCGGCCAGTTTGCCGGGCAGACCGGCGATATCCAGGGCACCCTTGCGCCGGGTCATTTCACGCGCCTTGCGCGCCGCTTCACGGGCCCTTGCCGCGTCGATCATCTTGCCGACCACAGCCTTGGCTTCGTTGGGGTTCTCCAGCAGAAAGTCGGCGAAGTACTTGCCCATTTCCTGTTCCACGGCGGTCTTCACCTCGGAGGAAACCAGCTTGTCCTTGGTCTGCGAGCTGAACTTCGGGTCCGGCACCTTGACCGAGATGATCGCGGTCAGGCCTTCACGGGCATCGTCACCGGTAGTCGCGACCTTGTGCTTCTTGGCCAGGCCTTCCTGCTCGATATAGTTGTTGAGGTTGCGGGTCAATGCCGAGCGGAACCCTGCCAGGTGCGTACCGCCATCGCGCTGCGGAATATTGTTGGTGAAACACAGCAGATTCTCGTTGAAGCTGTCGTTCCACTGCAGAGCGACTTCGACGCCCACACCATCGTCACGCTGCACATTGAAGTGGAACACGTTATTGACGGTGGTCTTGTTGGTATTCAGGTATTCCACGAACGCACGCAGACCACCTTCGTACTTGAACAACTCCTCCTTGGCCGTACGCTCGTCACGCAGCAGGATACCCACGCCGGAATTGAGGAATGACAATTCGCGCAGGCGCTTGGCCAGGATGTCCCAACTGAAATGGATATTGGCGAAGGTCGCGGGCGAAGGCTTGAAGTGGATCTGCGTGCCGGAACTGTCGGTATCACCGACCGGAGCAAGGGGCTCCCTGGGCACACCATGTTCATAGACCTGCTCCCACACCTTGCCTTCACGGCGAATGGTCAGTTGCAGCTCGGAAGACAGGGCATTCACCACGGAAACCCCCACACCGTGCAGGCCACCGGAAACCTTGTAGGAGTTATCGTCGAACTTCCCCCCGGCGTGCAGCACGGTCATGATCACTTCGGCAGCGGAAACCCCCTCCTCCTTGTGGATATCCACCGGAATGCCACGACCGTTATCACGAACGGTGATCGATTCGTCGGTATGGATGGTGATGCTGATATCGTTGCAATGGCCGGCCAGTGCCTCGTCGATCGAGTTGTCGACGACTTCGAACACCATGTGATGCAGGCCCGAACCATCATCGGTATCACCGATGTACATACCGGGGCGTTTGCGTACGGCATCCAGTCCCTTGAGGACCTTGATACTGGAGGAATCGTACGTGTGAACTTCGCTCATGCCTTCGCTCCCAAGGGGTCGTGGACCTGGAGGATATTTCCATGTTCCACGTGAAACATTGAGACTGGCGTATCTTCCAGCCAGCCTTCCTGCAATACTTTTGAATCAACGCAGGTTATGAAAACCTGACATTCAAGCTGCTCGAGCAACGAGCATAGTGCCCGCCGATGCTGTTCATCCAGTTCCGACGGCAGGTCATCCACGAGATAGACGCACTGGCTGCGGCGTGACGCACTGACCAAATGGCCCTGCGCGATTCTCAAGGCACAGACCACCAGTTTCTGCTGTCCTCGCGACAATATATCCACGGCATTATGGTTGCCGAGACGCAAACGCAAATCGGCGCGCTGAGGCCCGGCCTGGGTATGACCGAGTGCCCGGTCGCGCTCGAAGGAGGCCGTCAGCACTTCAGCCAGTGGGCGCTCCCTGTCCCAGCCCCGGTAGTAACTCAGGGCCAGCTCGTCGAGCTCGAGCAACGCCTTCAGCACCTGCTCGAAAACCGGCTTCAGTGCCTGGATATAAGCCCTGCGGTACTTATCCATTTCATCGCTGGCCAGGGTCAACTCATGATCCCAGGCCAATTGCGAAGCAGCGTCAAGTGTACCATGACGCAGCCACGAGTTCCTTTGCCGCAAGGCCTGCTGCATGCGTTGCCAAGCCTTGATGAAACGAGGTTCCACGTGGAACACACCCCAATCGAGGAACTGCCGGCGCAACTTCGGCGAACCTTCCAGCAAGCGGAAGCTGTCAGGATTGATCAATTGCAGCGGCAGGGTTTCGGCCAGCTCGGCAGCCGAGCGGACGTTGTTGCCATCTATCCTGATACGTACATCGCCGGAGCGATCGCGGGAAATACCGAGCGCGCAATGCCCTACCTGGCCGAATACCGTACAGGATGGTTGCTCATGGGTGATCACCGGCGTCAGCTTGTGGCTGCGAAAGGAGCGGGCCATGCCCAGCAGGTAGATGGCTTCCAGCAGGCTGGTCTTGCCGCTGCCATTGTCGCCGTAGAGGATGTTGATGCGGGGAGAGGGAGTCAACGTCACCGGTTGCAGATTACGCAAACCGGTGACGGACAGACGGCTGAGCGCCATGCAGAACGGTTACAGGCGCATCGGCATGACGACGTAAGCCGAGTTGTCGTTATCGAACTCCTGGACCAGTGCACTGCTGTTGGAATCGGAAAGCAGCAGGCGAACCTGTTCGCTGTTGATCACACCCAGCACGTCCAGCAGATAGCTGACGTTGAAACCGATTTCCAACGAGGCACCGGCATAGTCGACCGCCACTTCCTCCTCGGCCTCTTCCTGCTCCGGGTTGTTCGCCTGGATCTTCAGCAAGCCGTTTTCCAGTTGCAGGCGGATGCCACGGTATTTCTCGTTGGAAAGAATCGCCGTACGGCTGAAGGCTTCACGCAGCGCCTGACGGTCACCGACCACCAGTTTGTCGCCACCACGCGGCAGCACACGCTCGTAATCGGGAAACTTGCCGTCCACCAGCTTGGAGGTGAAGGTGAACTCTCCGGTGGTAGCGCGGATATGATGCTGACCCAGCACGATACCGACCTCGGCATCCTGATCGGTGAGCAGGCGCGCCAGTTCGAGGATCCCCTTGCGCGGCACGATGACCTGGTGTTTCTCAACCTGTTCGATACCTTCGGCCTGCATTGAACACATGGCCAGGCGATGACCATCGGTGGCGACGGCGCGCAACAGGCCGCTGGATACCTCGATCAGCATGCCGTTCAGGTAGTAGCGAACATCCTGCTGCGCCATGGCGAAGCTGCTACCTTCGATGATCCTGCGCAGCTTGTGCTGGGGAACGCTGAAATTCAGCGAGCCCGGGCCTTCCTCCACGGTCGGGAAGTCGTTGGCAGGCAGGGTCGACAAGGTAAAGCGGCTACGGCCGGATTTGATGATGATCTTCTGCTCATCCAGGCGAACGTTGATGACGGCATCGTTCGGCAGGCTTTTGCAGATATCCATCAGTTTGCGCGCGGGTACCGTGATCTCACCCGGTTCGGCAGCGTCCTCCAGGGACACGCGCCCGACCAGTTCCACTTCCAGATCGGTGCCGGTCAGGGACAGCTGTTGCCCCTCCACGACCAGCAGTACATTGGAAAGAACCGGCAGGGTCTGCCGGCGTTCGACGACACCGGCAACCAGTTGCAGAGGTTTCAACAAGGCTTCGCGCTGAATGGTGAAATGCATGGTCTGATCCCTTGCCTGTTAAATGGGTGCTCTATTCAAGTTGTCAGTGTACGTAGCAAATTCTTGTAGTCTTCCCGAATATCCGCATCTGTTTCACGAAGTTCGGCGATTTTACGACAAGCATGCAAGACCGTCGTGTGGTCCCGGCCGCCAAAGGCGTCGCCTATCTCCGGAAGACTGTGATTGGTCAGTTCTTTCGACAGCGCCATCGCCACCTGACGCGGCCGGGCCACCGAGCGCGAGCGACGCTTGGACAACAGATCGGCGATCTTGATCTTGTAGTACTCGGCGACCGTACGCTGGATATTGTCGATGCTGACCAGTTTGTCCTGCAATGCCAGCAGATCCTTGAGCGACTCGCGAATCAGCTCAATGGTGATATCGCGCCCCATGAAGTGGGAATGGGCGATCACCCGCTTGAGCGCGCCCTCCAGCTCGCGGACATTGGAACGGATACGCTGGGCAATGAAGAAGGCGGCATCATGGGGCAGTTCGATCTTCGCCTGGTCGGCCTTCTTCATCAGAATCGCGACCCTGGTTTCCAGCTCCGGCGGTTCCACCGCCACTGTCAGGCCCCAGCCGAAGCGCGACTTGAGGCGTTCTTCCAGGCCATCGATCTCCTTGGGATAGCGATCGCTGGTGAGAATCACCTGTTGCCCACCCTCGAGCAGCGCATTGAAAGTATGGAAGAACTCCTCCTGGGAGCGCTCCTTCTTGGCGAAGAACTGGATATCGTCGATCAGCAGTGCGTCCACCGAGCGGTAGAAACGCTTGAACTCGTTGATGGCATTGAGTTGCAGCGCCTTGACCATGTCGGCGACGAAGCGCTCCGAATGCAGGTAGACCACCTTGGCATTGGGGTTCTTCTTCAACAGGTGGTTGCCCACCGCATGCATCAGGTGAGTCTTGCCCAGGCCGACGCCGCCATAAAGGAACAGCGGGTTATAGCCATGCTTGGGATTATCGGCCACCTGCCAGGCCGCGGCGCGTGCCAGTTGGTTCGACTTGCCCTCGACGAAATTCTCGAAGGTAAAGGTTCTGTTCAGATAGCTGGTGTGCTTGAGCCCACCTTCCACCTGTACCGAGCGCTCGGCAGCGGCCCTGGGAGCGGCAGCCATCGTAGAAGGCTCCTCTCGCACGCTGGCGGAGGCGACGACATTAGCTGGTGCACTCATCGCGACAGGAGCAACGGGTACCTGCGCCCTGGGCGCCTGAACACTGCCTGCGGCCCGTTTGCTGCCTATCAGCAACGAAAGCGCGGGAGCCATGCCACCATCACCGCGTTCCGACAGCAGCTCGAGCAGACGGGTCAGGTATTTCTCGTTGACCCAGTCGAGCACGAAGCGATTGGGCGCATAGACGCGCAGCTCATCGGCACCACCCTCGACCTGCAGAGGACGAATCCATGTGTTGAATTGTTGAGCCGGCAGCTCGTCGCGCAGGATTTCTACGCATTGCTGCCAAAGTTCCACCGACACGGACGCTCCTATCGACTCTGGGCCTGGCCTGAAAACGACCGACATTGTATCCGTGCCCGGCACGGTTATCCACAAATCCCAGGAGGCAGGGGCGTCTCGACGAGACATTTTCCTGTGAGCGATGAAAAAGATCGCCGCCTACCCTTGCGGATAGCCGTCTAAGCCTTGTTGATAAGTTACCCTGAAGGCTCTGCAAAAGCCTGTGTAGAAACGACCCGGTAAAGCCCCTGTGGGTAAAATCGCATTCCATCCCCAGCTTTTCCCAAGCGAATCCACCAGCGGAGCACGGCTTTCCAACCGGGTTCCCATTCTCTGTAGTCCTTGTACCACAAGGGATTTAGGGGTTTATCCACAGATAGTCGGCTGACCATATATAACAGCAGTATCAGAAAAGATTTAAAATGCTTTCTTTCTATTCATATCTACCTGTGCCTCTCGACTCGATCGCTGGCAAGGAAGAAGATGCACATAAGGCTGGTTGGAAATTGACCTGACCCGACAGCTTCTCTACAATCGCCGGTCTCTTTAAGCGCAGGCCATTCCGGCCCGCAGTGGATTACCAGGTAAACGCATCATGAAACGCACTTTCCAACCCAGCACCATCAAGCGCGCTCGCACCCACGGCTTCCGTGCCCGCATGGCTACCAAGAATGGCCGCGCCGTCCTGTCCCGTCGTCGTGCCAAAGGCCGCAAGCGTCTGACCGTCTGATCACTGCGGAACAGGTGGTGAGTCGGGACTTCGGTCGGGACAGGCGTCTACTGACCCCAAGCCAATTCAAAGCAGTCTTCGACTCCCCTTCCGCCAAACTGCCGGGCAGAAATGTCCTGTTGCTGGCTCGCAGGAACGATCTGCAGCAATCCCGTCTGGGGTTGGTCATCGGCAAGAAGAGCGTCAAGCTCTCGGTTGAACGCAACAGAATCAAACGGCAGATACGTGAAACCTTCCGCCTGCAACAGACTGGCCTGGTCGGTTGGGACGTGGTGATCATCGCGCGCAAGGGATTGGCCGATATGGACAACCTCGAGTTGGCTCGACAGTTCAACAAGTTCTGGAAGCGCTTGTCACGTGATCGATCCGCGAATCCTGAAGATTGACCCCCCATGCGCAGACTGGCTCTCATCCCCATCAGGATCTACCAGTACGCTATCAGTCCGATGATGGCCAGCCATTGTCGTTTCTATCCCAGCTGTTCCTGTTATGCCTATGAGGCCATCGAGACGCATGGCGTCATCCGTGGTGGCTGGTTGAGCGTACGCCGGCTCGCGCGTTGTCATCCATGGCATCCGGGCGGCTACGATCCAGTGCCTTCTCATAAAACTTCCAATTCATCTTCGATGGCCGAGTAACCATGGATATCAAACGCTCGATTCTGCTCGTAGCCCTGGCAGTCGTTGCCTACCTGATGGTTCTGCAGTGGAACCAGGATTACGGCCAGGCTGCATTGCCTGCGGAAACGACACAGCTGCGTCCAGCCGACACGGACAATTCCCTGCCTGAAACGCCTGTTGCGAACACCCCGCAACAGAGCGACCTGCCCACGGTGGCCGGGCAACCCGGGGCCGACGACCTGGCCAGCGGTTCGAACGCAGGCTCTGGCGCACTGATCCGGGTAACCACCGACGTACTGGACCTGGCCATCGACCCCCGTGGCGGCGACATCGTCGACCTGCGCCTGCCCCAGTATCCGCGCCGCCAGGATCGCCCCGATGTGCCCTTCCAGCTGTTCGAGCGCAGCGCCGAGCGGACCTACGAAGCCCAGAGCGGGCTGATCGGCGACGGGCCGGACCAGGCCAGTGGCCGCCCGCTCTACAGCAGCGCCCAGAGCCATTACGCCCTGGACGATGGACAGCAACAACTGGTGGTCGACCTGACCTACAGTGCCGAGGGTGTCGACTACACTAAGCGCTTCGTGTTCGAGCGCGGCGAATACGCCCTGGATGTGCGCTACCTGATCGACAACCGCAGCGACAAGGTCTGGACCGGCTATCTGTTCGGCCAGCTCAAGCGCGACAACAGCGGCGACCCATCCTCCAGCACTGCCACCGGTACCGCCACCTACCTGGGCGCGGCCTTGTGGACGGCGGAAGAGCCCTACAAGAAAGTGTCGATGAAGGATATCGACAAACAGGATGAGAAGCGCCGCGAAGGCAACCCGAACGCCTGGCTCAAGGAAAGCGTGCAAGGCGGCTGGGTCGCCTGGCTGCAGCACTATTTCGTCACCGCCTGGATCCCCACGGCCAGCGATACCCACCAGGTGCAGACGCGCAAGGACAGCCAGGGCAACTACATCATCGGCTTCACCGGCCCGGCCGTCAGCGTCGCCGCAGGCGCCCAGGGGGAAACCGGCGCCAAGCTGTATGCCGGCCCTAAAATCCAGGACAAGCTCGAATCGCTGGCCGAAGGCCTGCGCCTGACCGTCGACTACGGCATGCTGTGGTTCCTCGCCCAGCCGATCTTCTGGCTGCTGGAAGTGATCCATGGCCTGCTCGGCAACTGGGGCTGGTCGATCATTGCCCTGACCGTGATCATCAAGCTGATTTTCTTCCCGCTGTCCGCCGCCAGCTACAAGTCGATGGCGCGCATGCGCGCCGTTGCGCCGAAAATGCAGGCGCTCAAGGAACAGTTCGGCGATGACCGGCAGAAAATGTCCCAGGCGATGATGGAGCTGTACAAGAAGGAAAAGATCAACCCGCTCGGCGGCTGCCTGCCGATCCTGGTGCAGATGCCGGTGTTCCTGGCGCTCTACTGGGTACTACTGGAAAGTGTCGAGATGCGCCAGGCGCCCTGGCTGCTGTGGATAACCGACCTGTCGATCAAGGATCCGTTCTTCATCCTGCCGATCATCATGGGTGCCAGCATGTTCATCCAGCAGCAACTCAACCCGACACCGCCGGACCCGATGCAGGCACGTGTGATGAAGCTGCTGCCGATCATCTTCACCTTCTTCTTCCTGTGGTTCCCGGCGGGCCTGGTGCTGTACTGGGTGGTCAACAACATCCTGTCCATCGCCCAGCAGTGGTACATTACCCGCAAGATCGAACGGGCCAGTAAAGCAGCCTGAGACCGCGAAGGTCATCGACAGCCACAAGACGCCCCTTTCCAGGGGCGTCTTGCTATCAGGGGGAACCTCATGCCCACAAATACCGAAAGCATCGCCGCCATCGCCACGGCTCCCGGGCGCGGTGGCGTGGGGATCGTGCGGGTATCGGGCGCTCGCGCCAGGTCGATCGCCATCACCCTGACCGGCCGCGAACCCTTGGCGCGGCATGCCCATTACGGTCCTTTCCATTCCAATGAAGGCGATGTGATCGACGAAGGCCTGATGCTGTTCTTCCCGGGGCCGCACTCGTTCACCGGCGAGGACGTACTGGAACTGCAAGGGCATGGCGGCCCGGTGGTGCTGGACATGCTGCTGCAGCGCTGCATCGAGCTGGGCGCACGGCTGGCCCGCCCCGGCGAGTTCAGCGAGCGTGCCTTTCTCAACGACAAACTGGACCTGGCCCAGGCGGAAGCCATTGCCGACCTGATCGAAGCCAGTTCGGCCCAGGCCGCGCTGAATGCGGTGCGCTCGCTGCAGGGGGAGTTTTCCCGCCGCGTGCATGGGTTGACGGAAGAATTGATACGCCTGCGCATCCATGTCGAGGCGGCTATCGACTTTCCCGAGGAGGAAATCGACTTCCTCGCCGATGGCCATGTCCTGCAACAGTTGAACGCGGTACGCGCGTCACTGGCCGGCGTACAACGCGAAGCCGGCCAGGGCGCCCTGCTGCGCGACGGTATGAACGTGGTGATCGCCGGCCGGCCGAATGCCGGCAAGTCCAGCCTGCTGAATGCCCTGGCCGGGCGGGAAACCGCCATCGTCACCGATATCGCCGGCACCACCCGGGACGTGTTGCGCGAACATATCCACATCGACGGCATGCCCCTGCACGTCATCGACACGGCGGGCCTGCGCGATACCAGCGACCAGGTGGAGCGGATCGGCGTACAGCGTGCCCTGCAGGCCATCCAGCAGGCCGACCGCATCCTGCTGGTGATCGATGCCAGCGCCGCTACGGGCGCGGACAAGGACGCGCTGTGGGAAGAGTTCCCGGATCTCCGGCCCGACCCGGCCAGGGTCACCCTGGTCCGCAACAAGTGCGATCTTTCCGGAGAGCCGGCAGGTTTGCAGCAGGCGCCACAGGGGCAAGCCACCATCAGCCTTTGCGCCCGCTCCGGGGAAGGCATCGAGCTGCTGCGCGAGCACCTCAAGCAGTGCATGGGCTACCAGCAGACCGCGGAAAGCGGCTTCAGCGCCCGCCGCCGCCACCTCGATGCCCTGCGCCAGGCAGCCAGCCATCTCGAGCATGGCCATGCGCAACTGACCCGTGCCGGCGCCGGCGAACTGCTCGCCGAAGACCTGCGCCTGGCCCAGCAGGCCCTGGGGGAAATCACCGGTGCCTTCAGTTCGGATGATCTGCTGGGGCGGATTTTCTCCAGCTTCTGCATCGGCAAGTGAAATGACGTTCATGAAGCCAATGTCACAGCAGTGAAGCTAACGGATATAGCCTTTACCGTAATGGCGTTCCAGGCGGGCCTGGATCAGCTCCAGCCCGATCGACAGTACCCAGTAGATCACCGCCGCAGTGGTCAGCATTTCGATGTAGCGATAGGAGGAGCGCCCGTAGGACTGGGCCAGGAACATCACCTCCCAGACCCCCATCACCGATATCAGTGAAGAGTCCTTGAGCATCGAGATGAACTGGTTGGTGGCCGGTGGCAGGATGGTACGCATCGCCTGGGGCAGGGTGATGTGCCAGAAGATCGTGGCTGGTTGCAGGCCCAATGCCAGGGATGCCTGATGCTGCCCATGGGGAACGCCGATAATGCCGGCGCGGAAGATTTCACTGAGGTATGCCCCGTAGTTCAGCGACAGGGCGATGATGCCGGCGGTGATCGCGCCTGGCACCACACCCAGTTGCGGCAGCCCGAGGTAGATCAACAGGATCTGGATCAGCAAGGGCGTGCCGCGGAAGAACGACGCATAGAAGGTCGCGATACCGAACGCCACCGCACTGCTGGACAGCCGTGCCAGGGCTGCCGCGAAACCCAATGCCAGTGAGGCGAAGATCGAACAGACACAGAGGAACAGCGTCAGCGCGGCTCCCTGCAGGAAACCATTGGGCGACAGGCTCAGCCCCAGCAGGTTGGGCAACTTGTCGAGGATGATCGAGAACTTCAAGTCGAAGTTCAGGAAGAACGCCACACACAGGCCGAACATCACCGCCCAGGTCAGGTACAGGCGTATATGAAACCCCAATGGCCGTTGCCCACTACTCATCTGCTGCTGATATCGGCGCCAATCCATTTCTGCGAGAGCCCGCTCAGGGTACCGTCGCGTTTCAGCTCGGCAAAGACTTCACGCACCCGTGCTTCCCACTCGGCATCGCCTTTTTCGATAGCCACCGAGTTGGGCTCGGCGTAAAGAGGTTCGCCAGCCAGTTTGAAACGCTGGTCCTGGGCGAGTCGCGGCTGTGCAGTCACCAGGTTGGTGAGGATGGCATCCAGGCGCACACCCGCTCCCAGGGCGAGATCATGGAAGGCGACGTTGTCGGTGTCGTAGGGCGCGATCTGCACATTATCGAAGGGATATTCCAGTGGCGTGTCTTCCGCGCCTTCGATCACCAGGTTCTTTTGCAGGTAGCTTTCGTAGCTGGAGGCGCTGGTCAAGCCGACCTTCTTGCCGCTGAGATCCCTGGCCGAATGGATACGCTGGTCCTCGGCGTTGACCACGATGACCGCCGGCGAAGCGTAGTACTCGACCGGAAAGCTGAACACTTCGGCGCGCGCCTTGCTCGGTGTCATCGAACAGATACAGATGTCGTAGCGGCCACCCCAGCGGCCTGCGGCGATCACATCCCAGGACGGGGTTTCCAGGCGCAGCCTGACGCCAAGCCTGTCGGCGACGGCCTTGGCCACATCAACGTCGAAACCATCCAGTTGGTTCTCTTCATTCAGGAAGGAGAACGGTGGATAACTCTCCATCAATACGCCGACCAATTCCTTCTTCTGCTCGATACGATCCAGCGTGGCGCCTGCCAACACCTGGGTTGAAGCAGTCAGAAAAGCCACGCCAGCGGCCAGTAGCAGGTGAAGTTTCACCGGATTCTCCTGTTAAAAACGAAAACTTGTCATATGGAACAGGTTGGCTATTAAATAGTTATAAGCATTAGTGTGGTAATACATTATTTTCATAATCTTATAAATGGAAGATATTATGAGTAAAGCATCGCCCCTGATCCTCGATGGCGGCATGGGCCGTGAACTGCAGCGTCGAGGTGCACCTTTTCGCCAGCCTGAATGGTCGGCACTGGCGTTGACCGAAGCGCCAGAGCAGGTCGAGGCGGTCCACCGTGCCTATATCGAAGCAGGCGCGCAAGTAATCACCAGCAACAGCTACGCGGTGGTGCCCTTCCATATAGGTGACGCACGCTTTGCCGCCGAGGGCCGGAAATTGGCCGAGGCCGCCGGCAGGCTCGCACGCCATGCGGCGGACGCCGGCCCGCAACAAGTGCAGGTGGCAGGCTCACTGCCGCCGCTGTTCGGTTCCTACCGCCCGGATCTGTTCGACGCTGCACGCGCCCAGGATATCCTGGCTCCGCTGGTAGCGGGCCTGGCGCCATACGTCGATCTGTGGCTGGCGGAGACCCAGAGTTCGATCGCCGAAACAAGGGCGATCCGTGCGGGTCTACCGCGTGACGGCAGACCATTCTGGCTTTCTTTCACCTTGCAGGATGAAGATACCGATGAAACCCCACGCTTGCGTTCCGGAGAATCTGTTACCGCCGCCGCCGAGGCTGCGGCAGAACTCGATGTGCAGGTACTGCTGTTCAATTGCAGCCAGCCTGAAGTGATCGGGGCTGCGATCGACCAGGCGCGACAGACCTTCGAACGCCGGGGCGTGAAAATCGATATTGGTGCCTACGCCAACGCTTTCCCGCCACAACCCAAGGACGCCAAGGCCAACGATGGACTCGACGAGTTGCGCGAGGACCTCGACCCGCCGGGTTATCTGCAATGGGCCGCCGACTGGCGGCAACGCGGTGCCAGCCACATCGGCGGCTGTTGTGGCATCGGGCCGGAGCATATCGAACTGCTGGCGTGCAAGCTGGGCTGAGGGCTGGAACGCTATAGGGTCTTTGACGGTGATCGAAGCGAGTGCGTTCTCCAGGTCCTGGAAGGAACCGGAGGCCACCCTAGCGCCAGTGCCTGGATTTACAGTTCATCGGAGGCTCGAGCGGCTGCAGGTGAAGAGTGACTGCGGCAGCGATGAATGCATGGGTATCCATGGATAAAGATTCAAAAGAGAGCCCATGCATCCGATTGCATAAAGATCGGACAGCCATAAGCCTTGTGGAAAAGTCCCCCTGAGCCAGGTAGATAAGCCTGTCGATAAAGGCCCCCTAAAATCGCCTGTGCATAACCTTGCTACTTACGCACAGCTTCCTGACCGGAATTACACCGGAACGACGCAGGCGGAACACAGGTTTTCGATTCCCTGTAATGCTTGACATCAAAGGCCTGTAGAGACTTATCCACAGAAAGTCGAGACACCATATATAAACATAAGAACAAGCTTTTAATACATTCTTTCCTATTATCTATATCTGCGTCCGACGGCCTCCCGGGCATGCAATGCATCTGGTCAATTTTTGTCCATGGCCCTTCTTTAGTCGCAGGCAAGTCCCTATACTTCCGCTCCCGATGAAAAGCCGAGGTGTGTGGTGGATTTCCCTTCCCGTTTTGACGTGATCGTGATCGGCGGTGGTCATGCCGGTACCGAGGCTGCGCTGGCCGCCGCGCGCATGGGCGTGAGGACCCTGCTGCTCTCGCACAACGTGGAAACCCTCGGGCAGATGAGCTGCAACCCGGCCATCGGCGGGATCGGCAAGAGCCACCTGGTCAAGGAAATCGACGCACTCGGTGGCGCCATGGCGGTGGCCACCGACAAGGGCGGTATCCAGTTCCGTACCCTGAACAGCCGCAAGGGCCCGGCGGTTCGCGCCACCCGTGCCCAGGCCGACCGTATTCTCTACAAGGCGGCGATAAGGGAAATACTGGAAAACCAGCCCAACCTGTGGATATTCCAGCAGGCCGCTGACGACCTGATCGTCGAACAGGATCAGGTCAAGGGTGTGGTGACCCAGATGGGGCTGCGTTTCCTGGCGGATTCGGTGGTGTTGACCACCGGTACCTTCCTCGGCGGACTTATCCACATCGGTTTGCAGAACTATTCCGGTGGCCGCGCCGGCGATCCTCCCTCCATCGCCCTGGCCAACCGCCTGCGCGAGTTGCAGTTGCGCGTCGGTCGCTTGAAGACCGGCACACCGCCACGGATCGACGGGCGTTCGGTGGATTTCTCGGTGATGACCGAGCAGCCCGGCGATACGCCGATCCCGGTGATGTCCTTCCTCGGCTCGCAGGAACAGCACCCACGGCAGGTCAGTTGCTGGATCACCCATACCAATGCGCATACCCACGAGATCATCGCCGCGAACCTGGATCGTTCGCCGATGTATTCCGGGGTGATCGAAGGCATCGGGCCGCGCTACTGCCCGTCGATCGAAGACAAGATCCACCGCTTCGCCGACAAGGACAGCCACCAGGTATTCCTCGAGCCCGAGGGGCTTACCACCCATGAGCTGTATCCGAACGGCATCTCCACCTCGTTGCCGTTCGACGTGCAATTGCAGATCGTGCAGAGCATCCGTGGCATGGAGAACGCCCATATCGTGCGGCCCGGTTATGCCATCGAATACGATTACTTCGACCCGCGCGACCTGAAATACAGCCTGGAGACCCGGGCCATCCAGGGCCTGTTCTTCGCCGGGCAGATAAACGGCACCACCGGCTACGAGGAAGCCGGCGCCCAAGGCTTGCTGGCCGGCTGCAACGCCGCGTTGCGCGCCCAGGGCCGGGAAGCCTGGTGTCCGCGCCGCGACGAGGCCTACCTTGGTGTGTTGGTGGACGACCTGATCACCCTGGGTACCCAGGAGCCGTACCGCATGTTCACTTCGCGGGCGGAGTACCGCTTGATCCTGCGCGAGGACAACGCCGACCTGCGCCTGACCGAGAAGGGCCGGGAACTGGGCCTGGTGGATGATGCGCGTTGGGCCGCTTTCGAACGCAAGCGCGAAGGTATCGTGCTCGAGGAGCAGCGCCTGAAAAGCACCTGGGTACGCCCGAACACGGCGCAGGGCGATGCCATCGCCACACGCTTCGGCACGCCCTTGAACCATGAATACAGTTTGCAGAACCTGCTGTCGCGGCCGGAAATCGACTATGCCGTGTTGATCGAACTGACCGGGCCGGGCGCCGAAGACCCACAGGTCGCCGAGCAGGTGGAGATCAGGAGCAAGTACGCTGGCTATATCGACCGCCAGCAGGACGAGATCGCCAGGCTCAGGGCCAGCGAGAACGTCCGCCTGCCGGAGGACATCGACTACACCGCCATCGCCGGCCTTTCCAAGGAGATCCAGCACAAGCTCGGTGCGGCCCGCCCGCAGACGCTTGGGCAGGCTTCGCGGGTTCCCGGTGTCACGCCGGCGGCTGTGTCGCTGTTGCTGGTCAACCTGAAAAAGCGCAGCGCAGCGCAGTCGCACAGCCTATGAGTGGCGTGACTCAGCGGCATGCCCTGGAACTGTCGCAGGGCGCGGAACGACTCGGGGTGGCCTTGGACGATGGGCAGCAGGAACGCCTGCTGGCCTACCTTGCGCTGCTGATCAGGTGGAACAAGGCCTACAACCTGACCGCCGTGCGCGATCCCGACGAGATGGTGTCGCGGCACCTGCTGGACAGCCTGAGCGTTGCCGCTTACGTCCAGCAAGCGGGCGAGCATATCCTCGATGTCGGCAGTGGCGGCGGCATGCCCGGCATTCCCTTGGCGATACTGTTTCCGCAGCGACGATTCACACTGCTCGACTCGAACGGCAAGAAGACCCGCTTCCTCACCCAGGTGAAACTGGAGCTGAAGCTGGACAATCTCGAGGTTATCCACAGCCGTGTCGAAGCCTTTAGACCGGAGCGTCCATTCGCTGGCATCACCTCGCGGGCATTCAGCTCGTTGCGCGATTTCACCGAATGGACCCGCCACCTGGGCGACGACAGGACGCAGTGGCTGGCGATGAAAGGCGTGCATCCGGACGATGAGCTACAGGCCCTGCCTGCCGATTTCAGTCTGCAGGCCTGCCACCTGTTGCAGGTTCCAGGTTGCCAAGGGCAGCGTCATCTGCTGATACTGCGCCGCACTCGCGAATCGGACAGGCACTGAACGCCATGGGCAAAGTAATCGCCATCGCCAACCAGAAGGGCGGTGTCGCCAAGACCACCACCTGCATCAACCTGGCGGCCTCGCTGGTCGCCACCCGTCGGCATGTGCTGCTGATCGACCTCGATCCACAGGGCAACGCCACGACCGGCAGCGGTGTGGATAAGTTGCAACTGGAGCACTCCATCTACGATGTGCTGATCGGCGAATGCAACCTGCTCGACGCCATGCAGTATTCCGAGCATGGCGGCTATCAGTTGCTGCCGGCCAACCGCGACCTGACGGCGGCGGAAGTCGAGCTGCTCGAGCTGCCGGCCCGCGAGCACCGGCTGCGCGAGGCACTGGCGCCGGTGCGCGACAATTACGACTACATCCTGATCGATTGCCCGCCGTCGCTGTCCATGCTGACGGTCAACGCGCTGACCGCGGCCGATGGTGTGATCATCCCCATGCAGTGCGAATACTATGCATTGGAAGGGCTGAGCGACCTGGTCGCGTCGATCCAGCGCATCAGCCAGGCCCTCAACCCGGGCCTGAGGATCGAGGGGCTGCTGCGCACCATGTACGACCCGCGCAGCAGCTTGACCAACGATGTTTCCGAGCAGCTCCGCGAGCACTTCGGCGACCGCCTCTACGACACCGTGATCCCGCGCAACATACGGTTGGCCGAAGCGCCCAGCCATGGCATGCCGGCCCTGGTGTACGACAAGCAGTCGAAAGGAGCACTGGCTTACCTGGCGCTGGCAGGCGAACTGTCGCGCAGACAACGCAGCGAGGCCCGCAAGGCCCGCGCATAAGGAATTTTCATGGCAACCAAGAAACGAGGTCTGGGACGCGGACTGGATGCCCTGTTGGGGGGAAACGCGGTCGCCAGCCTGCAGGAAGAGGCGGGCAGGGCCGATAGCCGCGAGCTTCGGCAACTGCCGCTGGAACTGGTGCAGCGTGGCAAGTACCAGCCGCGTCGCGACATGGACCCCGAGGCGCTGGAGGAACTGGCGCAATCGATCCGGGTCCAGGGCGTGATGCAGCCCATCGTGGTGCGCCCGATCGGTGGTGACCGCTTCGAGATCATTGCCGGCGAGCGGCGCTGGCGTGCCAGCCAGTTGGCGGGGCTGGACAAGGTCCCGGCACTGGTGCGCGAAGTGCCCGACGAAGCCGCCATCGCCATGGCGCTGATCGAGAATATCCAGCGCGAAGACCTCAACCCGATCGAGGAAGCGCAGGCACTGCAACGCCTGCAGCAGGAGTTCCAGCTGACCCAGCAGCAGGTCGCCGATGCGGTGGGTAAATCGCGGGTGACCATCAGCAATCTGTTGCGCCTGATCGGCCTGCCGGAAGAGATCAAGATACTGCTGTCCCATGGCGACCTGGAGATGGGACATGCCCGGGCGCTGCTGGGCCTGCCGGCGGAAAGACAGGTCGAGGGGGCGCGTCATGTTGTCGCACGTGCATTGACCGTACGGCAGACCGAGGCGCTGGTGCGCCAGTGGCTGAGCGGCAAGCCGCAGCAGAAGGAACAGGTTGCCGGCGATCCCGATATCGTCCGGCTGGAACAGCGATTGGCCGAGCGTTTGGGCTCTCCGGTGCAGATACGCCACGGTAGCAAGGGAAAGGGAACGCTGGTGATCAGTTACAGTTCACTCGATGAACTGCAAGGTGTGCTGGCACACATTCGCTGAAACAAAAAATCATGTAGCTGCCCTGGCAAATTACTACCTGAAGGTTGAACCAGGGGTGGGCTACTCCTATACTCGCCGCGCTTTTTTGACTGCGGTGAAAACACTGCACAGCGATGGATAAAGGGTGAAAATACGCAACAGAACACCTCTCCATCGCTTGCCGGTTTTCCGTGTGATACGGATGCAGATGCTGGTCACCCTGGTGGCGGCTATCCTGGCGGGCCTGGTGTTCGACCTGACTGCCGGGTATTCGGTTCTATTGGGTGGGCTGATTGCCCTGCTGGCTAACGTGTATTTTGCTTACAAGGCCTTTCGTTACTTTGGCGCACGTTCCACCAGGGCAATCATCCAGTCCTTCTGGTCCGGGGAAATGGGTAAACAGATTCTTGCAGCAGCGCTGTTTGCGCTGGTGTTCGTGGGAGTGAGACCTCTTGAGCCGCTTGCCCTGTTTGCCGGCTATCTGCTGGTTCTGGGCGTAGGCGCAGGGGCACTCCTGCTGAAAAACAATCCGAAGCATTGAGCATTTGAGGCGTCTATGGCGAGCACCCCGGCTGAATATATCCAGCATCACCTGCAAAACCTGACCTATGGCAAGTTGCCTGCGGGTTACGAGCGTGCGGATGGCACCGTTCTCGACCAGGCTACCTGGACCATCGCCCAGACCGGCCTCGAGGCGCGCGAGATGGGCTTCATGGCGGTTCACCTGGATACCCTGGGCTGGTCGCTGTTCATGGGCCTGATTTTCATCCTGGTGTTCAGCGCCGCCGCCAGGGCCGCCACCGCCGGCGTTCCGGGCAAGCTGCAGAACTTCGTCGAGATGTGCGTCGACTTCGTCGAGGGCGTGGTCAGGGACACCTTCCACGGTCGCAACACCCTGATCGCCCCCCTGGCCCTGACCATCTTCGTCTGGGTGTTCCTGATGAACAGCCTGAAGTGGATCCCGGTCGACTACATCCCTGGTATCGCCAGCCTGCTGGGCCTGCCGGCGTTCAAGATCGTGCCCACCGCCGATCCGAACGGCACCTTTGGCCTGTCCCTCGGCGTGTTCATCCTGATCCTGTTCTACAGCATCAAGGTCAAGGGGCTCGGTGGCTTCACCAAGGAACTGTCGTTCACACCGTTCAACCACTGGACACTGGTTCCGTTCAACCTGTTCCTCGAGATACTCGGTCTGCTGACCAAGCCGCTGAGCCTGGCCCTGCGTCTGTTCGGCAACATGTATGCCGGTGAGGTGGTGTTCATCCTCATCGCCCTGCTGCCGTTCTACGTGCAGTGGACCCTGAATGTGCCCTGGGCGATCTTCCATATCCTGGTGATTCCGCTGCAGGCCTTCATCTTCATGGTATTGACGGTGGTGTACCTGAGCTCTGCCCATGAAGAACATCACTGAAAACGCATCAACGCGCTAACCTAAAACCCTAACCCCCTTAGCTTCAGGAGCTTTACATGGAACTCGTCTACATCGCTGCCTCCATCATGATCGGTCTGGGTGCCCTGGGCACCGGTATCGGCTTCGCCCTGCTGGGCGGCAAGCTGCTGGAATCCACCGCTCGCCAACCCGAGCTGGCTCCGCAACTGCAAACCAAGACCTTCCTGATGGCCGGCCTGCTCGACGCCGTACCGATGATCGGTGTGGGTATCGCGATGTACCTCATCTTCGTTGTCGCTGCCTAAGCATTTTCCGGTTCCTGACGGGGTTCGCCTGGCGAGCCCCGTTGCCGTGGAATTGACAACCGCGTCGAACGAGATAGCACGAGGTAAATCGCTGTGAACATTAACTTGACGCTGTTCGGTCAAACGTTCGCCTTCGCTATTTTCGTCTGGTTCTGCATGAAGTTCGTATGGCCGCCCATTACCAAGGCCATGCAGGAACGCCAGAAGAAAATCGCTGAAGGGCTGGACGCCGCAGGCCGTGCGCAGCAAGACCTGAAACTGGCTCAGGAGAAGGTGGCCAACACCCTCCGCGAGACCAAAGGGCAAGCTGCCCAGATCCTTGAGCAGGCTAACAAGCAGGCCAACGCGATCGTTGAGGAAGCCAAGCAACAGGCGCGTACCGAAGGCGAGCGACTGGTCGCCAGCGCTCGCGCAGAAATCGAACAGGAAGTGAACCGTGCCAAGGATCAGCTTCGCTCCCAGGTAGCGGCTCTGGCCGTGCTGGGTGCCGAGAAGATTCTGGAATCCCAGGTGGATGCCAGGGCACACAACGATCTGGTCGAAAAACTGGCCTCCCAACTCTAAGCGAGGCAAGCGATGATCAATACCCAGACGCTTGCCCGGCCTTACGCGAAAGCCGCTTTCGAGTTCGCCAGCGCCGGCGGCCAGACCGAATCCTGGTCGGGCATGCTGAACCTGGCTGCGATCGCCGTTGAGGTCCCGGAAGTCGCCGAATTTCTGAAAAACCCGCGTCTGACCAGTGAAGAAAAGGTCAAGACGCTGGTGGACGCGTTGGGCGATTACATCGATGAAGCGTTCCGCAATTTCGTCAACGCGCTGGGCGAGTATGATCGCCTGCTGGTGTTGCCGACCGTTCGGACACTGTTCGAGGACCTCAAGGCCGAGGCCGACAAGACAATCGACGTCGAGGTGCAGACAGCTTACGAGCTGAGCGCCGAGCAACTCCAAACTTTGGCTGCCGCCCTGTCGAAGCGGCTAGATCGTACCGTCAACCCCCAGCAGGTCGTTAACCCTGCTCTGATCGGCGGCTTGCTTATCCGCGCCGGTGACGTGGTTGTCGACGGTTCGGTCCGCGGCAAACTGAGCCAGTTGGCCGAATCGTTGAAATCCTGATTTGAGGGTCATGGCATGCAGCAACTGAATCCTTCCGAGATTAGTGAAATCATCAAGCAGCGTATCGCCAAGAGCGATGTGACTGCCCAAGCCCGCAATGAGGGCACCATCGTCAGCGTTTCCGACGGCATCGTTCGCATCTACGGCCTGGCCGATGTGATGTACGGCGAGATGATCGAATTCCCTGGCGGCATCTACGGCATGGCGCTGAACCTGGAGCAGGACTCCGTAGGCGCCGTGGTCCTGGGCAGCTACCAGGGCCTGACCGAAGGCATGAGCGCCAAGTGCACCGGCCGCGTTCTGGAAGTACCGGTAGGTCCGGAACTGCTGGGCCGTGTGGTCGATGCCCTGGGCAATCCCGTCGATGGCAAGGGCCCGGTAAACGCCCAGGCCACCGATGCGGTCGAGAAAGTCGCACCGGGCGTGATCTGGCGTAAATCGGTCGACCAGCCGGTACAGACCGGCTACAAGTCGGTCGATGCGATGATCCCGGTCGGTCGTGGCCAGCGCGAGCTGATCATCGGCGACCGTCAGATCGGCAAGACCGCTCTGGCCATCGACGCCATCATCAACCAGAAAGACAGCGGCATCCGCTGCGTCTACGTCGCCATCGGTCAGAAACAGTCGACCATTGCCAACGTGGTACGCAAGCTGGAAGAGCACGGTGCCCTGGCCAACACCATCATCGTCGCCGCATCGGCTTCCGAATCCGCTGCTCTGCAATACCTGGCACCGTATGCCGGTTGCACCATGGGCGAGTACTTCCGTGACCGCGGCGAAGACGCACTGATCGTCTATGACGATCTGTCCAAGCAGGCCGTGGCCTATCGCCAGATCTCCCTGCTGCTGCGCCGTCCGCCAGGACGCGAAGCCTACCCGGGCGACGTGTTCTATCTCCACAGCCGCCTGCTGGAGCGTGCCTCGCGCGTTTCCGAGGAATACGTCGAGAAGTTCACCAATGGCGCGGTGACCGGCAAGACTGGTTCGCTGACCGCCCTGCCGATCATCGAAACCCAGGCTGGCGACGTTTCCGCGTTCGTTCCGACCAACGTGATTTCGATCACCGACGGTCAGATCTTCCTGGAATCGGCCATGTTCAACTCGGGTATCCGTCCGGCCGTCAACGCCGGTATCTCGGTATCCCGCGTGGGTGGTGCCGCTCAGACCAAGATCATCAAGAAGCTGTCCGGCGGTATCCGTACCGCGCTGGCCCAGTATCGTGAACTGGCGGCCTTCGCCCAGTTCGCTTCCGATCTGGACGAAGCGACCCGCAAGCAGCTCGAACATGGTCAGCGCGTCACCGAGCTGATGAAACAGAAGCAGTATGCGCCGATGTCCATCGCCGAAATGGCCCTGTCCCTGTATGCCGCCGAGCGTGGCTTCCTGCAGGACATCGAAGTGGCCAAGGTCGGTGCCTTCGAGCAGGCGTTGATCGCCTACTTCCAGCACGAGCATGCCGCTCTGCTGGCCAAGATCAACGAGAAGGGCGACTTCAACGACGAAATCGACGCGGGCCTCAAGGCCGGTATCGAGTCGTTCAAGGCCACCCAAACCTGGTAAGCCGCAGCGGGAGCCGCAAGGCTCCCGCCTGCTTAACCCGATAGGTGTCAAATGGCAGGCGCAAAAGAGATTCGCAGCAAGATTGCGAGCATCAAAAGCACGCAGAAGATCACCAGCGCCATGGAGAAAGTGGCGGTCAGCAAGATGCGCAAGGCACAACAGCGCATGACTGCCAGCCGTCCCTACGCGGAGCGGATCCGTCAGGTGATTGGCCATCTGGCCAACACCAACCCGGAATACCGTCATCCCTTCATGGTCGAGCGCCCGGTCAAGCGCGTCGGATACATCATCGTGTCGTCCGACCGTGGCCTGTGCGGTGGCTTGAACATCAACCTGTTCAAGGCCCTGATCAAGAACATGAAGCAGTGGCACGACAGCAATGTCGAGGCTGACCTGTGCGTAATCGGCAGCAAGGGCGCAAGCTTCTTCCGCAGCTTCGGCGGCAATGTCGTCGCGGCGATCAGCCAGTTGGGCGAAGCCCCTTCGGTGAATGATCTGGTCGGTAGCGTCAAGGTCATGCTGGACAGCTTCGACCAGGGCCGCATCGACCGCCTCTACCTGGTGTCGAACAAGTTCATCAACACCATGGTGCAGAAGCCGACCATCGATCAACTGCTGCCGCTGGCCGCAGGCGAAGACGATCAGACCGCACCGAAAGGCCAGTGGGACTACCTGTACGAGCCGGACCCGCAGCGGCTGCTGGACGCGCTGCTGGTTCGCTACATCGAGTCGCAGGTCTACCAGGCCGTGGTCGAGAACGGCGCCGCCGAGCAGGCAGCCCGCATGATCGCGATGAAGAGCGCGACCGACAACGCCGGCGATCTCATCAAGGATCTGCAACTGGTGTACAACAAGGCCCGTCAGGCTGCGATCACGCAGGAAATTTCGGAAATCGTCGGCGGCGCTGCCGCGGTTTAAGAACGGTTCAAATATTCAGAGGAACCAAACATGAGTAGCGGACGTATCGTTCAAATCATCGGCGCCGTTATCGACGTGGAATTTCCGCGCGATCTGGTGCCGAACGTCTATGACGCGCTGAAAGTCAGCGGCGCCGAGACCACCCTGGAAGTCCAGCAACAGCTGGGTGACGGCATCGTCCGTACCATCGCCATGGGCTCGACCGAAGGCCTCAAGCGTGGCCTGGATGTCAGCAACACTGGCGCCGCCATCTCCGTACCGGTTGGCACCGCCACCCTGGGCCGGATCATGGACGTACTGGGCAACCCCATCGACGAAGCCGGTCCGATCGGCGAAGAAGAGCGTTGGGGCATCCACCGCGCCGCTCCGAGCTATGCCGACCAGGCAGGTGGCAACGAGCTGCTGGAAACCGGCATCAAGGTCATCGACCTGGTCTGCCCGTTCGCCAAGGGCGGTAAAGTCGGTCTGTTCGGGGGCGCCGGTGTCGGCAAGACCGTGAACATGATGGAGCTGATCCGCAACATCGCCATGGAGCACAGCGGTTACTCCGTGTTCGCCGGTGTGGGCGAGCGTACTCGTGAAGGTAACGACTTCTATCACGAGATGAAGGACTCCAACGTTCTGGACAAGGTAGCCCTGGTCTATGGCCAGATGAACGAGCCGCCAGGAAACCGCCTGCGCGTGGCACTGACCGGCCTGACCATGGCCGAGAAGTTCCGTGACGAAGGCCGTGACGTGCTGCTGTTCGTCGACAACATCTACCGCTACACCCTGGCCGGTACCGAAGTGTCCGCGCTGCTGGGCCGTATGCCGTCCGCGGTGGGTTACCAGCCGACCCTGGCCGAGGAAATGGGCGTTCTGCAAGAACGCATCACTTCCACCAAGCAAGGTTCGATCACTTCCGTGCAGGCGGTCTACGTACCTGCGGATGACTTGACCGACCCGAGCCCGGCGACCACCTTCGCCCACCTGGATGCCACCGTGGTTCTGTCCCGCGACATCGCTTCCCTGGGTATCTACCCGGCGGTCGATCCGCTCGACTCCACTTCGCGCCAGCTCGATCCGCTGGTGATCGGCCAGGAGCACTACGACACCGCCCGTGGCGTGCAGTACGTGCTGCAGCGCTACAAGGAGCTGAAGGACATCATCGCGATCCTCGGCATGGACGAGCTGTCGGAGTCCGACAAGCAACTGGTATCCCGTGCCCGTAAGATCCAGCGCTTCCTGTCCCAGCCGTTCTTCGTGGCCGAAGTCTTCACCGGTTCGCCAGGCAAGTACGTTCCGCTCAAGGAAACCATCCGTGGTTTCTCCGGCATCCTCAATGGTGATTACGATCACCTGCCGGAGCAGGCGTTCTACATGGTCGGCGGCATCGACGAAGCCATCGAGAAAGCTGCGAAACTGTAACTGGCGCGCCCGTTCGCGGGCGCCGATCCGGGCCTGGCGGCGCGTCGAGCGCCTGCCGGGGCCGACTACCGAGGCAATAGTATGGCTATGACAGTCCACTGTGACATCGTCAGCGCGGAAGAAGAGCTGTTCTCGGGGCTGGTGGAAATGGTCGTTGCCCATGGCCACCTGGGTGACCTGGGCATCCTGCCAGGCCACGCGCCATTGCTGACCGATCTCAAGCCGGGCCCCGTGCGTGTGATCAAGCAGGGTGGCGAGGAAGAGATCTTCTATATTTCCGGCGGCTTCATCGAAGTCCAGCCGAATATGGTCAAGGTCCTGGCCGATACCGCCACCCGTGCCAAGGATCTCGACGAAGTCGCTGCACAGGCCGCCGTCAAGGCTGCCGAAAAGGCGCTCAATGAGAAGGGTGCGGAATTCGACTACGGCTCCGCCGCAGCTCGTCTGGCCGAAGCCGCCGCGCAACTGCGCACCA
The DNA here is from genome assembly GCF_004327335.1 of Stutzerimonas kirkiae. GTDB lineage: Bacteria > Pseudomonadota > Gammaproteobacteria > Pseudomonadales > Pseudomonadaceae > Stutzerimonas > Stutzerimonas kirkiae. Next base: position 11,882 of record NZ_QJUO01000032.1, on the reverse strand, counting down.
TCGAGCACCTGCGCAAGAAGTACGGTCGCGGCTGATCGCCCGCCCGTTTCATCTTGCACGAGTAAAAGGGTAGCCTTGGCTACCCTTTTTCTTTTTCCGAAACCGTACAGGATCGTTTTCATGTCCCTCGATATCGTCATCCTCGCCGCTGGCCAGGGCACCCGCATGCGTTCCAGCCTGCCGAAGGTACTGCATCCGGTCGCCGGCAAGCCCATGCTTGGTCATGTGATCGATACGGCTCGCCAGTTGCAGCCTCGGGGTATCCATGTGGTGATTGGGCATGGCGCCGACAGCGTGCGTGAACGCCTTGGGGCGGATGACCTGAATTTCGTCTTGCAGGCCGAGCAATTGGGCACTGGCCATGCCGTGGCCCAGGCGCTGCCGGTGCTGACGGCCGAGCGGGTGCTGATTCTCTACGGCGATGTGCCGCTGATCGAGAAAGGCACGCTGGAGCGTCTGTTGCAGAAGGTAGGCGCCGAGCAACTGGCTTTGCTGACGGTCGAGCTGAACGATCCCACGGGCTATGGCCGCATCGTGCGAGACGAAGCAGGGGTGGTCATGGCCATCGTCGAACACAAGGACGCCACTGCCGAGCAGCGGCTGATCCGCGAGGGCAATACCGGCATCCTGGCCGTGCCGGGCAGCCGCCTGGGCGACTGGCTGGGGCGCCTGTCCAACGGCAATGCCCAGGGCGAGTACTACCTGACCGATATCATCGCCATGGCAGTGGGCGATGGCTTGGTGGTGGCTACCGAGAAGGCCGAGGATGCGATGGAGGTGCAGGGTGCCAATGACCGCATCCAGCTTTCGCAACTGGAGGGCCACTACCAGCAACGCCTGGCCAATCGCCTGATGGCGCAGGGCGTGACGCTGATCGATCCCTATCGCTTCGATGTGCGTGGCGAGGTCAATATCGGCCGCGACGTGACTATCGATATCAACGTGATCCTCGAAGGACGCGTGGTCATCGAAGACGATGTGCAGATCGGTCCGAACTGCGTGATCAAGGACAGCACCCTGCGCCAGGGCGCGATCATCAAGGCCAACAGCCACCTGGAAGGTGCCGAGGTCGGCGTGGGTGCCGACTGCGGTCCTTTCGCCCGCCTGCGGCCCGGCAGCGTGCTGGGGGCCAAGGCCCATGTCGGCAACTTCGTCGAACTGAAGAACGCCGTACTGGGCGAGGGCGCCAAGGCCGGCCACCTGAGCTACCTGGGCGATGCCGAGGTGGGCGCGCGCAGTAATATCGGCGCCGGCACCATCACCTGCAACTATGACGGTGCCAACAAGCACCGCACCGTGCTGGGCGAGGATGTCTTCATCGGCTCCAACAGCTCGCTGGTGGCGCCGTTGGTGCTGGGCGACGGTGCTACCACTGGCGCCGGCTCCACCATCACCGAGGATGTGCCGGCGCACACCCTGGCCCTCGGCCGTGGCCGCCAGCGCAATATCGAAGGCTGGAAGAGGCCGGAAAAGCAGCGGTAAGCCGCAAGCGGCAAGCAAGAGCAGAAGGCTCGCAAACCGCCACCTTCCCGCTGCTCTATAACAATGGGCAACCCACCGGGGCGGATGCTGCCGACAACGATACCCCTGCCTGGGCTTATTACGATCACGAGCTGAAGAATGTTTTCGCCTCCATCGAGCACCAGTTCGATTCCGGCTGGAGCCTCAAGAGCGATCTCAGCCATGCCGAGTACGACCATGACGCGACAGGCGCAGGCTTGAGCGGGACGTTCAGCCAGGCAACGGGGGCGGGCGGTAGTGCCATGTTCCAGCGTTATGCTGGACACAGTGAGCAAGACAATCTCGACACCTATGTCACAGGACCTTTTCGCTACTTGGCCATGAGTGCTCAACGCCAGCCTTTCCCTGTTCAAGACCGATCAGGAGAATCTGGCCGTCTGGAATGGCACCCTCTATTCCTATGTCAGTACGACGGTGACCACCGAGGGTGTCGAGCTGGAGCTCAATGGCGAGCTTGCCGAGGGATGGCAGTTCAGCAGTGGTTATGCATACAGCGTCAGCCGTAATGACGACAACGAACGCATTCTGATGCGGGCTCCATTGCACAGCCTGAAAACCTTCACCACTTACCGACTGCCGGGTGCGTTCAACAAGCTCACGGTCGGCGGTGGCTTCAATTGGGAAAGCAGGACCCATGACGGTGCGCAAACCGAACAGAGCAGTTATGCATTGTTCAACCTGTGGGGGCGCTATGAAATCAGTGAAAACCTGTCTGCCTCGATCAATATCAACAAACTGTTCGACAAGGAGTACTACCTCTCTATCGCAGGCAACAGTGTGGCCTATGGAGCCCCCGTAATGTCATGACATCGTTGACCTATAACTATTGATGCCCCGTACGGGCTCCACCCCTGCACAAGCGCAAGCCATGGGTTCCACGTGGAACCCATGGCTCTGAAGGGGGTCGGTCATTCGCTTGCGCCATAACCCTCGGCCAGGTACTGGTCCTTCAACCTGGCATAGTTGTCCGCGCTGTAGCCGAAGAACGCCCGCTCCTGGTCGCTCAGCGGGCGGGCCTGTTTGACCGGGCTGCCGATATAGAGATAGCCGCTTTCCAGGCGCTTGCCAGGGGGCACCAGGCTGCCGGCGCCGATCATCACTTCGTCCTCGATCACCGCGCCATCCAGCACGATGCTGCCCATGCCGACCAGCACCCGGTTGCCCAGGGTGCAGCCATGCAGGGTGACCTTGTGGCCCACGGTGACTTCGTCACCGATGGTCAGCGGGAAGCCGTCGGCGTTGAAAGGGCCGGCATGGGTGATGTGCAGCACGCTGCCGTCCTGGATATTGCTGCGGGTACCGATACGGATACGGTGGATATCGCCACGAATCACCGTCAGTGGCCAGACCGAGCTGTCCGCCCCCAGTTCGACATCGCCCAGTACCACGGCCGACGGATCGACGAATGCACCTTCACCCAGCTTCGGGGTGATGCCTCGAAAACTGCGAATTGTCACCTTTGTCTCCTCCCAGGCTGCGCGAAAGGCCGATTGTATTTAAGATGATGGCCTGTCGGCTGGACCTGCATCCTACAGGGCAAGCGCGCTATGCTGCCAAAGCCTTCGATGAAAAGCGCTGGAGGCTGGAAAGCTGGACGTAGAAGCTCCAGTTTCGCGTTCTTCGAGCGCATTGCACGATTGCCCTGCTGTATCCGAGGTCGCCGTTTCCTGCCATTCATTCCGTTGGGTACCTGACGTGAGCCTGAACAATCCTCTCTTGCAACGCTTCGACCTGCCGCCGTATTCCGAGATTCGCCCGGAGCACGTCGAGCCGGCGGTCGACCGTATTCTCAGTGACAACCGTGCGGCGCTGCCGGCGCTGTTGCAGCGCCCGGCAGACAGCCTGGACTGGAACACCCTGGTGGTCGGCCTGGACGAGCTGAACGAGCGTCTGGCCCGTGCCTGGAGCCCGGTCAGCCATCTGAATGCCGTCTGCAACAGCCAGGAACTGCGCAGCGCCTATGAAGCCTGCCTGCCCAAGCTATCGGCCTACTACACCGAACTGGGGCAGAACCATGAACTGTTCGAGGCTTACCAGGCGCTGAGCCAGAGCCCCGAGGCAGCAGGTTTCGATGTGGCGCAGAAGACCATCATCGAGCACGCGCTGCGCGATTTCCGCCTGTCCGGCATCGACTTGCCGGCGGCCGAGCAGCAGCGTTTCGGCGAGATCCAGATGAAGCTGGCGGAACTGGCCAGCCGTTTCTCCAACCAGTTGCTGGACGCCACCCAGGCCTGGACAAAACACATCACCGACGAAGCGCAACTGGCCGGTATCACCGATTCGGCCAGGGCGCAGATGAAACAGGCGGCCGAGGCCAAGGGCCTCGATGGCTGGCTGATCACCCTGGAATTCCCCAGCTATTACGCGGTGATGACCTACGCCGACGGTCGCGCCCTGCGCGAGGAAGTCTATGCCGCCTACAGCACGCGGGCGTCCGAGCAGGGGCCGAATGCCGGCCAGTTCGACAATGGCCCGGTGATGCAGCAGTTGCTCGACCTGCGCCAGGAACTGGCCAGGCTGCTGGGCTTCGGCAACTACGCCGAACTGTCGCTGGCGACCAAGATGGCTGACTCCACCGAGCAGGTGCTGGGTTTCCTGCGCGACCTGGCGGTGCGCAGCAAGCCGTTCGCCGAGCAGGACCTGGCGGAGCTGCGGGCGTTCGTCGCCGAGCAGGGCGTGGATGACCTGCAGAGCTGGGATGTCGGTTACTACTCGGAAAAACTGCGCCAGCAACGCTATGAGCTGAACCAGGAGGAACTGCGCGCCTGGTTCCCGATCGACAAGGTGCTGTCGGGGCTGTTCGCCATCGTGCAGCGCCTGTACGGCATCGAGATCCACGAACTGGAGGGTTTCGATGCCTGGCATGCGGATGTGCGCCTGTTCGAAATCCGGGAAAACGGCAAGCATGTCGGGCGCTTCTTCTTCGATCTTTACGCCCGTGCCAACAAGCGTGGCGGCGCCTGGATGGACGGCGCCCGCGACAAGCGGCGCGATGCCGAAGGCGAACTGGTCAGCCCGGTGGCCAACCTGGTGTGCAACTTCACCCCGGCGGTGGGCGAGCGCCCTGCGCTGCTGACCCATGACGAGGTCACCACGCTGTTCCACGAGTTCGGCCACGGCCTGCACCACCTGCTGACCCAGGTCGAGCATGCCGGCGCCTCGGGCATCAATGGCGTGGCCTGGGATGCGGTCGAGCTGCCCAGCCAGTTCATGGAGAACTGGTGCTGGGAGCCGGAAGGCCTGGCGCTGATCTCCGGCCACTACCAGACCGGCGAGGCACTGCCCCAGGCGCAACTGGAGAAGATGCTGGCGGCGAAGAACTTCCAGTCCGGGCTGATGATGGTGCGGCAACTGGAGTTCTCGCTGTTCGACTTCGAACTGCACGCCACCCATGGCGATGGCCGTGGCGTGCTGGAGGTGCTCGAAGCCATCCGCAGCGAGGTTTCGGTGCTGCGTCCGCCGGCCTATAACCGTTTCCCCAACAGCTTTGCGCATATTTTCGCGGGTGGTTACGCGGCGGGTTACTACAGCTACAAGTGGGCCGAGGTGCTGTCCGCCGATGCCTTCTCGAAATTCGAGGAGGAAGGCGTGTTCAATGCCGACACCGGCCGTGCCTTCCGCCAGGCGATCCTGGCCCGCGGCGGCTCGCAGGAGCCGATGGTGTTGTTCGTCGACTTCCGTGGCCGCGAGCCGTCCACCGATGCCCTGCTGCGCCATCTGGGGCTGAGTGGAGAGGAGGCGGCATGAGCGAAGCGCCGGTGGTCACCTCCAAGCGTTTCATCGCCGGAGCGGTGTGCCCGGCCTGCAGTACGGCGGACAGTATCCGCATGTGGAACGTGGATGCGGTGCCGCACCGCGAATGCGTTGAGTGTGGCTACAGCGATACGCTGGACGAGCGTGGCAACTCGGTGCCGCGCGAGTTGCCGACGCGGGTCAATATCAGCGCCCTGCAGCCCAGGGCCGCCGATCCCGCGGTACAGACGGTGCAGTTCTTCCCCAACCCAAGGTTGAAGAAGCCGTAGTAGCGGCCTTGGCCGCGAAGCGCTGATGTGTTGATGGGCTGCGCCCTGTTCGCGGGATAAGTACTGGTGATAACGGACAGGGAGGCGGCATGTGGCATCTGGTCTGTGGCGATGCGGCGGTGGAAGGCGTGTCTTTTGTCCTGGGAGCTGAGTGTGCGCGGTCATCCTTGCGGGTCTTGCGCGATGACCTGGCAGTTGGGCCCCTGCACGATATAGACCTGCCGCCATGCTGTGCGCGGGCCGAATTCTGGCGCACCGTCTGGCCGGCCGAGATGCCGCCGTTGCCGAAACTCGAAGAGTCCCTGAGCGAGGATGCGCGGTGGCTGGCTGACCTTGCCCGGCAATCGCGTGCGGTAACCGTCTGGCAGGGAGACAGCGCTGCCGAGCAATTGTTGCTGGCGCGTGTGGCGGCGATGCTGCTGGACTCGGACACCGAACTGTGGGAGGTGGCCTGCGGCACGGGCGACAGTTCGGGTGGCAGGCGCCGGGCGGTGGCTATGCATGAGCCACAGGCCCTGGCTACCCTCTACCTGCCTCGGCGGGTTGCTCCCGAGCGACAGCGCACGCTGGCTGGGCAGTGGCGCCAGGCTGTGCAGGAGAATGCCAGGATTCGCCGCTGGCATGGCTCGGCCTTCCATGGCGAGGATTTCACCCGCATCGATAAGCAGTTGCTGGCAGCCATCTCGCCGCAGTGGCATCCCCTGGGCCAGGCCATGGCCGATGTGATGAAAAACTGCGATGGTTTCTTTGCCACGGACATGCTGTTGTTCTGGCGGGCCAGGGTCCTGGTGGAGCAGGGGCTCATCGAAGCGCAAGGCAATGCTGGCGAAGGTTATGCCGGCTGGCGTGCTCGGCGAGTGAACAAAACTTAATGTACTAATTTCTCATATGAGAATATCTTTCGTTAACTGCGGGGCATCACCTCGAAGGGAGGTGATCGCACACGGATGGGAAGATATTCATCATGGCGATACAACAGCCCATTGATCCGGGGCTTCAGGGTGTTCCGGAAACCATGCTGATGACGGTCTGGAACCGTTCGCGTCATTCGCAAGGCGGCGATGCCCTGCTGGACGATCCTCTTGGCGAGGGACTGGTTCATCGCCTGAACTATGATTTTCGTGGCCATTTCGGCAAGCCCCATCCTGCCCACGCCATCCGTTCCCGTTATGCCGATGAGCGTCTGCGGGATTTTCTGGCACGCTTTCCCGGAGGCACGGTAGTGGCCCTGGGTGAAGGTCTGGAAACCCAGTTCTGGCGTGTCGATAATGGCCGCGTGATCTGGTACTCGGTGGACCTGCCGGAAGCGATCGCTATCCGCCGTCGGCTATTGCCCGAATCCTCGCGCAATTATCTGGTCGAGTGCTCGGCCCTGGACCATGCCTGGCTCGAGCGTATCGTCAGTGAACGTGCTGGGCCGATTTTCGTCAGTGCTGCCGGCTTGCTGATGTATTTCGAAGCCGAGCAGGTGCTGGCATTGCTGCGGGCCATCGTCGAGCGCCTGGGGCAGGGCGAGCTGTTCTTCGATACCATTCCGCCGTGGTTTTCCCGCAAGACGTTCAAGGGCTGGCAACTGACGCCCAGCTATACCGCGCCAGTGATGCCCTGGGGAATCGAACTGGGCGATCTGCCGTCGTTCATTGGCCAGGTCGAGGGGCTGCAACTACGCGAATGCCTGACCTATGCCGAGCCCTGGCCGCGCTATATGCCGATGCTGGCGTTGCTCTCGCGTATTGGCTGGGTCCGTCGCCGGCTGGCGCCGGGGCTGGTGCATGCGGTATTCGAGCGCGCAGCGGATCAAAGCCATAAGGCATAAGCGGGATTCACCATTCACAGGCCGCCCCAGTCTTTACAGGGGGCTGTTCCCGCGTATGCTCGGCAGCTTCAAGCTTCAAGCTTCAAGCTGTCAGGCCCCTGGCTACCCCCTTGTGATTTCGCTGCTTCTGGATGAATCTGCATGTCCCGTCCCCGTCTTTTGCCCGATAACTTCACGCTGACACTGATTGCCGTGGTTGGCATTGCCTCGCTGCTGCCCTGCTCCGGTCAGACGGCGGTGGCGTTCGGCTGGATCACCAACCTGGCGATCGCCCTGCTGTTCTTCCTGCATGGTGCCAAGCTGTCGCGCGACGCAATCATCGCCGGCGCCGGCCACTGGCGTTTGCATCTACTGGTGTTTGCCTGCACCTTCGTCCTCTTTCCGTTGCTCGGCCTGCTGCTCAAGCCGGTACTGGCTCCTCTGGTGGGAACCGAACTGTACCTGGGCATCCTCTACCTCTGCGCCTTGCCCGCCACGGTGCAGTCGGCGATCGCCTTCACGTCGCTGGCGCGGGGCAATATCCCGGCTGCGATCTGCAGTGCGGCGGCTTCCAGTCTGATCGGTATCTTCCTCACGCCACTGCTGGTGCTGCTGCTGATGGGCGCGCAGGGCGAGGCTGGCTCCACCCTGGATGCGGTGGGCAAGATCGTCGTGCAACTGCTGTTGCCCTTTATTGCCGGGCAGATCGCCAGGCACTGGATCGGCGCCTGGGTGCAGCGTAATCGCAACTGGCTCAGGTACGTCGACCAGAGTTCCATCCTGCTGGTGGTCTATACCGCCTTCAGCGAAGCGGTGATCGAAGGTATCTGGCAGCAATTGCCGCTGTCGACCCTGGCCGCCCTGCTCTTCGCCTGTACGCTGTTACTGGCGCTGGCGCTGTTCATCACCGCCTGGCTGGGCAAGCGCCTGGGCTTTTCCCTGGAGGATCGCATCACCATTCTCTTCTGCGGCTCCAAGAAGAGCCTGGCCACCGGGGTGCCGATGGCCCAGGTGCTGTTCGCTGGCGGGGGGATAGGCCTGCTGATCCTGCCGATCATGTTGTTCCACCAGATCCAGTTGATGGTGTGCGCTGTGCTGGCGCAGCGCTATGCACAGAGGCCCGAACAGTCCTGAGATCGTGACGGGTTTCCCGATGGGGCGTTTCATGTTCTGATACTGTTTTTATATACAGTATTGGAGCATGGCCTTGGACAGCACTTCGACACCGCGTGGCCGTGGTACGGCCTGCAACCCCGGCAACCGTTTCGCAGCGACCCACAGTGAAGCCTTCGATGACGGCTGGCAGCAGGAAGTACCGACCTGCCAGGCTACCGAGGTGCGCTTCGAACAGGCCAGGTCGGTGATCAGTCGAAATCGTTCGCCGGACCTTGGCTTCGATCGTTCGGTCAATCCGTATCGGGGCTGCGAACATGGCTGCATCTACTGCTTCGCGCGGCCGACGCATGCCTATTGGGACCTCTCGCCCGGGATCGATTTCGAGACACGGTTGATCGCCAAGAGCAACCTGGCGGAGCGCCTGGAAGAGGAATTGAGTCGCCCCGGCTACCGACCGCGGCCCATCGCCCTGGGCATCAATACCGATGCCTACCAGCCGCTGGAGCGTGAGCTGCGGCTGACCCGCCAGGCTCTGGAAGTGCTGCTGCGCTTTCGCCATCCGGTACATCTGGTTACCAAGAGTTCGCTGATATTGCGTGATCTCGACCTTCTGTCGGCCATGGCCGAGCAACGGCTGGTGAGTGTGGCCGTGAGCCTTACGACTCTGGATAATTCGCTCAAATGCATCATGGAACCACGCGCGGCTTCACCGTCGGCGCGGGTGCGGGTCATGCGCCGGCTGGATGAGGCCGGTGTTCCGGTTGGCATCATATGTGCCCCGGTCATTCCGATGATCAACGACATGGAACTGGAACATCTGCTGGAGGCTGCCCGTGGCGCGGGCGCGACTTCGGCGGGCTACATCCTGCTGCGTCTGCCGTATGAGGTCGCCGGCCTGTTCGAGGACTGGCTGGCAAGGCACTTCCCCGAGCGCGCCGGGCATGTGATGAGCCTGGTGAGGCAGACACGAGGGGGCCAGGTATATGACAGTCGTTTCGGTAGCCGCATGCGTGGGGAAGGTGTGTTCGCGGAATTGCTGGGCCAGCGTTTTCGTCTGGCCAGCAAGCGCTTCGGCTTTTCCCGCAGGGACGAAGCCTGGGCTCTGGATAGCAGCCGTTTCTCCCCCCCGGGGCAGCAACTGGGCCTGTTTTGAGAAGTGGATGTCAATCATGGAAATATTTGTTGACTGGATAAAGGCTGGCCAATTGTTGTAGATTGAACTGTATGTTCCATGTTAGTTAAAAGTAACAAAGGAAGTCATTATGGATCGGAACGATCAAGTGGTGGATGACGAACGCTTTGCCAGGGCTGCCGAGTTGTTGCTGGCAGTCACGGGGGAGCCTGAAGAGCCGACCCATTTGCGCAATCTCATTGATTGGGTTGAATCCGACGAGCGCAACAAGGCCGCATTCAAGGAACTGGAGCGGGTATGGCAAGTGACGGGGGACGTTTTGCAACGCGAACCGGGGCTTGTGCATGACGACTCGGCACACTGAGAGTGGTACGAATGCCTGGGCCTTGCTGGAACACGCGCTGAGCGCATTGCCACGTGATACGTCACAGGTATTTCTGTTGCGCACACGGGAACGGCAATCGGTAGAGCAGATCGCGGCGTCCCTGAGCCTCGCGCCTTCCGAAGTCGAGCGGCAACTGATCGAGGCAATGACCTTCATTCGACTGTTCAGGGCCTGAACGATACGTCGACAGGCTGCGGCAGTGGGCCGCATGCGACAATGGTTACTCGAAAATCCACTGTTCGGCGTCCGTTCCCGCTGTTCATCATGGCTCGGGTCGATCACTATCCGCCTTCGAATATTTCGAGACTCGGGATGGGGCATGACACGTATCCAGAAAACGGTTTTCATTTCTCTGGCCTTGATCGCGCTGATAGCCGGCCTGATCCTATCCAGGGCCTTCGACAGGCCGGCGGACCTCGACCCGGCACGGCTGGTCGAAGCGGGTATCGTGCTGTTGCCGCAGCCGCGGCTGTTGCCGGAACTGGAGTTGACCAACCAGGACGGTGAGCCGGTCCGGGTCGACCAGTTGAACGGTCGCTGGAGCTTGCTGTTCTTCGGCTATACTTTTTGCCCGGACATCTGTCCGACGACCCTGGTCGATCTGCGCCAGTTGAAGGAAATGTTGCCGCCGGAGATGGCCGAGCGACTGCAGCCGATACTGGTCAGTGTCGATCCACGGCGCGATACGCCGGAGCAGCTCAAGCAGTACCTGAGCTATTTCAAGTCCGGTTTCCAGGGGTTGACCGGGCCCCTGGGCAATATCCAGGCGTTGGCCAACTCGGTTGGCATTCCTTTCATTCCGGCTGATCCCGCCAGCGAGAACTACACGGTGGACCACAGCGGCAACCTGGCCATCATCGGCCCGGATGGCCGCCAGCATGGCTTCATCCGCGGGCCCTTGAAGGTCAGGCAACTGTCTGAGCAATTGCCACCGCTGATCCGCTAGGGTCTGGCAGTTCAGCTGCGCCCGAGCCAGGGCCCCACTGGCGTACGGAAAGGCCGCTTGTTGGCACCAAGTGCTTAGTCAATCGCTACCTGTGGACGGGTGGCAGCCTGGCCTGCAACAGGCATAATGGGAAAAGCATATGAGAATCTGCCGTGTTGCTGACACGCATCAAAGCAGGCGGAACCCGTTGATGGTCGGATGAACCGGTCGAGAAACAAGGCGGGAACGGGTGATCGATGAACACCCCTCGCTGTATGTGAAGCCGAGCGAGAGAGACTCGGCGACTGTTATCGATTCACCTACAACAAACCCTTAGGAGTTGCCATGATTCGTAAAGTACTCGTTGCATCCGTTCTGGCTATGGCCGCCGCCCCTGTATTCGCTGCCGACTGCTCGGTGACTGTCACCGGCACCGACCAGATGACCTGGGACGTCAAGAACATCGATGTCAGCAAAAGCTGCAAGGAATTCACCGTCAACCTGAAGCACAGCGGCAGCATGCCCAAGCAGGTCATGGGCCACAACTGGGTGCTGGCCAAGGCTGGCGACTTCCAGCCGGTTTCCTCCGAGGGCATGGCCCAGGGGCTCGACAAGAACTACGTCAATGACGCCGACGCTCGCGTCCTGGCTCACAGCAAAGTGATCGGCGGTGGCGAGAGCGACAGCATCACCTTCGATGTATCCAAGCTGGCCGCTGGCGAGGAGTACACCTATTTCTGTTCCTTCCCGGGACACTTCTCCATCATGCGCGGTACGCTGAAACTGGTCGACTGATCCCCCTAGGGGTTTCGCCGGCTGCACAGGATCCCCGCTCTTCGCTCGAAGGCGGGGATTTTTCATGTGCGCCCAGCATGGGCGCACTCCTGTGGGTGCAAGTCCCACCGTAAGCTGATCACCGCGAACGAAGTGAAGCGCAACTGCGTGAGGGCGACCGAGCGTGGGGAGGAAGGGTAGAGCGTAATCTG
>NZ_QJUO01000031.1 GCF_004327335.1 Stutzerimonas kirkiae | reverse complement strand
GATACAGGTAGACGGCTTTGACCTTCGGGTCGGGACGCATCATGGCATTGGGCTCCACTGTAAAACGGGAGCCCAGCTTCCTTGGCCCTTCTAGTCATTTGAAGGTGGGGTTTGTGGAGCGGTTACGCTCATGGCACGGTCGCCTTGCGCATCTTCGCTGAGGCTGTAGGCATAGCCGCCAGAGATGTTCCAGCCCTCGGCGAGTTCTCCATTGACCTCCAGTTCCACACCCTTGGTGGTGATGCCCTGCAGGGCACGGTAGGCGCTGATGGTGGCGTCGTACTCCGCGACATTGTCCTGCTCGACCTTGAACAGCGCCAGGCTGGCATTCAGGCGCCCTTCATGGAAGCCAGCCTTGATACCGGCTTCATAGGCGCTGCCTTCTTCCGGATCGAGCGGGCTGTTGTTTATGTCGCGCGCCGTCGCGCTTTGCGGGTTGAATATCTGTGTGTAGCTGCCGTATAGCGACCAGGTGTCGTCCAGCGCATAGATCAGGCCCGCAAAGGGCACGACCACACCGTTTTCCTTTTTCTCGCTGCTGCTGCGTACCCCGGCAGTCGTCGTGGTGTCGGAGGTGCGTTTCCAGTCGATCACCCGGGAGCCCACGATCAGGCTGGCGGCATCCGTCAGGTTGAAGCGCGATGTCAGGTAGGCGCTGTATTGGGTTTCTTCCGTCTCCGATTTGCCTGTCCTGTTGAAGACGGGGCGGTTGGCGCCACTGCCATCCCACTCCCAGATATTGCCAAGTGTGCCGTCATAGTTGCTGTTCCATGCATACAGCCAGTTATAGTTATTGGGCTTGCTGTCCGTTCTGGAAAGAGCAACGCCCGTGGCCAATTCATGTTCGCGCCCTCCGAGTGAAAAGGGCCCGGATATATAGGCGTCCAGGCTATTCTGTTTATCGGTTTGTTCCCATTTGACCGGTGCAATACTGCTTCCCAGGCCGGTGTTCTGATCGATGCCGCCATACTGGTAATAGGAGATGGCATCCTGTTCGTAGCGTGTATGGCCGATCTCTACCTTGCCTCTCCAGCCATTGCCGAACCGGTGATCCAGTGACGCGAAGAAACTGCTCTGCTTGGTATCGTAATACGACCAGTCCGGGGCATTGTTGTAGGAGCGTGGCAGGTCGATCCTGACGCCATTGCGGTAGTTATCGTTGTAATAGAGCGGTACGCCACTGCGCATCGGCTGCTCATGGTCGTTTGCCTGATGACTGAAGCCCACACTCAACAGTGTTTCAGCGCTCAGGTCGAACTCGGTGATGCCATAGGCCAGCAGGGATCGGCTTTCGTAGCGATCCAGCCAACTGTTCTGATCCTTGAGGTCGAGGACCAGCCGGCTACGGATGCTGCCTTCCTCGTTGAGCGGTCCCGAGAGGTCCGTGCCTACCCCGTAGTGATCCCAACTGCCCACCTCCGCGCTGATGCTGGCCTGGCCTTCGACGGTCGGGCGTTTGCGGATCAGGTTGATGGAGGCTCCGGGGTTGCCCATGCCGCTCATCAGGCCGGTGGCGCCGCGCACGACCTCCACCCGGTCGAACATGGCCGTCCCGGATTGAAGGTTGAATATCCTGCCAGACGACCTGGGCAGGCCATCGACCAGATAATTGGAAATGATGAAGCCCCGCGAGTAGGGCTGGTTCAGGTCAGTGCCTATGCCCTGGTTGAAGGTGGTGACGCCTACGGTCGCTTCCAGTACATCGCTGATGTTGGAGAGCTTCTGGTCATCCATGCGCTGGCGAGTGATGACGCTGATGGACTGCGGTGTCTCGTGCAGGGCCAGGCCCAGTCTGGTAGCGCTATTGCTGGGGCCGGCGGTGGTGTAGCTGCCACTGCCTTCCGTGGTGGCGGCGTTGCCGATCGCCGCGCCGGTCACGCTGGTGGCGGCCAGCTCCAGCGTAGTGTCTCCCTCCTTGCCGATCACCAGCGTATTTCCCGCGCGCTGGTAATGCAGGCCGCTATTGGCCAGCAGCCGGGCCAGGGCATCGACGGCTTCCAGGTTGCCACGCACGGCGGGAGCATTCAGGCCGCGCAGCAACGCGGAATCCACCGCGATGGTCAGGCCCGAGGCTTCGCCCAGTTGGCGCAAGGCGCCGGCCAGGGGCTGGGCCGGGATATCCAGGGCGACCGGCGCGGCCTGGGCGGCGGCGCTGGCCGCCAGGGTGATGGCGAGCGCCAGGCGGCGCAGGGGGATGGGGGTGAGCATATGCAGGTTCCCTTGTTGGGTGGTGGCAGATGCTTCACTGACGCGGGAGGGTGGTTTTTCCCTGATATGAGGGTGAGAATTATTTTTCTTTTACGGACGCCCGGCTTTCAGCCCAGCCAGCGCAACAGCCCCAGGGCCGCGGCGCGGCCGGTGGCGAAACAGGCGGTGAGCAGGTAGCCGCCGGTCGGTGCTTCCCAGTCGAGCATTTCCCCGGCGCAGAACACACCGGGCAGCTTGCGCAGCATCAGGTTGGCGTCCAGCTCCTCGAAGGGCACGCCGCCGGCGCTGCTGATGGCTTCTGCCAGGGGGCGGGGGCGCAGCAGTTCGATCGGCAACGCCTTGATGGCCGCCGCCAGGGCCTGCGGGTCGTTGAAGGTGTCGGCGGCCAGGCATTCGTGCAGCAGGGCGCTTTTGGCGCCTTCCAGGCCGGCCTGGCGCCTGATGTGCTTGCCCCGCGACTGGCTACCGCGTGGCTTGCCCAGCGCCTGTGCAAGCTGCTGCTGCGAGCGCTCCGGCAGCAGGTCGAGGAGGATGAGGGCACTGCCGTGGCGGGCGATCTCTTCACGAATCGCGGCCGACAGCGCATAGACCAGGCTGCCTTCCACACCCTTTTCGGTGAGGACGAATTCGCCCTTGCGCGTGGCCTGGCCGGCCAGCGCCAGGCTGACGTTCTTGATCGGTGCGCCGGCGAACCTGTCCCGTAGCAGCGCGCTCCAGCCAGCCACCTCGAAGCCGCAGTTGGAGGCTTGCAGGGGCGCTATCGCCACCCCATGGGCCTGCAGTTCGCCAACCCAGCGGGCGTCCGAGCCGAGCCGTGGCCAACTGCCGCCACCCAGGGCCAGCAACGTCGCGGCGGGTCGGACCGAGAGGGTGCCGTCGGGGCTATCGAAACGCAGGGCGCCATCCGCCGAGCAGCCGCGCCAGCGATGCCGGGTATGCAGGCGCACGCCACTGTCACGCAGGCGCTTGAGCCAGGCGCGCAGCAGCGGCGCGGCCTTCATGTCGGTGGGGAACACGCGGCCGGAGCTGCCGACGAAGGTGTCGATACCCAGCCCGTGGATCCATTCGCGCAGTTGCGCCGGGGTGAAGTCGTCGAGCATCGGCCGCAGATCGCCGGCGCGTTCGCGGTAGCGGGCCAGGAAAGGTTCGAACGCCTCCGAGTGAGTGATGTTCATGCCGCCAACGCCCGCCAGCAGGAACTTGCGCCCCGGCGATGGCATGGCGTCGTACAGGTCGACGGCGATGCCGCGCCGGGCCAGGGTTTCGGCGGCCATCAGGCCGGCGGGGCCGGCGCCGATGATGGCGACATTGGGTGCGGTCGGGGCGGTTGTCATGGCTGCGGCCTGGGCTCTCGGGGCGCTGATTGTAACGGCTGCGAATGGTTGTCGATATTTCCGCTTTGTCCGTAACATGCGCGTCTGCCCGTGCCCTGAGGAAAATGACATGACCGATACACTCGATACGTTGGTGAACCTGCTGTCACTGGAGAAGATCGAGGAAAACCTGTTCCGTGGCGCCAGCCAGGACCTGGGCTTCCGCCAGTTGTTCGGTGGGCAGGTGCTGGGGCAGGCATTGTCCGCGGCCAGCCAGACCGTCTCCGCGAAGCGGCACGTGCATTCCCTGCATGGCTATTTCCTGCGCCCCGGCGACTCCAACGAGCCGGTGCTGTACATGGTCGACCGGGTGCGCGACGGCGGCAGTTTCACCACCCGGCGGGTCTCTGCGATACAGCGCGGCAGTACGATCTTCACCTGCAGCGCCTCGTTCCAGGCGGACGAGGCTGGCTATCACCACCAGTTGCAGATGCCCGAGGTGGCCGGCCCGGACGACCTGCCCAGCGAGTGGGACCTGCTGCGCCAACTGAGCGCGGGCGTGCCCGAGCGGGTGGCGGAGAAGCTGAAGCGGCCGAAGCCGATCGAGATCCGCCCGGTCACCCGCCAGGACCCGTGCAACCCGCAGCCGATCGAGCCGGTACGGCACCTGTGGTTCCGCGCCGATGGCCAGTTGCCGGACAACCCGGCGCTGCACAAATACCTGCTGGCCTATGCGTCCGACTTCAGCTTCATCGGCACCGCGTTGCAGCCCCATGGCGTCAGTTCGTGGAGCCGCTTCATCCAGTTGGCCAGCCTGGACCACGCCATCTGGTTCCACCGTGATGTGCGCATGGACGACTGGCTGCTGTACGCCGTCGACAGCCCCTGGGCGGGCAATGCCCGTGGCTTCGTGCGCGGCAGCATCTTCAACCGTGCCGGGGAGCTGGTGGCCTCGGTGGCCCAGGAGGGGCTGATGCGCGTGCGCGAGGACTGGAAGTGAGCTTGCGCCAGGCGCGCCACTGGGTATTCGACATGGACGGTACCCTGACGGTCGCCGTGCACGATTTCGCGGCGATCCGCCGTGGCCTGGAGATTCCCGAGAGCGACGATATCCTCCAGCACCTGGCGGCCCTGCCCATGGCCGAGGCGGCGCGCAAGCGGGCCTGGTTGCACGAGCACGAGCGTGAACTGGCCCGCGCCGCACGCCCGGCGCCGGGCGCCTACGCGCTACTGGACACTCTGCACCGGCGCGGTGACCGCCTGGGGATACTGACGCGCAACGCGCATGACCTGGCGCTGTTGACCCTGGGTACTCTGGGCATGCTGGCGTTCTTCGATGCCTCGGATATTCTCGGGCGCGACGAAGCCCGGCCGAAGCCCGATCCCGACGGCCTGCTGAGCCTGGCCGGGAAGTGGGGCGTGGCGCCGGCTGAGCTGGTGATGGTCGGTGACTATCATTTCGACCTGGCCTGCGCCCGCGCCGCTGGCGCGCGCAATGTGCTGGTCAACACCCCGGACAACCCCTGGCCCGAACTGACCGACCAGCATGCCGCCGATTGCGCGGCGCTCAGGGCGATGCTGGGGTAAGGCAGCGGCCGTGCATACCGATCACTGTTCCTGCATGGCCATCGACCGTTGGTGGGTTTCGCTGCGTTCTACCCACCCTACGCCCGCCGCAAGCCGAAGATGCCGAGAGACATGGGAGCAGCGCGACACGTAATGTCGTCCAGCCAATACTCCTTCTTGCAGCTTGCAGCTTGCAGCTTGCAGTTGCTTAAAGCTTTTGAGCCTGGAACGTATCGCAACGCAGCGGCTGGCCATGCTCGAAGCCGGCACGGAACCACCTGACGCGCTGCGCCGAGGTGCCGTGGGTGAAGGCGTCGGGCACGACCCGGCCCTGGCTCTGCTGTTGCAGGCGGTCGTCGCCGATGGCGCTGGCGGCGTTCAGGGCCTTTTCCAGGTCGCCTTCCTCCAGCCAATCGTGGCGTGCCTGGGCATGGTGCGCCCAGACTCCGGCGAAGCAGTCGGCCTGCAGTTCCTGGCGCACCAGCAGGCCATTGGCGCCCTCCATCCGTGCGCCGCCCTGGCGCGCCTGGTTGACCTGCTGCGAGACGCCCAGCAGGGTCTGCACATGGTGGCCGACCTCATGGGCTATCACGTAGGCCTGGGCGAAGTCGCCGGCGGCGGCGAAGCGCCTGGCCATTTCCTCGAAGAATTGCAGGTCCAGGTAGACCTGCTGGTCCCCCGGGCAGTAGAACGGGCCGACGGCCGAACTGGCGAAGCCGCAGGCGGAGTTCACGCCATTGCGGAACAGCACCAGTTTCGGGTCGCGGTACTGCTGGCCGGCCTGTTGGAAAATGGTGCGCCAGGTGTCCTCGGTGTCGCCGAGGATGGCGCGCACGAAGTCGACCTGGGGATCCTCACTGGAGGCGGGAGCGCTTTGCTGCTGTGTGGTACCGCTGCCCGCTTCCATCTGCCCGGCCAGTTGCCCGAGAATCTGCAACGGGTCCTGGCCCATCAGCAGGCCCAGCACCACCACCAGGGCGATGCCGCCCAGGCCCAGGCGTCCGCCGCTCAGGCCGCGCGAGCCGCCGCCGCTTCTGGCATCCACCACGTTGTCACTGCGTCGTGCCCGTTTCCAGCGCATAGCCTGCCCGCCTGTCTATCTGTTCTATCTGTTCGCTGCTGGCCGTTCAGTTGGCCGGATAGCTGTTGATCACGCTTTCCCGGCCCTGGCCGTCCAGGCCGATGACCTGGTAGGCATCCTGGCGGTCACCCATTTCCATGCCGGGCGAGCCCAGTGGCATGCCGGGTACGGCGGCGCCGATCAGGGCCGGTTGCTGGCGCAGGGTGAGGATGTCGGCGGCCGGCACATGGCCTTCGACGAACTTGCCGTCGATCACCCCGGTATGGCATGAGCCAAGGCGATGGGGGACGCCGTACTTGCTCTTGATCGCCGCCATATCGCTTTCGACGTGGTCATGGACCTCGAAGCCGTTGTCCCGCAGGTGGCTGATCCAGGCCTTGCAGCAGCCGCAGTTGGGGTCGCGGTAGACATCGATGCTCAATGCATCGGCGGCCTCGGCCAGGCCGGCGAACAGAAGGGGGACAAGGATCAGGCGGCGCATGGGAATCTCCGGGAAGCTGTCTCGGGCTACAGGCTACAGGCTACAGGCTACAGGCAAAAAGCGGAAACCCGGACATGCACGTTGACCTTGTGGATCCCCCCCACCATCCTGCTCCTGCTCCTGCTCCTGCTCCTGCTCCTGCTCCTGCTCCTGCTATCTGCGCTCGAGCAACACCCCCGCCTCCATATGATGCGTGTAAGGGAACTGGTCGAACAACGCACAGCGGCTGATGCGATGGCTGTCGTGCAGTTGCGCGATGTTCCGCGCCAGTGTCTCCGGGTTGCAGGAGATATACAGGATGCGCGGGAAGCGCCGGGTCAGCTCGCAGGTGTCCGGGTCCATGCCGGCGCGGGGCGGGTCGACGAACACCGTGCCGAAGTCGAAGCCTTTCAGGTCGATGCCGGCCAGGCGGCGGAAGGGCCGTACTTCGTTGAGCGCCTGGGTCAGCTCCTCGGCGGAGAGGCGCACCAGGGTCACGTTGTCGATGCCGTTGTCGTCCAGGTTGGCCAGCGCGGCATGCACCGAGGACTTGCTGATCTCGGTGGCCAGCACCTTGCGTACCCGGGTGGCCAGCGGCAGGGTGAAGTTGCCGTTGCCGCAGTACAGCTCCAGCAGGTCGTCGTCGCGCTGGCCGAGGGCGTCGAAGGCCCAGCCGAGCATCTTCTGGCAGACCTCGCCGTTGGGCTGGCTGAAGGCGCCCTCGGGCTGGCGGTAGCGATAGTCGCGCCCGGCCACCTGCAGGGTTTCCAGCACATGGTCGCGGCCAATGACCAGCCGTTGCCCCCTGGAGCGGCCGACGATACTGGCCTGCAGTTCTTCGGCCAGCGCCCGGGCCGCCGCCTGCCAGGCGTCGTCCAGCGGCCGGTGGTAGGCCAGGGTGACCAGCGCATCGCCGCTCAGGGTGGTGAGGAATTCCACCTGGAACAGCTTGAAGCCCAGCGCCTCGCTGGCCAGCCAGGCGGCTTTCAAGCGAGGCATCAACTGGTTGATGCGGCGGCTGGCGACGGGAAAGTCGTCGATCAGGATCGGCGTGTGCTTGTCGCCCGGCGCGAACATCGCGTAGTGCCGCTGGCCGTCCTCGCGCCACAGGCGGAATTCGCTGCGCAGGCGGTAATGCTCGTGTGGCGACTCGAATACCTCGGGGGCTGGCGCGGCGAACGGCGCCAGCAGCTCGACCAGGCGCTGGCGCTTGGCGGCGAGCTGGCTGGCATAAGTGTCGGGATCGAAGAATGGCTGACTCATAGGAAACCTGAAAACCGAACGAAGGGGGCAGGATGCTCCCGGTTTTTCTCTTGCCGCTTGAAGTTTGCCGCCGCTCTTTCAGAACAGCCCCAGCTTGATGGTGCAGAACACCGCGAGGATCACCAGCACCGGGTTCAGTTCGCGCCAGCGCCCGGCCAGGACCTTGGCCGCGACCCAGGCGATGAAGCCGAAGGCGATGCCGGTGGCGATGGAATAGGTCAGCGGCATCGCCAGGGCGGTGACCACCACCGGCGCGGCGACGGTGATGTCGCGCCAGTCGATCTCGGCCATGCCCGAGGCCATCAGTACCGCGACGAACAGCAGCGCCGGGGCCGTGGCGAAGGGCGGCACGCTGCCGGCCAGGGGCGCGAAGAACAGCGCCAGCAGGAATAGCAGCGCCACCACGATGGCGGTCAGGCCGGTACGCCCGCCGGCGCTGACCCCCGCGGCCGACTCGATATAGCTGGTGGTGGTCGAGGTGCCCAGCAGCGAGCCGCCGAGCGCCGCGGTGCTGTCGGCGATCAGCGCGCGGCCCATCTTCGGCAGGTAGCCATCCTTGCGCATCAGGCCGGCCTTCTTCGCCACCGCGATCAGGGTGCCGGAGTTGTCGAACAGGTCGACGAACAGGAAGGCGAAGATCACGCTGATCAGGCCGACGTCCAGCGCGCCCATGATGTCCAGTTGCAGGAAGGTCGGCGCCAGCGACGGCGGCAGCGACACCACGCCGCCGAACTCGGAGATGCCCAGCAGGATGCTGGCCAGGGTGACCGCGAGGATGCTGATCAGCACCGCGCCGGTGACCTTGCGTGCCTCCAGGCCGATGATCAGGAAGAAACCGAGGATCGCCAGCAGCGCCTCTGGCTTGCCCAGGTCGCCCATGCCGACCATGGTTGCCGGGTTGTCGACCACGATGCCGGCGCTCTGCAAGGCGATCAGCGCCAGGAACAGGCCGATACCGGCGGCGATCGCCGAGCGCAACTCCAGCGGGATACTGTTGATGATCGCTTCGCGGATCCTGAGGATCGACAGCAGGAAGAACAGGCAGGCCGAGAGGAACACCGCGCCCAGCGCCACCTGCCAGGTATGGCCCATGCCCAGCACCACCGTGTAGGTGAAGAAGGCGTTGAGGCCCATGCCCGGCGCCAGGGCGATCGGGTAGTTGGCGATCAGCCCCATCACCGCCGAGCCGAAGGCCGCCGCCAGGCAGGTGGCGACGAACACCGCGCCCTTGTCCATGCCCGTCTCGCCGAGGATGCTCGGGTTGACGAAAAGAATGTAGGCCATGGTCAGGAAGGTGGTGACGCCCGCGAGGATCTCGGTGCGTACCGTGGTGTCATGGGCCTGGAGTTGGAACAGTCTTTCCAGCATGGGTGTCTCCCGCGCGCTTGGGTGATGGCGGCGCGCATGATAGCAGTTGTCGGTAAAAGCACGGGAAGGCCGGTTTCTGTCGCTCCGCGAGGTGGGTCGAGCGGCCCCGTCCCGTGGCCTGCCGCCGCACCCGGGCAATGCACACATCTACGCCCGCGGGATCACCGTTCCTGGCATCCGCACAGCCATTTTCAGCAGCGCCTGTGGGAAAGAGCGCGACACCAGGAACGCCAGGACAAGGCGTAGATGTGTCAGGGCGCTCGCGCTATGCACGGCAAACAGCCGAAACAGCGCAGGAAGGCTGGGCGAAAGCGCGTGGCAACCGGTGTTTTTCGTCCAGCTTTGCAGCCTCCAGCGCTTTTATCGAAGGCCCTTGCCGGTGAATAACGGCATAGCGTGATCGCCCTGGTAGATGTGTGTATACGTCAGCCCCCCGGGGAGAGGGGAAATCCGCGTATGGCAGCCCGCCTGTAGCCTACAGCCGCGTTTCCCCGCTATTCGTCCTGGCTACAGCGCCGCCAGGGCCTGGCGGATATGCTCCAGGCCCTCTGCGGAATAGTCGAGCGCCAGCGCCCGGGTATGGCCGCTGGCGTCCATCTTGCGCAGGGACTTGCACAGGATATCGACGATCTTGTCCGGGTATTCCCGGTGGAAGGCCTCGTACTGGTATTGCAGGAACACCAGGCACAGGGCGTTCTCGATGACCTGTACGTCGGCGTCGGTCTTGATGCCCTTCTTCTGGATGATCTGGCTCACCCGCCCGACCAGCGGTTCCGGGTAGCCGAGTTCGCGCAGTATCCGCGCCGAGTGCGCGGCGTGATGGCCCATCAGCTCCTTGCGCCATTGCAGGTAGCCGAGACGGCCCTCGGGGTAGCTGTCGCGGGGCATTTCCCAGCGGCCGATATGCTGGCTGCGCGCGGCCAGCAGCAGCGCCTCGCCGGCTTGCGGGGCCAGTTCGAGCACCCACTCATGGCGTTTGCGCGACAGGAACAGCTCGCGCGGGTGATCCTGCCCTTGCCATTCGAAGCGGTTCGGGTCCCGGGCGTTGTAGGCATCGTAGCGTTGGAACGCCTGCTGCAGGCGTGATGTGGCATCGTTCATGGCTGTCTTCGGGCGGCGAGAATGACGAATTTAGGGGTGGCGGCGACCTGCCGGCAGTTGCCGAACAGGCGCTTCAGTTTCAAGTGATAGCCCAGGTGGCGGTTGCCCACCAGCAGCAGTTCGCCGTTCGTCGCAAGCGCCCTGTGGGCCTGCTGGAACATGCGCCAGGCGAGGAAGTCGCCGACCACCTGTTGCTGGTGGAAAGGCGGGTTGCACAGTACCAGGTCGAGGGAGCCGGCCGGCTGTCGCGCCAGGCCGTCGTCGGCGCGAATCTCCACCGCCCGCTCGCCCAGCGCCGCCTGCCAGTTCTGCCGCGCCGACTGCACGGCCATGTAGCTCTCGTCGACCAGGGTCAGTTGCGCTTGCGGGTTGGCCAGGGCACAGGCGATGCCGAGGATGCCGTTGCCGCAGCCGAGGTCGGCGACCCGCCGCCCGCCGAGGTCTTGCGGTAGGTGCGGCAGCAGGGCGCGGGTGCCGATGTCCAGCCCCTCGCGGCAGAACAGATTGGCATGGTTGAGCAGTTCCAGTGGCGGTTGCTCGATACGGTAGCGGCTTGGATAGGGTGACTGCGGCTTGCGCTTTTCCTCTGGCGTGGCCGACAGCAGGCGCGCCTTCTTCACCGCCAGCGAGGCCTGGACCGGGCCGATATAGCGCTCCAGCAGGTCGCCGGCGGCACGTGGCAGGTGCTTGAGCATGGCGCCGGCCACCACCTGGGCGCCCGGCGCCAGTTGGCCATGCAGGCGGATCAGTTGTTCCTCCAGTAGCGCCAGGGTCTTGGGCACGCGGATCATTACATGGTCGAAGGGCCCCTCGGCGGTTTCGCTGGCCGGCACGAATCGCAGGCCGCTCGCCGGCAGGCCATTGCGTTCGAGGTTCTTTTCCAGCGCCAGCCTGGCCAGGTGCGAGTCGCCGCTGCTGCAGACTTGCGCATGGGCGGCCAGGGAGCAGGCGAGGGCGCCGAAGCTGTCGTTGAGGACCAGTACGCGCGCATCCGCCGGCAAACCCCGCTGCCACAGGTGGTCGAGCAGGTATTCGTCGGCGGCATCGAACGCCTGCAGGGGCTCGTTGGGCCGCTCGGGCTGGCGAACCAGGTCGAGGCTGGCAAAATGACTGGTTAGAATAGGCATGGCAACCGACGGTGTTTATCTGTACCTGGATGAGGTATCAATGAACCCCGGCCGGCACCGCCGCCAGGTATTCGCAAGGAAAGAAGTATGACCGTGAGTGACGAGAAGTTCACCCGCCAGCGCTTGCTCGATGTGCAGACGCTGACACCCAGCCTGTTCACGCTGCGCACCACCCGTGACCCCGGGTTTCGTTTCAAGGCCGGCCAGTTCGCCCGCCTGGGGGTACGCAAGCCGGACGGCACCATCGTCTGGCGCGCCTATTCGATGGTGTCCGCGCCCCATGACGAGTTCCTGGATTTCTTTTCCATCGTGGTGCCGGATGGCGAATTCACCAGCGAGCTGAGCCGCCTGCGGGTTGGCGACGAGCTGCTGGTGGACAAACAGGCATTCGGCTTCCTCACCCTCGACCGTTTTCCCGACGGTCGCGATCTCTGGCTGCTGGCGACCGGCACCGGGGTGGCACCGTTCATTTCCATCCTGCAGGACTTCGAGGCGTGGCAGCGTTTCGAGCGCATTGTACTGGTCTACAGTGCCCGCGAAGGGCGTGAGCTGGCCTACCAGCGACTGATCGCCGAACTGCCGCAACGCGATTACCTGGAGGGCCTGGGCGACAAGCTGCTGTACCTGCCGGTGGTCACCCGCGAGCAGGTGCCGGGCGCCTTGCAGGGGCGTATCACCGCATTGATCGAGAATGGCGAGCTGGAGCGCGCGGCGGGCCTGCAACTGACCCCCGAGCATTCGCGCATCATGCTCTGCGGCAACCCGCAGATGATCGAGGACACCCGCACGCTGCTGAAGACCCGCGACCTGAACCTGGCTCTGACCAGAAGGCCGGGGCAGGTGGCGGTGGAGAATTACTGGTAAAAACAGTAGCTGGAAGAAAGAGCCGAAAAAGAGCGCTGGAGACTGGAAGGCTGGACGAAAAAGCGGAAAGCGCTTGACAGGGTTTTGGCGCTGAGGCGCACGCTGTCCAGGCTCCAGGCTCCAGGCTCCAGGCTCCAGGCTCCAGGCTCCAGGCTCCAGGCTCCAGGCGCTTTTAGACCACCCCCTGCGCCAGCATGGCGTCGGCGACCTTGACGAAGCCGGCGATGTTGGCGCCGTCCACGTAGTTCACCTTGCCGTTGCGCTTGCCATGAGTTTCGCAGGCATGGTGGATGGACTGCATTATGTTGTGCAGTCGGGTGTCCACTTCGCCGGCGCTCCAGTGCAGGCGCATGGCGTTCTGGCTCATCTCGAGGCCGCTGACCGCCACGCCGCCGGCGTTGGAGGCCTTGCCCGGCGCGTAGAGGATGCCGGCCTCGATGAACAGGTCCACCGCTTCCAGGGTCGATGGCATGTTGGCGCCTTCGGCGACGCAGACGCAGCCATTCTTGAGCAGGGTACGGGCATCTTCGCCGTCCAGTTCGTTCTGGGTGGCGCAGGGCAGGGCGATGGCGCAGGGCAGCGACCAGGGGCGCTGTTCGGCGAGGAACGGCAGGTCGAAATGCCCGGCCATTTCCTGCAGCCGGCCGCGACGGACGTTCTTCAGTTCCATCAGGTATTCCCACTGCTCTTCGCTCAGGCCCTGCGGGATGTGCAGGGTGCCGGCCGAGTCGGAGAGGGAGATGACCTTGCCGCCCAGCTCGATGACTTTCTGTGCGGCGTACTGGGCGACGTTGCCTGAGCCGGAGATGGCGACGCGGCGCCCGTCGAAGCCGCTGAGGGTGCTCTTGAGCATTTCCTCGGCGAAGTACACGCAGCCGTAGCCGGTGGCTTCCGGGCGGATCAGGCTGCCGCCGTAGGAACTGCCCTTGCCGGTCAGCACCGAGGTGAACTGGTTGGACAGGCGCTTGTACTGGCCGAACAGGTAGCCGATCTCGCGCCCGCCGACGCCGATGTCGCCCGCCGGCACGTCGACATCGGCGCCGACATGGCGATACAGCTCGGTCATGAACGACTGGCAGAAACGCATCACTTCATTGTCGCTCTTGCCCTTCGGGTCGAAGTCGGAGCCGCCCTTGCCGCCGCCCATGGGCAGGGAAGTCAGGGAGTTCTTGAAGACCTGTTCGAAGGCGAGGAACTTGAGTACGCCGAGGTTGACCGACGGGTGGAAGCGCAGGCCACCCTTGTAGGGGCCGATGGCACTGCTCATCTGCACGCGGAAGCCACGATTGACGCGGACCTGGCCCTGGTCGTCGACCCAGGGGACGCGGAAGGTGATGACCCGCTCCGGTTCGACCATGCGCTCCAGGATGCCGTCGCGCAGGTACTTGGGATTGGCTTCGAGGAACGGCCAGAGGCTGCGCAGGACTTCTTCCACCGCCTGGTGGAATTCCGGCTGGTGGGGGTCGCGCTGCTTCAGCCGTGCAAGAAAGGCATGAAGGGTTTCAGTCATATCAAGAGCCCTCGGCGGACCGCCACCGGCAGTCATGGGGAAAAAGCGGGCAGCGACTTTAGCAAAGATTTTTTGCACCGTAAAAGGGCGTAATTGAATGTTTTTTGTTCTTGTGTGGTGCGTTAGGTGAGTAGCGTAAAATCTCGAATGGCCAGGAAAAGCACTGATTGCGCGATATAAAAAGGGTTTACACAATGCTGGGTGGATTTTTCAGGATTTTAATCTGCCCATATTTGTGTCTGGCGAATGTTTTATATTGGTGCGTGATTCGTTGCGCAATGCGGCGCCCACAGGGCGATCGCAACGGCATCCCAGTCCATGGCCGTGGAGGCCGGGTAATCGTACGACGCCTCGTTGCGAGTGGATTGGCAATAATGTGTCTGGCTTCAGGATCGTAGAGCGCAACCTTGAGCTCACCTTATCTGTGCGAATGCCTGGTGGCGGGACGGGGCACGCGTGAATACATCCCTGTAGCTCTTCGCCGCCATCCCTGGCGGCGAAGGCCCCGTCCCGCTACCTGGCATCCGCACAGCCACTTTCGGCGGCGCCTGTGGCAAAGAGCCGGCGAACGTGGCGCATACTTGGCTTGAAGCTTGGGGAAGCGGATGTACGCTACCTCCAGCCTCCAGCCTCCAGCCTCCAGCCAGCCTTTATTGCGCCAACTTCTTGTGCCGTACCCGGTGCGGCTGGGCGGCGGCGTCGCCGAGGCGTTTCTTGCGGTCGGCCTCGTACTCGGTGTAGTTGCCTTCGAAGAACACCACGCCGTCGTCCTCGTAGGAGAGGATGTGGGTCGCCACGCGGTCGAGGAACCAGCGATCGTGGGAGATCACGATGGCCGCGCCGGGGAAGTCCAGCAGTGCTTCTTCCAGCGAACGCAGGGTTTCCACGTCGAGGTCGTTGGAGGGTTCGTCGAGCAGCAGCACGTTGGCGCCTTCCTTGAGGGTCAGGGCCAGGTGCAGGCGCCCGCGCTCACCGCCGGAGAGGTCCTTGACGAACTTCTGCTGGTCGGCGCCCTTGAAGTTGAAGCGGCCGACATAGCCACGCGACGGCACCTCATAGTTGCCGATGCGGATCATGTCCAGGCCATCGGAAACCGCTTCCCAGACGCTCTTGCTGCCGTCCAGGTCCTCGCGGCTCTGGTCGACGCAGGCCAGTTGCACGGTGTCGCCGATCTCGATGCTGCCCGAATCCGGTTGTTCCTTGCCCATCAGCATGCGGAACAGTGTGGATTTACCCGCTCCGTTGCCGCCGATCACGCCGACGATGGCGCCCTTGGGCATGCTGAAGGACAGGTTCTCCACCAGTACTCGGTCGCCGTAGCCCTTGGAGACGTTCTTGAACTCTATGACCTTGTCGCCCAGGCGCGGCCCGGCGGGGATGTAGATCTCGTTGGTTTCCGCGCGTTTCTGGAACTCCTGCGACTGCATTTCCTCGAAGCGCGCCAGGCGCGCCTTGGATTTCGACTGGCGTGCCTTGGCGCCCTTGCGCACCCACTCCAGTTCTTCCTTCATGGCCTTTTCATGGGCCGATTGCTGCTTGGACTCGCGGGCCAGTCGCTCGGACTTGGCCTCCAGCCAGCCGGAGTAGTTGCCCTCGTAGGGGATACCCTGGCCACGGTCGAGTTCGAGAATCCAGCCGGCGACGTTGTCGAGGAAGTAGCGATCGTGGGTGATCGCCACCACGGTGCCGGGGAAGTCGTGCAGGAAGCGCTCCAGCCAGGCCACCGAGTCGGCGTCCAGATGGTTGGTCGGCTCGTCCAGCAGCAGCATGTCGGGGGCCGACAGCAGCAGGCGGCACAGCGCCACGCGGCGCTTCTCGCCACCGGACAGGTGGCCGATGCGCGCTTCCCAGGGCGGCAGGCGCAGGGCGTCGGCGGCGACTTCCAACTGGCGCTCCAGGTTGTGGCCGTCGGCGGCCTGGATGATCGCCTCCAGCTTCGCCTGCTCGGCGGCCAGGGCGTCGAAGTCGGCATCCGGCTCGGCGTAGGCGGCGTAGACCTGATCCAGGCGCGCCTGGGCGTCCTTGATCGCGCCGACGGCTTCCTCGACCACTTCGCGCACCGTCTTGTCCGGCTCCAGTTGCGGTTCCTGCGGCAGGTAGCCGACGTTCAGCCCGGGCATGGCGCGGGCCTCGCCGTCGAACTCGGTATCGACCCCGGCCATGATGCGCAACAGGGTGGATTTGCCCGCGCCGTTCAGGCCGAGTACGCCGATCTTGGCGCCCGGGAAGAACGACAGGGAGATGTTCTTGAGGATTTCACGCTTGGGCGGAACGACCTTGTTCAGCCGGTGCATGGTATAGACGTATTGAGCCATGGAAGCGAAATGTCCGTGACGAAGGGTGATGGTAATGATGGCGACAGGCCGCGCTGGGCGACTATGCGGCAAAGCTACCCCAATGGCCGGGGTTGGGCAAATGGGGGAAAACCAGGGTGATCGCGCTACAGGCCAAAGCCTTCGACAAAAGCGCTGGAGGCTGGACGGAAGAGCGTGGCTACCGGTATTTTTCGTCCAGCTTTCCAGCTTTCCAGCTTTCCAGCCTCCAGCGCTTTCGTCGGCTCTTTGAGCACATGGTGCGATCACCCGGGCGGGAAAAGCAGCTTGCAGCAAGCGTATGATGCCCATCGACGTACCGAACCACGCTGCTGGAGATACCCCATGTTGCTGCGAGGCCTGACCTGGCTGGTCCTGTTCCAATTGCTGGGCACTATGCTCAACGTCCTGTTCCTGCCCATGCTGCCCGGGCCGATCATCGGGCTGCTGCTGCTGTTCCTCTCTTTATTGGTGCGGGGCCATGTCAGCGAGCCGTTGCAACTGGCGGCCAGCAGTATGCTGCGCTACCTGCCGCTGTTGCTGGTACCGCCGGCGGTGGGGGTGATGGCCTATGCGGCGCAGATCCTCGAGCATTTCTGGGCCATCGTCGGGGTGCTGGTGATCTCGCTGGCGCTGTCGCTGGTCTTCAGTGGCTGGATGATGCAGATGCTGATCCGCCGCCAGAAAGCCCGGCGGGAGGATGTGCTATGAGCCTGCACTGGCATGCGGCGGTCCAGGCGCTGATCCACCATCCGCTATTCGGGGTCGGCGTGACCCTGGCGGCCTTCCAGTTGGCCCAGCTCGCCTATGACAAGACACGCTGGGTATTCCTGCAGCCGGTGCTGCTGGCGATGCTGCTGATCATCGGCGTGCTGCTGCTCTGCGGGATTTCCTATGCGGAGTACAACAAGAGCGCACAGTGGCTGACGGTGCTGCTGGGGCCGGCCACGGTGGCGCTGGCGGTGCCGCTCAGCCTGAACCTCGGGCGTATCCGCGAACTGTTCGCGCCGATCCTGCTGACGCTGGTCGTCGCCGGCATCGTGGCGACGGCCCTGGGCATACTGCTGGCCTGGCTGTTCGGCATCGACCGGATGATCCTGATGACCCTGGCGCCGAAGTCGGTGACCTCGCCCATCGCCATGCTGGTGGCCGAGCAGATTGGCGGCGTGGCGGCCCTGGCCGCGGTGTTCGTGATGATCACTGGTATCCTCGGGGCGATCTTCGGCCCGCAGTTGCTGAGCCTGTTCCGCGTGCGCAACGCCGCGGCGCGGGGCATGGCGCTGGGCCTGACCGCCCATGCGGTAGGCACCGCCCAGGCATTGCAGGAAGGCGAGGAGTGTGGCGCTTTCGCCGCCCTGGCCATGAGCCTGATGGGGGTGATGACCGCCGTGCTGCTGCCGCTGGCGGTCGGCCTGCTGGCATTCTGATGTCGCAGTGAACAAGGGTGCGCGGCGCGCACCTGAACGTTCGACGCCGCTATCTCCCCGGCGCGCGCGGCGCACCTTGCGGCGCACAACGGAATCCCGGCATTCGATATGTGATGTGACTCTGGCCTCGAGCTTGCTCTCGAGGCTTGAATATCCACCGATCATCCTCATCTAGTCTTCATTACGCGGGGCTATGCTGAATCGAGCGCTGCTCCGCTCCACTCGTTGAGGATGACCCCATGCGCATAGACCGCTTGACCAGCAAGTTGCAACTTGCCCTTTCGGACGCCCAGTCCATCGCCGTCGGCCTCGATCATGCTTCGATCGAGCCGTTGCACCTGATGCAGGCCCTGCTGGAGCAGCAGGGCGGTTCGATCAAGCCGCTGCTGATGCAGGTCGGTTTCGAGATCGGTAGCCTGCGCCAGGCGTTGACCCAGGAACTCGACCAACTGCCCAAGCTGCAGAGCCCCACCGGCGATATGAACATGTCACCGGACCTGGCGCGCCTGCTCAACCAGGCCGACCGCCTGGCCCAGCAGAAGGGCGACCAGTACATCTCCAGCGAACTGGTGCTGCTCGCCGCGCTGGATGCCAATACCCGCCTGGGCAAGCTGCTGCTGGGCCAGGGCGTGAGCAAGAAGGCGCTGGAAAACGCCATCGCCAACCTGCGCGGCGGCGAGGCGGTGAATGACCCGAATGCCGAGGAGTCGCGCCAGGCGCTGGACAAATACACCGTCGACATGACCAAGCGCGCCGAGGACGGCAAGCTCGACCCGGTGATCGGCCGCGACGACGAAATCCGTCGCACCATCCAGGTGCTGCAACGGCGCACCAAGAACAACCCGGTGCTGATCGGCGAGCCCGGCGTCGGCAAGACCGCCATCGTCGAGGGCCTGGCCCAGCGTATCGTCAACGGCGAAGTGCCGGACGGTCTCAAGGACAAGCGCCTGCTGGCACTGGACATGGGCTCGCTGATCGCCGGCGCCAAGTTCCGCGGCGAATTCGAGGAGCGCCTGAAGGCCGTGCTCAACGAACTGGGCAAGCAGGAAGGGCGGGTCATCCTGTTCATCGACGAACTGCACACCATGGTCGGCGCGGGCAAGGCCGAGGGCGCGATGGACGCCGGCAACATGCTCAAGCCGGCCCTGGCCCGTGGCGAGTTGCACTGCGTCGGTGCCACCACCCTGGACGAGTACCGCCAGTACATCGAGAAGGATGCCGCGCTGGAGCGGCGCTTCCAGAAGGTGCTGGTGGACGAGCCGAGCGAGGAAGATACCATCGCCATCCTGCGCGGCCTCAAGGAGCGCTATGAGGTGCACCACGGCGTGACCATCAGCGACGGCGCGATCATCGCCGCCGCCAAGCTGTCGCACCGCTACATCACCGACCGCCAGTTGCCGGACAAGGCCATCGACCTGATCGACGAAGCCGCCAGCCGTATCCGCATGGAGATCGACTCCAAGCCGGAGGAGCTGGACCGCCTCGACCGTCGCCTGATCCAGTTGAAGATCGAGCGCGAGGCGCTCAAGCGCGAGGACGACGAGGCCACCCGCAAGCGTTTCGTCAAGCTGGAGGAAGAGATCGCCAAGCTCGAGAAGGAATACGCCGACCTGGAGGAAATCTGGAAATCCGAGAAGGCCGAGGTGCAGGGCTCGGCGCAGATCCAGCAGAAGATCGAGCAGGCCAAGGCCGAGCTGGAGGCGGCGCGGCGTAAGGGCGACCTGGCGCGCATGGCCGAGCTGCAGTACGGCATTATCCCCGATTTCGAGCGCAGCCTGCAGATGGTCGACCAACACGGCAAGGCCGAGAACCAGTTGCTGCGCAACAAGGTCACCGACGAGGAAATCGCCGAAGTGGTGTCGAAGTGGACCGGCATCCCGGTATCGAAGATGCTCGAGGGCGAGCGCGAGAAACTGCTGCGCATGGAAGACGAACTGCACAAGCGCGTCATCGGCCAGCACGATGCGGTGGTCGCGGTGGCCAATGCGGTGCGGCGCTCGCGTGCCGGCCTGGCCGACCCGAATCGCCCCAGCGGCTCCTTCCTGTTCCTCGGCCCGACCGGCGTCGGCAAGACCGAACTGTGCAAGGCGCTGGCGGAATTCCTCTTCGATACCGAAGAGGCGATGATCCGCATCGACATGTCCGAGTTCATGGAGAAACATTCGGTGGCCCGCCTGATCGGCGCGCCTCCTGGCTATGTGGGCTATGAAGAGGGCGGCTACCTGACCGAGGCGGTGCGGCGCAAGCCCTACTCGGTGGTGCTGCTGGACGAGGTGGAGAAGGCGCACCCGGATGTCTTCAACATCCTTCTGCAAGTGCTGGAGGATGGCCGCCTGACCGACAGCCACGGGCGCACCGTGGATTTCCGCAACACGGTGGTGGTGATGACCTCCAACCTCGGCTCGGCACAGATCCAGGAACTGGCCGGCGACCCGGATGCCCAGCGTGCGGCGGTGATGGATGCGGTGAGCAGCCACTTCCGTCCCGAGTTCATCAACCGTATCGACGAGGTGGTGGTGTTCGATCCGCTGGGCAAGGAGCAGATCGGCGGTATCGCGCGCATTCAACTGGCGCGCCTGCGCCAGCGCCTGGCCGAGCGCGAGTTGAGCCTGGAGTTGAGCGACGAGGCCCTGGAAAAGCTGATCGCCGTCGGCTACGACCCGGTCTACGGTGCGCGGCCGCTCAAGCGCGCCATCCAGCGCTGGATCGAGAACCCGCTGGCACAGCGTATCCTAGCCGGCGACTTCGCCCCGGGGCATGTGATCACGGCGGCGGTCGAGGGCGACGAGATCGTTTTCACGTGAATCGCGGCATGGGGCGGGGCGATCATGCGATGCCCCTCCCCGGCGGCAAGGCGCGGCGATGAAGACGCTGGCGGCTGGACGCAGGATGGCGAGCAGGGCTTTTCGTCCAGCTTTCAGCCTGCGGCGCTCTTTTCGGCTTTATGGAAATCGCAAGTCCCTGTCATAAATCGTGTTTTCGGGGTTGACAGGGAGGTGCAGAGACGTAAAATGGCGCGCCTCTGAAGGGCGCTTTGCAACCCCGGTTGCAATATCCGTCAGGGATGGAAGATCGAAGTTCCGCGATAGCTCAGTTGGTAGAGCAAATGACTGTTAATCATTGGGTCCCTGGTTCGAGTCCAGGTCGCGGAGCCAACTTCCTTGTCGGGGTATAGCGCAGTCCGGTAGCGCGCCTGCTTTGGGAGCAGGATGTCGGGAGTTCGAATCCCCCTACCCCGACCATATAGGGTCGTTAGCTCAGTGGTAGAGCAGTTGGCTTTTAACCAATTGGTCGTAGGTTCGACCCCTACACGACCCACCACTTTCAAATGACGTATGCGGCCTGAGCGCCGTGCGCGTTCATGCGGCAGGCATGGCAGCCGGGCGTTCCCGGAGCGATGCAAGCGTCGCGAACAGATAGTACGAAGATACGAAAGAACCCGCCCTTGCCGGCGGGTTCTTTCGTTTCGGCGTGGCGAATCCGGGGCGGTGCGCCAGGCGGTTCGGACGGGGCATTCCGCTTAGATTTGCTCAGATTTGCTCAGACAGCCCGCCATGGATAATTGTTAGCCTTGCTCGAGTCCATATAGCAAGGCTGAATGTCTCCGTGCCGATACGACTCATCTCGCCCGTCCTGTTGCTTACGCTGGGGCTGGGTGTCGCCCACGCGCAAACCCTTCCCGATGCCGGTGCGCTGCGTCAGCAGATCGAACCCGAGCGTCCGCGGCTGCCGCCGCCGCAGGCTCCGCAGCCGCCGGCCAGCGTCGCTCCGCCGAAGGCGCAGTCGGGCGTGCAGGTCGAGGTCAGCGCGTTCCGCTTTGCCGGCAACAGCCTGCTGAGCGATGCCGAACTGTCGGCGGCGCTGCATGGCTACCTCGGCCGCAGCCTCGATTTCGACGAACTGCAACGGGCACCGCAGGCGGTCGCGACGCTGTATCGCAGCCATGGCTGGGTGGTGCGTGCCTTCCTGCCGCGCCAGGACGTGACCGAAGGGGTGGTGCTGATCCAGGTCGACGAAGCCCGCTTCGGCACGGCGCGCATCGAGGGCGAAGCGCCGCGTCGGCTCGGGCCGGCTACCTGGCAGGACACTATCGCCGCGGCCCAGGCGCAGGATGAGCCGCTGCATGCACCGGCCCTGGACCGTGCCCTGCTGTTGCTCGACGACCTGCCGGGGGTAACCGCTTCCGGTAGCCTGGCGCCCGGCCAGCAGCCCGGCCAGACCGACTTGCTGCTGCGCCTGGGCGACGAGCCTCTGGTGGTCGGCAATATCGGCGCCGACAACTTCGGCATGCGCGGTACCGGTAGCCAGCGGGTGACCGCCGCCATCGGCGTCAACAGCCCGTTGCGCCTGGGCGACCGGCTCAATGCCCACCTGATCCACACCGATGGCAACGACTATGGCCGCCTCGCCTACAGCCTGCCGGTCGGTAGCCGTGGCCTGCGGCTTGGCGCCAATATTTCCAACCTCGACTACCGTCTGGTCGGCTCGCGGTTCTCCGCCTTCGACGCCGAAGGCAGCTCGTTGTCATGGGGGCTGGAGGCCAGCTACCCGCTGCTGCGCAGCCGGCAGCGCAATATCTACCTGGTCGCCAATGCGGACAGAAAGCGCTTCGACAACCGTGCCAACAGCGCCACCACGGCGAAATACGATGTGGATGTCTTCACCCTCGGCCTGATCGGCAACCGCTACGACACCTGGGGCGGCGGTGGCTCCAATGAGGCCAGCCTGTTCCTCAGCAGTGGCCAGGTCGATCCGGCGGGCCTGGCGCAGCCCCGCGCCGACGACAGTGACAGCGGCTTCACCAAACTGCGCGCCGGCCTGGCCCGCCACCAGGCGATCACCGGCGGGCTGTCCGCATTCGCCGCCTGGAGCGGGCAGTGGGCCGACAGCAACCTCGACTCCTCGGAGCGTTTCTTCCTCGGTGGTTCCAGTGGCGTGCGCGCCTACCCGGTGAACGAAGGGGGCGGTAGCTGGGGGCAGGTGCTCAACCTCGAATTGCGCCAGCGCCTGGCGCATGGCTGGCAATTGAACGGATTTTTCGATTACGGCCAGGTCTGGCAATACCGGCATGATCGTTTCGTCGCCGGCCAGCGCCTCAGCGGTAGCGCCGGCAACCGCCTCGACTACAAGGGCTACGGCCTGACCCTCGGCTGGAACGGCCCGCTGGGCCTGCAACTGAACGCCACCTGGGCACACCGCGTGGGTAGCAACCCGAACCCGGCGCTCGATGGCCGCGACCAGGATGGCTCATTGAACAAGGATCGCTTCTGGCTGAGCGCCAGCCTGCCGTTCGAGTTCGGCCGCACACCCCGTACCGCCAGCCCCAGCCCCATAGAATCACGACCGGCCCAGCCTTGAGCCCAGGTAGAAGACCATGTACAAGCACGCCTCCCTGAACAGACAGTTCCGTATCATCTGGTCCAGCGCCCGGCAGGCCTGGGTCGCCGTCGCCGAGCACACCGCCGCGCGGGGCAAGTCCAAGGGTGGCGTGCTCCGGCGTACCA
The DNA here is from genome assembly GCF_004327335.1 of Stutzerimonas kirkiae. Lineage (GTDB taxonomy): Bacteria > Pseudomonadota > Gammaproteobacteria > Pseudomonadales > Pseudomonadaceae > Stutzerimonas > Stutzerimonas kirkiae. The sequence goes on along the minus strand of NZ_QJUO01000031.1, from coordinate 34,258 downwards.
GCAAGCTGGCGGCGCTGGGCGCGGCCGGCCTGCTTTCGGGCCTGGCCCTGGCCGCGCCGCCGCCTGGCGAGCTGCCCGGCGGCGGCCAGGTGGTCGGCGGCGCTGCCAGCATCGGCAGTGCCGGCAGCGCCATGACCATCCACCAGTCCAGCCATCGTGCGGTCATCGACTGGAACACCTTCAACGTCGGTGGCGCCGCCTCGGTGGATTTCATCCAGCCGTCGAGCAGCAGCGCCACCCTCAACCGGGTGCTGGACAACAACCCCAGCCAGATCGCCGGGCGTATCAGCGCCAACGGCCAGGTCATCATCAGCAACCCCAATGGCGTGTTGTTCACGCCCGGCGCCCGGGTCGATGTCGGCGCCCTGACCGCCACCACCCACAGTATTTCCACCCACGACTTCATGACCGGGCTGAACAGCTACAGCCGCGACGGCGCCAGCGGCAGTGTGGTCAACCAGGGCGAACTGAACGCAGCATTGGGGGGCTACATCGCCCTGCTGGCGCCGGAAGTGCGCAACGAAGGGGTCATCGTCGCCCAGGCCGGCAGCGTGGCGCTGGTCTCCGGCGAGGTCATCCGCCTCGATTTCGACGGCGGCGAGCGGCTGGTCGGCATCACCGCCAGCCCCAGCGAGGTCGAGGCGCTGGTGGAGAACCGCCACGCCGTCTACGCTCCGGGCGGGCTGATCATCCTCAGTGCGCGCGCCGCCGACCAACTGCAGGGCGGCGTGGTGCGCAACAGCGGTACCCTGTCGGCCAGCAGCCTGAGCGCCCAGGGCGGGCGCATCCTGCTCGGTGGCGACGAGGTACAACTGACCGCGAGCAGCGTCGTCGAGGCGCGTGGCGCGAGCCAGGGCGGGCAGATCGAGATCCACGCCGAGCGGGCCGAACTGGCCGGGCGCCTCGATGTCGGCGGCGCCAGCGGTGGCAGCTTGTCGATCGAGGTCGGCGAGCAGGCGCGCATCGCCGCGATCCTGGACGCCAGCGGCAGCGCGGCCAGCGGCGGCAGCATCCGTATCGCCCAGCACGAGCAGGCTGCTGCATCCGCCGTGGCGGGCATCGAGATTGTCGCCGATGCCCTGCTCGACAGCGCTGGCGTGACGGATGGCGGCCAGATCGAACTGGAGGCGGTCGCTGCCATCAGCGTCGAGGCGGCCAGCCTGGATGCCAGCGCCGCCGAGGGCGATGGCGGACATATCGAGCTGTACAGCCAGACCGCCATCGCGCTGGCGGATGCCGCGCTGCGCGCCGATGGCGCGGCGAACGGCGGCAGCATCCACCTGGCCACGGCCGAGCTTCCGCCGGAGCAGCCGTCGACACCGCTGTCGAACCATCCGGATATCGCCCTGATCGGCAATACCCGCCTCGGCGCCAATGGCCGGCGCGGGCAGGGTGGTAGCGTCCGCCTGACTGGCCGCGACCTGTCGCTGGCCGATGGCAGCCGTATCGACGCCAGCGGCGCCACGGGCGGCGGCACGGTCCTGGTCGGTGGCGACTGGCAGGGCGCCGGGGAACTGCCGCAGGCCAGCCGCGTGAGCTTCGGCAGCGACGCGCTGATCGACGCCAGCGCGACGGGAAATGGCGACGGCGGCACCGTAGTGCTGTGGAGCGACGTGACCCTCGATGACGGTTTCACCCGCGCCAACGGCACCATCCTCGCTCGTGGCGGCGCGCAGGGCGGCGACGGTGGACGCATCGAGACCTCCGGGCACGCTGTCAGCACCGATGGCATCCGCGTCGATGCCGGTGCCGGGCATGGCAATGGCGGCTTGTGGTTGATCGACCCGTACAACTACACCATCACCCAGACCCAGGCGAACACCATCGCCAGCGCGCTCAACAACAATACCAGCGTCACCGTCACCACCACGGCCAACAACACCAGCTATGGCAGCAGCGGTAACAGCAGCCAGGTGGGTAACATCACTGTCAACAGTAACGTCAGCATCGCCAAGAGCGGCGGCAACGGCAATGCCACCCTGACACTGCAGGCACACAGCAACATCAGCTTCGGCTCGGGCAGCAGCGTCACCTCGACCAGCGGCAAGCTCAACCTGGTGCTGTGGTCGCGCCTGAATCCTGGCAATGCCGGCACCATCCACCTCGACAGCACCACCATCAACACCAATGGCGGCCATGTCTGGATGGGCGGTGGCGCCGCCGCCACGTCGCAGTGGAACGGCCTGGCCGTGGGCAATTCGGTGGCCGCGACCTCGAGCCAGAATACCCCCGGCTTACGGCTGACGAGCAGTACCATCACCACCAGCGGCGGTCACTTCTACGCGGGTGGGCAGGGCAACTATACAGGGACGTCCGCGGCGGGCTATTCGCTTGGCGTGAGGGTGGGCGGCACCAGTATCAGCACCGGCAGCGGCAGCCTGACGCTGCAGGGCGAGATTCGCGGCAACCACACCACGGCCGACAACGTCAGTGCCGGGCTGTTCGTGGCTGAGGGCAGCACGCTGAGCAGCGGCAGCGGTAGCATCACCTTGCAAGGCACGGCCTCCGCCAGCAACAGTCCGGCAGGTATTGTGTTCGGTACTTACCTGACGAACAAGAGCACGATCAGAAGCGGCAGTGGCGCCATCAATGTCTACGGCAGTACCACCGCTAACAGCGTGCAAGGTGCCGGTATCTGGCTGGGATCGTCGAGAGACAGCGGCGGCAGCGTCGGCGACGGCAACCAGAGCAGCGGCGTCGGCAATGGTTATAACGTGGCGGTGGTCAGCAACAGCGGCAACGTGCTGTTCGATGCGCGTGCGCAAAGCACCCGTAGCGACAGTTGGATGCATGGCTTCACCATCGTCAACTATGGTAGCGACAAGCAACTGGTCAAGACCACCAGCGGCAATATCACCATCAAGGGCGATGCCGACGTTCAGAAGAACGATTCCTCCGGTGTGCAGTTCCAGGTAAACACGGCCACCGGCAACATCCACGTGGTGTCGGCCAGCGGCGATATCTACGTGCAGGGCTTCCAGCACTCGGGTAGCACGCACGCCTACAACAATGCCTTGCGCTTCACTCCCGGCGCCTCGGCCGGCAGCATCCGCTTCGGTGCCGTCAGCGATGCGGCCAGCTACACCGGCCGGCTCACCTTCGAGGCGGACTCGATCTGGAACAACACGATCAACACTTCGAGCGCCAGCGCCATCAAGGCCTATGGTAGCGGTGCCATCGGCTTCCTGTCTTCCGGCAGCAGCTCGGTCAAGGATTTCACGCTGACGAGCTTCTGGGATTTTGGCAGTGCCCACAGTAGCGTCAGCATCGGCAAGCCTACCGAGAGCAAAACCGTCACCCTCGACAGCGCCATCACCGCCGCCGGGCCGATCACCGTGTACGGCGGCAATATCGTCCTCAACAACAACCTGAGCAGTACGCGGGCCGGCGCGGCCATTCGCCTGCTGGCCTCGGGCAGTATCACCAGTACCAGCAGTACCGGCACCACGCTGACGCTGACCAGCAACGCTGGCGATGTGATCCTCGCCAGCGCGAGCCGTGGCGCCAGCAGCGGCAATATCGACTTCCAGGACCAGGCCCTGAGCATCGACACGCGACCGGGCACGGCGGGCGCCAAGAGCACCAGCGGCAGCGGCGGTGGCAACATCACACTGGGCGGTGGCAATACGCTGGGCAGTGGCTATGCCACTGGCGTCGGCAGCGATTCCGCCGAAGGTATCCGCGCCCGCAACCTGACCCTGCGCTCCGGCGGCGGCGAGGTCAACCTGCGTGGCCGCAGTTGGGCCGGCGCCGTCGCGAACGGTTATGGCGGCTGGGGTATCGGTGTGTATCAGGGCAGCACGACCGGCAACCTGACCATCGACAGTGGCACCGGCCGCATCCGCCTGGAAGGCATCGGCCGTTCGACCGGCACGGGATCGTACAAACAGGGCATTGCCGTCTATGGCGTCACGGATATCCGTTCGGCCTATGCCGGCAACGATGCCATCCGCCTCGACGGCAGCGTGACGGCCACGTCCGGCACCGAGGAATACCGCAGCGCCGTCTATCTGCTGGGTACCGCGACCCTTGCCGCCACGGGCAACGGCGGCGGCCTCTCGATTCATGGCAATACCACCTATGCGTCGCTATGGCTGGGCGGTGCCGCCTATGTGCTGGGCAACGGCGGCGACCTGAACATCTCCGGTACACAATTGGCCGGTGGCAGCAACAACCTGCTGCGCATGCTCCAGGGTAGCAACGTGTGGTTCGGCTCGGTGCCGACCTCGACACTTGCCAGCTCGCCCATCACCAGCACCGGCAGCGCACTGTTGCTGGAATTCGATGGGTCCTTGTGGAGCGGCCGTCCGAACATCGCCACCAGCGGCGCAGTGACCGTTCAATCGAATGCCGCCAGCTTCAACCAGGATATCTACAGCCGCTGGTTCAACTGGAATCCGACTGCGCAACGCATTGGCGGCCTGACCTTCGGCAAATCGAGCAACAGCGCCTACGGAATTTACCTCAGTGGCAGCAACGAAGTCAGCGGCAGTGTCTCTTCTCTCATCGTCAACGGCCCGGTCACCGCGTACGGCAAGTTCGTCGAGGTCATCGCGCCGCTGACGATCACCGGTGACGGCGATGTCTATCTGCGCAGCTACCAGGACGGCAGCGGCAGTCTGGTCATCGGCAGTACCATCAGCAAGACCGGTGGCGACGATGCCACGCTGACCCTGCGTAGCAATGGCCGCGTCACGGTCAACGGCAACATCAGTGCCAGCGGTGCGGGCACCGGCGCGCTGAACCTGGTGGTCTGGGCCGATGCCGATGGCAACCGCCTGGGCGGCGTTTCTTTCGGCAACAGCAGCCACAGCACCAACGGCGGCCATATCTGGATCGGCGGTGGCAGCGGCACCAGTATCTGGAATGGCCTCACCGTGGCTGACGGTGCCTCGCCCGGCGCCTATGGCAGTAACTACAACGGCATCGACCTGCGAGGTACGTTCACCACGGCTGGCGGCGATTTTTACGCTGCGGGCAAGAGCTACGTTCAGACCCTGGCCAACTGGGACATCAACGCCTCAGGAGATTTGCTGGTCAATACCGGCGACGGCGATGTCACCTTCGTCGGCAACCACATCGACTTCGGTGGTGTCTACAGGCCCAATGTGACGACCACGGTGGACACCACCGGCACGCTGAGCATCCGGCCCTGGGACGACAGCTTCACCTATGGTTTCAACGTACGGGGTGCCTTGTCCGGCAGCGATTGGCTGGGCACCCGGGTGAGCACGGTGAGCACCGACGAGAACGCGAACAACCGTGGCAGCGCGGCGATCAGCAACAACCTGACCGGCACCGCCAACCTGATCATCAAGAACGTCGCCAGCCTCGGCGGCCTGGTGATCGGCAAGGAAACCAATACCAGCCAGGTCAGTGTCTATAACTCCCTGAGCATTCTGGGCGATATCAACATCTACGCTGGCCAGATCCGCAACCAGAACAGTGCCTCGCTGACCAGCACGGCCGGCAGCATCCTGCTCGACGCCGACCTCGGGCGCGGCCTGGACTTCAACGCAGCCGGCATCGGCTGGACGGGCGGCAGCCTGACGGCTTCGTCCAGCGCTGACGACGAAGGCAATATCACCCTGCTCGGCCGGGGCGGTTCCAAGGCCAATACCAACCATGGCGTGCTCCTGAGCAATACCAGCCTGCAAGCCGGCGGCGACCTGCTGGTGCGGGGCCTGGCTACCGGGCAGGGCAGTACGGGTGTCTCCGTGACGGGCGCTGCGACCGTTCTCGACGCCGGACGGACGCTGGCGCTGGACGGCCGTAACCTGGCCTCGGCATCCTCCGCCAATAATCGCGGCGTGCTGCTGAACGCCGGGGTGCACCTGGCCGCGGTCGATGCCCTCGGCGTGACCGGCCAGAGCGGCCCCGGCTCCGCGTATGCGCTGGAGCTGGGCCAGGCCGTTGGGATCGACACCACCCACGGCGATATCCGCATCGCCGCGCTGGCCGGTGGCAGCATCGCCAGCCGTAGCGGCGGCAACGGCAACGCCAGCACGATCACTGCGGGCAACGGCGCCGACATCACGTTGAGCGCCGACCGGCTGAGCATCGACGCCAGCCGCCCGCTGACACTGTCGACCACTGGCACATTGACCATCGAGCCGAACAGCAACAGCTTCCCCACGGCCTTCGCCTGGGACGGCGATCTGCTGAGCGGAAACTTCACCGGCTTCGCCGGCAGCAGCCTGGCCCACGTCACCATCGCCAACGTCGATACCCTCGGCGGCCTGACACTGGGCAAGCAGACCAACCTCAGCGACATCGTCGTCGCCACCGACGCCGCCATGCAGGCCGCCGGCCCGATCCGCCTGTTCGGCCAGCACCTGACGCTGGCCGGGCGCATCACCGCCCAGGGCAACGCCGACGAGGACGACGACCGTATCGAACTGCACGCCCGCGGCAGCGTTACCCAAGGCGACGAGGCCCTGAGCGCGCATGCCCTGAGCCTGCAGGGCGGCGGCCGGTTCACGCTGACCGCCCACAACAACGTGGACACCCTGGCGACGGGAGGGATCGGCAACCTGAGCTTCGTCAACAACGGCACGCTCACCGTGGGCAGCGTGAGCAACACCGACGGCAGCCAGGCCAACGGCATCTCCGCCAGCGGCAAGGTGCGGGTGGAAACCCTGAGTGGCGATCTGAACCTGCACGGCAACGTCAGCAGCGGCAGCACCGCCACCGATGCACTGGTGCTCAATGCCGGCCGCGCCAAGAGCCTGACCGATCTGGACTTCCACAGCGGCGCCGGCGGCAGCATCACGGCGGCCGGCGGCATCAGCCTGACCACCGGCAGCGGTGGCCGCGCCACGCTGTACAGCGGCAGCGTCGCCGCCAGCACTGGCCTGGCCGATCTGGTCGGCAGTGGTTCCGGCCGCTTCCGCTACGCCAGCGACGAAGTCACGACCGCCTATATCTCCCCGCTGGGCACCGGCCTGCATGCGGTCTACCGCGAGCAGCCGACCCTCACGCTGCAAGGCGTGGAGCAAACCCTGGTCTACGGTAACGACGCGGCACTGCAGGCGCAGGCCAGCGGCCTGCTGAACGGCGACAGCACGCCGCAGAGCATCGGGCGGCTACCGACGGTGACGCTGATGGACGGCGCCAGCGCTGCCACGCGCAACGCGGCCGGCCACCTGAACGTGCGCCGCGACGGCAGCGGCAACGTGACCGGTTACGACATGGCGCTGTCGCGCGATGCGGTCTCCGTACTGGGCTATGCGCTGGCCTACGACGACTCCGCCAGCGTGACCGTCACGCCCCGGGCGCTGTCGGCCGTCATCAACGACGACGCCAAGTTCGTCGGCCTGGCCGACAGCGCCGGCTACGCGGGCGCCACCTTCAGCGGCTTCGCGCGCGGCGAAACGGCGGCCGATGTCAGTGCCAACGCCACCATCACCCGCAGCATCGCCGGCGAAACCCTCGGCACCTATGCCAACGCGCTCACCGGCAGTGTCGCCGTGGCGGCCGGCAACTACGTGCTGGACCCCGCCAACGTCACCGCCGGCACTTACCACATCGTCGATCCGAGCACGCTGATCGTCAGTGTGGGATCGGCCTCCGCTGTCTATGGCGACGCCGCCAGCTACGATGTCGCGCGCGTGCGTTACTACAACGAGGCGAGCAACAGCGAGGTCAGCCTGGTCCAGGGCGCCAGCCTCTTCGACTGGCACCTGGCCGGCAATCCCGAACAGGTCGTCCAGTTCACGCTCGACAGCGCTGGCATCAACGTCGGTACCCACGCTATCACCGGCACCGTGATCACGCCCCACGCGCTGCCGGGTACCAACTCGAGCACTACGCCGAGCCAGTTGCTGGCCATCGGTGGGCGCCTGACCATCACGCCGCGCTCGCTGACGCTGTCGGCCAGCAAGGTATACGACGGCAGCGACGCGCTGGGCGCGGGCGCCCTGACGCTGGGCAACCTCGCCTACGGCGACACCCTGGGCTACAGCGGCGGGCGCGCCAGCGACCGCAACGTGGCGACTGCGGGCAAGTACGTCAGCGAACTGACGCTGACCGACGGCACAGGGCTCGCCAGCAACTATCAACTGCCCAGCCTGGCCGCCTACGACGCCACCGGCAATAGCGTGCTGATCACGCCGCGCGCCCTGGGTGTGACGGTCGACAAGGTGTACGACGGCCTGGCCAGCGCCAGCGCCGCGCAGACCACGCTGAGCAACCTCGCCGCTGGCGAGACGCTGGCCATTCTCGATGTACAGTTGAGCGACGCCCATGTTGCCACCAGCGGCAAGTACGTCAATTCGCTCACGCTCGATAACGTGACGGACGGCGCCTCGGGCGCGGTCTACTACACCAGCAACTACAGCCTGCCGGGCCAGGCCGCGGGCATCACCGCGGGCGCGCTCAACGTCCTCGGGGCCTCCGCTATCAATACGGTCACGATCACGCCGCAGACACTGACGGTGCGCATCGATTCGGCCAGCGGTGCCCTCAAGACCTATGACGGCAGTACTGGCGTGCATTCCAGCTTCGCGGCGGTGCTGGATGTCGAAGGCTACGTGGCGGGCGACAGCGGCACGCTGGATTATGAGGCGCTCTACGATACGAAGAACATCGACGCCGAACAGATCCACCTGAACGACCTGGCGCTGACTGGCATCGCCTCGACGGTCGGCTCGCAGGCGTCGGATTACCTGATCGACGGCAGTTCGGCCTTCGTTGCCGGCAGCATCGCCGCGCGTACCGTCAACGCGGCCGCGAGCGGCAACCCGACCAAGGTCTACGACGGCACCACCAGCGCCAACGGCGCGCAGGTCAGCCTGGCGGCGGCCACCGCCAGCGAAGGCAAGGTCGGCGGCGACGACCTGAGCATCCTCGCGGCGGGTGGCAGCTTCAGCGATGCCAACGCCGGCAGCGGCCGCACCTACTCGCTGCTCGACATCACCCTGGCGGGTGACGATGCGCGCAACTACGTGCTGTCGAGCGGCACGATCTCCGGCAGCGACGGCGTCATCACACCGCGCACGCTGACGCTGGAAGCCGGCAAGGTCTACGATGGCGGCACGGCGCTCGACTCGGTCACACTGGGCAACCTGGTGCAGGGCGAGTACCTGAACCTTGTCGCCGCCACCGCCCGCTCGGCGCGGGTGGGCGGGCCGGACGGCGATACGTCGACCCTCGACAACTACATCAGTAGCATCCAGCTCAGCAATGTGCTGGATGGCTCGACACCGATATACCTGACCGCCAACTACAGCCTGCCGGGCGGCACCGCGGGCGTGGTCTCGGGGGTGAGCAACAGCCTGCTGGCCGCGCCCGGCAACCGGGTCACGATCACGCCCGTGCTGCTGTCGGTACAACTCGACGCGACCCAGGTCGGCAAGATCTACGACGGCAGCGCCACGCTCTCGGACAGCGCCCGCCCGGCCTACCTGGTGACGGGGCTGGTCGATGGCGACACGGCGGCCACGCTGACGCAGGCCGCCAGTGCCTTCAATTCGGCCAACGTGGCCGAGGCCGATACCTTCACGCTGTCGGGCATCGCGGTGTCCGGCGTCGCCGGCGGCAACGGCTCGGCGGCCAGCGACTACGTGCTCGATACCACGACCTTGTCCCTGCCCGGCAGCATCACGGCACGCGCGGTAGCGGTGAACAGCGACGAAGTGAACAAGGTCTACGACGGCACCACGGGTTTCGACAACCTGGCCATCGGCCTTACCAGCGTGGCCGGCGACAGCAGTTCCGGGCTGATCGCGGCCGATGCCGGCAGCGTATCCGTGCAGGCGGCGGGCGGTGGTTTCGACAGCAGCCAGGCGGGTAGCGGCAAGTCGTATACCCTCACCGGGCTGACGTTGGCCGGCAGCGCCGCGAGCAATTACCAGATCGCGTCGGGTGACAGCATCAGTGGCCTGGATGGCGAGATCGAGCGCAGACAGATCCAGGTCCAGGACATCATCGCCAGCGACAAGACCTACGATGGCCTGACCACCGCCAGCGTCACCGCCGGCATGCTCTCCGGGCTGGTCGCCGGCGAGTCGCTGACCTTCACGACCAGTGGCGCCTTCGCCAACAAGAACGCCGGCACCGGCATCACCGTCGATACTGTCACCACCCTCGGCGATGGCAGCGACGGCAGCGGCCTGGCCAGCAACTACGTGCTGAGCAACGCCAACGGCAGCACCACCGCCACTATCGAGCGGCGTACGGTGACCCTCTCCCAGGCCGTCGCCAGCGACAAGGTCTACGATGGCAACACCCAGGCCAGCGTCAGCGCCGGCACGCTCTCCGGGCTGGTCGCCGGCGAGTCGCTGACCGTCATGGCCAGCGGCACCTTCGCTGACAAGAACGTCGGCACCGGCATCGCCGTCGACACCCTCGCTACCCTGGTCGATGGCAGCGACGGTAGCGGCCTGGCCGGCAACTACGTGCTGAGCAACGCCAACGGCAGCACCACCGCCACTATCGAGCGGCGCGCGGTGAGCGTCTCGCCGGTCGTCGCCAGCGACAAGGTCTACGACGGCAACATCCAGGCCAGCGTCAGCGCCGGTGTCCTCGACAACCTGGTCGCCGGCGAGTCGCTGGCCATCACGGCCAGCGGCGCCTTCGCCGACAAGAACGCCGGCACCGGCATCACCGTCGATACCGTCACCACTCTCGGCGATGGCAGCGACGGCAGCGGCCTGGCCAGCAACTACGTGCTGAGCAACGCCAACGGCAGCACCACCGCCACTATCGAGCGGCGCGCGCTGACCGTCTCGCCGATCGCCGCCAGCGACAAGGTCTACGACGGCAACGTCCAGGCCAGCGTCAGCGCCGGCACGCTCTCCGGGCTGGTCGCCGGCGAGTCGCTGGCCGTCACGGCCAGCGGCACCTTCGCCGACAAGAACGCCGGCACTGGCATCACCGTCAACACCGTCACCACCCTCGGCGATGGCAGCGAAGGCAACGGCCTGGCCAGCAACTACGTGCTGAGCAACGCCAATGGCAGTACCACCGCCACTATCGAGCGGCGCGCGGTGAGCGTCGCCCAGGTCGCCGCCAGCGACAAGGTCTACGACGGCAACGTCCAGGCCAGCGTCAGCGCCGGCACGCTCTCCGGGCTGGTCGCCGGCGAGTCGCTGGCCGTCACGGCCAGCGGCACCTTTGCCGACAAGAACGTCGGCACCGGCATCGCCGTAGATACGCTCGTCACCCTGGTCGATGGCAGCGACGGCAGCGGCCTGGCCGGCAACTACGTGCTGAGCAACGCCAACGGCAGTACCACCGCCACTATCGAGCGGCGCGCGGTGAGCGTCTCGCAGGTCGTCGCCAGCGACAAGGTCTACGACGGCAACGTCCAGGCCAGCGTCAGCGCCGGTGTCCTCGACAACCTGGTCGCCGGCGAGTCGCTGGCCATCACGGCCAGCGGCACCTTCGCCGACAAGAACGCCGGCACCGGCATCACCGTCGATACCGTCACCACCCTTGGCGATGGCAATGATGGCAACGGCCTGGCCAGCAACTACGTGCTGAGCAACGCCAACGGCAGCACCACCGCCACTATCGAGCGCAAGACGCTGACGGTCGTCGGCCTGGAAGCGGCCGACAAGACCTACGACGGCTCGAACACGGCCATCGTCGCCGACCTGGGCCGCGTGGATACCGGCGTCGGCAACGAAACGCTGGCGCTGGCCGCTACCAGCGCCACCTTCGCCAACGCCAGCGCCGGAACGGGCAAGACGGTCACGGTGACGGGCTACACCCTGTTCGATGGCGCCCAGGGCGGCCAGGCGGGCAACTACCAGTTGAGCAGCACCAGCGCCACCACGACGGCCAACATCGAGCGCGCCATCCTCACCGTGATCGCCAACGATGATGCCCGCTTCGTCATCCAGGCGGACTCGGCCTCGTACAACGGCGTCAGCTACAGCGGTTTCGTGGCGGGAGAGACCAGCGCGGTGCTCGGCGGCACGACTTCGGTGGTGCGCAGCAATCCGTCCGAGAACCAGGCCGGCATCTACCTCGATGCGCTGCAGGCCGATGTCAGCGGCCTGTCGGCGGAAAACTACAGCTTCGTCACCCGCAGCGGCAGCTACACCATAGTGCCGTCGAACCAGTTGCTGGTGCGCATGGCCGCGGCCAGCAGCACCTACGGCACGCAAGCCAGCTACGCCCTGGCCAGCGCCGAATACGAGCACGAAGGAACGATCTATGCCTTGAACGGCACCCTGGAGGGCAACAATCGTTTCATGGTGCAGGATGGCGTCGGCGGCTCGGCGACCTTCAGCGTTACCCCGGAGGCCCCCTCGCTGTCGGGCTCCGGTGCGCTGCGCAGCGGCGTCTACCAACTCGGCATCGGCGAATTGAGCACGACCAACGCGCAGAATTTCAGCGACACGCTCACCCTCGTTGGTCATCAGTCGGTCACGTCCAAGGCCGTGACGGCCAACGCCGAGGCTGGCGTCGGCAAGGTCTACGACGGCGGCAACGCGATGAGCGAACTGGTCATCGGTTTCGATGGCGTGCGTGCGGGCGACACCCTGGGCGCCACGGGCATCGGCCTCTTTTCCACGAGCAACGCCGGCAGCGGCATCAACTACACGGTGGGTGGCCTCATGCTGAGCGGCAGCGATGCCGGCAACTATCACCTGAGCGGCGGCACCAGTTTCAGCGGTGACGACGGCGTGATCGCCAAGCGCTCCCTGGCGGTGGACTACACCGGCGTGGACAAGGTCTACGATGGCAGCGCCGCCGCCACGGTCACGGCCCAGGACAACCGTATCGGCGGCGATACGCTGCAACTCGACTGGAGCGCCGTCTTCGCCGACAGGAACGCCGGCACCGGCAAGCTCATCGACATTTCCGGCATCACGCTGGGCGGCGCCGATGCGGGCAACTACACGCTTGTATCCACGACGGCGTCGACCACCGCCAACATCCTGCAACGCGAGGTCACGGTCAGCGAGGCCAGTGCCAGCGACAAGGTCTACGATGGCAGCACCAGCGCCGCCGTCACTGCCGGCAGCCTGAGCAACCTGGTCGAGGGCGAGACCCTGACGGTCTCCGCCTCCGGCGCCTTCGTCGACAGGAACGCCGGAGCCGGCGTCGCCGTCGATACGACGACATACATCGCCGATGGCGCCAATGGCCTGGCCAGCAACTACATCCTCAGCAACGCTACCGGCACCACCAGCGCCGATATCGACCAGCGCACGCTGCTGGTGGACTTCAGCGGTGTGGACAAGGTCTACGATGGCAATACGTCCGCCGCCGTCACGACCAGCGACAATCGCATCGACGGCGACCTGTTGCAGGTCGCGCTGAGCGCGAACTTCGCCGACAAGAACGTCGGTACGGACAAGCGCGTGCTGATCGAGGAGGTCGCCCTGAGCGGTGCCGACGCCGCGAACTACCGCGTCGCCGCGACCGGCGAGACCGCCGCGAGCATCACCCGCCGCGACAGCGCGACCTGGATCGGCGGCGACACCGGCAACTGGTTCGACCCGGCCAACTGGGCAGATGGCGCAGTGCCGGACCTGAGCAACGTCGCCAACGTCGTGATTCCCGATGGCGTCGAGGTAACCTTCGGCCCCGATATCGTTGCCCCGGCGGAAAGCGGCCCGGTGAATGTCGACAGCCTCGACGGGGCGGGCGGCAGCCTGGTACAGAATGGCGGCGAGCTGCATGTCGGTAGCGGCGGCGTGACCCTCGACAGCCTCACCCAGGCCGATGGGGTACTGACCAGTGACGGCCCGATCGACCTCGGCAGCTTCTCGCAGACGGGCGGCAGTACAGCGACGGACGGTGACTTCAGCGTCGACGGCGACTTCAGCCAGGGCTCCGATGGCTCGCTGGCGGTAGTCGGCAATGCCGATATCCGCGATGACGACGGGGGCGTGACCCTTGGCAACATCAGCGTCGACGGGGACCTGAGCGTCACCAGCGAGGATGGCGACATCGAGCAGGCGGCCGGCACGACCATCGTCATCGGCGGCGAAACCACGGTGGATGCCGGCAACGGCGATATCGTGCTGGATGGCGAGAACAACGACTTCGCGGGCCCGATCAACGCCATTGGCGGCGACATCAGCCTGGTGGATGGCAGCGGTGGCCTGATCCTCGGCGATATCGAGGCCACGGGCGACCTGCAGGTGACCAGCAGCGACGGCGATATCGTCCAGGAAGGCGGCTCGACCATCGCCGTCGGCGGCGAAACCATGGTGGATGCCGGCAACGGCGATATCGTGCTGGATGGCGAGAACAACGACTTCGCCGGGCCGATCAACGCCAGTGGCAACGACATCAGCCTGGTGGACGGCAGCGGTGGCCTGATCCTCGGCGATATCGAGGCCACGGGCGACCTGGAAGTGGTCAGCAGCGACGGCGATATCTCCCAGGAAAGCGGCTCGGCCATCCAGGTTGCCGGTTCCACTGTCATCGAGGTGACGGCCGCGGATTCGAGCATCCGCCTGACTGGCTCCGGCAACAGCTTCGGCGGCGGGCTGAGCCTGGTCGGCAACCGGGCGGATGACCTGCCCGAGGTGATCCGCCCGAGCGCCCCGAGCTTGCCGCTGCCAACCCCGAACAACGCTCCGCCCGTACTCGGCGCCTGGGGCGAGGGGCTGAAGGGCTTCGACAGTGGCCTGTCGGTGCTGCTGCTAAGGGTGCCTTCGCTCGGCGAAGTGGGGTTGGTCATGGTGCGGGTCCCGCAGGATGGTAGCGCGACCGGTTTCAGTTTCTTGCTGCCGGAGCGGTTGACCGAAGGCCAGGCGGCCGACGTGGAGATCCGCGTCGCGCTGGCCGATGGCTCGGCGTTGCCTGCCTGGCTGCGTTTCGTCAGTGCGACCCGTACCTTCGTGGCGGACAGTGTGCCGACGGGAGGCTTGCCGCTGGAGGTGGAAGTCGTGGTCGGCGACAGCAGGACGATCGTCCTGGTCAGCGAAGAAAACGACTGAGCCTGCCCCGGGCGTACGCTGGCCGTACGCCCGGGGGCTTCACGTGGTGTGGATAGCTGGCGGTGCCGGCCCTGCCTGGCAGGCCGTTGAAAAACTACCTGCGTTGCCATTGCGGCGTTGAAAACAGGCTCACAGCCAAAGGCTGAACGTGCCTCGGTACGGCCCCGAAGGGGGCGAAGCGAATAAAATGCTCATTTACAGCTTGTGAACTGCGCTTTTGACTCACTGCGTTCGCCCTTCGGGCCAGCCTGCGGCTGTTGATATTTCGCTTTAACTCATTGATTCTGATGGGAATATATTTCGAATCCAGCCCTCCGGACGGGCTTTTCGAGGAACAAGCGGCCTTCGGCTTTCGATTAAAAGTACTGATGGCTGAACGCTGGACGAAAGTGCTGGCGCCGTGTGCCGGTCGTTCAGCCTCCAGCGCTTTTCGGCTGTCCGCTTGTGCCTCGATCCGGCCATCCATGCCGAAACGTCAACAGACCCTGGGGGAAATACCGCCGTGCCGGTTGCGGCGTGCATGGCGGGCCATCGTTGCCGTGCCGGGTACCGTATAATCCCCCGCGAACCGTCGTGGAGCCCGTCATGCCCAATCTCACTCTTGCCGACCTCGGCAGCGAAATCGAGGCCAATGTCCGTCGAGCCCTGGCCGAGGATATCGGCCAGGGGGATATCACCGCCCAACTGATCCCGGCCAGTCGCCTGGCGCATGCCAGCGTGATCACCCGCGAGCCGGCGGTGATCAGCGGCACGCGCTGGGTCGATGCGGTCTTTCGCCAACTGGATGCCAGGGTCGCCGTGCACTGGCAGGTGGCCGATGGCGAGCGGGTCGAGGCCGATGCGCTGCTGTTTCACCTGCAGGGGCCGGCCCGCGCCCTGCTGACTGGGGAACGCAGCGCGCTGAACTTCCTGCAGATGCTCTCTGGCGTGGCGACCCGTTGCAGGCACTATGCCGACCACGTGGAAGGCACGGGGGTGAAATTGCTGGACACGCGCAAGACCATTCCCGGCCTGCGCCTGGCGCAGAAGTATGCGGTGACTTGTGGCGGCTGCCATAACCATCGCCTGGGCTTGTACGACGCCTTCCTGATCAAGGAAAACCATATCGCCGCCTGCGGTGGAATCGCGGCGGCGGTCGAGGCGGCGCATCGCATCGCGCCGGGCAAGCCGGTGGAAGTCGAGGTGGAAAGCCTGGATGAACTGGAGCAGGCGCTGCAGGCCGCTGCGGATATCGTCATGCTCGACGAGTTGAGTCTGGAGGATATGCGCACGGCGGTGGTGCTGACGGCGGGGCGGGCGAAGCTGGAGGCTTCGGGGGGCGTCAATGACGACAACCTGCGCAGCGTTGCCGAAACCGGCGTGGACTATATCTCCATCGGTGCGCTGACCAAGCATGTGCAGGCCATCGACCTGTCCATGCGCCTGCGGGACTAGCGATCAAATGTCGCGGCCGGCAGCCTTGTGCAGGGTGCGCCGCGCGCACCTGAGTGATCGGCACCGCTATCCCAGGTGCGCACGGCGCACCGGTGGCCTGAGCGGTCCTGGCCGCTCAGGCCAATGGGCCTTTCACGGGCGGCTTTTCAGGCCGAAGTTTTCGTGCAGGGTGCCGGTGGCGTCCGCGCCCTTGGGGGCGTAGTCCTTTGGCGGCTCGGTGAAGGTCGAGGCGCTCAGGCGCTCGCGCGGCGTGTGGTTTTCGCTGTGCAGCGCGGTCAGCAGGCGCTGGCGGGTCTGTTCGTCGAGGGCGAGCTTGTCGGCGCCCTGGGACAGGTGGTCCCGGATGTCCTGCTGGGTGCTGGTCAGTTTGTGCAGCAGGGTCGCCGTGGTATTGAAGTGCGTGACCACTTCGCTCTGATAGGTATCGAAGCGCTCCTGCAGGTTGTCGACCTGGCGTTGGGTACCGCTTGGCGCCGCGTAGCGTGCGATCAGGTAGCCGATGGCGATGCCGACGATCAGGCCGATGATGGGGAGCAACCAGGTCGCGAGAGTCTGTTCCACGAGTCCTTCCTCTTATATAAAACGGCTGTGTTGACAGGCCGGCAGTGGTCTTTCGGTGGCCTGTTACGTTAACGTCTCGTTCCTGCTCTGTATACCGCGACGAATGCCTGTGTTGCAGGCGGTCCATCCGTTCCAGTGCATGTGCCGAAACGGCAATCCGAGTTCAAGACGAGTCGACCGGCCCCAAGGTCACGGAGTTCCAAGTTGCTCAAGCGAGAAACCCCCATTTCGATCGACGGTCCCAGTGGCGCACTGGAAGGCCTTTACCATGAAGAGCCGGTCGCCCGCGGTCTGGCGTTGATCTGCCACCCCAACCCGGTCAAGGGTGGGAGCATGCTCAACAAGGTCGTTTCGACCTTGCAGCGCACCGCCCGCGATGCCGGCTATAGCACGCTGCGTTTCAATTACCGGGGCGTGGGCGCCAGCGCCGGCGAGCATGACATGCGTTTCGGCGAGGTGGACGACGCCGAAGCCGCGCTGCGCTGGCTGCGTGAGCGCGGGCCAGGGCTGCCGGTCGCGCTGCTCGGGTTTTCCTTTGGCGGCTTCGTCGCCGGCGCCCTGTCCGGGCGGGAGCAGGGCCGGGGCGGCGAGATCGAGCGGCTGTTGCTGGTTGCGCCCGCCGCCGCGCGGTTACAGGACGTGGCGCTGTACGAGGGCTGCCAACTGACGATCATTCAGCCGGAGCAAGACGAAGTGATCGAGCCGGAGAGCGTCTATACCTTCTCCGCCGGCCTGCCGTACCCCCATGAACTGCTGAAAGTGGCAGAATGCGGCCACTTTTTCCACGGCAAGCTGGTCGAGCTGAAGGCGCTGGTTGCACCGCGACTGGCCTGAGGACTGCTTTCGTAGGGGCGGGCTTCCCGCGAATGGGCGCCGCTGGCACTGGAAGCTTCGCGGGCAAGCCCGCTCCTGCGATGGCGGCGATCCTTTCGATAACGGGTTCCGAGAGCCTGCTTGCCATCTCTTTGCGCCAACGGATAGAACACCCATGACCACGCGAATTCTCACCGGCATCACCACCACCGGCACGCCACACCTCGGCAACTATGCGGGCGCCATCCGTCCGGCGGTGCGTGCCAGCCGTGACGCCGATACCGACTCTTTCTACTTCCTGGCCGACTACCACGCGCTGATCAAGTGCGATGACCCGCGGCGCATCCAGCGCTCGCGCCTGGAAATCGCCGCGACCTGGCTGGCCAGCGGCCTCGATCCCGAGCGCGTGACCTTCTATCGGCAGTCGGACATCCCGGAAATCCCCGAGCTGACCTGGCTGCTCACCTGTGTCGCCGGCAAGGGCCTGCTCAACCGTGCGCACGCCTACAAGGCGTCGGTGGATAAGAATATCGAGGCCGGGGAAGACCCGGATGCGGGGATCAGCATGGGCCTGTTCAGTTATCCGGTGCTGATGGCGGCGGATATCCTGATGTTCAATGCCCACAAGATCCCGGTAGGGCGCGACCAGATCCAGCATGTGGAAATGGCGCGTGACATCGCCCAGCGCTTCAACTACCTGTTCGGCAATGGCAAGGCGCTGTTCGCCCTGCCCGAGGCGCTGATCGAAGAAAGCGTATCGACCCTGCCGGGCCTGGACGGGCGCAAGATGTCCAAGAGCTACGACAATACCATCGCGCTGTTCGGTACGGCGAAACAGCTCAAGGATGAAGTGGCGCGCATCGTCACCGATTCGAAACTGCCGGGCGAGCCGAAGGATCCCGATAGCGCCCATCTGTTCGAACTGTACCGGGCGTTCGCCACGCCGGAGCGCAGCGCGGCGTTCCGTGCCGAGTTGATCGACGGCCTGGGCTGGGGCGAGGCCAAGCAACGCCTGTTCCAGTTGCTCGACGAGGAGTTGGCCGCGGGGCGTGAGCACTACCATGCGCTGATTGCACGCCCTGACGATCTGGAAGATATTCTCCAGGCCGGTGCCGTCAAGGCACGCCGCATCGCCACACCGTTCCTCGGCGAGCTGCGAGAGGCGGTTGGCCTGCGCAGCTTCCGCGGCGAGGGGAGCGAGGCGGCCGCGACGAAGAAAGCGGCTGCGGCGAAAAAGGGCGGCAAGCGTGCCCGTTTCGCCAGCTTTCGCGAAGCCGATGGCCGTTTTCGCTTCCGCTTCTTCTCGGCCGCTGGTGAGGAATTGCTGTTGTCGCGGCCTTTCAGCGACCCGAAGGCCATCGGTGCGCTGGGCCAGCGGCTGGTCGAGCTGGGGGGGGCTGCCCTGGATTTGCGCGTCGGCGAGGCCGATGTCTTCAGCTTGTGGCTGGACGGCGAGGTCCTTGCGGACAGCCCACGGCAGGCCGACTCGGCAGCGCTGGAGCGCGCGATGCAGAACCTGCGCGATGCGATCGACGGGCTGGCCGAATAGGCGCCAGGATGAGGTAGAGGGGATTCAGGGGGGCGAATGAAAGACTTGAGTGAATTGCCTGGCGCGGGAGGTGCGGATAAATTGCCAAGCGTCGGAGGTGCGGATAAATTGCCAAGCGCCGGAGGCGCGGATAAAGTGTCGGCCCCCTTTTCTCGACCAGGCCCCGGCATGACACCCCTTGAGCGCTATCAGGCTGACCTGAAACGTCCCGAATTCTTCCACGACGCCGCCCAGGAAAATGCCGTACGGCATCTGCAGCGGCTGTATGACGATTTGCTGGCCGACGACCGTGGCAGCAAGGGCGGGCTGTTCGGCAAGCTGTTCTCGGCCAGGCGCCAGGGACCGGTCAAGGGCCTGTATTTCTGGGGGGGCGTCGGGCGCGGCAAGACCTATCTGGTCGATACCTTCTTCGACGCGCTGCCGTTCGAACAGAAGATGCGCACGCACTTCCACCGCTTCATGAAGCGCGTGCACGAGGAAATGAGGACCCTCAAGGATGTGAAGAACCCGCTGACCGTCATCGGCAAGCGCTTCGCCGATGAGGCGCGGGTGATCTGCTTCGACGAGTTCTTCGTGTCCGACATCACTGACGCGATGATCCTGGCGACCCTGCTCGAAGAGCTGTTCAAGAACGGCGTCAGCCTGGTGGCCACCTCCAACATCGTGCCGGACGGCCTCTACAAGGATGGCCTGCAGCGCGCGCGCTTCCTGCCGGCCATCGAACTGCTCAAGGTGCATACCGAGATCGTCAATGTCGACAGCGGCATCGACTATCGCCTGCGCGCCCTGGAGCAGGCCGAGCTTTACTACTGCCCGCTGGGTGCGGATGCCGATGCCAGCCTGGAGAAAAGCTTCCGCAGCCTGCTGACGGAAAACTGCGCGATCCGCGAGAACGAGGCGTTGACCGTCGAGAAGCGCGAGATCGTCGCGCGCAAGGTGGCCAACGATGTCGTCTGGTTCGAATTTCGCGCGCTGTGCGACGGGCCGCGCAGCCAGAACGACTACATCGAGCTGGGCAAGGTCTACGAGGCCGTGCTGGTGTCCAACATCGAGCAGATGGGGGTGGCCAAGGACGACATGGCGCGGCGCTTCATCAATATGGTGGACGAGTTCTACGACCGCCAGGTCAAGCTGATCCTTTCCGCCGAGGTCGAGCTCAAGGACCTGTATGCCGGTGGCCGGCTGGAGTTCGAGTTCCAGCGCACCCTCAGCCGCCTGCTGGAGATGCAATCCCACGAATACCTGGCGCGTCCGCACAAGCCCTGATGGCGCGGCTCGTTGCATCGGTCGGTGCCCTGCGCGGGTAATCGGATCTTGTGTCGGTGAGTACTGGCACTCTGCCCTGGGGCAGTGCATTCTAGTATCAGTTCGATGGCCCGCCCGTCCTGACGGGCGGGCCGCTCCATACGAAACGAGGTGTGCTCGTAATGGGGGCATGTGGGTGACGAGCGTCGTGGTGGTACAGGGATATGTGCCAGTCGCGGCCTTCGATGAGGCCCCTGCCTCCCCGTGTTGATTGTTTCGACGCCGTTGTTCAGGGACCCGTCGCGTGGCCAATAAGAAAACCTCCTCCCGGCAGATCACCAGCCAGTCGTGGATCGCGCGCGTGCGTGACTGTGGCCTGGCTGCCATCGCCTGGTTGCCGGCACCACGGAGGGCCATCTGGCATCGTCGCACGCTGGGTTTCGCTGCCAGTGCCCTGGGTGCCATCGAAGAGCTGGTACTGATCAGCGGTCTCGACGGGCGCTTGCGTTACCTCAACCCGCCAGCCCAGGAAATGTTTGGCCTGGATAACACCGATGCCGGGCTCTATCTGCTGCAGGAATTGCTGCTGGGCCTCGATCCGCGTGCCCTGGATGTCAGCCTGCGCAGCCGTGACCTTGTGCTGGAGCCATTGCGCACGCTGCAGGGGGGCGAGGTGCGTTTCTATTCGGTCACGCGCAGGGCGCTGCGGGTCGACGATGAGCAACAACCTTCAGGATTCGTCTGGGTGTTGCGCGACATCAGCCAGCAGCGTAATGCCGAAAAGGCCCTGCGCATGGCTGCGACGGTATTCGAGAATTCCACCGCGGCGATCCTGGTGACGGACCCCGGCGGCTCCATCGTGCAGGTCAACGATGCCTTCAACCGCATCACCGGCTATTGCGACGAGGAGGTGGTCGGCCAGTTGCCGGCTTTCCTGAGTGCCGATAGCCAGCAGGCCAACCAGATGAATTATGTGCTTACGCAGATTCGCCAGTGCGGCAGTTGGGAAGGCGAGTTCTGGCTCAAGCGCAAGAGCGGCGAGGCCTATCCGTGCTGGGTGGGGATCACCGCCGTGCGAGGCGAGGCGCAGGAGCTGGTCAGCTATGTGTGCTTCTTCAACGACATGAGCGAGCGCAAGGCCAGCGAGCAGCGTATTCACCGGCTGGCCTACTACGATGCCCTGACCCAGTTGCCCAATCGCACGCTGTTCCAGGATCGTCTCTACAACAGTCTGCAGCAGGCCGGGCGCCGGGGGGACTGGGTGGTGCTGATGTTCCTTGACCTGGACCGCTTCAAGCCCATCAACGACTCGTTGGGGCATGCCGCCGGCGACAGCATGCTCAAGGATGTGGCCGTCAGGCTGGCGGCCTGTGTCGATGATGATGATACGGTGGCGCGCATGGGCGGGGATGAGTTCACTTTCCTGCTGAGCCCCTGCGGTCGGCGCGAGGATGCGCTGCGGCAGGCGATCCGGGTCGCCGAGGACATTCTCTCCACGCTCACCGAGCCGTTCGTGCTGTCGGAGCGGGAATTCTTCGTCACCGCCAGTATCGGCATCGCCCTGAGTCCCCAGGATGGCGCCGAGGCCAGCCAGTTGATGAAGAATGCCGATACGGCGATGTATCACGCCAAGGAACGCGGCAAGAACAACTTCCAGTTCTACCAGGCGGAGATGAACGCCAGCGCCCTGGAGCGCCTGGAGCTGGAGAGCGACCTGCGCCATGCCCTGGAGCAGCGGCAGTTCATCCTGCACTATCAGCCGCAGTTCACCAGCGACGGCCAGTGCCTGACCGGCGCGGAGGTGCTGCTGCGCTGGAATCACCCCCGCCGTGGCCTTGTGTCGCCGGGCGATTTCATTCCGGCCCTGGAAGAACTGGGGCTGGTGGTGGAGGTTGGCGACTGGGTGCTCGCCGAGGCCTGCCGGCAGATCGTCGCCTGGCATGAGCTGGGCCTGCGGGTGCCCAAGGTGGCGGTCAATCTTTCCGCCCGCCAGTTTGCTTCGGGGCAGCTCGGGCAGCGTATCGCGAGCATTCTCGGTGCCGCCGGGCTCGCGCCTGCGAGCCTGGAGCTGGAGTTGACCGAAAGCATTCTGATGCAGGATGTCGGGTTGGCCATGCGGACCCTCGCCGAACTCAAGCAGCTCGGGCTGTCGATTGCCGTGGACGACTTCGGCACCGGCTATTCATCGCTCAATTACCTGAAGCAGTTCCCTATAGATGTGTTGAAGATCGATGGCAGCTTCGTCGATGGCCTGCCAGAGGGCGAGCAGGACGCGCAGATCGCCCGCGCCATCATCGCCATGGCCCATAGCCTGAATATGTCGGTGATCGCCGAAGGCGTGGAAAACCAGGCCCAACTGGATTTCCTGCGGCGCTACGGCTGCAACGAAGTGCAGGGCTTCTTCCTTGCCCGCCCGATGCCGGCCGATTGCTTCCAGGCGATGCTGGGGTGAACGAATCGGCTGCAAGCCACAAGCGGAAGTACGCCGAAGCCACGCTTTTTCTTGCAGCTTGAGGCTTGCCGCTTGAAGCCGCTTCTATTTGCCCATGACCACCCTTCAATATCCGCATCAGGGCGAATCAGGTAGAATCCGCAGCTTATTTTCCAATGCCGCTGATTTCCTAGGGGACCACCATGTTCAGCCGTGATTTGACCCTCGCTCGCTACGATGCCGAACTTTTCGCTGCCATGCAGCAGGAAGCCAAGCGTCAGGAAGACCACATTGAACTGATCGCCTCGGAGAACTATGCCAGCCCGGCGGTAATGGAAGCCCAGGGCAGCGTGCTGACCAACAAGTACGCCGAGGGCTATCCGGGCAAGCGCTACTACGGTGGTTGCGAATACGTCGATATCGTCGAGCAGCTTGCAATAGACCGGGCCAAGCAACTGTTCGGCGCCGACTACGCCAACGTCCAGCCGCACGCCGGTTCCCAGGCCAACAGCGCGGTCTACCTGGCGCTGCTCGAGGCTGGCGACACCATCCTCGGCATGAGCCTGGCCCATGGCGGGCACCTGACCCACGGCGCCAGCGTGTCTTCCTCCGGCAAGCTGTACAACGCCGTGCAGTACGGCATCGACGATGACGGCCTGATCGACTACGACGAAGTCGAGCGCCTGGCCCTGGAGCACAAGCCGAAGATCGTCGTCGCCGGTTTCTCCGCCTACTCCCAGGTGCTGGATTTCGCACGTTTTCGCGAGATCGCCGACAAGGTCGGGGCCTACCTGTTCGTCGACATGGCCCACGTCGCCGGGCTGGTCGCCGCTGGCGTCTACCCGAACCCGGTGCCCTTCGCCGACGTGGTCACCACCACCACCCACAAGACCCTGCGCGGCCCGCGTGGCGGCCTGATCCTGGCGCGCGCCAACGCCGAGATCGAGAAGAAGCTCAACTCCGCGGTATTCCCGGGTGGCCAGGGCGGCCCGCTCGAGCATGTCATCGCCGCCAAGGCGGTGTGCTTCAAGGAAGCCCTGCAGCCTGAGTTCAAGGCCTACCAGCAGCAAGTCGTGAAGAACGCCCAGGCCATGGCCCAGGTGTTCATCGAGCGCGGTTTCGACGTGGTTTCCGGCGGTACGCAGAACCACCTGTTCCTGCTCAGCCTGATCAAGCAGGGCATCACCGGCAAGGACGCGGATGCCGCCCTGGGCCGTGCCCACATCACCGTCAACAAGAACGCGGTACCGAACGACCCGAAATCGCCGTTCGTCACCTCGGGCCTGCGCATCGGTACGCCGGCCGTGACCACCCGTGGCTTCAAGGAAGCCGAGTGCCGCGAGCTGGCCGGCTGGATCTGCGATATTCTCGCCGACCTGGGCAACGAGGCGGTAATCGAGGACGTTCGCGGCAAGGTATCCGCCATTTGCGCGAAACTGCCGGTCTACGGCAACTGAGCGTACTGGCGTTGAAATGAAAAACCCGGCCTTCGCGCCGGGTTTTTTGTTCTTGGGTGCGCCGTGCGCACCGGGGAGGATGGCACGTCGCTTGCTGGTGCGCATGGCGCACCCTGCGGTATGGGACGTTGAAAGGGCTTTTGTGGGTGAACGCTATTCGAACAGCGCATCCAGCGCCTGCTCCAGGCGCGTCACCGGGATGATACGCAAGCCCGCCGGGGCTTCCTTGGGGGCGTTGCCCTTGGGGATGATGGCGCGCTTGAAGCCGTGCTTGGCGGCTTCCTTGAGGCGCTCCTGGCCGCTGGGCACCGGGCGGATCTCGCCGGACAGGCCGACCTCGCCGAACACCAGCAGGTCGTTGTCCAGCGGGCGGTTGCGCAGGCTGGAGATGACCGCCGCCATCAGCGCCAGGTCGGCGGCGGTTTCCAGCACCTTGACGCCGCCGACCACGTTGAGGAACACGTCCTGGTCATAGGTGGGAATGCCACCGTGGCGGTGCAGTACCGCCAGCAACATGGCCAGGCGGTTCTGGTCCAGGCCGAGGGTGACGCGGCGCGGGTTGGCCAGGTGGCTGGTGTCCACCAGCGCCTGCACTTCCACCAGCATTGGCCGGGTGCCTTCCCAGGTGGCCATCACCACGCTGCCGGGCACGGCCTCCTGGGCGCGGGTGAGGAAGATCGCCGAAGGGTTGGTGACTTCCTTGAGGCCCTTGTCGGTCATGCCGAACACGCCCAGCTCGTTGACCGCGCCGAAGCGGTTCTTCACTGCCCGCAGCAGGCGCAGGCGGCCATCGGATTCGCCCTCGAAATACAGTACGGTGTCGACCATGTGCTCCAGTACCCGCGGGCCGGCCAGGGCGCCTTCCTTGGTGACGTGGCCGACCAGGAAGATCGCCGTGCCGCTCTGCTTGGCGAAGCGCACCAGCAGCGCCGCGCTCTCGCGCACCTGGGCGACGCCGCCGGGGGCCGACTGCAACTGCTCGGTGAAGATGGTCTGGATCGAGTCGATCACCATCACCTTGGGCTTTTCCTGGCGGGCGGTGGCGATGATCGACTCGATGCAGGTTTCGGTCATCACCTTGAGCTTGTCCTGCGGCAGGTCCAGCCGCCGGGCGCGCATTGCCACCTGTTGCTGGGATTCCTCGCCGGTGACGTAGAGCGCCGGGAAGCGCTGGGCGATGTTGCACAGGGTCTGCAGCAGGATGGTCGACTTGCCGATACCGGGGTCGCCGCCGATCAGCACCACCGAACCATCCACCAGGCCACCGCCGAGCACCCGGTCCAGCTCGCCGGAGGCGGTGGAGAAGCGCGGGACTTCCTCGACGCTGACTTCGGCCAGGGTCTTGATATTGGCCTTGTCACCGGTCCAGCCGCTGCGCCCGGACGGTGCCGCTCCTTCGATGACTGTTTCCACCAAGGTATTCCAGGCACCGCAGTCGGCGCATTGCCCGGCCCATTTGGGAAAGGTGGAGCCGCACTCGGTGCAGCCGTACATACGCTTGGCTTTGGCCATGCTGACTCCCTATCGGTGGATGAGGCGGCATGATAACGGTGCACTGACAGTTGGCCAAAGTGGAAGTCGTCATCCTGGAGCTTTGAGCGCGCGCTGTGCCAGCTTCCGGCTTTTAGCCACCACACTTCCCACAGCAGGAGCCTGAAGCACGCTTGAGCTGGCGGGCGATTTCGTCCTTGAGCGCCACGCGATCGTTCTTGAGGGTGTGCAGGGCGGTGTCGTCGAGCAGTTCCAGGCCGTCTTCGACGCGGCAAATGCGCTTGTCCAGGTCTTCGTACTGCAGGGCCTTCTGGGCGAAATGCGGGTCGCTCTGGCGCAGCTCATGCAGCAGTTCGCGGCGCTCGGGGAAGTCCTTGATCAGTGGGTGGTGTTCAACGTGCATGGCCTAAGCTCCGGGGATTGAAGTCAGGGGCCACATTATCCGTGACGCGTGGGCACGGCCTTGACGATGGTCAAGGTGCCTTGAGATTGGGAATGTTTCCTTTCCGGACGGCTTGCTCTGGCCTGTCCCCGGCCTGGGCCTTATGCTTGGCCTGCCGCGCCGCAGGCAGCCAAGACGGCAGGCCCATTCATACCGAACAGGAATTTCATCTATGAGTTTTATCAGCGAGTTCAAGACTTTTGCCGTACGTGGCAATGTGATCGACATGGCGGTCGGTATCATTATCGGCGCCGCGTTCGGCAAGATCGTCTCGTCTTTCGTCGATGGCGTGATCATGCCGCCGCTGGGGCTGCTGATCGGTGGCGTGGACTTCTCGGACCTGGCGATCGTGCTGAAGGAAGCAGCGGGGGATGCGCCAGCGGTGCTCCTCAGTTATGGCGCCTTCATCCAGACCGTGGTGGACTTCGCCATCGTGGCGTTCGCCATTTTCCTGGCGATCAAGGCGATCAACCATCTCAAGCGCGAAGAAGCCGCCGCGCCTGCCGCGCCGCCCGCTCCCTCGGCGGAAGAGGCCCTGCTGACGGAAATCCGTGACCTGCTCAAGGAGCAGAACAAGTCCTGAGGATGTCGCATATGCAAGAACGCCCCGTAGACCGGGGCGTTCTCGTTTCCGCAATGGTTTACTCGGGTTTCGGTGTCGAGTGCGTGCTTGCCGGCAGCACCGGGTAGGCCACTTGTGGCTGGTCGCCGGTCAGGCTATGCAGGAAGGCGGTGATCGCCGTCACTTCATCATCCTTCAGGTCGCGTCCCAACTGGCTGTTGCCCATGATTGCCACGGCTTCCTTCAGGTCCCATACCTCGCCACTGTGGAAGTAGGGCGGGGTCAGGGCGACGTTGCGCAGCGGTGCGGCGCGGAACACATATTCGTCGGACGCGGTGTTGGTCACGGCGAAGCGGCCCTTGTCGCCCTCGGGCAGGACATCGGCCCCCGGTCTCTTGATCAGGCCGAAGGGGAAGTAGCCCTGGCCGCCCACGTTGACGCCATTGTGGCAAGCGATACAGCCGGCATCCATGAACAGCGCCAGGCCTTTCTTCTGCTCGGCATCCAGGGCCTTGTCCTCACCCTTGAGGAAGCGGTCGAAGGGTGAGTTCGGCGTGGTCAGGCTGATTTCGAAGGCTTCCAGGGCATAGGCCATGTTGTCGAAGCTGACCGGGTCCTTGTCTTTCGGGAAGGCCTTCTGGAACTCCTCGACATACTCGGGAATGCTCTTGAGCGTGGTGACCACCCGATCCGGGGTGTTGTTCATTTCCACGCTGGCCTGTACCGGCCCCTTGGCCTGCTCCTGCAGGTCCTTGGCACGGCCATCCCAGAACTGCGCGGCATTCAGCACCGCGTTGAGCACGGTCGGCGAGTTGCGCGGGCCTTTCTGCCAGCCGTGGCCGATGGAGGTGGTGACGTTGTCGCCACCGCCGAGGCTGAGGTTGTGGCAGGTGTTGCAACTGATGATATGGCTGCGCGACAGGCGCGGATCGAACCAGAGCTTATGGCCAAGGATGGCCTGCTCGTCGCTGATCTTCTGGCCACGTACTTCAGTGATCTTCTCGGGTATCGGTTTGAAGATGCTGTTGGCGCGATCGCGTAATTCATCGGCGCTACAAGCGCCTGCCATCAGTAGCAAGCTACCTACTAGCAAGGGTGTGGTTCTGTTCATTATCGACCTCATCACGGTGCTGGCTAATCTATCGCTAGGAAGCTCTAAATCCGCTTGCGTGGGGTTGACCTGAATCAAGAACCGGACGCTCTGGCCGGATGAAAGTGTCACAAGTTGTAATGGTATTGGTGGGGCCCAAACGGTTGCCGCAGGCGGCTCGCAACCTTGCGGCCAAGCGGTGGCAGCGCCAGAATGGCACATCGTTCATGGCCCTCCGGCCCCGTGCCGTGTGAACACATGGCCATCCATTCAAGGATTCCCGATGTCAGACCCCCTTGCTGCAAGCCTGCGCCTGGCGCCCGATGCGCTGACCCGCCCGTTCCAGCCTGACCAGTTCGCTTTCACCACTACCGATGAATTGGAGCCTTTTTTCGGTGTGCTCGGGCAGGAGCGTGCCGTCGAGGCCCTGCAGTTCGGCGTGGCGATGCCGCGTCCAGGTTACAACGTGTTCGTCATGGGCGAATCGGGGACCGGGCGTTTCTCCTTTACGCGGCGCTACCTGCGGGCCGAGGCCAAGCGCCTGGAAACGCCGTCCGACTGGGTCTACGTCAACAACTTCGACGAACAGCGCGAACCGCGGGTGCTGGAGTTGCCGCAGGGCAGTGCGGGCGCCTTCATCGAGGACATGGGGCAGTTGATCGGCAACCTGCTGTCGACTTTCCCGGCGGTGTTCGAGCACCCGAGCTACCAGCAGAAGAAAAGCACCATCGATCGCGTCTTCAACCAGCGCTATGACAAGGCGCTGGATGTGATCGAGAAGCTGGCGCTGGAGAAGGAAATCGCGTTGTACCGCGACAGCACCAATATCGCCTTCACACCGATGAAAGACGGCAAGTCGATGGACGAGGCCGACTTCGCGCAGTTGCCCGAGGCCGAGCGCGAGCGTTACCACGCCGATATCGCCGCGCTGGAGGTGCGCCTCAACGAGGAACTGGCCAGCCTGCCGCAGTGGAAACGCGAATCCGTCAACCAGGTGCGCCAGCTCAATGACGAAACCATCAGCCAGGCCCTGGAGCCGCTGCTCGCACCGCTGTCGGAGAAGTATGCGGAGAACGCCGGGGTACAGGCCTACCTGCAGGCGGTACAGGTCAACCTGCTGAAGACAGTGGTCGAGCAACTGGTGGACGAGAACCGCACCGAAGCCCAGGGGCGGCAACTGCTGGAAGAGCAGTACAGCCCGAGCCTGGTGGTCGGGCATCCGGTCGATGGCGGGGCACCGGTGGTGTTCGAGCCGCATCCGACCTACGACAACCTGTTCGGCCGCATCGAATACAGCACCGACCAGGGCGCCCTTTACACCAGCTACCGGCAATTGCGCCCGGGCGCGCTGCACCGGGCCAACGGCGGCTTCCTGCTGCTGGAGGCCGAGAAGCTGTTGGGCGAGCCGTTCGTCTGGGAGGCGCTCAAGCGCGCCTTGCAGTCGCGCAAGCTGAAGATGGAGTCGCCCCTGGCCGAGCTGGGGCGGCTGGCCACCGTCACCCTGACGCCGGAATTCATCCCGTTGCAGGTCAAGGTGGTGATCATCGGTTCCCGGCAGCTCTACTACACCTTGCAGGACCTCGATCCCGACTTCCAGGAGATGTTCCGTGTACTGGTGGACTTCGATGAGGACATCCCGCTCGCAGAGGACAGCCTGGAGCAATTCGCGCAATTGTTGAAAACGCGTACCCATGAAGAGGGCATGGCGCCGCTGACTGCCGCCGCGGTGGCGCGCCTGGCCACCTACAGCGCGCGTCTGGCCGAGCACCAGGGGCGCCTGTCTGCCTGCATCGGCGATATCTTCCAACTGGTCAGCGAGGCGGATTTCGTGCGCCAACTGGCCCGCGACGAAGTGACCGATGTCGGCCATATCGAACGCGCTCTCAGGGCCAAGGCCACCCGTACCGGGCGTGTGTCCGCGCGGATTCTCGACGATATCCTGGCCGGCGTGATTCTGATCGACAGTGAAGGCGCCGCCATCGGCAAGTGCAACGGCCTGACCGTTCTGGAGGTGGGCGATTCCGCGTTCGGCATGCCGGCGCGTATTTCCGCTTCGGTCTATCCGGGTGGCTCGGGCATCGTCGATATCGAGCGCGAGGTCAATCTGGGGCAGCCGATCCACTCCAAGGGGGTGATGATCCTGACCGGTTACCTGGGCAGCCGCTATGCCCAGGAGTTCCCCCTGGAAATCTCCGCCAGCATCGCGCTGGAGCAATCCTACGGCTACGTGGACGGCGACAGCGCCTCGCTGGGCGAATGCTGTGCGCTGATCTCGGCGCTTTCCCGCACACCGCTCAAGCAGTGCTTCGCCATTACCGGCTCGATCAACCAGTTCGGCGAAGTGCAGGCGGTCGGTGGGGTCAACGAGAAGATCGAAGGCTTTTTCCGCCTGTGCGAGGCGCGTGGCCTGAGTGGCGAGCAGGGCGTGATCATTCCCTTCGCCAATGTCTCGACCCTGATGCTCGACGAGCGGGTGCTCGACGCCGTGCGCCAGCAGCGTTTCCATGTCTATGCCGTGCGCCAGGTCGATGAGGCCCTTTCGCTGCTGGTCGGCGAGGCTGTCGGCAGTGCCGGTGAATCGGGCGCCTTCCCGGAAGGCAGCGTGAATGCCAGGGTGGTGGCGCGCCTGCGCGATATCGCGCAGATCGGTATGGCGGACGATAGCAAGGAAGAAGGTACACCGTCGGCGACCGGGACCGGTAAGTGATTTCCCGGGAACGATAGCCCGGGCTGGCGGGTCTGCCGGATAGGTAGCGATGTTTCACTCGTACCCTGGAGGGCCTGCCCATGACTTATTCGTTTTGTCTGACCCGGCGCTGCCTGGGAGCGGACGCGCGGATCGAATGCGAAGTCTTTCCGCTGTGCAGCGACCAGGGGCTGTGGGTGCTGCTGTGCGTGGCCGGAATGCAGGGCGCGCAGCCGTCGGAGTTGCGGGTGCAGGGGCCGTTCCGTGGCGTGGCGATGGCGCGTTCGATATTGGATGCGATCGGCAGCAGCCTGCGCGAGCAGGGCTATGAGGATGGTGAGGGTCCGGCCATGTGGCAGTTGCACATGCGTTCCGAACTGCGCCGGGTCAATGCCGATCAGGCCCGTCTATTCCGGGGCTGGGAGGGCCGCTGAAGACGGGGTCCCCATGCCGCTGTCGCGGTCGAGGCCTTCGCTAAAAGCACCGGGGGCTGGAAAGCTGGACGTGGAAACGTTGCCTTCGGACAGGCAACGGACTGCCTGTCGTTCAGCCTAGGGCCTTCAAGCGCTGTTTTCGGCCCTTTGAGCACATAGCGCGATTGCCCTGGGCGCGTTCCAGGGGCCTCTTGTGCCTGGCGCGCTGCGACGTATACTCGTCCGCCCGTTTTCCTTAGACATGAGAGAACCATGGAGCGCTTCATCGAGAATGCCATGTACGCCTCGCGCTGGCTGCTGGCCCCCATCTATTTCGGTCTGTCCTTCGCGCTGCTGGCGCTGGCCATCAAGTTCTTCCAGGAAGTCATCCATGTCCTGCCGGCGATACTGACGCTGAGCGAGGCCGAGCTGATCCTCAGGTTGCTGTCGCTGATCGACATGGCGCTGGTTGGCGGCCTGCTGGTGATGGTGATGATTTCCGGCTACGAGAACTTCGTTTCGCAGCTGGATATCGACGAGAGCAAGGAAAAGCTCGACTGGCTCGGGAAGATGGATTCCGGCTCGCTGAAAATGAAGGTGGCCGCCTCCATCGTGGCGATCTCGTCGATCCATCTGCTACGGGTATTCATGGACGCCCAGCAGATCGCCAACGACAAGCTGCTCTGGTATGTGGTCCTGCACCTGACCTTCGTCCTGTCGGCTTTCCTCATGGGCTATCTGGACAAGCTCTCCAAGCACTGACCCGGCCGACCATGGCAAGTGGAATGTGTCTGCCATGGTTGCTGTGCTAGTCTGCCCGCCCTTTGAAATGAATGATTGGAGCCGGGTATGAGCGACCTTGATCTTTCCACCGATGAATCTCGCGTAAGTTATGGGATCGGTCGCCAGTTAGGCGATCAACTGCGCGACAATCCGCCGCCGGGCGTCGATCTCGAGGCTGTGATCGTCGGCATTCGCGATGCTTTCGCCGCGCAGGAAAGCCGTGTCAGTGCGGAGGATCTCAATGCCAGTTTCGCGGTGATCCGTCAGCGGATGCAGGCCAGGGCCCAGGCCGAGGCGGAAGCCGCTGCCGCCGAGGGCCGCGCCTATCTGGAAGAGAACGCCAAGCGTGAAGGTGTCACCGTGCTGGCTTCCGGCCTGCAGTATGAAGTGCTGGCCGATGGCGAAGGGGCGAAGCCGTCCCGTGATGACAGTGTCCGTACCCATTACCATGGCACGCTGATCAACGGCACCGTGTTCGACAGTTCCTACCAGCGTGGCCAGCCGGCCGAGTTTCCGGTATCAGGCGTGATCGCGGGCTGGACCGAGGCGCTGCAACTGATGAATGCCGGCAGCAAGTGGCGCCTGCATGTTCCGAGCGAGCTGGCCTATGGCGCCCAGAACATCGGCAGCATCCCGGCACATAGTGTGCTGGTGTTCGATGTGGAGTTGCTGGAAGTTCTCTGAGAGCCTGCCCGGCACTCATCCCATCCCCGCGATGCCGGGAGACCGGCGGGCGGGGATGGCCGGAGCCTCACGGGCGCAACGCCCGGGCGTAGCTGAAGAGGAACAGGTTGCGTATCTGCTCCTTGAGTACGCAGGGCTCGCTGGTGCCGAGTTCATGCATGTCGAGCTCGCCCTGCTCGCGCAGCTCTTCCAGCGCGTCCCCTTCGAGCGAGACGCAGATGTCGCCGGTATTGCGGTCGAGTATGCGCAGGTAGGGTTGCGGGCGATCCAGCCAGGCGTCGATCAGATAGGTCATGACGTGTCCTCCAATAAAATTCTTCAATGAGAATAATTACTGTTAACAGAAAAGCAAGTCATGAATTGTGAAGACTGTGAAAAACCGCGGTTTTCGGATGGCTGGCGCCTTGGAGCCTGTTCACGATCTGCTGCGCGTCGGCCCTGCTGCGTTAAGAACGGGCCCGGGCAGGCCGCTTGCGGCTAACGCACTTCAGTGCGGCCCCGGGAGGGGCGAGCGGAGCATTTGCCACTTGTAGACTGCGCTTGATTCGCTGCGCTGGCCCTGCGCCCTGCGGGCCAGCCTCCGGCTCCGGCTGGTTACTCCCGTTGCTCTCGTTGGTCTTCTTGCCGGGCCTGGCTCGAGAGATCGTGAACGGGTTCTCAG
The DNA here is from genome assembly GCF_004327335.1 of Stutzerimonas kirkiae. Taxonomy (GTDB): domain Bacteria; phylum Pseudomonadota; class Gammaproteobacteria; order Pseudomonadales; family Pseudomonadaceae; genus Stutzerimonas; species Stutzerimonas kirkiae. The sequence continues at coordinate 1,050 of NZ_QJUO01000031.1, read as the reverse complement.
TGTGTGCGGGCCACGGCGAAGCGGCTCAGTTCTTCCAAGGCGTCGCGATAGCGGGAGGCGGGCAGTGCCTGCAGGCACCCCACTGCGCGCTCGGCATATTGCCGGGCCAGACTGGCGGTGTAGTCCAGGGCGCCGGACGACTCGACGGCTTCGCGAATCAGCTCGAGATCGTCCAGGCCGCCTTTCTGGATCGCGCGGCGCACCAGGGCTGCCTGTTCGGCGCTGCCTTCGCGCATGGTATGGATGAGCGGCAGGGTGGGCTTGCCTTCGGCCAGGTCGTCGCCGACGTTCTTGCCCAGTGTCTCAGTGTCGCCTCGGTAGTCGAGCAGGTCGTCGACCAGTTGGAAGGCGATGCCCAGGTGGTCGCCGAATGTGCGCAGTGCCTCGCACTGTTCCGCGCTGGCGCCCGCCAGCGTGGCGGCGCTATGGGTCGATGCCTCGAACAGCATCGCGGTCTTGGCGCGGATCACTTCCATGTAGATTTCTTCGGTGGTGCTGGCGTCGCGGACCTTGGAGAGTTGCAGTACTTCGCCTTCGGCAATCACGCGGGTGGCCTGGGAAATGATCTGCATGACCGGCATCGAGCCGAGCCTGACCATCATTTCGAAGGAGCGGGCATAGAGAAAGTCGCCGACCAGCACGCTGGGGGCGTTGCCCCATAGCGCGTTGGCGGTGGAGCGTCCACGGCGCATGCCGGACATGTCCACTACGTCGTCGTGCAGCAGGGTCGAGGTGTGCAGGAACTCGATGATGGCCGCCAGCAGGCGCAACTGATCGCCCTGATGCCCCAGTGCATTGCCGGTGAGCAGCACCAGCAGGGGGCGCAGGCGTTTTCCACCGGCCGAGGTGATGTAGTCCCCGATTTTTTCCACCAGTGGTACACGGGAGGTCAGTTGGCTGCGGATGATGCCGTCGACCGCGGTAAAGTCGTCCGCCACCACTGTATAGAAGGACTGGGGCTGCATCGGGTGCTCCTCGAGGGTTGCGCGGCATGCTAGGGATGGGGGGGTAGGCTGTCAAGGCGGGCGCGGGCACTCTGCCATGCGAGGG
>NZ_QJUO01000030.1 GCF_004327335.1 Stutzerimonas kirkiae | reverse complement strand
GACGACGTGTACCTGGAAAACGACAGCATCGCCAACGCCATCACCGGCGTCAGCGAAGCGAACGCAGGGCAGCCGGGCGCGCTGGAGAACCTGGGCTTCGACAGCACGGCGGTGAGCACCGAGATACTGGATGACAGTGACCCTGTCTACGCGCAGATCAGCGTAGATAAATCGGCGGTATTCGAAGGTGGCGCCCTGACCTATACCGTCACCCTGGTCGATGCCAATGGCGACCCCGTGACCGTCCTGGCCGGCAAGAGTGCCGTGGTCAACCTGGTGTGGAGCGGCGACGCCGCCAATCTGGCGGATGTCACGTCACTGCCGTCCTCCATCACCATTGCGGGTGGCAAGTCGCAGGAAACCTTTACGGTGACCAGCAAGGTCGACAGTGCCTACGAAGTTTCCGAACCGCTGACCGTCACTATCGACGGTGTCAACGGCGGTGCCGCGAATGGCTTCGAGGATCTGCGCGTCGGCGCCCAGGACACCGCTGCGTCCACTATCTATGACAATCCGAGCATTACGCCAGTCGATGCGAACGGCAATGCGAGCGGCCAGATCACGGTCTATGAGAAGGGCCTGAGCACGGGCAGCGAGGCCGCTGGTGATAGCGAGAAGGCCGATGGCGTACTGAAATTCGAGTCCAGCACCGGCCTGCAGAGCGTCACCATCGCCGGCCAGGAAATCAGCCTTGCCGACTTGCAGGCGCTGCCTGGAACGCCGCTGACGATAACCGTCGCGGGCCACGGTACGCTGACCCTGACCGGCTTTACGCCCGATACGCAAGGCGGTTCGGTGGTCTCCGGGGAGATCACCTATACCTATGAGCTGACGAACAGCCAGGCCCATGCCGATGCGGATGGCGCCAACGAGCTGCTCAAGGAACTCGCGCTCGGCGTCAAGGCCGGCCCCCTGCCCGGGGCCAGCGGCAGTGTCTCGGCTGGCGGGACTCTGGGCGTCCAGGTCATCGACGATGTGCCCGAGGTCGAGTTGACCGGGACCCAGGTCAATGGCCTGACGGTCGACGAGTCCAACCTGGGGACGGCCACGGCGTCTTCCTCGGAAGATTTCGCCTCCGCCTTCAATCTGGTCCAGGGCGCGGACAGCGCCAGCATCACCGGCTATGAGCTGGGCCTGGGCAGCAATGTGGCGACCGGCCTTGTCGACAGCCTGACGGGGCAGGCGATCACGCTGTCGCTCAACAACGGTGTGGTCGAAGGCAAGGCGGGTGGTGTCACGGTGTTCACCATTTCGGTGAATGCGACAGGCAACGTCACGCTGACCCAGCTACGCGCCGTCGAGCATGCCGACACGGCGGATCACAATGACGAAAGCAGCCCGTTCGCTTCCTCCGCGATTACCCTGAAAGCTGTCGCCAAGGACAGCGATGGCGATATCGCACGCTCGGAAGCGCTGGAAATCGGCGATAAATTCACCTTCCTGGATGATGGCCCGGCCATCACCGCGCCCCAGGATGCCACGGTGAGCGAGTCCGCCCTGGCGACGGGGACGGCGCCGAACAGCGGCCAGACCACGGTGAGTGGCAGCCTCGGTGTGGACTATGGTTCCGACGCCGGCGCCAGCAAGGCCACCTATTTCACCAATGACACGCTGGACGCGCTCGACCAGTTGCAACTGGCGTCCAACGGTGCGCCGCTGGTCTTCAGCCTGGCCAACGACGGCACGACCCTGAACGCCGTCGCCGCTGGGCAGGCCGTGTTCCAGGTGCAGATCAACGCTAACGGCACCTACAGCTTCACCCTGCAGGGTGCGCTGGATCACCAGGTCGCGAACGGCGCTGGCGGCTTCGAGGCGCTCGACCTGCCATTCCTCTTCACGGCCCGTGACAGCGATGGCGATACCGCCACTGGCAGCTTCAAGGTCGCGGTCAGCGACGATGTGGAGCGGGCATCGCACGTCATTACCGTGACCGAGGACAGCACGGTGGCCACCGCCGCCAACAATTTCTCGCTGGGCGCCGACGTGGCCGCCAGCGAGATCAAGATCCTTGCCGCCGATGGTGTCACGGTCATCGGCAGCGGGCCCGGGAGCTATGGCGTCGAGACCGGCCACGGCCTGCAGGGCACCGTGATCGTCAATGCCAATGGCAGCATCAGCTATGTGCCGACCGGCAACTACAGCAACCAGTTGCAGGGCAGCAACCAGTTCGCCGCGGATGTGCTGAAGTATTCGATCAGCAAGGACGATGGCTCCGCCGTCGAGGGCAGCGTCACGGTCAATGTCCGGGCGGTCGCGGACCAGCCTGACCTGGGCCGCGGCAGCGCATCGGTCACGACCGACGAGGATGTAGCCATCGCCCTGGGCTTCAAGGCCCCCGTGGTGAAGGACGCGACCGACCAGAGCGGAGCCGATGCCGGTGATAACCCCGAGCTGCTGGGCGCCATCACCCTGTCCGGCTTCCCGGTCGGGGCCGTGCTGCAGGATGCGAGCGGCAACACGCTGTTCACTTCCACCAGCGGCAAGACATCGGTCACCATCAAGCTGAGCGATGGCAGCCATACCAGCGACAGCAGCGCCGAGCTGACCATGACCAAGGCGCAGTTCGAGGCGCTCAAGGTGCTGCCACCAGCGGAAAGCCATGTGAACTTCAGCGTGAAAGCCAGCGTGACCAGCTTCGAGGTGGACGCTACCGGCGTGAAGCTGAGCCAGGTCAATGGCAGCACCAGGAACACCAGCGTGGAAGTGAAGGTACAGGCCGTCACCGACCCCATCGAGCTGAAGATCAATGGCGAGGACAGCCATGACCTGACGCTTGCCGAGGACAGCACCTTCAACCTGAAGTCCCTGTTGCAGGTCACGCTGGACACCAGTACCGATGGCAACAGCGGTGCCGATGTCGATGGCAGCGAAAAACGCTGGTTCGAAATCACCGGCCTGCCGGTCGGCTCCAAGGTCAACGGTACGGAAATCACCAGCGCCGATCAGGTCGTCAAGGTGGATATCACCAGCAATGACGCCAGCACCCTGCCGGACCTGAACATCACCCCGCCCAAGGATTTCAGTGGCGATATCAATAGCATCACCGTGACCCTGAAGGCCCAGGACCTGGACTCGGATGGGCCGGCCCATGGCGTGGTGCTGAGCGATCCGGTGACCCTCAATCTGCATGTCACCCCGGTGGCGGGCGATGTGCTGGCCAGCAACCCGGCCGCCGTGCCGGAAGACACCGCGGTGGCCTTCCTGGCCGGTGTGCGGGTGACGGACGAAGGTTCGGCCAACGGCACCGAGGTCATCACCCAGGTGCAGTTCGCCCTGGCCGATGGCTGGACGCTGAGCGACCAGCCCGCCGCCGGCTCGGCAGGCGATGCCGTCTGGACGGTCAGCGGCAGCGGCAGCGCGGCCGATCCCTATGTCATCGAGTTCAGTGCGGGTTCCGAGGCCAACCGCGAGCTGGCCCTGGATGCCTTCAAGGTCACCCCGCCGGCCCATAGCAGCCTGGATGCGACGGTGCAGGTTGCCGTCACCACGACCGATAGCAATCCGTCGGTGACCGGTGGCGGGGCTACCAGCGATACGCAGACCAGCGTATTGCCGATCAAGATCACCGTGACGCCGGTGGCCGAGAGAACCTCGACCAACGATTCCGACGGGAACGGCACGGCGGACCTGATCGTCCCCACCACCAACCACCTGTATACCGCCGTGGGCAAGGAAGACACGGTGTTCGACCTGAATGCCGAGAGTGTCGCCCTGCTGAACAAGGCCGGCTGGATCAACGAAGACGCGGACGAAACCACGACTGCGCTGCTGACGCCGGTGAAACTGGCGGCCGATGGGGTGAGCACGACTCCGGCGATCGGTTCGGTGTTCACCTGGGATGGCGGTTCCGCGACCTTCAATGGCACGCCGATCGAAGTGCCACTGGATGCCCTGGCCAGCCTCAAGTTCCAGGCGCCGCTGAATGATGCCGGTACCTTCCAGATCAAGGTGCAGGCGAAAACCTACGACTGGGATGACGACAACGAGGGCAGCGGTACGCCCGATACGGCCATCTCCGACGCCGCGACGCTGACCATCCGGATCACGCCGGATGCGGACCTTGCGAGCCTGTCGGTCAGCCCGACGCAGGGCCTGGAAGACACGGCAATCGCACTGTCGATCCGCCCGGCCACCTCGGACAGTTCGGAAACCCTCAATGTCGGCATCGACAAGATCCCGGCGGGCGCCAAGCTGAACTACGGCGGCGTGGAGATCACGGCGGACACCACGGGTGTCGCCGGTATCGAGGTGACCTCCAACGGCGATTCCTGGTCGGTGGTGATCTCCGGCTTCAACCCGGCCACCCCGCTGACGGTGACGCCGCCACTGAACAGTAACGTCGATTTCACCCTGGAGGTGAAAGCCCAGACGGTCGATGCCCTGCCGGGCTTCGATACCAGCGTTGGCGCCTGGAGTTCGGTGCAGAAACTGCCGATCAAGGTCACCGGTGTGGCGGACGATGCCAGCGTGCTGGCCAAGGCCCATACCTATACCGAGGCCGACCTGGACAGTGGCGCGGCCACCGTCAAGCTGGCCGACCTGATCGACAGCGTGAGCCAGTTCGACACGGACGCTTCCGAGAAGCTGACCTTCAGGATCACCGGTCTGGCCGAGGAGTTCAGCCTGCAAGGCGCTCGCTACCTGGGCGGCAGCGGTGCCGACCGGGTCTGGGAAGTGGACTCCGAGGCGGCCCTGAAGGCCCTGACCATCAAGGTGCCCGAGCACTTCAGCGGCACGGTCGCGGTGACGGTCACACCGATCACCACGGAGAACGATGGTGACTGGAAAGTCAATGCGCCGACGACCCTGGCGGCCATCGTGACGCCTTCTCCCGAAGCGACTGGCGGCAATGGCTCGACCCTGCTCGAGGACCAGGTTTCCCCGGTGGGCTTCTCCATCTCCGGGCCGGATGGCAACGAAACTCTGAGCGGTGTGCATATCAAGGTCGAGGACTTCGCGGCCAAAGGCTTCACGCTGTACCTGAATGGCGTCGAACTGGATGCCTCGGGTGTGGCCACTGTCACGGATGTCAACGGCGACCAGTGGTATGTGCTGGATGCCACGCAGGCCGGCCAGGTGACTGCGCTGGCGACCACCGAGCACAAGGCTGACAACCAGGCGGATGCGCCTGAGCTGAAGTTCACGGTCAGGTACGAGGTCACCGACATTTCCAATGACGGTACTGTCGCTCCCGTGAGCGAACTTGGCGATCCGCTGGAGTACCAACTGAGCGTGGCGCCGGTGACCGACGCGGTCGAGGTCAACCTCGAATCCATCACTACTGATGGCGCGGCGCTGACGGCGGATCTGGGTGCTGCGGTGCCGACGGTGACCCTGCAGAGCAGCGGCAAGTTCAATGTCGGCATCGAGCTGAGCACGGCGGATGTCGATGGCAGCGAGGCCTTCACCCAGGTCATCGTCACCGGTGTTCCGAATGGCCTGCTGGTCAACGGCCTGAGTATCGATGGCACTTCCGTCGGTGTCGCGCGCCAACTGGATGATGGCAAATGGCTGATCGAAGTGGCGCAATCGCAGTTGTCGAAGTTCGTCGAGGCGACCAACAACGGTGCCATCGATGCCCAGGTATCCTTCACCGCGGGCTCCGAACTGGCGGCTGATATCGGTGCGACCATCGGCATCCAGGTATTCAGCCACGATACCGGGGCCAGCAACCTGGCGAGCGACACTACGCAATACCGCTTCAATACCGCCTCGGACTACCAGGGCGGCACCGGTGTCGGCGCGAATGTCTCCCTGACGTTCGCGCAGGACGACAGCTTCACGGCAACGGAAGATACGCCTTTCACCCTGGACCAACTGTTCGATGCCGGGATCGGCAACAACCTGGATGGCCAGGACGTCAACTTCACGCTGAGCCTGAAACTGCCGGCGGGTGCGGTCATTACCCAGGACGGCAATGCCCTGACGGCCACCAGGGTTGGCGATGGCAGCGAAGAGCTGTGGCTGATTTCCGGTACGGCGAGCACCACGGAAGAGCTGCAGGCCCTGCTGAGCAAGGTCGTAGTCACCCCTCCGGCCAACCTGAACGATAACTTCGGCGGCCTGAACGTCGATGCGACCCTCGCCGGGAGCGTGTCCGCCACGGGCCAGCAGACGGTGGTGAAGGTGCCGGCGGTGCTGCCCATCACTCCGGCTACCGATGGTGTCAGTGTCGGCGTGACCCTGTCGGCCGCCGACGCCACTGGCGCCGCGACTTCCGGCAAGCCGGTGGAAGGCAGCGACATCGCCATCACGGTCGATATCGGCCGAGGTGTGGATGGGCCGTCGCAACTGGGCGAAACCCTGAGCATCCGGCTGACCGAAGGCGATGGCTTCAGCGGCGGCAAGCTGTATTACGGCAACTCCGAACTGACCCAGGAAAGCGACGGCAGCTACACGCTGGTGCTCGACCAGGCCACGCGTGAAGCACTGCTGTCGAGCGGCGATACCTCCATCGGCGGGTTGCGCTATCAGCCGGCGGACGGCCAGAAGTATGTCGATGGCAGCCTGAAGGTCGAGGTTTCCGTGGAGAGCCAGGAGCAGGGCTCGGAAGACTGGAACACCGCGCAAGGCTGGGCTTCCAGTGAGGGCGACAGTGGCGCCGTGGTGGTCGACAAGATCAACAACAGCTTCGAGTTCACCGCCGTTGGTTCCAACGACCCGTACCAGGATGGCAGCATCGGCACCCTGACCGGCGTGGAGAACCAGGATGGTACGAGCCGCATCCCGCTGAACATCTCCGGGCAACTGCTGGACGCCGATGGCTCCGAGCAGGTGCATACGGCCATCCTGGAAAACCTGCCCAATGGCTTCCTGGTGTTCTATACCAATGCCGACGGTGACGAGGTGCAGGCCTCCAACACCGGCACGGGCTGGAGTATCCCGGTGGACGGTGCAGGCTTGCCCGCCATCAGTATCCAGGCGCCGCAGAACTGGAGCGGTACGCTGGATGACCTGAAACTGAGCGTGCTCAGTGGCGAGAAGTCCGACCTGGAGAACCAGCGTGTCGATACCGCAACCTTCAATCTGGAGGTGACGCCGCTGGCCGATGGTTTCGAGTCCGATACGCCGGTCGTGGAGAAATCCTTTGGCCGCGAAGGGAACATCATTGCTCTGAACCTGAACCTGGCGATGAAGGACCGGCAGCAGGCGGGGGCGACCGACACTTCGGTCGAGGCGATCATCCTGACCCTGATCGGCCTGGGGGCGAATGCGACCTTCTTCGTCGGCAGTACCGCCGTCGCGGCGGACCAGGTGACCTACGCCGACGGCACCTATACGCTGACCGGCCTGAGCCAGGGTGACCTGGACAGCCTGGGCTTTATCCAGGCGAAGGATTCGCTGGTCGACCAGGACGCCGGCAAGAGTGGCGTACAGATCGGTTTCACTGCCAGGACGGTGGATGGCGACAGTGAGTCGGCCGAGGTTTCCGGCACGTTCGATCTCACGCTGTTCGACCAGGTCGGCAGCGGTGTGGTACTGGATGGTTCCGGCAATAGCCTGAACAACCTGATCGGCGGTGCCGGCGATGACATCCTGACTGGCGGCGACGGCGACGACATCCTGCGTGGCGGTGCCGGCGATGACACCCTGATCGGTGGCGCGGGCAACGACATCCTGATCGGCGGCGACGGCGACGATATCCTGATCGGCGGTAGCGGTGACGATATCCTCACCGGCGGTGCCGGAGCCGATACCTTCAAGTGGCAGGCCGGTGATGGCGGCAATGACAGGATCACCGACTTCGATGCCGACGAAGGTGACAAGATAGATCTCAGTGGCCTGTTGGCCGAGCTGCATGGCAGCAACGACGATTTCGTCATCGAGAACTATGTCACCCAGGCCGTTTCGGGCAGCGATACCGTGTTGACGATCAAGTCCGGCGAGGATGTCAAGGCCACTATCACCCTGGAAGGGGTGAGCAATTTCGACCTTGGCAGCATCATCGCCACCCCGACGCAGCAGGAAAACCCTTGATACCTATGGTTGAATAGGCGCGTTTGGGCCCTGCCGGGGCGCTTCGAGCGCTTCGGCAGGGCCCGTCACGATGAGCGAGGTATTCCCGCGTCGGCTGGAATGCCCTTATTGTCAGGCGTCTTCAACGTGAGGGGCACGACCATGCTCTATGTTCAACATGATAGTGCGGGCAATCTGTTGCGGGTCGAAGAGCAACCCTTTCCGGAGATGAATGGGAAAATGGCAGCGAAGACTTTCGAGATACAGTCCTGGCAACAACAGCAGGCGATCAAGCAGAGCCTGCAGCATCTGCGCCAGAGCGACCTGGATATGATCCGTGTGCTGGAGGATCTGATCCAGGTGCTGATCGGCAAGGGCGTGATCAGCATCACCGATCTGCCGGAGGCGGCCCAGGCGAAGCTGAACAGCCGTTTCGAAACCCGGGCGAACCTCAGCGAACTCGGCAATCTGATTGCCGAGGACGAGGATGTGCGACTGGCCTGAACAGGCGCTGATATGGTGTCATGCCGGGCCGTAGGCGCGGGCTTGCCCGCGAATGGGGCGCCGCTGGCCAGAAACTTCGCGGCCAAAGGCCGCTCCTACGATTGTCCTGTGCGTGAGAGCCATGTTTTATATCCAGCGAGATGACAAGGGGTTGATCGCGCATGTCGCCTCCCAGCCCTTCGAGCAGGCGACCGAGATCGTCGAGAGCGCCACGCCGGAGATCGAGCTGTGGCAGTCCCGGCATGCGGGCATGCGCTCGCTGGCCGAGCAGGATCTGTCGATGGTGCGTGTCCAGGAAGACATCATCGAAGCCTTGCTGAGCAAGGCCGCTTTCAGCATCACCGACCTGCCTTCGGTTGCCCAGGAGAAGCTTTACAGTCGCATGGCGGCGCGTCGTGCGCTCAGTGATTCGGTCGAGCCGCAAGGTGATGATGACAGCCTGCTGCCCTGAGCGGATGTCGTGTCGTTGAGCCGACGGCATAACAAGGTGTGCTCCGCAGGCCGGTTCGCCTGCCTGTTTTTTCTGTTCGCGTGCGTCGGATTTTCCTTTGGCTGGGACTTCCAGCGCATTCTGCGCCAGAGCGACCAGTTGTATGGTCCGGCAGCGGCGGAGGCGCGGCAGCGGGTCGGGGATTGGCAGGCGCTGCTGCGCCAGGGCCAGGCGGAAAGCGAGCAGGCCACCCTGGCGCGCGCCAACCTGTTCTTCAACAGGGCGCTGGAGTTCCAGGACGACCGGGTGATCTGGCGCCAGACGGATTACTGGGCGACGCCGATCGAGGCCTTGCGCAAGGGCGCGGCGGACTGCGAGGACTACGCCATCGCCAAGTATTTCACCCTGCGTCAACTGGGTATTCCCAGCAGCAAGCTGCAGATCACCTACGTCAAGGCGATTCGCCTGAACCAGGCCCATATGGTGCTGACCTATTACCCCACGCCGAGCAGCATCCCGCTGGTGCTGGACAACCTGACCGACTCCATCCTACCCGCCACTGAACGTACCGATCTGGTGCCCGTCTATTCGTTCAACGCCGACGGCATGTGGTTGCCGGGGGCCGCGGGCAACCGGCGGGTGGGGGATAGCAAGCGCCTGTCCCGCTGGCAGGACCTACTGACAAAAATGCGGGCTGAAGGCTTCGTGATCGAGGATTGACGACTATGTCTCTATTTAAGCAACTGCTGGTTGGGATCACGCTGTTCGCCCTGCTGATTTTCACCGGCAGTTTCGTGGTCGGGCTGGAAAGCTCGCGCGAGCAGTTGAACAACCAGTTGAGTTCCCATGCCCAGGATGCGGCGACGGCGCTGGGTGTTTCGCTGACGCCGCATATCGACGATCCGGTGATGATCGAGCTGTTGCTCAACTCGATCTTCGACAGTGGCTATTACTCCAGCATTCGCCTGATCGACCAGCGCACCGGCCAGGCGCTTGATGAACGTGTCTCCAATATCCGCCAGAGCAGCGTGCCCGACTGGTTCACCGGGCTGGTGCGGCTGCAGCCGGGGATCGGCGAAGCGGTCGTGATGCGCGGCTGGGAACAGGCGGCGCGGGTCGAGGTGGTCAGCCATCCGCAGTTCGCCCTGGAACGTTTGTGGAAAGGCACCCTGGGCAGTCTGTTGTGGCTGCTGCTGTGCAGTGTCGCCAGCCTGGCGCTGGGTGCCTGGCTGCTGAGCCGGCAATTGCGGCCATTGATCTATATGGTCGAGCAATCCCTGGCGATCACCCGGCGCGAGTTCATCAGCCTGCCGGATCTGCCGTCCACCCCGGAATTCCGGCGGGTGGTCGAGGCGATGAACCTGATGGTCGAGAAGCTCAAGGCGCTGTTCGCCGAAGAGGCCAGGCGCACCGAGGAATTGCGTGTCCAGGCTTATCAGGACAGCCTGACCGGGCTGGCCAACCGGCGTGCCTTCGATATGCATGTGCAGGACCAACTGAACGATACCGACATATCCGATGGCTATCTGTTGCTGGTGCGCATCTGTGACCTGGCCGGGCTGAACCAGAAGATCGGTGGCGAGCGTACCGACCGCCTGCTGGCCGCCCTGGCGGAGCAGTTGCTGCAGATCTGCCCGAGCACCGACGATGAAGGAGGCTTTCAGGCGGCGCGGGTCCGCGGCGGCGAGTTCGCGATGTTCATGCCCGGGCTGTTGCGTTTCGAAGCGCAGACGATGGCTGAGGAGCTGGCCCTGGCCATCGAGAACCTGCATACCATCGGCGAGGCGCCCTCCACGCCGGTCGCCCACCTGGGGTTGGTGCCGTTCCAGCATGGCGATTCGCTTTCGGCGCTGATGCGCCTGGGCGACCAGGCCCTGTGCGATGCGGAGAACCAGGGCCTGGGGGGCTACAGCATGGCGCAGTGGCAACATGGTCAGGTGCTGGCCGATGATCGTCATGTATGGTTCGAACGGTTGGACCAGGCGCTTTCGGGGGGGCAGGTAGCGCTCTATCTGCAACCGACCCACGATGCCCGGGATACTTCGCGAATCCTGCATCACAAGGTGCTCGCGCGTTTGCAGGGCGCCACTGGCGAACCGATTGCCGCTGGCCAGTTTCTGCCGTGGCTCAATCGCTTCGGCTGGAGCGGGCGGCTCGACCGCTTGATGTTGCGCAAGGTGTTCGAGTCGTTACCTCGCAGTGACGTGCCCTTGGCGCTCAACCTGTCCACCGGAACCCTGAGCAATCTCGAATTGCTCAAGGAACTGCTGCAGCCTTTGCCCGATGCGGGTGGCAAACTGATCCTCGAGGTCGAGGAAAGCCAACTGCAAGCCAGTGTCGAACTCGAAGCGCTGGCCGGGTTGCTGGCTGGCCATGGCTGCCTGCTCGGGGTCCAGCACTTTGGCGGGCGTTTCAGCATGATCGGCAACCTGTCCCGGCTTGGCCTGGCCTATCTCAAGGTGGACGGCAGCTTTATCCGCCAGATCGACCAGGAGGACGACAAGTGCCTGTTCATCGAGTCACTGCAGCGCGCGGCCAACAGTATCGACCTGCCGCTGATCGCGGAGCGGGTCGAGACGGCGGGGGAGTTGCATGTGCTGGCGGAAATGGGCATTCACGGCGTGACCGGGCGCCTGTTCGGCGAGCCGCAGCCCAGCGCTGTCTTCATCGGCAAGCAGGCGTAGGCGCGGGGCCTGCCCGCGAAGCCCTTTGCCCCGGCAGCGCCGTTCGCGGCCGAAGGGGGCGAGACAGTGCGAGCGGATTGGCAATCAAGTCTGCGACAGATCGTATGCCGCTGGCGGTGTCCTGATGCCCGTGGTGCCGTGAACCCGGCCAGCTCCGCTACGCAACACGCATGAACCCGTCCCGCCAGCAGGCATTCGCACAGGGACGGTTACGCTCCAGAAGCCAGCACACTATTGCCAATCCGTTCGCAACGAGGCCGCGTTGCGACGAAGACGCAGAGGAAGCTCATGCGGTTGGAGCGCCGCAGTACCGGGTCAGGTACCCGGTTTCGGCAGGGGCGCGAACAGGCTGTCCACTTCCCGCTCGTCCAGTGCCCAGTTGCCTTCGCTGTCACTGCCCAGCAGTTCCTGGGCGAGGCGGGACTTTTCCAGTTGCATCTGGCGGATGCGTTCCTCGACGGTGCCGCGGGTGATCAGGCGATAGATGAATACCGGTTTGTCCTGGCCGATGCGGTAGGCGCGATCGCTGGCCTGGTTTTCCGCCGCCGGGTTCCACCAGGGATCGTAGTGGATCACGGTGTCGGCGGCGGTCAGGTTGAGGCCGGTACCGCCGGCCTTGAGGCTGATCAGGAACAACGGCACTTCGCCGGCCTGGAAGCGCTCGACCGGGGTACGGCGATCCTGGGTCGCACCAGTCAGCATCAGGTAGTCGATGCCACGCTTGTGCAACGCCTGCTCGACCAGTTCCAGCATCGAGGTGAACTGCGAGAACAGCAGCACCCGGTGCCCCTCCGCCAGCAGTTCGTCGAGCATTTCCAGCAGGCTGTCGAGCTTGGCCGAGCTGCTGCCGCGCAGCGGTCGGGCCGGCTTCAGCAGGCGCAGGTCGCAGCAGGCCTGGCGCAGGCGCAGCAGGGCGTCGAGGATGACGATCTGGCTACGCGCCAGGCCGTTGCGTTCGATCTGCGCGCGGACCTTGTGCTGCATCTCTTCGCGCACCCATTCGTAGTATTCGCGCTGGGCCTCGTTCAGTTCCACCCAGTGGACGATCTCGGTCTTGGCCGGCAGTTCGCGGGCCACGTCCTCCTTGCGCCGTCGCAGCAGGAAGGGCGCGATGCGTTGGCGCAACTGTTCCAGGCGCAGGCGGTCGCCCTGTTTCTCGATCGGGGTGCGGTAGTTGCGGGTAAAGGCGCGCAGGTCGCCCAGCCAGCCCGGCATGAGGATATGGAACAGCGACCAGAGTTCGCCCAGGTGGTTCTCCACCGGCGTGCCCGACAGGCACAGGCGCTGCCCGGCCTGCAGTTGCTGGGCGGCCAGGGCGGCCTTGCTCCTGGGGTTCTTGAGGTTCTGCGCCTCGTCGAAGATCAGCAGGTGCAGCGGTTGCTCGCGCAGGTAGTCGATATCCCTGGGCAGCAGGGCGTAGGTGCTCAGCAGCAGGTCGTACTCGGCCAGCTCCTGGCGATGACGGTGGCGGTTGCCGCCGTGCAGGGCGAGCACGCGCAACTGTGGGGTGAAGCGCGCGGCCTCGTCCTGCCAGTTGGGGATCAGGCTGGTCGGCATGATCGCCAGCGCCGGCTGGCGCTGGCGCCCGGCCTGTTTTTCCTGCAGCAGGTAGGCGAGGCTCTGCAGGGTCTTGCCCAACCCCATGTCATCGCCGAGGATGCCGCAGGCACCCAGTTCGCGCAGGTGGGTCATCCAGGCCAGCCCCTGCAACTGGTAGGGCCGCAGGCTGGCCTTGAGGCCGCTCGGGGAGACGCCGGCGGTTGCCGGGGCGGCCGCTGCCGGCAACTGCCGGTCACCCTGCCAGCGCAGGCCGTTCTGGCCCAGTTGGGCCAGGCGCGACAGGTCGAGGCGATGCAGCCTGAGGCTGTTGCCGCCAGGCTGGTCGGGCAGGTACAGCTCGCCGAGGGTGCCGAGGATGGCGTTCAGGCGGGCGAACGGCAGTATCACGTTGGCGCCCGATTCCAGGCGTACCCGCAGCCCGCCACGGGTCTTGTGCGAACGGCTGTTGAGCAGTTCCGGGGCCTGTCGCAGCAGCCGCACCAGCAAGGGCAGCAGGCTGTGGCGATGCCCGTCGATGACGATGCCCAGCTCCAGTTCGATATGGTTCGGCTCGCCATCGCCATGGCGGATGTCCAGGTACCAGTCATCCACCGGGCTGAAGTCGTAGAGGAAACCCGGCTGGATCTCGATCCGCCAGCCCTCGCGGCGCAGTTCCGGCAGGCCATGCTGGACGAACTGCAGCCAGCCTTCCTCGCTGGCGGCCTGGAACATTTCCGCCGAGTCGTTGGGCAGCGCCTGGCTCTGCCGCAGTGCCGGGCTCAGCCCCAGTTCACGCAGGCGCTGGCGCAACGCCTGTTCCGCCTGCGGCTGGCGGGCGATCAGGCGTTCGCCGTCGGCCTGCGGCAGGCGCACTGGTTCGCCGTCGCGCCGGCCATGCACGCTGGCGCCGGCATAGACGAACACCAGGCCGGCGCGGTGCTGGTACTCGCGCACCATGCGCTGTTGGCCCGCGCGATAGGTCAGCCCCAGGTGGCTGGCCAGGCTCAGGCGGGCGACGGGCTGCACACCCTGCTCCGGATGTACCTGCTCGGCTGGCGGCGTCATGGCTCAGCCACTGGCTTGCATGCGTTCGAGCAATGCTTCCAGGGTGTTGAAGCGTTCTTCCGCGCGCTCCATCGGTACCTGGAAGCGGAACGAGGTGGCGCCGTCGAAACGGTAGCGCCTGGGCTGGGCCTGGATCAGCTTGATCAGCACCATCGGATCGACGCTGGTCTGGGCATCGAATTCGATACGCCCGCCCTGCGGGCCGGCGTCGATCTTGCGGATGCCCAGGGTGGCCGCCTGCAATTTGAGCAGGGTCAGGCGCATCAGGTGCTTGGCCGGTTCCGGCAGCAGGCCGAAGCGGTCGATCATCTCCACCTGCAGCTCCTTCAGGCCATCCTCGTCGCTGGCGTTGGCAATGCGCTTGTAGAGGATCAAGCGGGCGTGCACGTCCGGCAGGTAGTCCTCTGGGATCAGCGCCGGTACCCGCAGGTTGATCTCCGGGCCGTTGCCCAGCGGCTGCTCCAGGTTCGGCTGTTCGCCCTTCTGGATGGCCTTGACCGCACGTTCGAGCATTTCCATGTAGAGGGTGAAGCCGACCGCCTGGATCTGCCCGCTCTGGCCGTCGCCGAGCAGTTCGCCGGCGCCGCGTATCTCCAGGTCGTGGGTGGCCAGCACGAAGCCGGCGCCGAGGTCCTGGGCATTGGCGATGGCCTCCAGGCGCCGGCTGGCGTCCTCGGTCATCTGCTTGCGCGGCGGCGTCAGCAGGTAGGCGTAGGCCTGGTGGTGGCTGCGCCCGACGCGGCCGCGCAACTGGTGCAGTTGCGCCAGGCCGAACTTGTCGGCGCGCTCGATGATGATGGTGTTGGCGCTGGGCACGTCGATGCCGGTCTCGATGATGGTCGAGGCCACCAGCACATTGAAGCGCTTGTGGTAGAAGTCGCCCATCACCTGTTCCAGCTCGCGCTCACGCATCTGCCCGTGGCCGATGCCGATGCGCGCCTCGGGCACCAGCTCGGCGAGGTCGGCGGCGCACTTGTCGATGGTCTTCACATCGTTGTGCAGGTAGTAGACCTGGCCGCCGCGCAGCAGCTCGCGCAGCAGCGCTTCCTTGATGGTCGGCTTGTTCGCCTCCATGACGAAGGTGCGCACCGACAGCCGCCGCGCCGGCGGGGTGGCGATGATCGACAGGTCGCGCATGCCGGCCACCGCCATGTTCAGGGTGCGCGGGATCGGCGTGGCGGTCAGGGTGAGGATGTCCACCTCGCTGCGCAGCGCCTTGAGCTGTTCCTTCTGGCGTACGCCGAAGCGGTGTTCCTCGTCGATGATGACCAGCCCCAGGTTGGCGAACTTCACGTCGTCCTGCAGTAGCTTGTGGGTGCCGATGACGATATCCAGCTTGCCTTCGGCCAGTTGTCGCACCGCGCTTTCCACGTCCTTGGCGCTCTTGAAGCGGCTCATCACCTCGACCTTCACCGGCCAGTCGGCGAAGCGGTCGCGGAAGCTGTTGTAGTGCTGCTGGGCGAGCAGGGTGGTGGGCACCAGCACGGCGACCTGCCTGCCGCTGTGCACGGCGATAAAGGCGGCGCGCATGGCCACCTCGGTCTTGCCGAAGCCGACATCGCCGCAGACCAGGCGGTCCATCGGTCGCGGCGCCAGCATGTCGGCGCGCACGGCGTCGATGGCGGCCTGCTGGTCCGGGGTTTCCTCGAACGGGAAGCCGGCGCTGAAGGTTTCGTAGTCCAGTTGCGGGTCGCGGAAGGCATAGCCTTCGCGGGCGGCGCGGCGGGCATAGATGTCAAGCAGCTCGGCGGCGACATCGCGTACCTGTTCGGCGGCCTTGCTGCGCGCCTTCTGCCATTGCTCCGAACCGAGCCGGTGCAGGGGCGCCAGGGCATCGTCGCTGCCGGTGTAGCGGGCGATCAGGTGCAGGCTGGCGACCGGCACGTAGAGCTTGGCCTCATCGGCGTATTGCAGGGCGAGGAATTCGGCGGGCTGGTCTTCGATCTCCAGGGTGACCAGCCCCAGGTAGCGGCCGACGCCGTGGTCGATATGCACCACCGGCGCGCCTTCGCGCAGCTCGGTGAGGTTCTTGATCACATTGTCGCCGCCATCGCGGCCTTTCTCGCGGCGCCGGCGCTGCATGATGCGCTGGCCGAACAGCGGGCTTTCGGCGATCAGCGCCAGCTCCGGGTGTTGCAGCAGCAGGCCGTCGTCCAGCGGGGCGATGGTGATCGCCAGGCGTTCCTCGCTGGCGAGGAAGCCCGGCCAGCCGTCGACGCTCTGCGGCCGCAGCTTGAGCCGCGCCAGCAGCTCCAGCAGCACTTCCCGGCGCCCCGCCGATTCGGCGGTGAACAATACCCGTCCGGGGAAGCCGTCGAGGAAACGGCGCAGGGCGCCCAACGGCTCGCTGGCCTTGGCTTCTATCGCCAGCTCCGGCAACGCTTGCGCCGGGAAACGCTCGCGCCCGATGCCGGGCTCGATATCCTGTGTGTCGGCGACCACCCGTGGCCACTGTTTCAGGCGCGCGAAGCAATCCTCCACCGGCAGGAACAGCTCGCCCGGCGGCAGCAGCGGGCGCTCGGGATCGACCCGGCGGTCTTCATAGCGGCTGCGCACGTCCTTCCAGAACTGCTCGGCGGCCTGCTCGATGCCCGGCAGCGAGAACACCTGGGTGTCGGCGGGGATATAGTCGAACAGCGTGGCGGTTTCGTCGAAGAACAGTGGCAGGTAGTACTCGATGCCCGCCGGGGTGATGCCGGTGGACAGGTCCTGGTAGATCGGGCAGCGGCGGAAGTCCACGTCGAAGCGCTCGCGAAAGCGTGCGCGAAAGCCGGTCACCGAGGTTTTCTGCAACGGGAACTCGCGGGCCGGCAGCAGGCGGATGGACTCCACCTTGTCGATGGAGCGCTGGTTCTCCGGGTCGAAGGTGCGCAGGCTCTCGATTTCGTCGTCGAACAGGTCGATGCGGTAGGGCAGCGGGCTGCCCATCGGGAACAGGTCGATCAGCGCCCCGCGCACGGCGAACTCGCCATGCTCGTAGACGGTTTCCACGCAGCGGTAGCCGGCGCCTTCCAGGTTGCTGCGCATCTGCTCCACGTTGAGCTTCTGCCCGACATCCAGCACCAGGCTGGAACCGAGCAGGAAGCGCTTGGGCGCCAGCCGGTGCAGGGCGGTGCTGACCGGCACCACCAGCACGCCGTGCTCCAGTTGCGGCAACTGGTAGAGCGCGGCGATACGCTGGGAAATGATGTCCTGGTGCGGCGAGAACAGATCGTAGGGCAGGGTTTCCCAGTCGGGAAAGTGCAGCACCGGCAGCTCGGGGGCGAAGAACGCCAGCTCTTCCTGCAGGCGATCGGCGCTGCGGCTGTCGGCGGTGAGCAGCAGGGTGAATCGTTTGGCGCTGCTGGCGGCCTCGGCGATGGCCAGGCTCAGCGCGGCACCGGGCAGGTTGCCCCAGTGTTGCCTGCCGCTCGCGGCAGGCATGGACGGAAGGCGCAATACGGACACGGGCGGGCGTGGCTCCGGGGGTGATTGAAACAGGGGATTGTAGCGTCAGATGCGGTTGGAAGCTGGAAGTAAAAAGCCGACAAGAGCGCTGGAGGCTGGAAGGCGCTCTTGTCGGCTTTGGGGCGTGCGTAGCGCGTTATTACCTGTGCAGCACGAACTGGCCACTGAAGCGCACGGCTTCGCGACCGTCGGCGGTCAGGATGTGGCTGTCGAGGGCGATACGCGAGCGGCCGCGGCGGCGGTAGATGGTCTCGAAGCGATTCCATGCTTCGTCCGTGGGCGGTGGGCAGACGGCGACCGCATCGTCGACCACCGGCAGCGGGTAGGCGATCTGTCCTTCATGGATGACGATATGGCCATCCTCGATACCGGCCTCGCGCAGGCGCAGGTGCATCCAGCCCCAGCCGGCCAGGACCGATACGCAGTAAAGGCTGCCACCGAACATACTGCTCTTGTGGTTGATGTTCTCCTGCAGTGGCGCACGCAGGCGCAGCTCGTGGTTTTCCCACTGTTCGACGCGCAGGCCCATGGCGCGCGTCAGCGGGATATCGTGATGAAGGATGGCTTCCAGGTAACGGCTATCGCGGCTCATGCCGGGGAGATTCCTAAAACAGAACGTTGCGGATACAGGCAGACGCCAAGCATGACGCTTGAGTCACCGTTTTACCAGCGTCGAACGCTTTTTTAGCGTGCTCGCAGTCAATTGGTAACCTCGCTCTGGTAGGCGCGCTGGGCATGGCAGTCGTTGCACAGGACCTGTGCCATGGAGCACCCTGTAACGGCTTCAAGCCTATGGCTGCTTTTACCATTGCACGCCGAGTCGCGCTAAACTGCGCGCATTTTCCAGCCCCGGAGCCTTTCCATGTCCCGCGTAACCCTGAGCCGCTACCTGATCGAACAGACCCGCAGCAATGACACGCCTGCGGATCTGCGTTTCCTTATCGAAGTGGTGGCGCGTGCGTGCAAGGAAATCAGCCATGCGGTTTCCAAGGGCGCGCTGGGTGGCGTGCTGGGCAGCATGGGCACCGAGAACGTGCAGGGCGAGGTGCAGAAGAAGCTGGACGTGCTCTCCAATGAAATCCTGCTGGAGGCCAACGAGTGGGGCGGGCACCTGGCCGGCATGGCTTCCGAGGAAATGGACAATGCCTACCAGATCCCCGGCAAGTACCCCAAGGGCGCCTACCTGCTGGTCTTCGACCCGCTGGACGGCTCCAGCAACATCGATGTCAACGTTTCGGTCGGCACCATCTTCTCGGTGCTGCGTTGCCCGGGCGAATGCTTCAGCCAGAACGATGCCCTGGGCGAGGAAGCCTTCCTGCAACCCGGCACCCGCCAGGTAGCGGCCGGTTATGCGATCTACGGGCCGCAGACCATGCTGATGCTGACCCTGGGCAATGGCGTCAAGGGTTTCACCCTGGATCGCGAACTGGGCAGCTTCGTACTGACCCATGACGATATCCGCGTGCCGCCGGCCACCGCCGAGTTCGCCATCAACATGTCCAACCAGCGCCACTGGGAAGCGCCGGTGCAGCGTTACGTCGAGGAACTGCTGGCGGGCGAGACCGGGCCGCTGGAGAAGAACTACAACATGCGCTGGATCGCCTCGATGGTGGCGGACGTGCACCGCATCCTCACCCGTGGCGGCGTGTTCATGTACCCACGCGATGCCCGCGAGCCGGAAAAGCCCGGCAAGCTGCGGCTGATGTACGAAGCCAACCCGATGTCGTTCATCATCGAGCAGGCCGGCGGCGCCGCCACCAACGGCCACCAGCGCATCCTCGATATCCAGCCCGAGTCCCTGCACCAGCGCGTGGCGGTCTTCCTCGGTTCGAAGGACGAAGTCGAACGTATCACTGGGTATCATCGGGAAGGCTAGAGGCTGGAAAGGGGGTGCTTGGTTTTCCCCCCTTTCCCTTTGCGAGGAATCATCCCTACTGGCGTGTTCCATCCGTGAACGGCTTCACGGTCTTTCCTGGCGAGACTCGATACAGTGCGGGCATCCATCAGCGACAAGGATGCCCGCCGTGCCCGGACAGCCCCTGCTCGACCCCAAGCTCGATGTCATCTTCAAGCGCCTGTTCGCCGAGGCACCGGATCTGTTGGCCAACCTGATCAACGCCGTGCGCAGCAACGAGCCACCGATTGTCGAGCTGCAGGTGCTCAACCCGCAGATCGCCCCGGAGGAGCTGACCGACAAATTCATCGTACTGGACATCCTCGCCCGCGACGGCAACGGGCAGTTGTTCAATATCGAGATGCAGACCCGCAACCACGCCGGCTGGCCCTCGCGCAGCCTCTACTACCTGGCGCGCAACCTGGGCCGGCAATTGCAGGCGGGCGATGGCTACCAGCAGGTGCAACCGGTAATCGGCATCCACCTGATGGACTTCGACCTGTTCGAGGAGGAACAGGCCTGCTGGGCCTTCGAACTGCGCGACCGGCAACGGCCGCAGATACGCCTGGACCGCAGCCTGCAACTGCACCTGATCGAGCTGCCCAAGGCCGACCGCCTGCATTCCCAAGGTGGCAGCACTCTGGCAGACTGGATTCTCTATTTGAAGCACTGGCAGGAGGTCGTCCTCATGCAAAGCATCGAAAGCCCGGCAGTCAAGAAGGCCCACGCGCGCCTGCAAGCACTCTCCGACGATGACGAAGCCCGGCGCCTGGCCTTCGTGCGTGAGCGCGCACTGCATGACGAGGTAACGGAAAAGGCGGAAGCCGAAGCCAGGGGGCGTCTGGCAGGCAAGGTCGAGGGGAAAATCGAAGGAAAGATCGAAGGAAAGATCGAAGGCCGCACAGACACCCTGCGTCGCCAGTTGCAGCTCAAGTTCGGCGCACTGCCCGATGCGCTCGAACAGCGCCTGCAAAGCGCCGATGAGGCCACACTGACCACCTGGTCCGAGCGGGTGTTGTTCGCCGAGCGGTTGCAGCAAGTGTTCGGGGCGGATGGTATCAAGGGGTAAGGCCTGCGCAGGGTGGAACGTTTGAGCGCCAACAGAGCATCCGCAGGCTCGTGTGCATACGCTAGCCCCTCGCGGGAGAGGGCTGGGGAGGGGCTGCCGCCAGGCAGTCAGGCGTTTCGAACTGAACAACAGCGCCCTGGCGAGCGCTACCCCTCTTCCCCAGCCCTTCTCCCGCAAGGGGAGAAGGGCGCCGTACTGCGTCACCCCAGCGGTAGATTACCCACGACACCTCGCGGGTAGGCTGGACGAAAGCGCGTGGCAAGCAGTGTTTTTCGTCCAGCTTTCCAGCGCTTTTATCGAAGCACCTTCCCGCTGAATAACGGCATAGCGCGATCGCCTTGCCTTTCACGCTGATTAAGCTTGCAGCCGCTTCTATCGCTTCAACATCGCCCGGATATCCGCCAGGGCGGTGTTGCCGCGGGCGGCCTTGACTTCCACCGGGGCTTCTTCCTGGCCTTCCCATTCCAGGTCTTCGGGCGGCAGTTCATCGAGGAAGCGGCTGGGCAGGCAGTCGATCACCTCGCCGTACTGCTTGCGCTTGGCGGCGAAGGTGAAGGCCAGGGTCTGGCGTGCGCGGGTGATGCCGACGTAGGCCAGGCGGCGTTCTTCCTCGATGGTGTCGGCCTCGATGCTGGAGCGGTGCGGGAGGATTTCTTCCTCCATGCCGATGACGAACACATAGGGAAACTCCAGGCCCTTGGAGGCATGCAGGGTCATCATCTGCACGCCCTCGGCGCCGTCTTCCTCTTCCTGCTGGCGTTCCAGCATGTCGCGCAGCACCAGCTTGGCGATGGCCTGCTCGATGGTCATGTCGCCATCCTCGTCCTTCTCCAGGGTGTTCTTCAGCGCTTCGATGAGGAACCAGACGTTGCCCATGCGGAAGTCGGCGGCCTTGTCGCTGGAGGTGTGCTGGCGTATCCAGTTCTCGTAGTCGATGTCCATCACCATGCTGCGCAGGGCGGCGATCGGGTCGTCCTGGGCGCACTGCTGGCGCAGCCGGTCCATGTAGTGCTTGAAGCGTTGCAGGCGGTCGATGTAGCGGCTGTCGAGGTGTTCGCCGAGACCGATCTCGTCGCAGGCGTCGTACATCGAGGTCTTGCGTTCGGTGGCGTAGTTGCCGAGCTTTTCCAGGGTGGCCGAGCCGATTTCCCGGCGAGGCACGTTGATCACCCGCAGGAAGGCGTTGTCGTCGTCCGGGTTGACCAGCAGGCGGAAGTAGCTCATCAGGTCCTTGACTTCCTGGCGGGCGAAGAAGCTGGTGCCGCCGGACAGCCGGTAGGGAATCTGGTGGTGCTGCAGTTTCAGCTCGATCAGCTTGGCCTGGTGGTTGCCCCGGTAGAGGATGGCGAAGTCGCTGTAGGGGCGCTGGTGGCGCATGTGCAGGGTGAGGATTTCCAGCGCCACGCGCTCGGCCTCGGCGTCCTCGTTGCGGCAGCGGATCACGCGGATCGGGTCGCCGTGGCCCATCTCGCTCCACAATTGCTTCTCGAAGGCGTGGGGGTTGTTGGCGATCAGCACGTTGGCGCACTTGAGGATGCGGCTGGTGGAGCGGTAGTTCTGCTCCAGCATCACCACCTTCAGCGACGGGAAGTCCTCCTTGAGCTGCATCAGGTTCTCCGGCCGCGCGCCGCGCCAGGCGTAGATCGACTGGTCGTCGTCGCCGACCACGGTGAAGTGCGCGCGCTCCTGCACCAGCAGCTTGACCAGCAGGTACTGGCTGGCATTGGTGTCCTGGTATTCGTCCACCAGCATGTAACGCACGCGGTTACGCCATTTCTCCAGCACCTCGGGGTGCTCCTGGAACAGCTTCACCGGCTGCAGGATCAGGTCGTCGAAGTCCACCGCGTTGTAAGCCTTGAGGGTGCGCTGGTAATGGGTGTAGACGATGGCGGCGGTCTGCTCCCTGGGGTTGCGCGCCTCGGCCAGCGCCTGTTCCGGCAGCACCAGGTCGTTCTTCCAGTTACCGATGTAGCCCTTGATTTCGTCCACGCCGTCATCGCCGGAATATTCCTTCTGCATGATGTCGGACAGCAGCGACTTGATATCGCCTTCGTCGAAGATCGAGAAACCGGGCTTGTAGCCCAGCCGGGCGTATTCCCTGCGGATGATGTTCAGGCCCAGGTTGTGGAAGGTGGAAACCGTCAGGCCCTTGCCCTCGCCGGGGCGCAGCAGGCTGCCGACGCGCTCCTTCATCTCGCGGGCGGCCTTGTTGGTGAAGGTCACCGCGCAGATGTACTGGGCGCGGATGCCGCATTGCTGGATCAGGTAGGCGATCTTGCGGGTGATCACGCTGGTCTTGCCGGAACCGGCGCCGGCCAGCACCAGCATCGGGCCACCGATGTAGTGGACGGCTTCCTGCTGGCGGGGATTGAGGCGGGACATGGCGATGATCGGCTGTCGTGCGAAAGGCCGGGCATTCTAGCAGTTCGGTCGCCGCTGCCGTAGGGTCCGTCGTGCGCACCGCAGGGCACGGCAAACAGCCGAAAACAGCGCTGGAGGCTGGACGAAAGCGCGTGGCAAGCGGTGTTTTTCGTCCAGCCTCCAGCCTCCAGCGCTTTTGTCGAAGCTCCTTTCCGGGAATAACGGCATAGTGTGATCGCCCTGGTGCGCATGGCGCACGCTGCGATTCAGGTGATGCAGAAATAGTAGAGGGTCATCCCGCCGCCGACGGTGATGACCAGCACGCGCAGCCAGCGCGCCGGCAGTTTCTGGCTCAGGGCGCCGCCCGCGTAGCCGCCGAGGATGGTACCGGCCAACAGCACCAGCAACTCGGGCCAACTGACGCGCCCGGCGATGATGAAGGTCAGGCTGGCGACGCTGTAGATCACCGCCGAGATCAGGTTCTTCAAGGCATTCGAGCGTACCAGTGGGTGCCCTTCGATGGAGAAGGCCGCCAGTTGCAGGATGCCCATGCCGGCGCCGAAGTAGCCGCCGTAGACCGATACCAGCCCGTGTGCGGCGAGGGAGGCCGGTGTGTGCGGCGGGCGCTCGGCTTCTTCGCGTCGGGCCGCCAGCAGCCGTCCCAGCCAGGGGCTGAAGGCGAACAGCAGGGTCGCGACGAGCAGCAGCCAGGGGATCATCCGGCGAAACACATCGTCGCCGCCGCCCAGCAGCGACAGCCCGCCCAGCAGGCCACCGGCCAGGCCCGCCAGCAACAGCGGCAGCAGGTAGCGCCCGAGGGGTTGCAGGCTGGAACGGGCCGCCCAGGCGCCGGACAGGCTGGCCGGCCAGAGCGCGACGGCATTGGTGGCATTGGCGGTGACCGGTGGCAGGCCGATGGCCAGCAGCGCCGGGAACGAGAAGAAGGTACCGCCGCCGGCCAGTGCATTCATACCGCCTGCGGCAAAGCCGGCTAGCACCAGCAGGAGAATATCGCTGAGGGACATGGGCTGCTCCGTCGATTGTTTTTATTGGAATCGTCGCGGAGTGGGATCATAAGCAAGCTACAAGCTACAAGCTACAAGTCGGAAGGCTGTGGTGTCAGGGCGATCGTGTTACAGGTCAGGGGCTTCGATAAAAGCGCTGGAGGCTGGAGGCTGGACGAAAAAGCATCCGAAACCAAGGCTTCCACGTCCAGCCAGCGCTTTTAATCGGCTCTTTGGGCTTGCTGCTGCCTCTATCCCGCCAATGCCTGGCGGATGATTTCGATGGCCCGTTGCACTTCCTCGCGCCGGGTGTGCCGGCCCAGGCTCAGGCGCAGGCTGCTGTAGGCCTGGGCCGGGCTCAGGCCGAGGGCCAGCAGCACATGGGAAGGGCCGCCGCTGGCCGAGTTGCAGGCGGAGGTGGTGGACAGCGCCAGGTCCGCGCCGAGGTCGCCGGGTTCGAAGCCGGGGCGCTCGATCAGCAGGTTGAGGGTGTGCGGGATGCGCTGCTTGGCGCTGCCGTTGAGGCGCACGCCGGGCAAGGCCAGCAGGGCATCGCGCAACAGCGCGGAGAGCTCGCCGATACGCTGGCGTTCTTCCGCCATTTCCGCCCGGGCGAAGGCGAAGGCGCTGCCCATGCCGACGATCTGGTGGGTGGCCAGGGTGCCGGAGCGCAAGCCCTGTTCATGCCCGCCGCCGTGGATCTGCGCCCGTAGCAGTTCGCGGGCGCGCTCGCCGACGTAGAGCATGCCGATGCCCTTCGGCCCATAGGTCTTGTGCGCGGAGAAGGACATCAGGTCCACCGCCAGCCCGGCCAGGTCGATGTCCACCTTGCCGGTCGCCTGGGCGGCATCGACGTGGAACAGGGCGCCATGCTCACGGACCAGCGCGCCGATGGCGGCGATGTCGGTCAGGGTGCCCAGCTCGTTGTTGACCCGCATCAGCGACACCAGCAGGGTGTCGTCGCGCAGGGCGGCGCGTACCGCCTCGGGCTGGATCAGGCCCTCATGGTCGGGTTCCAGCCAGGTCACCGGGAAACCTTGCTGCTCCAGTTGCAGGACCGTATCCAGCACCGCCTTGTGTTCCAGGCGGCTGGTGATGATGTGCCGGCGTGTGCCGTCGCCGCCCTGGGCGACGCCCTTGAGGGCCAGGTTGTTCGATTCGGTGGCGCCGGAGGTCCAGATCAGGTCGTCCGCACTGGCGCCGACCAGTTCCGCCACCTGGCGCCGCGCCAGCTCCACGGCGGCGCGGGCATGCTGGCCGAAGGCATGGGAGCTGGAAGCGGGGTTGCCAAAGGTGCCGCTATTGCCCAGGCAGCCGAGCATGGCCTGGATGACACGGTCGTCGACGGGGGTGGTGGCGGCGTAATCGAAGTACAGGGGTAATGTGGTCATGGTGTTTCGCGGACGATTTCGGTGGATATGTGGCTGGAAATGCTACTAACGCTGTTGGAGAATTTTTTTGATTATTGATCCCTGTTTTTGTATTAATGGAGAATATTTTTTCATTTCGGCCATTTTTTTAGACTGATATTTCCATGGATAAAATCCATGTGAATTTATTTATTCCAATCTGGAATAAATGGCCCCTGGCGCGGAAGTGCAGCCGTGGACAAGTTCGATCGGGGGATTCTGGATCTGTTGCAGGATGACTGCGTGCGTTCCGTTGCGCAGATCGCCGAGCGGGTCGGCCTGGGCAACACCGCCTGCTGGCGGCGTATCCAGCGCCTGGAAGAGCTGGGGGTGATTCGTGGCCGCGTGGCGCTGCTCGATCCGCGCCAGTTGAATGTCGCGGTCACGGTGTTCGCGGCGATCCGCACCAACCAGCACAATGCCGACTGGCTCGAGCAGTTCCACGCCGCTATCAGCACCATGGAGGAAGTGGTCGACTGCTACCGCATGGCCGGCGACACCGACTACCTGCTGCGTATCGTGATCCCGGATATCTCCGGCTACGACACGGTCTACAAGCGCCTGATCCGGATTCCCGGCATCACCGATGTAAGCTCCAGCTTCGCCATGGAGCAGATCAAGTCCACCACCCGCTTGCCCCTGCATTACCTCGCCAGCAAGGCAGGCGCCTGAGAACCTGTTCACGATCTGCCGCGCGTCGGCCCCGCTGCGTTAAAAACAGGCCCGGCAAGCCGCTTGCGGCTAACGCACTTCCAGTGCGGCGCCGAAGGGGCGAGCGAAGCGAGCCATGCTCATTTGCCACTGGTAAACTCCGCTTGACTCGCCGCGCGCCACCCTGGCGGGCCAGCCTTCGGCTGTTACTTCGCTCCGCTATGTTTCTCGCCTGTTTGATTCGCTGGCGCTCACCCTTAGGAACAGCCTTCGGCTGTTACTCCCTTGGGTCGTTGCGCCTTGCCGGACCCCGCTCGCGAGATCGTGAACAGGTTCTGGGCGTCGCCCCGGGGCGGCGGATGCTACTATGCGCGGCCTTGCCGGTCGCTCATGGATTCGAAGGAGGCTGTCGGCCCATGCGTCTTGTCTGTTCCATTCTGCTGAGTGTTCTCGCGGCGCTGCCTCAGTGGGCCACTGCCGCCGTAGGCAAGTGCGATTACCTGGTCGCCACCGGTGCGCAGGACAACCCGCCGTTCCTCTGGCGCGACCCGCAGGACGGCAAGCGCCTGATCGGTAGCAATGCGGACTTGCTCAAGCGTATCGGCAATTCCCTTGGCCTGACCATCGACGTACTGCGCAGCGGTGATGCACAGGCGGCCTGGCGCGAGGTCGAGAGCGGGCGCATGGATATCCTGGCCGATGCCCTGGTGCCAGCGTCGGTGCCGACCATGGACTTCATCGAGCCGGCGATTGCGGTATTGGATACCTCCGCCTGGGTACGCCGTGACCAGCCCATGGTCTATGCCGAGCCCGGGCATCTGCTCGGGCATCGTGGCCTGCTGCCCAGGGGCGGCGATGGCGTGATTGACGGGCACTTGCAACTGGAGAATGCGGCCAGTTTCGCCCAGGGCCTGCAGCAGTTGTTGGGCGGCAAGGTCGATTACCTGCTGTACGAACGCTATGGCGCCGTGGCGCGGTTAGGCGCGTTGGGCGAGCTGGATTCGCTGCAGCGCCTGGAGCCTGCCGTCGCGCAGCGCGGCATGCACTTGGCGATCGGCCACGACTCGTCCTGCAACGATGCCGCCTTGCGCGTACAACTGGAGCGGAAAATGCGAGAATTGCAGGCTTCCGGTGTGACCCGCAAGCTGCTGCTGGATAACCTGAAACGCTGGCAGGAACAGCAGACCTCACAGCGTTGAGAACCCTCCATTGCCAGGTGTTCGATACAGGTAGGAGCGGCCTTGGCCGCGCCGGGCCTTCGAGCCTCGAGTGCTTCGCGGCCTGCCCGCTTCTGTGAGAGGCCTTTGCCGGTGGCTGTGGCGCCGGCGTTTCTTCGAGGATCGCGATTTTATGAGAAAGACTGGCTGCCATGCCTTGTTTCCCCTGGCGCTCGTGCCATTGGCGCTGCTGTATGGCTGTGCCCGTGATCCGCTGCCCACCGAGCAATTGCGCTTGAGCGAGCAGGTGATCGTGCAGGCGCGTGCGGTTGGCGGCGCCAGTGAGGATGCGCCCGAGTTGAGACTGGCGCAGCAGAAGCTCGGCCTGGCCCATGCCGAGATGGTGCACCAGCGTTACCGGCAGGCGCGCATCCTGGCCGAGCAGGCCGAACTGGATGCACGCCTGGCCGAGGCGCGGGTGCTCAATGAAAAGAACAGGGCCCAGCAGGCCGAGCTGGAGCGGCAGATCGAGCAGTTGCGCAAACAGGTGGGGGCCCTGCAATGAAAATATCGATGCTGGCGCCATTGCTGGCGCTGGGCCTGGCGGGATGTGCCACGGAAGAACAGACGCGTGCGCTGGCAGAGGCGGAGGCGGCCTACCGTGCGTTGCAGGACGATCAGGCGATCATGCGCGAGGCGCCGAAGGATGTCTTGCGGGCTGCTGAAACCCTGGAGCGGGCGCAGCGTTTCCAGGGCTACCTCGGCAGTGGCGAGGATGTCCGGCACTACAGTTACCTGAGCCAGCGCTATAGCCAGATCGCCCGTGAGCATGCCGAGCTGGCGCAAGGCCGCGAGCGTGAGCGGCAGTTGCAGCGCCAGCGCGAGCGCATGCAACTGGCGCTGCAGGGTGCCAGGGTGGCCGTGCCCAGGCAGGATCAGCAGGAGCAGTTGATCAGCCTGGCGGCCACCGAGACCGATCGCGGCCTGCTGATGACCCTGGGCGATGTGTTGTTCCCGGCGAACTCCACCGAGTTGAGCCCGGCGGCCAATCGCACCCTGCTCAAGCTCGTGCAGTTCCTGCAATTGAATCCGGCGCGCTCGGTACGGATCGAGGGTTATACCGACAATCGTGGCGATGAAGAGGATAACCAGCGACTTTCCCGGGCGCGCGCGCAGGTGGTCGCCGACCTGCTGGTCAGCCTGGGGGTCGAGGCTTCGCGTATCGACGTGGTCGGTTACGGGCACCTGTATCCGCTGGCGGAGAATGCCTCGGCGCGTGGCCGGGCGCAGAATCGCCGGGTGGAAATTCTCTTCTCGGACGAGCAGGGACGGCTGGCGCCGCTGCGCTGACACGCTCGTTCCGTGTCGGCTGCGCGGTGCGCACCGGCGGCACCGCGGCGGATAACCTCGGTGCGCCCTGCAACCGGAGGCCGAACGAAACAGCGGGGAGCTGATGCTTTTCGTCCGGCTTTCCAGCCTCCAGCGCCTTTTTCTAAGCGTCTCGCCGGTGTAGCACGATGCCCTGGCTGGTGGTGGTATATCCATCTGTTCGACGCAAACTGTACCGGTCAATTCGTGGCGAGATAGGCTACTGTTACGGTTCAGTTGCCTGGGAACTCGCGTCATGACCAATCTGTTGCTCTACCAACGCATAGCCCGGCAGTTGGCCGAGGATATTCGCCGTGGCGTCTACCGGCCGGGAGAGCGTGTGCCCTCGGTGCGCAAGATGAGCCAGCGGCTGAATGTCAGCCATGCGACGGTGCTGCAGGCCTACGCCAACCTGGAAGACCAGGGCATGATCCGCGCGCGCCCGCAGTCGGGTTTCTATGTGCACCAGACGCCGGCGTTGACCGCGCCTACACCGGATATCGCCCAGGTGGAGCGGCCGCAACTGGTCACACGCAGCAGCATCATCGCCCAGGTGCTCAGCGAGTCGCGGCGCGAGGGTGTGATTCCGCTGGGAGCTGCCGTACCGCATGCCGATTACCTGCCGATCCGCGCATTGCGCCAGTACCTGTCGCGGGTCACCCGTTTCCAGAGCGCCCGGGCCTTCAGCTATGTGTTCAGCCCCGGCTACGAGCCCTTGCGCCGGCAGGTGGCGATTCGCATGCGCGATGCCGGCGTGGTGGTCGATCCCGGCGAGGTGATCATCACCCATGGCTGTGTCGATGCGCTGCAGATGGCGCTGCGGGTGCTGACCGGGCCGGGTGACCTGATCGCCGTTGAGTCGCCGAGCTACTACGGCCTGCTGCAACTGGCCGACCTGCTGGGGCTGAAGGTCATCGAGATTCCCAGCGACCCGGACACCGGCATCAGCGTCGAGGCACTGCAACTGGCCGCCGCCCAGTGGCCGATCAAGACCCTGGTGATGACCGCGCGGCTGAGCAACCCGCTGGGTGGCGCCATGAGCGACAGCCGCCAGAAGCAGTTGCTGGAGGTCGCCGAGCGTTTCGATTTCCGCGTCATCGAGGACGATATCTACGGTGAGCTGGTGTTCGAGCAGGGTGTGTTCAAGGCGCTCAAGTCACAGGACCGCAATGACCGCGTGCTCTATTGCTCCAGTTTTTCCAAGACCCTGTCGCCGGGCGTGCGCATCGGCTGGGTGATCGCCGGGCGTTACCACGATGCGTTGCAGCGCTTGCAGACCTTCAGCACCTACTCGGCGTGCAGCGTGACGCAACTGGGGGTGGCGGCCTACCTGGAGAATGGCGGCTACGACCGCCACCTGCGCTATATCCGCCAGGAATACTGCAGCAATATCTCGGCCTATCAACTGGCGGTGCAGCGCTATTTCCCCGACGGCACGCAGATGACCCGGCCCAAGGGCAACTTCATCCTATGGGTCAGCCTGCCGGCCAGGGTCAATACCAAGATCCTGCATGCCTGGGCGCTGGAGCGGGGCATCAGCATCGCCCCGGGGCTGATCTTCAGCAACACCGAACAGTTCAACCATTGCATCCGCCTGAATTGCGGGATTCCCTGGAGCGCCAGCGTCGACCAGGCGTTGCAGACCCTGGGCGAACTGGCGGCGCGGCTATGCATGGAAGGAGCAGTCGTAGGCTAGAGGCTAGAAGCGGGAGGCTGCTTGGCTTCCAGTTCGTAGGATGGGTTGAGCGCAGCGATACCCATCGAGTGCATGCCCTGGGTATCGCTGCGCTCAACCCAGGCTACGAGAAAGCGGCGGGACAGCGACGTTGAAAGACATGCTTTCAATACGCCAACCGGTCCAACGGCAGGTTTTCGATGCGCGGCGGCGGCGCCTGGTAGTCGCCGTCGCCGGTCAGTTCGAACAGCAGTTCCTCGCGCAGGCGGTTGAATTCGTAGCCGTTGCGGTTGCGCGGGTGCGGCAGGTCGATGGATACGATCCGCTTGATGCGGCCGGGGCGCGGCGCCATGACCACCACGCGGTCGGCGACGAAGATGGCTTCCTCGACATCATGGGTGACCAGCAGGCTGGTGATGCCGGCGCGGGCGCGGATGGCCAGCAGTTCTTCCTGCATCTGCTGGCGGGTCAGCGCGTCCAGCGCGCCGAAGGGCTCGTCCAGCAGCAGGATGCGCGGGCTGGCGACCAGGCCACGGGCGATCGCCACCCGTTGCGCCATGCCACCGGAAAGCTGGTGCGGGTAGGCGTGCTGGAAGCCGTCCAGGCCGACCAGTTGGATCAATTGTTCGATGCGCCGCGTGCGTTCCGCGCTGGTGAGTTTTTCGTTGACCTGGCCGAGGTCGATGTTCTGCTCGACGGTCAGCCAGGGGAACAGCCGGTGCTCCTGGAAGACGATGCCGCGCTCGCTGCCGATGCCGCGCACGGCCTTGCCGTCGATGCGTATCTCGCCGTCGAACTCGGTGTCCAGGCCGATCAGCAGGCGCAGCAGGGTGGACTTGCCGCAACCGCTGGAGCCGAGCAGGGCGATGGATTCGCCGTCGGCGATGTCCAGGTCGAATGCGCGGATGGCCTCCAGCTCGCCGCCGGCCACGGCGAAGCGTTTGCCGATGCCGGAGAAGCTGACGATCGGCAGCGGTGGGGTGAAGCTGTTCATGCGTGTCTCCAGCGCGTGGCGCGCGTTTCGAGCTGTTGTCCGAGGGCATTGAGCAGGGCGCCGGTGAGGCCCACCAGCAGCATGCCGGCCATTACCTGGTCCATGCGGAAGAGTTGCTGGGCGCTGATCATCAGGCTGCCGATGCCACCGTTGGACGGCATGAAGTACTCGGCGCCGATGGTGCCGAGCCAGGCGAAGATCAGCGCCAGGCGCAGGCCGGCGAAGATCGCCGGGGCGGCGCCCGGCAGGATCAGTTTGCGCAGTCGCAGCATTGGGCTCAGGCGCAGCACGCGGGCGGCTTCGTCGAGCTGCGGCGACAGGTTGGCGATGCCGCGCTGGGTGGCGATGAGCAGCGGGAAGAAGGTCGCCAGCGAGACGAAGACGATCTTGGCCGGCTCGCCCAGGCCGAACCAGGCGGTGAGCAACGGTACCCAGGCGAAGATCGCCACATGTCGCAGTACGCTGAAGGTCGGGCCGAACAGGTGTTCGGCGGGCCGCCACAGGCCGAGCAGCAGGCCGAGCAGGATGCCCAGCCCGCCGCCGAGCAACAGCCCGCCGACGGCGCGGCCGAGGCTGCGCAGCATGGCGTCGAGCAGGGTGGCGTCCAGCAGCCCCTGCCAGGTGGCCTGCAACACGGCCAGCGGCGTGGCGAGGATATTGGCATCGACCCACTGCCGCTCGCAGGCCAGTTGCCAGAGCGCCAGCAGGGCCAGCGGTAGCAACAGCGATTGCAGGCGCTGCCAGCCGCTGGCCGCGGCGCCCCGGCGGAACTCGGCGGTGGGCGGGTGCGGCCAGTGGATCAGGCGGCGGTCGAGGACGGCGATGCCCTTGTCCATGCCGATGCCGATCAGGCCGATGACCAGGATGCAGACGAAGACGATATCCAGCATGAACAGTTGCCGGCCCCAGACCATC
Organism: Stutzerimonas kirkiae; assembly: GCF_004327335.1. Lineage (GTDB taxonomy): Bacteria > Pseudomonadota > Gammaproteobacteria > Pseudomonadales > Pseudomonadaceae > Stutzerimonas > Stutzerimonas kirkiae. The sequence continues at coordinate 25,828 of NZ_QJUO01000030.1, read as the reverse complement.
AGGTAGCCGATGCCTTCGCTGGAGGCCAGCAGCTCCACCGCCAGCAGTGACGACCAGCCGGTGGCCAGGGCCAGGCGCAGCCCGGCCATGAACGAAGGCAGCGCCGCCGGGATGGTCAGGCGCCAGATACGCAGGTGCAGCGGCAATCGCAGTACCGCGGCGGCTTCGCGCAGGCGCGGTTGGGCATCGCGTACGCCGACCAGGGTATGCACGGTGATGGGGACGATGATGGCCTTGACCAGCACCACCAGCTTCAGGGCTTCGCCGATGCCGAAGAACAGCATGAACAGCGGGATCCAGGCCAGCGTCGGCACCTGTGCGAGGCTGGCGAAGGTCGGCCAGATCAGGCGCTCGGCGCGTGGGCTGGCGCCGAGCAGGGCGCCCAGCAGGATGCCGCTGCCGACGCCGCCCAACAGCCCCCAGCCCAGGCGCTGCAGGCTGATGCCCAGGTGCTCCCAGAGCTCGCCGCTGCCGAACTCCAGCAGGGTCTGCCAGACCAGCGAAGGCGCGGGCAGGATCTGTTCGCTCATCCAGCCGAAGCGGCTGGCCAGCGACCACAGGCTGAACAGCCCCAGCGGCAGCAGCCAGGGCAGCACCCTCGGCAGCCAGAGCGCGGCGCCGTGCGGTGTGGGCAGGGATGTGGTCTGGGCGGTGGACATCGCAGGTTTTCCGGTGAAAAGGGGAAGAGTTTTTATGGATATATAAAAATGAAATTAAATTCTTTTGCGTGATAAGTCGGGCATTAAAAGGAAGGGCGATGCCTGGCAGCCAATGCATTTTCCGAATATTTTCGATGCCGTCGCTGCATGCTCCCCTGCGACGGGCGCTGTGGATTCTCTTATATCAAGGTGATTTAAAAAAATAATTTAATATTATTTATTTATATCTAAATCCCTGGCCTATGGTGATGTTCCCGGAAGGACGCTTTCGTCATCGCCACGGAGCCCATCATGAAGAGCATCTCCCGATTCCTGCTTGAAAAGATCCTGCCCGCCGCTCTGGGGCTGGGTGTCTATGCCAGTGCACAAGCCAGCGAGACCTGGCCCGAGGAAATCCGTATCGCCGTGCCCGACCTGAGCGCCGGCAGCCAGCATAGCGGCGGCGGTGTGGTCGATGTGTTGCGTAGCCAGCGTATCTTCGAGGAGGCATTCGCCGCCGAGGGCATCAAGGTTCGCTGGCTGTTCTTCAAGGGCGCCGGCCCGGTGATCAACGAAGCTTTCGCCAATGGCCAGGTGGACCTGGCCTACCTGGGCGATTTCGCCGCGATCATCGGCAAGGCCAGTGGCCTCGACACGCGCCTGCTGAGTGCCTCGGCGCGTAACGTCCAGCATTACCTGGGCGTACCCAAGGGCTCGCCGATCGACTCCCTCGAGGCCCTGCGCGGCAAGCGTGTCGCGGTGTTCCGCGGCACCGCCAGCCAGTTGTCGTTCGCCCAGGCGCTGGCCAGCCGAGGCCTGAGCGAGCGTGACCTGAAAGCGGTCAACCTGGATTACAACGCCTCGACCGCCGCCCTGGCCGCTGGCCAGATCGATGCGGCCTGGGGTGGCACCAACCTGCTGGCGTTGCAATTGCGCGGCCTGGCCGACCTGCCCTTGAGCACCCAGGCCCTGGGTGGCGCCGGCGCCCTGCAGGGGGTACTGGTCGGCAATGGGGCGTTCGTCGACCGTTACCCGCACCTGATCCAGCGGTTGTTGAGCGAGCAGCGCAAGGCCAGCGACTGGTTGCGCCAGGCGCGCAACAAGGAAGCCTATATCCAGTTGGTGGCAGGGTTGGCCAGCTACCCGCCCGAGTTGCTGGAGCTGGACCTGCGCGACCGGGATTTCGCGACGATCTTCGATCCCCGGCTGGACCAGGGCTTTCTCGAACGCCTGCAGCAGGGCGTGACCTTCGCCGCCGAGCAGCGGCTGATCCGCAAGGGCTTCGACGTGGACGACTGGCTGGCCACGCGCTCCGCGCGGGTCGCTGAGGGCGCGCTGGCGCCTGCGCTGGTGGTGGATCTCGGGCTGCTCTCCAGCGCTTTCGCCCACTGATCGGGCATGACGCCGGCCGATACACTCGCCACCCGGGCCGACGGGGTCATGCTCAGCCTGCTCGCCGATGGCATCGCCACTGACTTCCCGGCCCTGTTCGTCGACCACCCGCACTTCGCTCTCGCCCAGGGGCCGGCCACAGGAGGCCAGCCGTTCGGGGCGTTGCGCCAGCGCCAGGGCATGGTCCTGCACCGACAGGCCGGTCACCCCGGAGGTCGATTCGCTGGTGCCATAGCCCTGCGTGAGGATCGGCTCGAAGCGCTCCCAGGCTTCGCGGATGCGTTGCGGCGCCATGGGCGCGGCACCGTAGGCCAGCCCCTTGAGGCTGCCCAGGTCGGCATGGGCGAGGGCCGGTTCGGCCAGCAGCAGGTTGATCATGGAATGCCTTTGTAATGAAGTCATCACTATCAGGAATGACTTTGATGGATACCCGCGACCTGCAATACCTCCTCGAGGTCGCCGACCAGGGCGGCCTCGGCCGCGCGGTGGAGGCCCTGGCATCAGCCAGCCGGCCCTGAGCAAGGCCATCCAGCGTGTCGAGCAGCAGGTCGGCGCCCGCCTGTTCGAGCGTACCTCCCGTGGCATGCGGCCCAGCGAGGCTGGCCAGCGTTTCATCGAGCGGGCGCGGCGCATCTGCCTGGAATACCAGGATGCCCTGCTGGAGATGCACGAACTCGACTCGGGGCAACAGGGCCTGCTGCGCCTGGGCTATTCGCCGACCATGCCGGAGGAAGCGATCCTCGACGCCTGCCGGCGGCTGATCCGCGAGCGGCCGAAGGCGCAACTGCGCCTGGTCAAGCGCTTCGCCCTGGAACTGCTGGACAGCCTGCTGGCCGGTGAACTGGACCTGCTACTGGCGCCCCTGCCGGAAACCGGGATGGATGGGACCGACGGTCGGCGCCTGTTCGACGACCGCCTGCTGGTCGTCGCCGATGCCGAGCACCCGTTGTTGCAGCGGCGGCAATTGAAGCTGGCGGATATCTGCAGCGCGCAATGGCTGTTGCCGGGGCCGCGCTTCTCGATCCGCCAATACGTGGAAAGGGCCTTCCGCCTGCAGGGGCTGCCGCTGCCGCAGGCGCGGGTGGAAGTGGACTTCGGCACGCCGACCCTGTTCCAGTTGATCGCCGGGACACGCATCCTTTGCATCGCCACCGAGGAAACCCTGCAGTCGAGGATGCTCGAGGGCATGCGCGTGCTGGACCTGGCGCCCGGGCAGCTCGATCTGCGCCGCGAGGTCGGGCTGATCGTCCGTTCCGGCGCCTACCTCTCGCCGGTGGCCGAGCGGATGATCGAGATCCTGCGCGGGCGGCTGGGCCAGGCCACGCCACCATAGCGAGCCGTACGCCGCCCCGTGCGGCGCCCTGGCGTATGGCGTCAGGCGGCGGCGCTGTGCGGCAGCAGGCCGCGATCCATCCGCCGCAGCAGTTCGATCATCGCCCGGGCGGCGGGGGAGAGGCGGAAGCCGGTGCGGGTGACGATGCCGCAGCAGGCGTGGAAATTGTCGAGCCCTGCTGGCAGGTTGCGTGGCTGCAGGCGCACCACCTCGCCTTGTTGCAGGGGCTGGCGCAGCGCTTCGAGGCTGCTGAGGCCGATCGCGTCACTGCCGCAGACCACTTCCCGCAGGATCTGTGGGTGGTCGCATTCCAGGTGCAATTCGAGATCGGTCCTGCCGCTCAGGTTGGCCAGCGCCTTGCGTACCCCGGAGGGCAGGCGCGAGCCCACCAGCGGGTAGTCGAACAGGTCGTTGGTGGACAGGCTTTCCTTCGCCAGCAGTGGATGCCCCGGGCGGCAGTAGAACAGCCCCGGACGCGGTTGCAACGGCTGCGTCTGGAAGTTCGGCTCGGCCTCGAACTGGCGGGTGTCGGCGATGAAGAACTCGATCTCCTCGCGCGCCAGGCTACGGCTGAGGTGCTCCCAGTTGTTCACTTCGAGGCGTGTGTGGATGCGCGGGTAGCGCTGCATGAACAGGCGCAGGCCATCCGGCACCAGGCGTGCGGCCGGCGCCGGGCCGCAGCCGAAGCGCAGCTCGCCAGCGTCGAGCTTGGTCATCCGGCCGATTTCCTGGGTCAGGTTGTTCGCCCCCCGCACCAGCGCCAGGGCGTGCTGCAGCACCACCTTGCCCTCGGGCGTGGGGCGCAGTTCCTTGTCGCCGCGATCCACCAGCAGGCACCCCAGTTCCTCCTCCAGGCCACGGATGGCGCGGCTGAAGGCCGGCTGGGTGATGCCTGTGGCCTCGGCACCACGGACGAAGCTGCGGTGTTCGTTGAGGGCCAGGAAATAGCGGAGCTGGCGCAGGTCCATGGATGCTCTCCGGGCATTCGAAATATAGCGGGAGGGTATTTGTAAGCATCGAAGGCCTCGTTTTAAATGGAGGCTCTTATTCCGTCAATGGCGAATGTATATGTCGTCAATAACTAAATTGAATAAGAATATTCGTCCGGAAACGGGCGGAACACTGCCATTGCCGTCGCTGCGGGGCCGGGGGATGCCGGCCTGCCGACCCTGATGAGGAGCCTTGTATGCCCGTCTTCGTGCAAAATCGTTTCACCCGCTTGGCGGACGCCATCGCCGCACATGTCCGCCGCCAGCAACGCCCGGTCCTGGCCGCCCTGCTATTGCTGGCCAGCCCCGGCGGGTTGCTGGCCGATGAGGCCGGCAGCGCCAGGCGCACCGCCGAAAACACCCAAAGCGCCGAGGCGGACCCGACCCTGGCGAAAGTCACGGTCACCGCCCGTCGCCGCGAGGAAAACGCCCAGGACGTGCCGACGCCGATCACCGTGCTCGACGGCGCCACCCTGGAGCGACAGCGGCTGTACAAGGTGCAGGACCTGCAGCAGGTGCTGCCCAGCGTCAACGTCGCCTATATCCATGCGCGCCAGTCCAGCTTCGCGGTGCGCGGTATCGGCAACAACCCGGCCAGCGATGGCCTGGAGGGCAGCGCCGGCATCTACCTGGACAATATCTACCTGGGGCGCCCCGGCATGGCGGTGTTCGACCTGCTGGATGTCGAGCAGCTCGAACTGTTGCGGGGGCCGCAGGGCACCCTGTTCGGCAAGAACACCACGGCCGGGGTGCTCAATATCAGCACGCGCAAGCCGACCTTCACGCCGGAGCGCAGCCTGGAAATCAGCGGCGGGGACTATGGCCACTTCCAGGCCAAGGGCTCGGTTTCCGGGCCGTTGAGCGAGACCCTGGCCGGCCGCCTGTCGGCCTACCGCACCCGCGAGGACGGCTATATCGACAACCGCCACGACAGCCGCACCTTCATCGGCGGCGAGCGCGAGGGCGTGCGCGGGCAGTTGCTGTTCCAGCCGCATGAGGATTTCAGCCTGCGCTGGATCGCCGACTACAACCAGGAAGATTCCGGCAACGGCGTGTGGGCACTGTATGGCGTGTCCGAGCGCTTCCGTGAGCGCGCCGCGCTGATCGGCGCCCAGTCCCAGTACGACATCGGCAAGCGCGAGGTGAATATCGACAGCGAGCAGTCGGTCAACGTCTGGCAGGGTGGTACTTCGCTGGAGGCCAACTGGACCCTGGGCAGCGGCCATACCCTGACCTCGGTGACCGGCTACCGCTACTGGCACTTCATCCCGCGCAACGATGCCGACCTGACCGAGGTTCCGGCGGTCATCCATTCCGGCGTGGAAGTGCATGACCGCCAGTTCTCCCAGGAGATCCGCCTGGCCTCGCCCAGCGGCGGCGTCTTCGACTACGTGCTCGGCGCCTATGCCTTCCGCCAGAACCTCGGCAACAAGACGGTGACCCAGTACGGCCCGGCCGCCGACCTGTTCGTGCTGGGCAGCCCCACCGGCATCTTCAACGACGTGCGCAGCCAGACCAACGGCAAGATCGAGACCGACAGCCTGGCGCTGTTCGCCCAGGGCACCTGGCACCTCGGCGAGCGGCTGGACCTGAGCGCCGGCGTGCGTGGCACCTACGAGGAAAAACGTGCGCGCCTGCATCGCTTCGCCCCGTTCGGCGGCGCCAGCCTGCCGGCCGGCCAGGAAGCGATCCGGCAACGCCAGATGGGCGCCCTGGACACCGGCGAGTTCGGCCTGCACAACGTATCGCCTTCCGGCCTGCTCAGCCTCAGCTATCGCTTCAGCGACGACCTGCTCGGCTATGCCAGCCTGGCCCATGGCGAGAAATCCGGCGGCATCAACCTGAGCGCCCCGGTGGCGGGGCTGGGCAGCGACTCGCTGGTGGTCGGCCCGGAACGCGCCAACGACGCCGAGCTGGGCTTCAAGAGCAGCCTGCTGGAGCGGCGCCTGCAACTCAATGCCAACCTGTTCTGGACCGGCATCCACGGCTACCAGGCCACTACCCTGGCCCAGGTGCCCGGCTCGCTGACAGTGGCCCAGGTGCTGGCCAATGCCGGCAGCGTGCGTTCGCGCGGGCTGGAGTTCGAAGCCTCCTGGCTGCCGCTGCGGGGGCTGGTGCTGAACTTCAACGGCTCCTACAACGATGTCACCTACCTGTCGTTCAAGGACGCGCCGTGCCCCAGCGAGATCAGCCTGCAACCCAATGCCCCGGCCAGTTGTGACCTGAGCGGCGAGCGGGTGGTCGGCGCCTCGAAATGGATCGGCAACTTCAACGGGCAGTACCAGTGGCAACTCGACAACGGGCTGCAGCCCTACCTGGGCCTGGGCTATTCGTACCGCTCCAGGGCGGTCGGCACCCTGGACAACTCCGAGCTGTCGCGCATCGACGGCTACGGCCTGCTCAATCTCTCCGCCGGCGTACGTGCCGATCTCGGCAAGGGCCAGGCGGATGTCTCGCTGTGGCTGAAGAACGCCACCGACGAGGACTACTACCTGACCAGCTTTGCCTGGAGCAACGGTGCCTACACCGCCTCGGTGGGCGCACCGCGCAGCGCCGGCCTGACCCTGCGCTACGACTTCTGAAACCTGTAAGGAAACTGCCATGAGCGAATCCGCTGTCGCTTCTCCGGTTCAGCCCGCGCTGCTGGACATCCATCCCATCTCCGGACGCATCGGTGCCGAAGTCCGTGGCGTGCGCCTGTCCGGCCAGCTCGACGCCGCCACCGTCGAGGCCATCCAGCAGGCGCTGCTGGACTACAAGGTGGTGTTCTTCCGTGGCCAGTCGCAGCTCGACGACCAGGGCCAGGAGGCGTTCGCCAAGCTGCTCGGCGAGCCGGTGGCACACCCCACCGTACCGGTGCGCGAGGGCACCCGCTACCTGCTGGAGCTGGACGGCGAGCGCCGCGCCAACTCCTGGCACACCGACGTGACCTTCGTCGACGCCTACCCCAAGGCCTCCATCCTGCGCAGCGTGGTGGCGCCCGCCGCCGGCGGCGACACTGTCTGGGCCAACGCCGCCACGGCCTATACCGACCTGCCGGCGGAATTGCGCGAACTGGCCGACAGCCTCTGGGCCATCCACAGCAACGAATACGACTACGCCGGGTACAAGCCCAATGTCGATCCCGCGCGCCTGGCCGAATTCCGCAAGGTATTCGTCGCCTCGGTCTATGAAACCGAACACCCGGTGGTACGGGTGCACCCGCTCAGCGGCGAGCGCAGCCTGTTGCTGGGGCATTTCGTCAAACGCTTCAAGGGGCTGTCGAAGCGCGACTCGCAAGCGCTGTTCGAGCTGTTGCAAGGCTACGTCACCCGCCTGGAAAACAGCGTGCGCTGGCGCTGGCAGGCCGGCGACGTGGCGATCTGGGACAACCGCGCCACCCAGCATTACGCCGTCGACGACTACGGCGACCAGCCCCGCGTGGTCCGCCGCGTGACCCTCGCGGGAGAAGTGCCGGTGGCCGTCGACGGCCGCCGCAGCCAGACCCTGCGTCATCAATGAACCCGGAGCCTTTCCATGAGCCAGACCGCAAGGGCCACTGTCGTGGCCGATGAATTCCGTATCACCGCCCTGGATGCGCCGCTGGGCGCCGAGGTGCATGGGCTGGACCTGCGCCAGCCGCCGTCGCCGCAGCAGGTGCTGGCGCTGCGCCAGGGGCTGCGTGAGCACCATGTCCTGCTGTTCCGTGGGCAGTCGCCGACGGATCGCCAGTACCTGGACTTCGTGACGCTGTTCGGCCCGGTGTTCCAGCCGCCGGTGGACGTGCCGGTGCTGTCCTCGGGGGCCGACGGCAAGGCGCCGGAGATCGTCAAGGTGGCCAATTCCGAGGATGGCGAACTGGGCAATGCGCCGCTGGCGGCGCATATCGACCACCAGTGGACGCCGGCGCCCTCGGCCAGCTCCTTCCTGCAGGCGCTGCAAGTGCCCGGCAGTGGCGGGGAAACCCTGTTCACCAATCTGGCACTGGCCTATGACAGTCTCGATGCGGCCACGCGCGAGGAAATCGACGGGCTACGACTGATCACCTACAACCCCTTCGTGCGTATCCGCCAGAACGGCGGCTATGGCGGCGCCTTCCATCGCTACCGCACACCGGATATCGAGCCAGTGCAGGGTAGCGAGCACCCGCTGGTGCGCACTCATCCCGAGAGCGGGCGGCGCCTGCTGTTCCTCAGTGCGCACACCGAAGTGGAAATCCCCGGCTACGATCCCGCGCGCGGCGCGGCGCTGATCGCCCGCCTGCGCGAGCACCTGGCGCGGCCGGAGCTGACCTATACGCACCATTGGCGGGTGGGCGATATCCTCTGGTGGGACAACCAGGCCACGTTGCACGCCCGCAACGGTTTCCCGGAAGACCAGCAGCGGCGCTTGCAACGCATCAGTCTCGGCGGTGGACGACCGTTCTGAGAACCATGCCTTTCAACATGTTTGTACCACTTGCGGAGAGAAGCCGTTGCTGGGTGTCTCAAGCGTATGGCTTGGGCCTGGCGCGCTACAGGCTCCCTTCTCCCCTTGCGGGAGAAAGGGGTGGGGAAGAGGGGGAGCGCCCGCCAGGGCGCTTTGGATCAAGAGTGGGTAGCGCCCGCCAGGGCGCTGTTGCGATGGCCCGGACTGCCTGGCGGCAGCCCCCTCTCCCCGGCCCTCTCCCGCGAGGGGAGGGGGAAATGCAGCTTCGCGTCCCCGCGATTCATTCTGCAAAGACCTTGCAAGGCCTGGTTCTAAGAACCGCGCTGCAAGCGTGGCTCAGGCGCGGCGTGGGACGGCGGCGAGCAGTTCGGCGGGCGGCATTTCGCAGTGGATCTTGCGCCCGATGAGTTCCTCGATCGGCGGCAGGGCGAAGGCGTCGTCCTCGCCGGCGAAGCTGATCGAGGTGCCGCTGCTGCCGGCGCGTCCGGTACGACCGATGCGGTGCACGTAGTCGTCCGGGTCTTCCGGCAGGGTGAAGTTGATCACATGGCTGATGGCATCGACATGGATGCCCCGGCCCGCCACGTCGGTGGCCACCAGCACGCGGATCTTGCCTTCGCGGAAGCCTTCCAGCACCTTGATGCGCTTGTGCTGCGGCACGTCGCCGGACATCTGCGCGGCGCTGATGCCGTCGCGGGTCAGGCGCTCTTCGATGCGGCGTACTTCGTCCTTGCGATTGGCGAAGACCATCACGCGGGTCCAGTCGTTCTGGTCGATCAGGTTGTACAGCAGCTTGTACTTGTCGCTGGATGCGACGGCATAGACATGCTGCTCCACGGTATCGCTGGCGACGTTCTCCGGCTCGATCTCGACGATCGCCGGATCGGTGGTCCACTGCTTGGCCAGGTTCATCACATCTTCGGTAAAGGTGGCGGAGAACAGCAGGGTCTGGCGCTCGGATTTCGGCGGGGTCTGGCGGATGATCTGGCGCACCTGCGGGATGAAGCCCATGTCGAGCATGCGGTCGGCTTCGTCCAGCACCATCACCTCGACCATGTCCAGGTGCACCTCGCCGCGCTGGTTGAAGTCCAGCAGACGGCCCGGCGTGGCCACCAGAATGTCGCAAAAGCGCGATTCGAGGGCCTTGAGCTGTTTGTCGAAGTCCATGCCACCGACGAAGCTCATGACGTTGAGACCGGTGTATTTGGTCAGGTCAGCGGCATCCTTGGCGATCTGCACCACCAGTTCACGGGTCGGTGCGATGATCAGCGCACGCGGTTCGCCCATGTAGCGCTCCGCCGGCGGCGGCGTCTGTTGCAACTGGGTGATGGTGGAGATGAGGAAGGCGGCGGTCTTGCCGGTGCCGGTCTGGGCACGGCCAATGGCATCGCGACCCTTCAGGGTGTAGCCCAGCACCTGCGCCTGGATCGGTGTGCAATAGGGGAAGCCCAGGTCATGGATGGCATGCATCAGGCTGTCCGAGAGCTGGAAGTCATGGAAGCGGGTCTTGCCTTCCGCAGCCTCGACCTGGAAGTCCTCGCGCTTCCAGGCGGGAACTGCCGGCGCCTTGTCCTTCTTCGGGCGTGGGTGGCGGCTTTTCTCCGCTCTTTCGGGTTGCCTTGCGCTGGGGCGTTCCGCTCTTGCCGGCGTTTCCTGCTCCCTGGCGGGGATGGCTGGCGCCGCATCCGCTGCGGCTTGGGTGGCTGGCTGTGGCGCCGCGTTATGGCTGAAAATCTTCTTGAGTGCCTTGAGCACGGTCATCTCATCGTTGAGTTCTGGGAAAGTCCGCCGCCAGTGTAATGCAAGACGCCAGCGGGGCGAAGCATTGCCCGCCGCTCCAGTGCCGAGGTTGGGGCGGTTCAGCCTCGCCGCAGGCGTTCGGCCAGCCAGTCGCCGATATCGAGCACCTCTTCGGGCAGTACTTCGTGCCCCATCGGGTAGTCGCGCCATTGCACGTCGACGCCAGCGGCCAGCAGGCTGTCGTGGGCGGCGCGGCCCATGGCGGTCGGCACCACGTCATCGTTCGTGCCGTGCAGGCAGAGGGCCGGGTATTGGCGGGCGCTGGCGGGCAATTGCAGGGGCTCTGGAAAGGTCGGCGCATAGGTGGAGAGGGCGATGACACCGCCCAGAGGACCCTGCCAGCGCAGGAAAGCGGCGTGCAGGGCGACCGCGCCGCCCTGGGAGAAGCCGGCGAAGAAGATGCGCGCCGGGTCGATGCCGCTATCGCGCTGCGCTTCGGCGAGGCCGATGACCGCCTGGGCCGAGGCTTCCATCTGTTCACGGTCGATGGCGCGTGCCGGGGACAGCGCGATGATGTCGTACCAGCTCGGCATGCTCCAGCCGCCATTGATGCTGACCGGGCGTGTCGGTGCCTGTGGCAGGATGAAACGGGTCGAGTCCAGGCGCTGCTGCAGGGCGCTGGCGACCGGCTGGAAGTCATAGCGGTCGGCGCCCAGGCCATGCAGCCAGATCACGCAGGCATCGGCTTTATGGCTGGGGTCGATAACGAGTGGCTCGGTCATGTCGAAGGGCTCCGCGGGGTATATAGGGCGGCAGGCTATAAGCTGCGGGCGGCAGCTTGCAAGCGAAAGCGCAACCGGCCCGGGGGGCTCGCGCTGTCCGCCAAAGTATTCGATAAAAGCGCTGGTGGCTGGAAAGCTGGACGAAAAACGCCCGCCGTCACGCCCTTTCGTCCAGCGTCCAGCGCTCTTGTCGGCTCTTTGCTGCACATGGCACGATCATCCAGAAGGCCGGCATCGTCGCCTGTGCCTGAGTGAACTCCCGATTTCAGGCGCAGTCTTTCGCACAGCGTGTTTCCGCTCGGCCACTTTCCCCCGGGCGCTCTGGTGTTAATCTTGAGGCGCCTTGCAGGTGTGGCGAGCGCCGTGCCTGCCAATAGAAGTAGATGAAGGAAAATCATATGAAGAAGCTGAGCTTGACTGCCCTGGCCGTCAGTGTCGCGTTGCTTGCAGGCTGTACCTCGAATCCCTATACCGGCGAGCAGCAGGCTGGCAAGGCGGGCGTCTATGGCGGTATCGGTGCCGCCACCGGCGCGGTGATCGGCGCTGCCACCTCGAGCAAGAAGGACCGTGCCAAGGGCGCCCTGATCGGCGCCGCGGTCGCCGGGGCTGCGGCGGGGGGCTATGGCTACTATGTCGACACCCAGGAAGCCAAGCTGCGCCAGACGTTGCAGGGCACCGGCGTGCAGGTGCAGCGCAATGGCGACAACCTGACCCTGATCATGCCGGGCAATATCACCTTCGCCAGCAATTCGGCGGACATTTCCAGCAGCTTCTACCCGACCCTGAACTCCCTGGTACTGGTGTTCAAGGAGTTCGACAAGAACGGCGTGGACATCGTCGGCCATACCGACAGCACGGGTTCCGCGCAGCTCAACCAGGACCTCTCCACCCGTCGCGCCCAGAGCGTGGCTTCCTACCTGTCTGCCAACGGCGTAGCGGCCAGCCGCATCTCCTCCTACGGCGCCTCTTCCAGCCAGCCGATCGCCAGCAATGCCTCGGTGGAGGGGCGTGCGCAGAACCGCCGCGTGGAAATCAACCTGCGCCCGCTGTAACGCGGGGCGCTCGCGCTATGTCGCTATCCGCTGGCAAGCGGATCGGATAAAGGCACTGGACGAAAACATCGGCTACCTGCCATTTTCGTCCAGCGCTCCGCGCATCGCGCGTGTGGCGGATGCGCAGGCGTGACGCCGGGCCGCGCCGGGGTCACGCCTCGGCCAGCAGGCCGACAGCCTTGCTGCGCGCCTGGTTGAGGTCCCGGGCATGATGAGGGCGATGGCCCTGCCCGAGAGCGTGGCGCAGTTTCAGGCGTATCTGGGCATTGCAGCCCGACAGGATCAGGGCCACCCCCTGGCGCTGGTAGTCATGCAGCACGCTTTCGAAGGCCGCCAGGGCGGTCATGTCCAGCATCGGCACCGCGCTCATGTCGACGATCACCACCTTCACATCCGGATTGAAGCGGCGCAGCACGCCCAGTGCCTTTTCCGCCGCGCCGAAAAACAGCGGGCCACGTATCGCATAAGCCGCGACATGCGCGGGCAATTCCTGCATCTGCCGTGCCTGGATGCGCGACAGGCCTGACGTGCCGGTCAGGTCGCTCATGCGCTTGATGAACAGGCCGGCCGCCAGCAGCAGGCCGACGCCCACCGCCAGCACCATGTCGAACAGCACGGTCAGCGACAGGCAGGTCAGCAGCACCAGTACATCGTTGCGTGGCGCGATACGCAGCGTGCGCAACACATGCGGCGCTTCGCTCATGTTCCACGCCACCATCAGCAGCAGCGCCGCCAGGGCCGCCATTGGCAGGTAGCTGAACAGCGGCGCCAGCCAGAGCATGGCCAGCAGCACCACCCCGGCGTGGATGATCGCCGCCAGCGGCGAGAAGGCGCCCGCCCGTACGTTGGCGGCGCTGCGGGCGATGGCCGCGGTGGCGGTGATACCGCCGAACAGCGGCGCCACCAGGTTGCCGAGCCCCTGGCCGAGCAGTTCGGCATTGGGGTCGTGGCTGGCGCCGGTCATGCCATCGGCGACCACCGCGCACAGCAGCGACTCGATGGCGCCGAGCATGGCGATGGCGAAGGCCGGCCCCATCAACTGGTGCAGCAGTTCATAGGACAGTTGCAGCGGTTGCCCATCGGCGCCGGGCAATTGCCAGGGCCAGGCGAAGTCCGGCAGGAACGGCGGGATGCCGGGATGGGAGACGCCATCGACCTCATAGCTGAAACGCTCGCCCAGGGTGGCCACTGCCAGCCCGTTGCTCTCCAGCAGCCAGCCCAGCAGCGCGCCCACCGCCAGCGCCACCAGATGGCCGGGCACCCTGGGCACCCAGCGTGGCCAGACGATCAGTACCGCGAGGCAAGCGATGGCGACCAGGGCATCGCCCAGGTGGGCGGTGGGCAGCGCGCTCGCCAGCATGGAGATGCCTTCCACGTAGTTCTGCGGCTGGCCGTCCAGTTGCAGCCCCAGCGCGTCCTTGACCTGCAGGGTGGCGATGACGATGCCGATGCCGGCGGTGAAGCCGAGCGTGACCGGGTAGGGGATGAAGCCGATCAGCTTGCCGGCCCGCAGCAGGCCGAGCACGATCAGGATCAGGCCGGCCATCATGGTGCACAGCAGCAGGCCGCCGATACCGTATTGCTGGGTGATCGGCAGCAGGATGACGACGAAGGCCGCGGTCGGACCGGAGACGTTGAAGCGCGATCCGCCGGTGAGCGCAATCAGCGGCGCGGCGACCAGGATGGTATAGAGGCCGTGTTGCGGCGGCACACCGACGGCGATGGCCAGCGCCATGGCCAGGGGGATGGCGATGATTCCCACCGTCAGGCCAGCGCTGATGTCGCCGCGCAGTGACCGGGCGTTGTAACCCATGTTCAAGGTTTGACGCCATGCGGCGAACAGCGGCGGCAACTTCATGCAGGCCCTCCCGGGTCGAAATGACGATGGAAATGCCTTGTTACTTTCCGCCTTTTGATTTCTCCCGTCCATGTCCGCGCCTCGTATGTACGACCTTGGTCGCAACCTGGCCTGGCGCGTTGAGCATGCTGCCTGCGAGGAGTAAACTGCCGCCCCCGTAAGTGTCCGTAGGTCCGGTGGCAACATGCGCAAAGACAAGAAGCAGGTAATCGGTGACGAAATCTCGGACGAGTGGGTCAAGCTTTTCCTCGGCCCCGAGCCGGCCGACGATACCCCGCCGTCCCTGCACAAGCTGGTCAAGGCATACCGTGGCCTGCGCCTGGACGATTTCGAGCGTTTCATTGCCTTCTTCGTCGAGGCCGGCCATGACCTCGGTGCCCGGGATGCCCAGGGCAATGACTTCGTCGCACTGGTGGCCGACCAGCCCCAGGCCCAGCCCTATATCGAACTGATCGAGAAGGCGCGCGCCTGACCGCTTGGTTTCGGACATTGCGGCGTTTGCGCCGCACAAAACGGATTCAGCCGTTACCGATTGTCTGCCGAGAGCCGCCAGGCGCGCTCCGGACAGCAGGTAGCGGAAGGAAGGGGGCCAAAAGCCGGCCTTCCACAGTTGGCCGGAGTTTCCAACCGGCCCTCGGGCGCAAGGTCCCGAGCAGCGACCATGGCGGCCTTCGCCGGAGTCGTCTGGCTGGTGGGTTTCACGTGTCCGCGTACTGCGGTCATGACAGTTAATGCTGTGATTCTGGAGAACGCGTTGATGACGCAACACGAAAGCGAAGCAGTGGATGTGGTGTTGGTTGGGGCCGGCATCATGAGCGCAACTCTGGCTGTGCTGCTCAAGGAACTGAACCCCGACGTCAGGCTGGAAATCGTCGAATTGCGGGAGGCTGGAGCATCCGAGAGTTCCAACCCCTGGAACAACGCCGGCACCGGTCACGCCGGGCTTTGCGAGCTGAACTACACGCCGGAAGGCAAGGACGGCTCGATCGACATCAAGAAGGCGGTGAACATCAACACCCAGTTCGAGGTGTCCAAGCAGTTCTGGGCCTACATGACCGGCCAGCCCGGTTTCGGCTCTCCGCGCTCCTTCATCAATTCCGTGCCGCACCTCAGCTTCGTTCGTGGCCCCAAGGACATCGGCTACCTGAAGAAGCGTTTCGACGTGCTGACCCAGCACCACGCCTTTGCCGACATGGTCTACTCGGAAGACCGCCAGGTGCTGGCTGAATGGATGCCGCTGATGATGCCCGGGCGCGATACCGACGAGCCGATCGCCGCCACCCGTGCGCTGAATGGCACAGATGTCAACTTCGGTGCCCTGACCAATCAATTGCTGGATTACCTGGGGACGCGCGAAGGCGTCAGGATTTCCTATAACCACAAGGTCGCGGGCCTCGAGCGCAAGGGCAGCGGCTGGGCGATCGAAGCACGCAATACCCGCGACGGCAGCGTGCGCAAGCTGGAGGCCGGCTTCGTCTTCCTCGGCGCTGGTGGTGCCGCGCTGCCCCTGCTGCAACTTTCCGGTATCGAGGAGGGCAAGGGCTACGGTGGCTTCCCGGTCAGTGGCCAGTGGCTGCGTTGCGACAACCCCGAGGTCGTCAGCCAGCACCAGGCCAAGGTCTACAGCATGGCGGCGGTGGGGGCTCCGCCGATGTCGGTGCCGCACCTCGACACCCGTGTCGTCGATGGCAAGAAGTCCCTGCTGTTCGGGCCCTATGCCGGTTTCACCACCAAGTTCCTCAAGCAGGGCTCGATCCTCGACCTGCCCTTGTCCATACGTCCCGCCAATATAGGGCCGATGCTGGCCGTCGCCCGTGACAACATGGACCTGACGCGCTACCTGATCAAGGAAGTACGCCAGTCCATGGCCGAGCGCCTGGCGTCGTTGCGCGCCTTCTATCCCGAGGCGAAGGACGAGGACTGGCGCCTGGAGATCGCCGGGCAGCGCGTGCAGATCATCAAGAAGGACGCCAAGAAAGGCGGCGTACTGCAGTTCGGCACCGAACTGGTCGCCGCCGGTGATGGCAGTATCGCCGCCCTGCTGGGCGCTTCGCCGGGTGCATCGGTCACAGTGTCGATCATGCTCGAGCTGATCGAGCGCTGCTTCCCCGAGCAGGCACGCAGCGAGGCCTGGACGGCCAAGCTGGCCGAGATCTTCCCGGCGCGCGAGGCGGCACTGCGCGACGATGCGCAGGTCTACCGCGAAGTCAGTGCGCAATCCAGCCAGCGGCTGGAAATCGTCTGAGCCGAGGGCAACGCCGGTCCCGCGGTGTGAACCCATAGCGGCATTCGATCGTTGTCAGGCGCTACTGTCGCGTCAACGAGCAAGTGTCGCGGTGGGTAGCAGCGCTGCTGCGTAGCGCACCTTAGCGCCCGCCTTCGCTATCCCTGGTGCGCATCGCGCACCCTATGGCAAATCACCCGGGCACCGCCGGCATTCTGGACCGTCCAGCGTTCTTTTCGGCCCAAGCATATCCGGTGATGGCTGGGCGGCCATGGCGGCTCTGGATATACTGCGGCCCTTGGATTCATTACCGGGAGAAAGCAGCATGTTCCAGCGTCTGTTGTCGGGTTTCATCGCCGCATCCGTTCTGGTGCTGGCCGGTTGCGCGCACAGTCCGCAGCAACTGGACCCTCAGCCGAAACTCAATGAAAGCATTGCGGCAGTCGGCCAGGGCCAGCCTGTGGTGGTGCGCGTGGTCGATGGCCGGCCGTCGCCGAACCTCGGTACCCGTGGCGGCCTCTATCCCGAGACCAGCGCCATCGTGGTGCCCGCCGCGAAGGTCCTGCCCAGGTTGCAGGAGCAGGTCGAGGCCGCGGTGCGCCTGCTGGGCTTCACGCCTACGCCGAATGCCTACAACGCACCGCAGTTGACCCTGACCCTGGCCGAGTTGAAATACCAGTCGCCCAAGGAAGGCCTGTACGTGACCGAGGCCGATATCAGTGCGACCTACCGGGTCGAGGTGCAGAACGCCGGGCGCAGCTACAGTGGCCGTTATGGCGCATCGCTGAACCAGCGCTTCGGCATGGCGCCCAACGAGCAGACCAACACCCGGCTGATCAGCGAAGTCATGAGCGATGCGTTGACCCGGGTCTTCCGCGATCAGCGTATCGGCCAGACCCTGGCCCAGTGAGGCGGGATGGCGTCATGCCGTTATCCACGGGTAAGGTGCTTCGATAAAGGCGCTGTAGGCTGGAAAGCTGGACGAAAGACGCCGGTTGCCATGCGCTGTCGTTCAGTTTGCAGCCCTCCAGCGCTCTTTTTGGTCCTCTGGTGGTGCATCGCGCGATCGCCCTTGGCCTGTCTCCGATCGTTCCGGTTATCCGGTGAATGCCGTTTATCCGTGGGCCATCGTCGACGGTGCTCGTTCGTGACAAGCCAGGCCCATGTCCGATGGTTTCCCTGTGCTGCCCGGGCCGGGTAGCGCCTGGCGATACCCTGGAGAAGGGGATCCTGTGTCCAACCGCCCATGTCGTGTCCGGGCCAATCGCAGAGTGAATGTATTTCCGTGTCCCTGGTACTCAACTGCCTTGCGCTCATTATCAGCCTCACCGGTTCCTGGGTGCTGGTGAGCACACGTCGCCGTCAGCGGGTCGTGGCGGCCATGCGCCGGCCGCTGAACGATGCCTCGCAGCGTGCCCGGCGTGAGCGCCAGGAGGAGGTGCAGCGCGAGGCGCGTGTCGATTTCGTATTCTACGCGGCCGGCTTCGCCGGCCTGGGCCTGGGGCTGGCGGTTTCCTGGTTGAGCCGGGTGTTCTGAACAGGCATGCATCGCATGGTTTCAGGCTTCCGGCTGCTTCTGGCCGGACACCGCTGTATCGAACACCCTAGAGCGGTAGTCCCGCCTTGACCCGGTACTGGTTGCGTACCGGGGTGGCGTATTGCCGGATCAGGTAGGGGCGTTGTTCGACGGGGCAGGCCTGCAGGCGCCTGTTCCATTCCTGCCGGGCGCGTTCCAGCTCATCGCTGGAGAACAGCGTCGCAGCTTGTGGCACCGCCAACTGCGGGTCGCGTTCATCCCAACTGGCGTAGGCCAGGTAGTGGACCGGGAACAGCCGGTAGCCGGAGAGGATCTGCTGGTCCAGGGCATAGGCCAGTTGCTTGGCATCTTCCTGGGGCGCGACCACCGGCTGGCCGAAATGCACATGGACCCTGCCTTTGTAGCCGGTAATACCCAGCGCGATGCTGGCATCGTCCTCTCCCGGCGTTTTCTGGTAGCTGCCCGTACTGGCTCGGGTATACAGTTCGCGGGCCTTGGCCTGGTCGCAGGGGTCGTATTCGTAGCTGATGGATACCGGCGTCAGGTGCAGGGCCGCCAGGGTTTCGGCGAAGGCCTCGTCCTTGCGGCTCATGTGCAGCATCTTGAGAATCGCCGAGTCGGTGCGATCGTCACCATCCTTGGCGCGGCCTTCCGCCTGGGCAATCCAGATCGACTCGCCATCGCTGCGGATCGAGTGGTTGATATAGGCGGAGAGCAGTTGGTACGCCGCCAGTTTCTCGCGGCGCCCGGTCAACGAGCGTTGCACGATGAAGCTCTTGTTCAGGCGCATCAGGTCGCTGACGAAGGGGCGTTGCAGCAGGTTGTCGCCAATGGCGATCCTGGGGGTGCGCATGCCGGTCTGGAATACCGCGTAATTGACGAATGCCGGGTCCATCACGATGTCCCGGTGGTTGGCCAGGAACAGGTAGGACTGACCGGCCTGCAGGCCATCCAGGCCCGAATAGGTGACGCCGTCGGTGGCGCGCGCGATGGTGCGCTCCACATAGGACTCTATACGCTGCTGCAGCATATCCACCGAGTGGATGCCGGCGAATTCCTTGTGCAATTTCCGCGAAATCAGGGGTTTGAGCAGCCAGCCCAGCGGCCCGGCCAGCTTCGGAAAGCGGAAGCGGGCGAGGATATCGAGAAATTCACGGTCGGCGAAAAGACGCGCCATGACGGTGGGGACTTCTCTGTCGGTATAGGGGCGGATGGCTTCGAATTCGTCCATCATGTTCTCTGTGAGGGTTGCGGCGGATAGGGTCCGGTTGGACCGTTCGGGAGCAATTATACCGGTAAGTCGTCATTGTTGATGGCCAGGGGCTGTTGCCGTTTCGTCGCGGCCAGGGGCACGAACAGCGTGCTGGGGTGCCGGAGGCTGAACGGAACAGCGGCGCCGCCCGTATCGTTCGTCCAGCGTTCCAGCCGCCAGCGCCTCTATCGAGGCACCTTGACGCGCAACGACATGGCGTGATCGCCCTGGTATGGGCAGGGGCGCGTGCGGGCATCGGCAAGCGGAGCACAGTACAATGCGGCTCCTTTCATAGCTGGCCTTCTCCATGACGCCCGACGCTCTCCATTTCCTGCAACAGTATCTGACCCGTGCCCTGGCCGCGGCGCCGGATGAGGTGCGGCGTCTGTTCCATGGGCGCGGCCGGCGCTGGCCGGGTCTGGAGCAGATAACCGTGGACTGGCTGCAGGGCAGCCTGCTGGTCGCTCTGTTCCGTGAACCGCTGCCCGAGCAACTGGCGGCGCTGGAACGGATGCTGCTGGAGCTGACCCGCTCCGATGCCTGGGCAGCTTGTGGCGCCCATACGCTGCTACTGCAGCAGCGCTACCTGCCGGACAGCGCGACTCGCTGGCTGCTGGGCACCGAGGTGGAGCACTGGCCGGTCAGCGAGGATGGCCTGCGTTTTCGCCTCGATCCCGGGCGTAACCAGAATATCGGGCTGTTTCTGGATATGCGCCATGGCCGGCGCTGGGTCAGGGAGCATGCCAGCGGGCGGCGTGTGCTGAACCTGTTCGCCTATACCTGCGCGTTTTCGGTGGCGGCGATTGCCGGTGGCGCCGAGCATGTGGTGAATCTGGACATGGCCAGGGCGGCGCTGGCGCGCGGGCGAGAGAATCATCGCCTGAACGGGCATGACCTGGAAAAGGTGAGTTTCCTCGGGCATGAGCTGTTTCGCTCATGGGGCAAGGTACGCAGGCTGGGCCCCTATGACCTGGTGATCATCGACCCGCCATCCTTCCAGAAAGGCAGCTTTGCCCTGAGCCGGGATTACCGCAAGATCCTGCGCCGCCTGCCCGAGCTATTGAGCGAGCAGGGGCAGGTACTGGCCTGTGTCAACGATCCCGCGACCGGGACGGCTTTCCTGCTCGAATGCATGGCCGAAGAGGCACCGGAGCTGCAGTTCTGCCAGCGCCTGGAAAATCCTCCCGAGTTCGAGGATATCGATGCCGAGGCTGGCCTGAAGGCGATGGTGTTCGCCCGGCGCTGATCAACGCCAGCAGCGCTCCGGCCCGGCCCGGCCGCTGTTGCCGCGATTGCCCAGGGCGTCCAGGCTGAGATTCGCGCAATCGTCGTCGCGAAAGCGCGCCAGCGCGGCCAGGCTGTAGCCGCCGTCGCCTGCCGCCACGGCGGCCCCATAGTGCCCGTGAGCCGAGACCGACAGGCCCAACTGGTCGAAGTCGCTGGCGCTGATCGCATAACGGTTGTACTGGGCGAAGTAGGCTTCCTGCCGGGTCGCCAGCTCCAGCAGCAGGGCCTGGCCTTCGCTACGCAGGCCGCGCAGGCGGTATTCCCGGTAGTCGGGATAGGCGATGGCGGCCAGGGTGCCGATGATGGCCGCGACGATCGTCAGTTCCATCAGGCTGAAGCCGCCTTGTAGCGCCCGGGCGTACGCTTTCATCGGTATTGTTCTGGGAGGACCAGCCAGCTCCGACGCCCCGAGTCGTCGCTGGCGGCATTCATCTGCTGGCCACCGAGGGCGTCCGTATCGTTGCCGAAGACCCGCCCTTCGGCCGCCAGGGCGAAGCCTCCCCGGGTCCCCAGGCTGATGGGCGGGGGCTGCTGGTCCGGGTTGCTGTCGCTGTCATCCGTTCCCGGGCCTGCCAAGGCGCTGGCGCCACTGCGCGCATCGATGCTGTGGAGCCAGCTTTCACGGGGGCCGGAGCAGATGGCCGGGCCATGCCCCTGGCTGCTGAATAACAGGGTATGGCCATGGCGGGTCATGTCGGCGATGACCCTTTCGCCCGTTCGGGCAGCGTCCATTGGCAGGTCGAGCTTCCAGCCCCAATGGGCAGTGCCGTTTTCTCCGTACCAGTCGACCGTGCGCTGGCTACCCGGGTGCTGGGTCAGCAGGTTGTCGCGGCGGGCTCCGGTATCGCTTGCCAGTGTCCGCTGGCCTTTGCTCTTGCGATCCCATATGGCATAGACGCTGGCGGTCTGACTGTGGTCCGTGCCGCCGTCCACAGCGGAATGCCTGCCAGTGGCCAACAGGACCAGGTAGCCCAACCGGCCAGGATGGCGAATGAGGGATGGCTGGAGGGTGATGGGTTGGCGCTTTCCCTGGTCGTCCCGGGCGCTGAACAACGGTGTCGCCTGGTAGGCGATGGCGAAGTCCGCGAGGTTGACCGGGCCGAGGGCCGATGGAGCGAGTGGGTCCTGTTGCGTTTCGCCGGACGGCAGGCCGGTTGGCAGCAGGTCGAAGCGCCACAGGTTGCCCTGCAGGTCCCCGGCATAGGCATAGTCGGCCAGGCCGTCGCTGTCGTTATCGGCGGCGCGGACGCTGGAGAGGCCATTGGGTGCCTCTACGGTCGGGGGCGGCAGCAGTTTGCCGAGTAGCCGGCCGCTCTGGATGTCGATGATAAGCAGGGCCGCACGCCGCTGGGCACTGGCCGGGCCGTTGCCCTGCAGTACGGCCCACTGGCCGCTGTGCAGGCGGACGATCTCGGGGCGTGGCAGGCTGTAGCCCAGGTCCGGATCGCCCTGGGGCGTGTTGTCGCCGAATTCCCAGAGCAGGCTGATGGCGTCCGGGTGTGTCACGTCCAGGGCGAAGAGGGCGCGGCCTCCGCGCCCCAGGGTGCCGACCAGCACGCTACGCCAGCCGAGGCTGTCGTTGAAGTAGACATCCCGCACCACGGGTGTGCCGTCGACGAAGAAGGGGGGGCCATCCTGGCCGAAGTTCTGGCTGGTCAGCCGGTGCAGGCCGGGTATGGCCGCAGTGGGGATGAAGGCGAATGTGGATACGCCCGTTTCGGCGTCGATAGCGTGCAGCATGCCGTCGTTGGCGCCGATGTAGAGGCGTTTCTGGCGCCCGTCGTTGCCGGCAAGGGCCATGCGGAATGCCTGGTAGTCGCGATAGCCTGCGCGGCCTTCGGGGTTCTCGATGGCGTCGGCCAGGTGCGCGAGGTAGCCGGGTGTCGAGACGATGGCCGGGCTGGCGTGAACGATGGCGCCGATCAGCCCCTGGCGCTTGCGGAAGTCATCCTGCCCGTCTCCTTCATTCAGGCGTTCGCCGAGGAGATAGGCGACTCGCTCTCGGCCCCGGCCATCCCCGCGTCCTGCAGGGTCGTCCGGGTTCCTGTGCAACATCTCCTGCTGGTCGCCGTTGAGGTTGTCCCAGGTGAATGCCTTGAGGCCATTGGCGGCTGCCGGGTCGGCCAGCATGACGTTGGCCAGGCTGCCCTGGTTGCGTTCCCTGGCCGACCATCGGCGGATGCTGGTGCCATCGGCGGCGCGGTCGCTCCGACTCAGGTCGCCGCTCCAGTCGGTACAGGAGAAGCTGCCGCTGTAGACGCTGTCGATCAGTCCATCGGAGCCTTGCCGGGTCGATACGGCCGGGCGGGCATTATCGACCTCGAACGGCAACTGCTCATCCAGGGGGGCGGCCTGGCCGCTGGCCATGCTGGCGAGGAACAGGGCCAGTGTTGCAACGATGGTTGGGTATCGGAGGGGTGTTCGTCTTCGCCGCAGCGCTGTCGCGCACTGCTGGGAGCGAGCTTGCCCGCGGGGTTTCTGCGGTCCCCGCTGTTCGCGGCCAGGGTCGCCCCGGTGGAGCCTGGCCATAGCGATATCCGACCGCTGGATCGACACCGGGGTGATGCTGGGCATGGGCTCAGGCATGGCGTGGATAGGCGATTCATGGTGCCGCATGTTCGATCCTGCCCCTGGCGTCCAGTGCCAGTGTGGAGCGCAAGCCGGCATGGCGTTCGCCATTTTCCGCCCGGCTGTTGATCTCATAGTGGAAGATTCCCTCGCCCTGCAGCAGGCTGCCGTACTCGGGCGTTGCCGTCTCGGCCTCGCGCTCGCCACCGGGGATGGCCAGGGCATACCAGTAAACGTCGTAATCGAGCGTCGCGGCATCTTCGGCCAGGTAGGCCTGGCGTTCGCTGAAGTCCGCGGGGTAGCCGGGCTGGCGTGCGAGCAGGCAGATATCGCCGCAGTTTTGCCGTGGCTCCAGGGGACCTGCCTGGCGTATGCGCCGTTCGGCATCGCTGATCCCGGCTGCCGCGGCCGCCAGCAGGCGTTGCCGTTCGGCGAGATGGCCGGTGAGGCGGGTTTCCAGGGCGACACTGCGCATACCGGCGCTGGCCAGGGCGCTCAGGACCAGTAGCAGGGCGAGTGCCGGCAGCAGCGTGAAACCGTCCGGGCGTGGTGCTTGGCGGTTCGTCATGGTCGGTGGTTCCTCAGGGCAATGCCGTTGCCGAAGCTGGCATACAGGCGCCTGTCGGCGGGGCCGGGGCAATCTTCCGGGCGGGGGGCCGTGTCGCGCCTGACTTCGCGCGTGCTGGCCAGGCAGGCGAGGTAGCGGATGGCGCTTATCGCCTGGCTGGGCCCGGGCGTATCGGTGTAGTGCTGAGAGCCCGCTGCGGCGGTGTCGGCAACCGCGTATTCGAAGCGTATATGTTCGAGATCATGCACGATGGCGTCGCCATTGCAGCGCAGTTCGCGCGTCTGCCGGTCCGCTGAGAACAGGGCAATGACCGGCGCGCCAGGGTGGGTGGTGTAGGGCGTTGCGGGGATGGCGTCGATCGGCTTGCCGTCGCAACTGTAGCTGTCGGGGAGTGCGGGCTGGTAACGCAGGCAGAAGCTGCTGTCGTCGATGTATTTGAATACCTGCCCCTGTTCCAGGTCGCAGAGTTTGCCGGCGGCGCCGAACTGCTGGGGGCCGAAGGCGATTTCGTAGGGCTGGTCGGGCTGGCGCCGGTAGCCTGCCCTGGAAACCTCCTGCTCCAGCAGGAGAAAGGCATGACGGGCATTTTCCAGGTTTTCCAGTTGGCTCTGCAGGAACAGGTAGTGACGTCGGTTATCGATGTAGAACAGGCTCAGGCCGAGCAGCAGGGCGCTGCCGATGGCCATGCCGAGCAACAGCTCCGCCAGCGAGAGGCCGCCTTGTAGCCGGGTTGGGCCGGGCATGCAGGCGTTCATGGCGCGGTCCGCAGGCGGTAGTGGCAGATCGGGCGTGCCCCTGACGTTCCTCGGGCGGTACAGCCGGCGCCGCTGGCATGCCAGGCCAGTTGCAGTTCCAGCAGGCTACCGCCGTTGCAGAGGCCGGGCGTGGTCGAATGGCATAGATGGAATTGGTCTTCCAGGGCCCTGGCTCCGGGCAGTTCGCTTTCCACCGCCTGCGCCCAGCAGGCGAGCCGCTGCGCCATCGGTTGCAGCGCGCCGCTGCCGCAGGCGGCAGCCGGCAGCTTTGCGAAACCATGAGCCGCCATCCACGCAGGGTCGCCAGCGAATTGTTCGAGCAGGTCGTTGGCGAGGAATATGGCTTTCTGCTGCTGTGTCGCCGCCAGGACATGGCGGATTGCCTGGCCCTGCATGGCAATCATGCCGAGCAGGGCGGTGCTGGTCAGTAGCAGGGTGACCAGCAGTTCGAGCAGGCCGAAGCCCTGGCTGGCGTGGGGAGCGGACATGGCGAAGTCCCGTGTCTGGCCTGTGCATGGGAGGGATTATCGCCGTTCGGTGTTTTTGCTTCCGTGATGGAGTCGAGGTTTCCGAAAGGTGTGCCGGCTCGAGGCGTGCCGCAGGTTTCAGGTTTCAGGTTTCAGGCGTATGGCTGCTCTTACTCCGGCATAGCGCGTCCCTGGCGGCGTTCTCCTTGTGTGTCGTGGTCTTCAGGCGGCCCTGGCGGTTGAGGACCAGTTGCCAGGCCAGCCGTTCGCCGCGGCACTGGTAGAAACGACCGTTTCCGCTGGGGCTGGTGCCGTTGGGCAGGAAGCGTATGCGCTGGGTGAAACCGCTCCAGTGCAGGTGCTCGCCGTGCGCCAGGCGGTGGTGCTGGAGCGCCTGGTCGCGCCCGGGGCGGTGCAGCCTCCAGCCGGACGACCAGTCGTCATTGCAGCTTGTGGCCTGCGCCGAGCCGCAGATCTCGACGCTTTCGCCCAGCAGCAGCGCCTGCGCGCGCGCATGCTGCAGGCTGTTGCGCAACTGGCCGAGCAGGGCCTGCTGGCGCTGCTGCGTGACCATCTGTGCCAGGGGCTGGGCGCCCAGGCCGATGAGGATGCCGAGCAGGGCGGTGACCAGCAGCAGTTCGCCGAGACTGAAGGCGAGTTGCCGTTCACGAGTGAAGGCGGATTGCCGCTCATGCTGCATGCGCTTTGGACGTATCATGTTCGCCTGCCAATGCAATGTCGTGTCGTACCGTGGAATGTTCCGATACGGGTAGCTGTGTTGTAGCCCGGTTCGTCGTTCGCACAAGGTGCGGATGGCAGAAATGTGACGTGGGTAACGGGGGATGTGTGAACAGAGAAACGGTTGTAGTGGGGGCCGGGGTCATCGGCCTGTTGTCGGCCTATCACCTGGCGCGGGCCGGGGAGCCGGTGGTGGTGGTGGAGGCCGGGGCGGTCGGGCATGAGTCGTCATGGGCGGGCG
>NZ_QJUO01000002.1 GCF_004327335.1 Stutzerimonas kirkiae | reverse complement strand
GCGTGCTGAACCTGGCCTGGTTCGACCGCTTGGGACTGCCCCGGCTCTCATGATCTCAATCTCTCGAACCGCCCGGTGCGGACCCGCATGCCGGGTGGTGTGGCAGGGGCGCAGTCCATGAGGACTGCCCCCTATGCCGATTGGTGGGAAAATGATGGGCGGCTCCCGCAGGCATGGGCTGCCCGCGAACGGGGTGCCTGGGTACGCAAGAGCTTCGTCTCATCAACTGGATTGGCAAGAGGTCTGGCTTCAGCGCGAGTGGCTGTGCGGATGCCTGGTGGCGGGGCGGGCCTTCGCCGCCAGGGACGGCAACGAGTCTTACGCTTGCGGGTTGGTGATGATGCCGTGGATACGTTGCAACACCGCGTGCAGTCCATTGCTGCGCGATGGCGAGAGCTGGCGGGCGAGCCCCAGTTGCTGGAACCATTCGGCCAGGTCGAGGGTTTCCAGGGTTTTGCCATCGAGGCCCTGGATACGCACCAGCAATAGCGCCAGCAGGCCGCGTAGCAGGCGGGCATCGCTGTCGGCGCGCAGTTGCCAGTGCCCGCCCTGGTGTTGCGCGACCAGCCAGACCCGGCTTTCGCAGCCTTCCACGCGGTTGGTGTCGCAGCGCTCTTGCGGGGCGAGCGGGGCCAGCCGTTCGCCCCACTGCATCAGCAGTCGGGCGCGCGCCTCCCAGCCCTGGCAGTCGGCGAACTGCGCCAGTGCCTCCCGGGCTTCGGCTGGCAGCGAGGTCATCGCAGTATCTCCAGGGCCTGGTCCAGCGCATCGAAAAAGCGCCGCAGGTCATGTTCGTCGTTGTACAGCCCCAGGGATACGCGCAGGGCGCCGTCATGCCCGAGGCTGCGTAGCAGCGGCATGGCGCAGTGGCTGCCACTGCGCACGGCAACGCCCTGTTCACCGAGCAACTGGGCCAGGTCGGCATGATGGACGCCTTGCACGATAAAGCTGGCGAGGGCGCTGTCCGGCGTGCCGAGCAGGACGACGCCACGGCGCTGGCTAAGACCGTCGAGCAGGGCCTGGTGCAGCCGTCGTTCATGTTCCTGAACCCGCAGTGGGTCGAGGGAAGAGAGGTATTGCAAGGTCGCACCGAAGCCGATCACCGGCCCTATGGGCGGGGTGCCGGCCTCCAGCCCCATGGGGGCCGCGCGGAAGCTGGCCCACTGGTAGTCGGCTTCCTGCAGCATTTCGCCGCCGAACTGCCAAGGCGCCAGGCGGGCGAGGGCGTCTTCCCGCCCATAGAGAATGCCCAGGCCGTCGGGGCCGTACAGCTTGTGGCTGGAGAACACATAGAAATCGCAGCCCAGCGCGCGTACGTCCTGGCGTGCATGCACCACACCCTGGGCGCCGTCGACCACCGTGAGCGCCCCGTGCCGCCTGGCCAGCGCCAGCAGTTCCGGCAGCGGCTGGCGGTTGCCGAGGACGTTGGAGAGCTGGCTGATGGCGAGCAGGCGGGTGTTCGCGCCGATGATCGCCTGTGCCTGGAGCAGGTCGATATGGCCCCGCTCGTCCAGCGGCAGTACGCGCAGCGCAAGGCCACGGCGGCGCGCCAGTTGTTGCCAGGGCAGCAGGTTGGCGTGGTGTTCCAGCGCGCTGATGACGATCTCGTCGCCGGCCGCGAATTCGCTTTCCAGTGCATAGGCCAGCAGATTGAAGGCCTCGGTGGCGCCATGGGTGAAGACGATCTCGCTCGGGCGCGCGGCGTTCAGCCAGCGCGCGACGGCGGCGCGGGTGTCTTCGAAGGCGCGGGTGGTGCGCTCGGCCGGCGGGTGCTGGGCACGATGGACGTTGGCCGTGCCATGGCGGTAGTGATCGAGCAGGGCATCGAGCATGGCCTGGGGTTTCTGCGCGGTGGCGGCGCTGTCCAGGTAGGTCTGCCCGTCGGCCTGCAGGGCGAGAATACCGGGGAAATCCTGGCGCCATGGCGAGGTGATGAGGGGCATGCCTAGAGT
The DNA here is from genome assembly GCF_004327335.1 of Stutzerimonas kirkiae. Classification (GTDB taxonomy): domain Bacteria; phylum Pseudomonadota; class Gammaproteobacteria; order Pseudomonadales; family Pseudomonadaceae; genus Stutzerimonas; species Stutzerimonas kirkiae. The sequence continues at coordinate 278,506 of NZ_QJUO01000002.1, read as the reverse complement.
CCCGTGAAGAAGTGAATGACCAGCGCATTGACCAGGTCGATGAAGAAACCGCATACCAGTGGCACCAGGATGAAGGCCCGGTGCGCCGCCCCGTACTGTTGCGCCACGGCGGTCATGTTGACCACCGCCGTGGCCGTCGAGCCCAGGCTGATACCACCGAAGCCGGCGCAGATCACCGCCGCTTCGTAGTCCCGTCCCATGCAGCGGAAGACCACCAGCAGGATGTAGGCGATGCATAGCAGCAGTTGCAGTCCGATGGCCACCAGTATGAAGAAGAATACCGATTGCAGCTCCCATAGCCTGAGGCTCATCAGCGCCATGGTCAGGAACATGCCCAGGCAGATATCCGAGATCAGCGCCAGCCCCTGCTGGGCGCCGGGCCAGTTGCGGGCGAGCTGGCGGCCCAGCAGGTGGGGCAGCAGGTTGCGGATCAGGATGCCGGCCAGCAGGCAACTGACGAAACGTGGCAGGTTGAGGCCGGCGCTTTCCAGCGTCTCGGCGATGCCCTGTCCCAGCAACAGGGCCACGTTCAGGCCCATCCAGGCCCAGAGCACGCCGTAGTAGTCGAGCTTGGGTTGTTCCTCTTCATAGGAGCGGCCTATGTCCAGGTGGGTGTTGTCCGAGGGTTGCAGGCGATGGCGCTGCATCAGGTAGCGGGCGATCGGCCCGCCGAGCATGCAGGCGGCGATCAGGCCCAGGGTGTTGCTGGCGATCCCCAGCTCCATGGCGTTGGCGATGCCCAGTTGCTCGACGAATTGCGGCGCCCACGCCAGTGTGGTGCCGACGCCCCCGGTGAGCGAGATCGACCCGGCCATCAGCCCGGCCCGCGGTTCCAGGCCGAAGGCCGTCGCGACGCCCATGCCCAGCAGGTTCTGCAGGACGATGAAGACACTGGCCAACAGCAGCAGGACCAGCAGCGGGCGACCGCCTTTGAGCAGGGTGCGCAGGTCCGCCTTCAGGCCGATGGCGGCGAAGAAATACAGCATCAGCAGGTCGCGTACCTGGAGTTCGAACTGGATCTGCGTGCCCAGTACGTAATAAGCGAAAGCGACCACCGCCGCACAGATGAAACCGCCAATCACGGGTTCAGGAATACTGTAGCGGCGTAACAGCTCGGTGCGCAGGGTCAGGATCTTTCCGGCGAACAGCAGCATGATCGCCAGGGTGAAACTGACGAACTCATCGACAATCAGGACGGGCACGGGAGGGAACTCGAATCATGGGCCGCGCCATGCATGGACGCATGGCGCGGCAGTCGCTCAGTTATGGGCGTGCAGGGCTTCGTTCAGCTCGATGGCGGAACGGTTGCTCTTGCATTCCACTGCGCCGGTCTGGGAGTTGCGGCGGAACAGCAGGTCATTCTGGCCGGCCAGTTCGCGGGCCTTGACCACTTGAACCAACTGGTTCTGGTCGTCCAGCAGGGCGACCTTGGTGCCGGCGGTGAGGTACAGGCCGGACTCCACGGTGTTGCGATCGCCCAGCGGGATGCCAATCCCTGCATTGGCGCCTATCAGGCAGCCTTCGCCGACGGAAATGACGATATTGCCGCCGCCGGACAGGGTGCCCATGGTCGAGCAGCCGCCACCGAGGTCCGAGCCCTTGCCGATGAAGACCCCGGCCGAGACCCGGCCCTCGATCATGCCCGGGCCGGCGGTGCCGGCGTTGAAGTTGACGAAGCCCTCGTGCATCACCGTGGTGCCTTCACCGATGTAGGCGCCCAGGCGGATACGGGCGCTGTCGGCGATACGTACCCCGCTCGGCACCACGTAGTCGGTCATTTTCGGGAATTTGTCCACCGAGAAGACTTCCAGCAGGTCGCCTTTCAGGCGTGCTTCCAGTTGCAGTTCGGCCAGTTCGGCCAGGTCCACCGCGCCATGGTTGGTCCAGGCGACGTTGGGCAGCAGCGGGAAGATGCCGGCGAGGTTCAGGCCGTGCGGCCTGGCCAGGCGATGGGACAGCAGGTGCAGCTTGAGGTAGGCCTCCGGGGTGGAGGTCAGGGCCGCGTCTTCCGCCAGGATGGTGACTACCAGCGGACGGTGGCTTTCAGCCAGGCGGGTGAGCAGGGCATGCTGGACCGCGTCCAGCGGCTTGATGGCGTCGGCCAGTTGGGCCGCCTGGGTGGTGTTGATGGCGATCGCCTGGTTGCCACCGCTATAGCCCAGCAGCGGTGCGACGGCGTCCACCAGCGCGCTGTCCGGGTTCAGCAGGGGCTGTGCGTAGAAGACTTCCAGCCAGTTGCCCTGGCGGTTCTGGGTGCCGACGCCGAAGGCGAGGCTGAAGGTGTTGCTGGACATCGGATTATCCTTGTGTAGAGCACGTCCGCCGTGCGGGCGTGGTTCAGTTCGTGCTGGCCAGTTCGGCAGCGTAGGTGTCGGGCTTGAATCCGACCAGTGTCTTGTCGCCCAGTTCTAGCACCGGGCGTTTGATCATCGACGGTTGCGCCAGCATCAGTTCGATGGCTTTGGCCTGGTCGAGGTCGGCCTTCTGCGCATCGTCGAGCTTGCGGAAGGTGGTGCCGGCACGGTTGAGTACGACCTGCCAGCCATGTTCGTCGCACCAGGCCTGCAGGTGAGCGCGGTCGATACCGGCGCTCTTGTAGTCATGGAAGTCATAGGGCAGGCCATGTTCTTCCAGCCAGGTTCGAGCCTTTTTCATGGTGTCGCATGCTTTGATTCCGTACAGGCGCAGGCCGGGTCTGGTTGCGGCCATGGAATATTCCTCCTTGGGCATCGCTGGGTCATGGATTATGCCATGACCGGTAGTGGGAAAAGTCCGGCGGCTATTGCGCGTCCATGCCCTGCAGCAGGGCATGGATTTCCCGGACATCGGTCGGGCGCACGCTGCGAGCGATCTCATGGCCGTTGCGCAACAGGATCAAGGTCGGCCAGAGTTTGACCTTGAATGAGCGGCCCAGGCGCCTTTTCGGACCATCCTCGATCTTCAGGTGATGCACTGGCTGGCCGCGCAAGGCTTCGGCCAGCAGCGGCTGGGCGGCCTGGCAGTGCTCGCACCAGGGGGCGCCGAATTCCAGCAGGACGTTCCCCGGCAGTGCGTCGACCTCGGCACGTCCGGGTTCGGACTCGGCATAGATATCGTTCATGGCCATATTGCTAATTCTCTTGTCGTGGGCGCGGCATAGCTTACAACGTCCAGGGGTTGAGGCTTTTTACCGGGCCGATATGCATGAATTGTGACAGGGGTGAACGGCGTTGCGGCAAGATGCAGTGGCAAGCGGCAGGTTCCGAGCAGGAAGAGGCTGCAAGGGTGTGCCGTGCGCACTGGCAAGTACAGGGTATCTCCCCGGTGCGCACGGCGCCCTAAGGATACTCCACTGCAAGCTTATGGCCTGTCGCCGCTCTTGCCCGATAAACGACATGAGGCATGTTTTTCAGGCTTCCCGTACGAAGGCACGGATGCGTCGTGCCGCCTCGATGCATTCGGCCAGGGGCGCTACCAGCGCCATGCGTACACGGCCAGCGCCGGGGTTGCCGCCATCGACTTCGCGCGACAGGTATGAGCCGGGTACCACCGTGACGTTCTGGCGGGCGAACAGGTCGCGGGTGAACCGGGTGTCATCACCGGGCGTCCTGGCCCACAGATAGAAGCCGCCGTCCGGCCGCTTCACATCGAGGACGGGGGCGAGGATGTCCAGTACCGCGTCGTATTTGCTGCGATACAGGTCGCGGTTGGCGCGGACATGCTGCTCGTCGTTCCAGGCGGCGATGCTGGCCAGTTGCGTCTGCACCGGCATGGCGCAGCCATGGTAGGTGCGGTAGAGCAGAAAGGCTTTGAGGATATCGGCATCGCCGGCGACGAAGCCCGAACGCAGGCCCGGCAGGTTGGAGCGCTTGGACAGGCTGTGGAACACCACGCAGCGCTTGAAGTCGCTGCGGCCCAGGGCGGCACAGGCGCTGAGCAGGCCGGGTGGCGGGCTGTCCTCGTCGAAGTAGAGTTCGCTGTAGCACTCGTCGGCGGCGATGACGAAGTCATGCTGGTCGGCCAGGGCGATCAGTTTCTTCAGGGTTTCCAGCGGCACCAGCGCGCCGGTGGGGTTGCCGGGGGAGCAGAGGAACAGGATCTGTGTGCGCCGCCAGGTTTCCGGCGCCACGGCGTCGAAGTCCGGGTTGAAGCCGTTTTCTTCCAGGCAGGGCAGGTAGTGCGGCGTGGCGCCGGCCAGCAGGGCGGCGCCTTCATAGATCTGGTAGAACGGGTTGGGGCTGAGCACCAGGCCGTCGGACTGGTGGTCCACTACGGCCTGGGTGAAGGAGAACAGCGCCTCGCGGGTGCCATTGACCGGTAGTATGTGGCGCGCCGGGTCGAGCCAGCCAGAGGGCACGGTAAAGCGCCTTTCGCACCAGGCGGCGATGGCTTCGCGCAGGGGCGCGATGCCCAGGGTGGTCGGGTAGACCGACAGTTGCCGGAGGTTGTCGGTCAGTGCCTGGGCCACGAAGCCGGGGGACTCGTGCTTGGGTTCACCGATGGACAGGGCGATCGGCGCCAGCCCTGCCGCCGGCTGCACGCCGCCAAGCAGCGCCCGCAGTTTTTCGAAGGGGTAGGGTTGCAGCAGGTCGAGGGCTCGGTTCATGTGTGCTTCGTCTCGGAATCCATTGTGCGGGTCACTGGTTGCGCAGGGCGCCGAAATAGGCGCAGCCGTTCTGGCGCTGGCCATCGATGCTGAGCACCGCGCTCAGGTGGCTGACGGCGCCGCTGGCGCTGTCCACGCAACGTTGCGGTGCGATCCAGAGTTCCAGGCGCTGCTGGTTGGCTTCGCTGCTGAAGTTGAGCTGCCCCTGGGGCAACTGTTCTTCCAGATAGGGGAGTGCCAGTGGCGGTTGGTCCGGGCGTTCGAGCAACAGGCCACGGGGGCTGATGGCGATGTTCCAGAAGGGTTCGTTGCCGCTGGCGCGCAAGGTCAGGCTGCGTAGCGCCGGGTCGTCGCAGCCGTGCCCTTCGTTCTGGATGCGGTAGACCTGCCGGACGTCCAGGCGCGGGTAGGCGTCGGCGCTGGCCTTGCCGAGCTTGCGGCCGCCGATGTCGACGAACAGGCGTGTCGCACCGTCGGCGAACAGGGCGTTGGCATCGTCGTTGAAGCCGCTGTCGCTCTGGTCCTGCAACGACAGGGTCTGCTCCTGCGTGCTCAGGCAGGTGGTCAGCAGCAGCGTGCCCGCTTCCCGCCGCACCTCACCTTGCATGCGCTCTCCCACTGCCGGCGGCTGCTGGGCGGCGAAAAAGCTCTGGCAGGCGCCGAGCAGTGGGAACAGCATGAACAGCAGCGGGCGCATACGAATACCTGTCTATGGATGCCGGCCGGGCCGGCTGTGTGTCGTGCCACGATGAAATACCGGGGCCATGCGTAGGCCGGGCGGTCAGCGGAGCCATTCCCGACGCGTATGGAATGGCGACATCCGCCCCGGGATCAGTTGCCTTGCACGGGCTTGCCGTCGACCTGGCCGGCCTCCAGCATGATCTGGTACTCCTTGCCGTCCTTCTCGACCTGATGCAGGCGCACCAGCAGGAAATCCCAGTCCTTGGCGAACCAGAGCATGGTCACGCGCTTGCTCTGGGTCGGGTCGCGCACGCGCTCGACCTTGATCGCATCGACCTGGCCGGCCTTGGTGGCGATTTTCTCTTCGCCGAGCACGCGGAAGTCGTAGGTTTCGATTTCGTCGCCGTCGACCACCTGGTAGCTCATGCCGGTCTTGCCGGCGGCGACATCGTGCTGCAGGACCAGTTGATAGGTGGATTTGTCCAGAAGCCCGGGGTTGAGAGGCAGCTTGACCTGCTCGCCCCGATCATTGCCGAGCACCTGTTTGCCGGTCCAGTCGAAATCCTGCTCGACGCGTTTGCCTTTGCCTAGCCCGCTACGCTTGAGGCGGTACTTCTGTGGGAGGAAGCTGCTGCCCTCGAGGGTGAACTGGCTGCGCTCGTTGAGGCTGGCCACCAGCATCGAGGCCTCGAAGTCCAGTTGCCAGAGGTTGCCCTCCAGGTGTTCGAGGCTGCGTTTGGCGGTTCCGCTGACCGGTACCTGCTTCCAGTCCGCCGTGTAGCTGGCGGAGAAGGGTTTGAGTTCCAGGGCCTGCACCGGCAGGGCCAGTACGGCAAGGGCAAGCAGCAGGGCGCGACGCATGGTATCTCCTAGATTCGTATGAGTTGGCCGGTGGCCGGTAGTGGCGTGCCGTCGAGCATCGCGCCTTGTGCGCCGAGGCGCAAGCGTCCTTCGGCGAACCAGCGCACCGCCAGCGGGTAGATCAGGTGTTCCTGTTCATGTACGCGCTGGGCCAGGTTTTCCAGGCCTTCGCCGGCAAGGATGGGAACCACCGCCTGTAGCGCCAGGGGGCCGCCATCGAGTTCTTCGGTGACGAAGTGCACGCTGCAGCCATGCTCACTGTCGCCAGCTTCGAGGGCGCGCCGGTGGGTATCCAGTCCCTTGTACTTCGGCAGCAGGGATGGATGGATGTTCAGCAGGCGGCCGTTATAGCGACGAACGAAGGCCGGGCCGAGGATGCGCATGAAGCCGGCGAGTACCACCAGGTCGGGCGAGTAGCCGTCGATGAGATCCGCCAGGGCGTCGTCGAAGCCGTCGCGGTCGGGGTAGTCACGTGGCTGCAGTACGCGGGTTTCGATCCCGGCCTGGCGCGCGCGCTGCAGGCCGTAGGCATCGGCGCGGTTGCTGATGACCGCGCGGATGCGTGCAGGGTTGCGATTGCCCAGGCTGTCGATCAGGGCCTGCAGGTTGCTGCCGGCCCCTGATATCAGGACGACCAGATCGCAGGCATCGGGCATCAGGCGCGCTTCAGGTTGTCGAGCCGGACGCGGGGAGCGTCGGCGCCGGCCTGGCCGATGGAGCCGATGACCCATGGCTGCTCGCCCGAGGCGCGCAGGTTAACGAGGGTTTCTTCGACCTTGTCCTGGGCCACGCAGATGACCATGCCGACCCCGCAGTTGAGTACGCGGTGCATCTCGTGCTCGTCGACGTTGCCTTTCTCCTGCAGCCAGTCGAACACCGCCGGGCGGGTCCAACTGGCCACGTCGATCACCGCCTGGGCGCCTTCCGGCAGGACGCGCGGGATGTTGTCGAGCAGGCCGCCGCCGGTGATGTGGGCCATGGCCTTGACCGCGCCGGTGTCCTCGATCAGCTTGAGCAGCGGCTTGACGTAGATGCGCGTCGGCGCCATCAGCAGCTCGGCCAGCGGCTTGCCGTCCAGCCGGGTGCTTTCGATATCGCTGGCGGAGACTTCGAGGATCTTGCGGATCAGCGAGTAGCCATTGGAGTGCGGGCCGGAGGAAGGCAGGGCGATCAGCGCGTCGCCGCTGGCGACCTGCGAGCCGTCGATGATCTCGCTCTTTTCCACCACGCCGACGCAGAAGCCGGCCAGGTCGTAGTCCTCGCCTTCGTACATGCCGGGCATTTCCGCGGTCTCGCCGCCGACCAGGGCGCAGCCGGCCAGTTCGCAACCAGTGCCGATGCCGGTCACCACGGTGGCGGCGACATCGACATTGAGCTTGCCGGTGGCGTAGTAGTCGAGGAAGAACAGCGGTTCCGCGCCGCAGACCACCAGGTCGTTGACGCACATGGCGACCAGGTCCTGGCCGATGCTGTCGTGGCGGTTCAGGTTCAGCGCCAGGCGCAGCTTGGTGCCGACGCCATCGGTGCCCGACACCAGCACCGGCTGCCGGTAGCCGGCGGGGATTTCGCAGAGTGCGCCGAAGCCACCCAGGCCGCCCATCACTTCAGGCCGGGCGGTGCGTTTGGCGACGCCCTTGATGCGCTCGACCAGCGCTTCACCAGCATCGATATCGACACCAGCGTCCTTATAGTTGAGGGAGGGTTGCTTGCTCATAATGATCCGGGCCTGTGGAGGTAATGCGAACGGTAAAGGGCGACCGGGCCGGGAAGCGGGTTCCGGGCCAGCAGGATAAAGTGCGCGATTTTATCAGGCTTGCCATGCAGCAGCCATCCCGCTGGCGTCGATGGCAGGGCAATCACGGCTATGTCGTTATCCAAGGGCAATGCGCTTCGATAAAGATGCGGGAGGCGGGAAAGCTCGACGAAAAACACCGGCGGCCCGCTCTTTCGTTCAGCCTCCAGCCTTCCAGCGCTCTTTTCGAGCCTTGGCGCCGCAATGGCCGAAGTCCGGCGCTATTCCTTGTGTCGCTATTCCTCGTATTGCTGCACCCTTTGTATTGCTGCGCCTGGCGGTGCTGTTTAAGGTATGCCGATATTCGTTTCGCGAGAGCTTGCGTCCATGCGTGTCTTCCTTCGTTCCATCCTTCTGGGTTGCGCCGGCCTCGTCGCCCCGCTGGCTTTCGCGGCGCAGGTGAACGGCCTGTATCAGGTCACCGAAGCGGTCTCCAGCCAGCAACCCGAAGAGCGGGCGCAAGCGCTGCAGCGTGCTTTCGATACCTTGCTGTTGCGCCTGACGGGAAGCGACCTGGAGGGCGGGCAGGACGAACTCGCCGCCTTGCGCAAGAACCCGCAGCCGCTGGTGCGCCAGTATGCCTACGAAGGCGACAGCCTGGTGGTGGATTTCGATCCGGTGGCCACCGAGCAGCGCCTGCGCCAGGCCGGGCTGGCCTTGTGGGGGCAGAATCGCCCGGCCCTGTTGCTGTGGTGGCTGGGGCGCGCGCCCGGCAATGTGGAGGATGACGGCGCGCAGTTGATCGGTGATGGCCAGGCGGGGGCGCCGATGCTGCGTGAGGCCGCCCGGCACCGAGGCTTGCCGTTGCGGTTGCCGCTGGCCGATCTGCAGGAGCAACTGCTGGCGACCCCGGAGACGTTGACCCAGGCCGATGCCGGGACGCTGCATGACGCGTCCGCGCGTTATGACGCCGATGCATTGCTGGCCGTGCTGGCGAGCGAGCGGGATGGCGAGTGGTCTGCCGCGTGGCGCTTGTGGCTGGGCGAGGAAAACACCCAGGGCAAGGTCGCCGCGCCAAGTCAGGAAGCGCTGGCCGATGCCGTGCTGCTGGCGGCCAGCCGCTTTATCGCGCCCCATTATGTCGTGGCTCCGGGCGCGGCCGAGCAAATCGTACTGGAGGTTTCCGGGGTCGACGTGGAGCGTTTCGCCGAGCTGGAGCGCCTGCTCGGCGCCATGGGCGCGACGTTGTCGCGCATGGATGGCGAGCGGCTGGTCTACCGCTTGCAAAGCCGCCCGGAGCAGGTGCGTGCGCAGTTGCGGGTGGCGGGATTGCATGAACTGGAGCATGAGCAGGAGCCCGCCATGGCCGAGGTTTCGGCTGAGGCGGAAGATGAGCCCGTGGAGGAAGGCACGCTGATGCGCTTCGGTTGGTGATGGCACCCCGGTCGGGCTGCCGGGGTTGGACGGAAACCATCCGGCTCGGGCGCTTTCCGGTTCGCCCTGCGCTTTTCCAGCGCTGTCTTCGCCCCCCTGATCGCTATACACTTCGAGCCCTGTCCCGCGTTGGCATCACTTCGTAGACGATCATGAAACCCGTTCAACTGCCTCTTGGCGTGCGTCTGCGCGACGATGCCACTTTCGCCAATTTCTACCCGGGCGCCAATGCCGCTGCGCTGGGCTATGTGGAGCGGCTCTGTTCGCCAGCCGCGGGCTGGTCCGATGAGTTGATCTACCTGTGGGGCGGTTCCGGCGTCGGCCGCAGCCATCTGTTGCAGGCGGCCTGCCTGCGTATCGAGGAGCGGGGAGAGCAGGGGGTCTATCTGCCGCTGGCCGAAGTGGCCGGGTTCGCTCCGGAGCTGCTCGATGGTCTCGAGCAATACGAACTGGTGTGCCTGGACGACCTGGATGCGGTGGTGGCGGATGCGGCCTGGGAAGAGGCGCTGTTCCACCTGTTCAACCGCCTGCGCGATGGCGGGCGGCGTCTGCTGCTGTCGGCCAGTGTCTCGCCACGCGAGTTGCCGGTGGTGTTGCCGGACCTGAAGTCGCGCCTGAGCCTGGCGCTGGTATTCCAGCTTCGCCAGTTGTCCGACGAGGACAAGCTGCGCGCTTTGCAGTTGCGCGCCTCGCGGCGCGGGCTCGACCTGCCGGAGGATGTTGGGCGTTTTATCCTGACCCGTGGCGATCGCAACATGAGCGCGCTGTTCGAACTGCTGGACCGCCTGGACCAGGCCTCGCTGCAGGCGCAACGGCGACTGACCATTCCCTTTCTCAAGGAAACCCTGCACTGGTAAGGCTGTAAGCGGGGGATCGCACTATGTGGTTATTCATGGGCAAGGTGCTTCGATAAAAGCGCTGGCTGGAAGGCTGGACGAAAAACACCGGCTGCCATGCCCTTTCGTCCAGCCTTCAGCCTTCCAGTGCTTTTTCCGGCTCTTTGCCGTGCGTGGCGCGATCGCCCGCAAGCCATAGGCCTGAAGCCTATGGCTTGGTGTCGGGGTGTTCGGAAAAGCTCCAGGCGACGAAGCGGCTGCGCTTCTGCCCCTGGGCCATTTCGCCTATATGCAGGTGGCGGGCGCCCAGCCTGGCCAGGCGCTTGCGCAGGGGCTCGATATTGCCGGCCTTGGACACCAGGGTGCTGAACCAGCGGACCTGTGCGGCGACCTCGAGGCTTTCATCGGCCATTTTGCCGATAAAGGCGATTTCCCCGCCTTCGCACCAGAGTTCGTTGCTCTGCCCGCCGAAATTCAGCGCCGGCAGTTTGCGCTGCGGGTCGAGCCGCCCGAGGTTTTTCCATTTGCGCTGGCTGCCACTGCTGGCTTCTGCCTGCGAGGCATGAAACGGCGGGTTGCACAGGCTGAGGTCGAAGCGTTCTTCGCTGCCGAGCAGGCCATGGAAAATATGCCGTTGCTCCCGCTGCTGCCTCAGTTCTATGGATTTTTCCAGGCCATTGGCGGCAATGGTGGTGCGGGCGCAGGCCAGGGCTGTAGGATCGATATCCGTGGCGAGGAAGCGCCAGCCGTACTCCTTCACGCCGATCAGGGGGTAGATGCAGTTGGCGCCGGTGCCGATGTCCAGTGCCCGGATACCCGTGCCCCGGGGGATTTCGCCGCCATTGTGGTGTGCCAGCAGGTCGGCCAGGCCATGCAGGTAGTCGGCGCGGCCGGGGACCGGAGGGCACAGGTAGCCTTCGGGGATGTCCCAGTGGGCGATGCCGTATAGCTGCTTGAGCAGGGCGCGATTGAAGGTCCTGACGGCCTGCGGGTTGGCGAAGTCGATGCTCTGCTTGCCGTAGGGGTTGAGGATCACGTACTCGGCCAGCTCCGGGCTGGCGGTGATCAACGCCGGAAAGTCGTAACGGCCCTGGTGGCGGTTGCGCGGATGCAGCCGGCCTTTTTCGGCGATGTGCGGGTGTCGGGGCATTGGCTGGGATACGCGGGAATGTGGCCGGCGATTTTCCCATACATCGGGCAAGTCTGCAGGATGATCGTGCCATGTAAGGCAAGGAGCCGGAGAGAGCGCCGGAGGCTGGAGGAAAGAGCGTGGCAGCGGGTGTTTTTCGTCCGGCTTTCCAGCCTCCAGTGCTTTAACCGCAGTCTTTGTGCGGATAGTGCGATCGCTTCGTGGAAGCCAGAACCTGCTGTCATCATCCGGCCGCTGCGCTATAATCCTCGGCTTTTCGATACGCCTGATTGAGAGTGCCGCCGACCATGGAAATCAACCCGATCCTCAACAGCATCAAGGATCTTTCCGAACGTACCCTGTCGATTCGGGGGTATCTTTGACTACGATCAGAAGCATGATCGGCTGGTCGAAGTAAACCGCGAGCTGGAAGACCCGAACGTCTGGAACAATCCGGACTACGCCCAGAGCCTGGGGCGCGAGCGCGCCACCCTGGCGCAGATCGTCGAGACCCTGGATGAGTTGCAGGGCGGGCTGGGCGACTCCAGTGAACTGCTGGACATGGCCGTGGAAGAGGATGACGAAAGCGCGGCCAACGATGTCGCCAACGAACTCGAGCGGCTGCGCGGCATCCTCGAGCAACTGGAGTTCCGCCGCATGTTCAGCGGCGAGATGGATGCCAACAACTGCTACCTGGATATCCAGGCTGGTTCCGGCGGCACCGAGGCCCAGGACTGGGCCAACATGCTGCTGCGCATGTACCTGCGCTGGGCCGACAAACGCGGCTTCGATACCACCATCATGGAACTCTCCGAGGGCGAGGTCGCCGGTATCAAGGGCGCGACCCTGCATATAAAAGGCGAATACGCCTTCGGCTGGCTGCGCACCGAGATTGGTGTGCACCGCCTGGTGCGCAAGAGCCCGTTCGACTCCGGCAACCGTCGCCACACCTCGTTCACCGCGGTATTCGTCTCGCCGGAGATCGACGACAACATCGAGATCGAGATCAACCCGGCCGACCTGCGCATCGACACCTACCGTTCTTCCGGCGCCGGCGGGCAACACGTCAACACCACCGATTCGGCGGTGCGCATCACCCACATCCCGACCAATACCGTGGTCAGTTGCCAGAACGAGCGCTCCCAGCACGCCAACAAGGACACCGCGATGAAGATGTTGCGGGCCAGGTTGTACGAGCAGGAAATCCAGAAACGCAATGCCGCGTCCCAGGCCCTGGAGGACTCCAAGTCCGATATCGGCTGGGGGCACCAGATCCGCTCCTACGTGCTCGACCAGTCGCGTATCAAGGACCTGCGTACCGGCGTGGAGCGTAGCGACTGCGACAAGGTGCTGGACGGCGACCTCGACGAGTACCTGGAAGCCAGCCTGAAACAGGGCCTGTAAGAGCCTGTTTCTAACGCAGCGGGGCCGACGCGCAGCGGATCGTGAACAGCTTCCAAGGCATCTTCCCGCGGGCGGTATTGCACTGCCCGCACCCCATTTACCGTGAAATACGCCAGGCAAACGAACGACCATGAGCGAACAACCGCTGAACCAGCATGCCATCCATGAGGAAGAAAACCACCTGATCGCGCTGCGCAAGGAAAAGCTTGCCGCCGAGCGCGCCAAGGGTCTTGTATTCCCCAACGATTTCCGCCGTGACAGTTACTGTGCGGACCTGCAGAAGGCCTACCAAGGCAAGAGCAAGGAAGAGCTGGAAGGGTTGGCCGTTCCGGTCAAGGTGGCCGGCCGCATCATGCTCGACCGTGGCGCTTTCATGGTGCTGCAGGACATGAGTGGGCGCATCCAGCTCTATGTCGACCGCAAGGGGTTGCCGGCCGAGACCCTGGAGGCGATCAAGAGCTGGGACCTGGGCGACATCATCGCCGCCGAGGGCACCCTGGCGCGCTCCGGCAAGGGCGACCTCTATGTGCACATGACCCGTGTGCAACTGCTGACCAAGTCGCTACGCCCGCTGCCGGACAAGCACCATGGCCTGACCGACACCGAGCAGCGCTACCGCCAGCGCTATGTCGACCTGATCGTCAACGAGGAAACCCGCCATACCTTCCGCGTGCGCTCCCAGGTGATCGCGCATATCCGCCGTTTCCTCGCCGAGCGCGACTTCCTCGAAGTGGAAACGCCGATGCTGCAGACCATTCCCGGCGGCGCTTCGGCCAAGCCTTTCGAGACACACCATAATGCCCTCGACCTGCCGATGTTCCTGCGCATCGCCCCCGAGCTGTACCTCAAGCGCCTGGTGGTGGGCGGTTTCGAGCGGGTGTTCGAGATCAACCGCAACTTCCGTAACGAAGGTGTCTCGACCCGGCACAACCCCGAGTTCACCATGCTCGAGTTCTACCAGGCCTACGCCGACTATGAAGACAACATGGGCCTGACCGAGGAGCTGTTCCGCGAGCTGGCCCAGGCGGTCCTCGGCACGACCGACGTGCCCTATGGCGACAAGGTGTTCCATTTCGGCGAGCCGTTCGCACGGCTGTCGGTGTTCGACTCCATCCTCCAGTACAACCCGCGCATCAGCGCCGACGACCTGCGCGACCTGGACAAGGCGCGCGCCATCGCCAGGCAGGCTGGCGCCGACGTCAAGGGCTTCGAGGGGCTGGGCAAGCTGCAGGTGATGATTTTCGAGGAGCTGGTCGAGCACAAGCTGGAGCAGCCGACCTTCATCACCCGTTATCCGTTCGAGGTGTCGCCGCTGGCGCGCCGTAACGACGAGGACCCGAGCGTCACCGACCGCTTCGAGCTGTTCATCGGCGGCAGGGAAATCGCCAATGCCTATTCCGAGCTGAACGATGCCGAGGACCAGGCCGAGCGCTTCCACGCCCAGGTGGCGGAGAAGGATGCCGGCGACGACGAGGCCATGCACTTCGATGCCGATTTCGTGCGGGCGCTGGAGTACGGCATGCCGCCGACCGCCGGCGAAGGCATCGGCATCGACCGCCTGGTGATGCTGCTGACCGATTCGCCGTCGATCCGCGATGTCATCCTGTTCCCGCATATGCGCCCGGAACTCTGATAGCGGGCGCACCTTACGGTTTGTCCTGGGAGAGTGGCGATGAATGCCGGTAACCAGCTCGATGAATACCAGAGCACGGTGCGTGCGTTGTCCGACCGTATCGTCGAGGCGCAGTCGCCGTTGCGCGTGCTGGATGCGGTGAAGTGGGACGACAGCATCCGCAAGGGCTTTTTCGCCGCCGCCGGGCGTGAATTGCCGGCGGTCAACCGGGCCTGGTACGAGCGGCGTCCGCTGGCTTTCGATGCCGGTGCGAAAAAAGAAGAACTGCAGGCCATCGAGCGGGATATCACTCGGCAACTGGGGCAGTTCAACCCGGTCGGGCAGATCATGCGGCGCATGTGCAAGGAGTACCGCATGGTGGTGCGCATGCTGGAAGCGCGCGGCACCGCCGATTTCGGCCTGATCTCCCAGGAGCTGTACGGCGCCGCTTCGGATGCCTTCCATGCTGGCGACCCGACCCTGGCCGACCTCGGGCTGATGCTCTCCGACTACCTGAACAATATCGCCGACCGCAGCGACCTCAAGGACGAAGCCAAGACCCTGGATGCCAGGCAGGCGGTGGAGATCCTCCAGCAGCAACTGGATACGGTGTTCGGCGAGGGCGAAGGGGTCATCCGGGTGTTCGAGTCCGATGGCATTCTCGCCGACGCGGCGGCGGGCGCCGACTACATCAAGATCCGCAGCGATGCGCTGTTCAACCAGCGCGATGTACGGGCGCTGGCCGTGCACGAGGGGCTGGTGCATGTGGGCACTACACTCAATGGCCAGAACCAGCCGATCTGCACCTTCCTGGCCAAGGGGCCGCCATCTTCCACGGTGACCCAGGAAGGGCTGGCGATTCTCATGGAGGTGATCGCCTTCGCCTCCTACCCGACACGCCTGCGCAAGCTGACCAACCGCACCCGGGCCATCCATATGGCGGAGGAGGGGGCGGATTTCCTCGATGTCTTCGCCTTCTTCCGCGAGCAGGGCTATGACCAGGACGAGTGCTACAGCAACGCCAGCCGGGTCTTTCGCGGCTCGACGCCCGACGGCATGCCGTTCACCAAGGACCTGTCGTACCTGAAGGGCTTCATCATGGTCTACAACTATATCCAGCTGGCCGTGCGCAAGGGCAAGCTGGAGCAGATCCCCCTGCTGTTCTGCGGCAAGACCACCCTGGAAGACATGCGCACCCTGCGCCAACTGGTCGATGAAGGAATGGTGGTGCCGCCGAAATACCTGCCGCAGCAGTTCCAGGACCTCAATGCGCTATCGGCCTGGATGTGCTTCTCCAACTTCCTCAACCACCTGAGCCTGGAACGGATCGAGGCGGACTACGCGAATATCATCTGAAAGCGACAGCCGACAGGAGCGCTGAAGGCTGTACGATTGTGGGTGTCCGATTGTCGTCCAGCCTCCAGCTCTTCTTTTCGTCTTTTCCCATCTGGATTTCCCTATGAGCGAACGCAATCCCATCCCCTACATCCTTACGGCCATCGGTTCGGTGGCGGCCACGGTCGGTGTGCTGAGCTATTACGGCTACCTGCATATGGCCAAGCCGGAAGATGCCTTGCTGCTGGCGGACTACACGATGCTCAAGACGGTTCCCGGCGAGGACTACAGGGTCTCGTTGAAGCCGGCCGAGCAGGTGGCTCAGTGCATCGATGGCGTGCTGGTGCTGTTCGATGTGCAGCAGAAGGGCTTGAGCGGGGTGCTGGTGGACAACCGCAAGCGTGCGGTTCGTTGTGTCGGCGAGCAGCCGCCAGTGCCGGAAGGGTTGCTGCGCTGAGCTGGCGTGTGGTGCGGCTAGAGTGAAGAGCGGGAGCCCGAAGGCTCCCGCGCGGTGTGGTCAGCGTACCGAGGAACGCGGTGCCACGGGGTTGGCGTCATCGGAGATGGTGACTTCCACGCGACGGTTCAGGGCACGGCCCGATTCGTTGCTGTTGCTGGCGATCGGATAGTCCTTGCCATAGCCCTGGGACACGATGCGCTGCGGGCTGACACCGAAGCGTACCAGCGCCAGGCGTACGGCGTCGGCGCGACGCTCGGACAGGCCCTGGTTGTACTGGGCGGAGCCGGTGCTGTCGGTGTAGCCCTCGACGATCACCTTGCGCTCCGGGTTCTCGTTGAGGAAGTCGGCGAGCTTCTGCACGTTGTGCAGGCCGCCCGGCTTCAGTTCGGCACGGTTGAAGTCGAACAGCACGTCACCGAAGGTCACCAGGGTGCCGCGCTCGGTCTTCTTGCCCTGCAGTTCGGTCTGCAGCTTGCGGATTTCCGCTTCGCGCGCTTCCAGGCGAGCCTTGGCGCGTTCCGCGGAAGACTTCTTGAGGTCGTCCTCGGCGGTGCGCAGGGCGATGGTCTGTTCGGCCACGTCGATACGGCGGTTGGCCAGGTAGGCGAGCTGGTCTACCTTCTGCTCCTTGGCATCATCCAGGTAGGCCTTGTTGGCCTTGTCCAGCGCCTTGCTGGCGTCTTCGGTCTCGAGGGCCGCCAGGGTGTTGGAGCGAGGGTCGGATTGCAGGGTGGAGAACTTGCTGCGTGCCTGCTCCAGGTTGGGGTTGGGCGGTGTCGAGCACGCCGCGAGGGCTACGGACAGAGCCAGCAGGGCGGGAAGGGTAACGAGCTTTTGCATAATGGGTCATTCCTTTATCTGAGAGGATCGGGCCTGGGGCTTACTGGACGTTGCGCAGACCTTCGTCACGCAGTTCCTGAATGCCGCGCTGGGCATCTTCCAGAGCTTTCTGGGCCTTGACCGCCTGGGTCTTGCGCTCGGCCAGGCGGGCATCCCACTCGGCCTGCTCGGCCAGGGTACGGGCCTTGTCGTAGTCCTTCTTCTGCAGAGCCAGCTCTGCGTCTTTCCATTTTTCCTGGGCGGAACGGGTCTCGACCGGTGCGAACTCGGTACCGCCAGCGCTGACGGCGCTTCTGACCGCGGAGTTGGTGACGGCGAACTGTTCGGTGGGCGGGTTGCCTGCGCAGGCGGTGAGCAGCAGGCCACCCAGGGCCACGGCGGCCAGTTTGGGTAGTACAAGGCGCGAATTGCGGTTATGCAGTGAGTGTTGCGTCATGGTCAGTCTCCTTTGACGAATTGCCTGACGGTCGTTGGGATGGGTAGCTGATTGCATCGCCCGGAATCCTTCGGCAGGAACCCGGGCAACGCATGGCATATTTCTCTGATGCCGTCCGTCGAAAAATGTTCAGTTGCAAGGCAAACTGATGTCACGGTCATTCGGATGCCGGTGCTGCGATAAAGTTCGGCATGTCGCTGTCGGTAACGGCGGATGACCGTATGCCTTGGGGCCGGGCACCTGTTCGGCCTGTTGCGGCGGGGATTGCCGCGCCGCGAGTCAATGGAGGGTTGCATGGCGAAAATAGACGTGCGCTTGCGCGAGAACGTGCATCTGCTGGGAGAGTTGTTGGGCAGGACCATTCGCGAACAGCACGGCGACCTGTTCTTCGAAAAGATCGAACTGATCCGCAAAGGGGCCAAGGCCGCCCGCCAGGGCTCGGCCGACGGTGCGGCCCAGCTCGCCGCCACCCTCGATAGCCTGAGCGAGGGCGAACTGCTGCCGATGTCGCGGGCCTTCAACCAGTTCCTCAATCTGGCCAATATCGCCGAGCAGTACCACCGGGTCAGGCGGCACCGCGAAGGCGAGGCGGCGCCTTTCGAGGAAAGCATGCTCAGCGGGCTGCTGGGCCGCCTCGAAGCGGCGGGCCATGCCCCGCGGCAACTGGCCCGCCAGGTGGCGCAACTGGATATCGAACTGGTGCTGACGGCGCACCCGACCGAGGTGTCGCGGCGCACCCTGATCCAGAAGTACGACGCCATCACCGCGCAGTTGGCCGCCCGTGATCATGCCGACCTGTCCCCGGGCGAGCGGGCGCGTATCGAGCTGAATCTGCAGCGGTTGATCGCCGAGGCCTGGCACACCGAGGAGATCCGCCGCAGCCGCCCGACGCCGCTGGAGGAAGCCAAGTGGGGCTTCGCCACCATCGAAGGCTCGCTCTGGCAGGCGCTGCCCAATGTCCTGCGCCAGACCGACGCGATCTTGCGCAATGCCGCCGGCCAGCCATTACCGCTAGAGGCCGCGCCGATTCGCTTCGCCTCGTGGATGGGCGGCGATCGTGACGGCAATCCCAATGTCACGGCGAAGGTCAGCCGCACGGTATTGCTGCTGGCGCGGGAAGTCGCCGCCGGGCTGTATCTGCGCGATATCGACGATCTGGTCACCACCCTGTCGATGCAGAATGCCAGCGAGGAACTGCGTGCCCGCGTGGGCGACAGCCCCGAGCCGTACCGGCAACTGCTCAAGGGCCTGCGCGAGCGCCTGCTGGCGACCCGCGACTGGGCGCGGATGGCCCAGGAAAGCGAGCTGCCGCCCTGCGAGCGAGTGCTGCAGGAGAATGCCGAACTGAGTGAGCCATTGGCGCTCTGCCATCGTTCGTTGCATGCCTGCGGCATGCATGTGATCGCCGATGGCGCCCTGCTCGATTGCCTGCGCCGGGTGGCGACATTCGGCCTGTTCCTGGTGCGCCTGGATATTCGCCAGGACGCCTTGTGGCACACGGCCGCCCTGGCTGAAATCACCGAATACCTCGGCCTGGGCGACTATCGGCAGTGGCATGAAGAGCGGCGCCTGGCATTCCTGTCGGCCGAATTGGAGAACCCCCGGCCCTTGCTGCCGCACCGCTACCAGCCGTCGCCGCAGACCGCCGAGGTCCTGGCGACCTGTGCGGTGATCGCCCAGGCGCCGGCGGCCTCGCTGGGTTCCTATGTGATCTCCATGGCGCGCAGCGCCTCCGATGTGCTGGCGGTGCAACTGCTGTTGAAGGAGGCGGGCCTCGACCGGCCGATGCGTGTGGCGCCGCTGTTCGAGACATTGGACGACCTGAATGCCGCCGGCCAGGTGATCGAGCGGCTGCTGACGCTGCCGGGCTACCGTGCGCACCTTGCGGGCGCCCAGGAAGTGATGATCGGTTATTCCGACTCGGCCAAGGATGCCGGCACCACGGCGGCGGCCTGGGCGCAATACCGGGCCCAGGAGGCACTGGTCGACATCTGTGCCCGCCATGGGGTCGAGCTGCTGCTGTTCCACGGCCGTGGCGGCAGCGTCGGGCGCGGCGGCGGCCCGGCCCATGCGGCGATCCTGTCGCAGCCGCCAGGTTCGGTGAAGGGGCGTTTCCGCACCACCGAACAGGGCGAGATGATCCGCTTCAAGTTCGGCCTGCCGGGCATCGCCGAGCAGAACCTGAACATCTACCTGGCGGCCATCCTCGAAGCGACCCTGCTGCCGCCACCGATGCCCGAGCCGCACTGGCGCGAAGTGATGGAGCGGCTGGCGTGTGATGGCGTCGAGGCCTATCGCTCGGTGGTGCGCGATCATCCGCAGTTCGTCGACTATTTCCGCCAGGCGACGCCGGAGCAGGAACTGGGGCGCCTGCCGTTGGGTAGTCGTCCCGCCAAGCGCCGCGAAGGCGGGGTGCAGAGCCTGCGGGCGATTCCGTGGATTTTCGCCTGGACCCAGACGCGCCTGATGCTGCCGGCCTGGCTTGGCTGGGAGCGGGCGCTGGAGAACGCCCTGGACAGGGGCGAGCAGCAGGTGCTGGAAAGCATGCGCCGGCAATGGCCTTTCTTCGCGACGCGTATCGACATGCTGGAAATGGTGCTGGCCAAGACCGATGCGGAGATCGCCGGCCGCTACGATGCGCGCCTGGTGGATGAGCCGCTGCTGGAACTGGGGGCACGGCTGCGCGACCGATTGTCGCGTGCGGTGCGGGCCGTGACGGGGCTGACCGGGCAGTCGCAATTGCTCGCCCACAGTCCGGAAACGCTGGAAGCCTTCAGCCTGCGCAACACCTATCTTGACCCCTTGCACCTGATGCAGATTGAGTTGCTGGCACGCTCGCGGCAACCCGATGTGCTCGTGGATAGCCCTCTGGAACAGGCTTTGCTGGTGAGCGTGGCGGGTATCGCCGCCGGCCTGCGCAATACCGGGTAAGGGGCGAGCGCGGCGCCGGAGGCTGGATAGCTGGACGAAAACACCGGCGATTGCCGTTTTCGTCCAGCTTCCAGCGCCCAGCCTCCAGTGCTCCTGCGCTGTTTTCGGCGCTACTGCGTCGCCCCGGGCGCTGCTGCGTTCGCGCTTGTGTGGGGTAGGTGTGCTGTGTATCGTGTTCAGCCTTTTGTCGTGATGGCAATGATCGGATATCGCACGTGCCGGTGTGGCCGGCGACCAGTTGGCGCCGGGGCGTGGAC
Source organism: Stutzerimonas kirkiae (assembly GCF_004327335.1). GTDB lineage: Bacteria > Pseudomonadota > Gammaproteobacteria > Pseudomonadales > Pseudomonadaceae > Stutzerimonas > Stutzerimonas kirkiae. Next base: position 257,973 of record NZ_QJUO01000002.1, on the reverse strand, counting down.
GCTTCGAGACGCCCGTTCGGGCGTGATGAGAATAGGTGGCATGACTGCCGGGCCGGCCAGGCTCTGGAGGTTCGGTGGTGGCTACCGGGTCGATACGGCCTTTGCAAACTTGAGGATTTTTTGATGCGCGTGATTCTGCTGGGAGCGCCGGGTGCCGGCAAAGGTACTCAGGCACGGTTCATTACCGAGAAGTTCGGTATTCCGCAAATTTCCACTGGCGATATGCTGCGCGCAGCGGTCAAGGCTGGCAGCGAGCTGGGCCTGCGCGTCAAGGGGGTCATGGAGAGCGGGGGGCTGGTTTCCGACGAAATCATCATCGCCCTGATCCAGGAGCGCCTGACCCAGCCCGATTGTGCCAACGGCTTTCTGTTCGACGGTTTCCCGCGCACCATTCCCCAGGCCCAGGCGCTGAAGGATGCCGGCGTCAGGCTCGATCATGTACTGGAAATCGACGTGGATGACGAAGTGATCGTCCAGCGCATGTCCGGCCGCCGTGTGCACCCGGCTTCGGGACGTGTCTACCATGTCGAGCACAATCCGCCGAAGGACGCAGGCAAGGACGATGTCACGGGCGAGGAACTGGTGCAGCGCCAGGACGACCTGGAAGAAACCGTACGCCACCGCTTGTCGATCTATCATTCCCAGACCAAGCCGCTGGTGGATTTCTACCAGCGACTGGCCGAGGTCGAAGGCACCCCGCGCTACAGCCGTGTGGAAGGTGTCGGTTCGGTCGAAGAGATCACCGCCAAGGTGTTCGCTGCGCTCGCCTGAATGCAACCCCGCAGCCCTGCCATGCTCGTGGGGCTGTCGCTTTTCGAAGAATTTCCATCATGACGACCTTGCTGGCTCTGGATACCGCCACCGAAGCCTGTTCGGTGGCGTTGTTGCATGCCGGGCGTGTGACGAGCCGCTACGAAGTGATACCGCGCCTGCATGCCAAGCGCTTGCTGCCGATGGTGCGCGAACTGCTGGATGAGGCCGGCGTGTCACTGCAGGCTGTGGATGCCATCGCCTTCGGGCGTGGCCCGGGTGCCTTTACCGGCGTGCGCATCGCCGTGGGTGTGGTGCAGGGGCTGTCGTTCGCCTTGCAACGCCCGGTGTTGCCGATTTCCACTCTGGCGGTGATCGCCCAGCGCGCATTGCGCGAGCAGGGTGCCCGCCAGGTGGCGGCAGCCATCGATGCGCGTATGGATGAGCTTTACTGGGGCTGCTTCGTCGAGCGTGAAGGCGAGATGTGCCTGGCTGGCATGGAAGCGGTGCTGCCGCCCGAGCAGGTGGCTCTGCCTCGCGCCGGCACGGGCGAGTGGTTCGGGGCCGGCACCGGCTGGGGGCTTGCCTCGCGCATACCGGTGCAAGTGCAGGGCAGCGATGCCGGGCTGTTGCCCCATGCCGAGGATCTGCTGACCCTGGCCCGCTTCGCCTGGGAGCGGGGCGAGGCGCTGGATGCCGATCAGGCCCAACCGGTCTACCTGCGCGATAACGTGGCCAGCGTGAAGAAGTGACCGCGCACTGATTGCCAATTATCCAGGCGCCAGATAAAGTCGGCGGGTCTGTGCAGGATCGCATGATGTTGATCAACGGTTTATCTCCTTCCTCCTATCCCGTAGAGCGTGCTCCGGCTTCCAGTCGCGTGCTGGCGCCCTATGAGGAAACCCAGCGGATTGCCGAACGCAGTCCGAGCGAAAGTGTTTCCTCCGATACGGATACACAGACTTCCTCGGCCCAGCAGCCGGCGGCCGCCACTTCGACGACGGCCATTTCGTTATCCGCCCGCTTCGAGGCGACCATGAGCCGCCCGGTATCGACGCATGTCGCCGAGGCGCTGGCCAGCTATGCCAGCACCGCCTCGTTCGCCGACTTCGATTCCCACGATGTGCTTGGGCTGGATCTCTACGCCTGACCGTGCTGCCTTATTTCATCGGTTGCCCTTCCTGGAACGAGCCTGCCTGGCGCGGTTGCTTGTACCCGGCGGCGATGCCGGCCAGCCACTTTCTCGGGCAGTACTGCTCGGTATTCAATTGCGTCGAGGGCAATACCACCCTTTATGCCTGGCCCAGCGAGGAAAAGGTCCGGCGCTGGCTGGAGCTGATGCCCGAAGGTTTTCGTTTCTGCGCCAAGTTCCCGCGGGAAATCAGCCAGGCGCAGGATCTGCGCGCGGTGCTGGAGCGGGTGGATGCCTTCGAGCGCCTGATGGCGCCACTGGGCAAGCGTATCGCACCCTTCTGGCTGCAGTTGCCGGCCAGCTTCGGCCCTTCGCGCCTGCCGGAACTGGTGGCGCTGTTCGAGCATATCCGTGTGCCGCTGGCGCTCGAAGTGCGGCACCGGGCGTTCTTCGCCAGGGGCGACGAGGAGCGCGCACTCAATCGTCTGCTGCTGGAGCGGGGGATCGAGCGTATCTGCCTGGATTCGCGGGCGTTGTTCAGTTGCCGTTCGGACGATCCCGCGCTGCTGCATGCGCAGAGCAAGAAGCCCCGAGTGCCGCCGCGACCTGCGGCGTTCAGCGATAGCCCGCAGGTGCGTTTCATCGGGCATCCGCAGTTGTCGGCCAACGATCCGTTCCTCTCGCCCTGGCTGGACAAGCTGGCCGGCTGGATCGAGGAGGGCAGGACACCGCATATCTATCTGCATACCCCGGACAACCATCGTGCGCCCGAACTGGCGCTGCGCTTCCACCGGCAACTGAGCGAACGCCTGCCCGGCTTGCCGGAACTGAACTGGCCGGAACAGCCAGGCGAGGCGCAGATGTCGTTGCTGGAATAGTCGGGGCGGGGAGAAAAGGCTATAGGCGGCAGGCAAAAACGGGAAGGAAAATCTCGACAGCGATTCTGCCCCGTCTTCCACACTGATTAAGCTTGCAGCTTGCAGCTTGCAGCTTGCAGCTTGCAGCTTGCAGCTTGCAGCCACTGGCTGCTTTATCGACAATTGCCGCCCTCGCAGTCCCGGTCCTTTTCCATGCCCGTTCCTTCCCCCCGTATTCGTGTCGAAGCGCTCGCCCCCCATTGCTTCGATCAGGCACGCGCCTGGGCGGATCGTCTCGGCCTGTCGTTCAGCCAGGAAAACGCGGATTTCGCCCTGCAACTGGGCGATGACGGCCTGCAACTGCTCGAACTGGGGCCGCAGGCGCCGGGGGCGGTGCGGGTCGATTTCGTCGAGGGGGCGGTGGCCCACCGCCGCCAGTTCGGCGGCGGCAGCGGGCAGATGATCGCCAAGGCGGTGGGTATCGCACCGGGCGTGCGGCCACGGGTTCTGGATGCCACCGCCGGGCTTGGCCGGGATGCCTTCGTGCTGGCCAGCCTGGGCTGCCAGGTACTGATGATCGAACGCCAGCCGCTGATCGCCGCGCTGCTGGAGGATGGCCTGGTGCGGGCCTCTCGGGCGACCGAAGTGCAGGATATCGTGCAACGCATGGCGCTGTTGCAGGGCAATGCCATCGAGCTGATGCGTGGCTGGGGCGAAGACGCACCACAGGTGATCTACCTGGACCCGATGTTCCCGCACCGCGACAAGAGTGCGCTGGTCAAGAAGGAGATGCGGCTGTTCCGGCCGTTCGTCGGCGATGACCTGGATGCGCCGGCGCTGCTGGCCGAGGCGTTGCGCCTGGCCAGTCACCGGGTGGTGGTCAAGCGGCCACGCAAGGCGCCCGCACTGGAAGGTGCCGAACCTTCCTATCGGCTGGAGGGCAAGTCCAGCCGCTACGATATCTACGCCAGGAAGAGCCTGAAAGGCTGAGGCTGCACACTTCCGCTGCCTGTCTATCCTCCCCTTCCCGGTGCATAACGGTATCGCTCGATCGCCCTGGCGGGAGCGGGCTTGCCCGCGAATTCTCTACCGATCGGCAACATTCGCCGGCAAGGCCACTCCTGCGGCGTTGACTGGCTTGTTGTGTCATGTGTCCGGGTGTCGTTGCTATTTATGTTACTTTATAACATATTTGGCGGCGGGAGCAGGTGAGCTGCTCCGTTCCGACGAGACCCACGATTGCCATGAGTATCCTGTTGCCCGACGTTGCCCTGACGGAGCTTTCCTCGACCCATGTCGCCCTGGACTGGGTCGGCATGGAGGGGATCGACCTGCCCATCATGCTGGACGAGCCCGGTTTCACCTATCCCGTGCAGGCACGGGCGGAGGCCCGGGTCGACCTGCCCGATCCCACCATCAAGGGCATCCATATGTCCCGCCTGTACCGGCTGCTGGATGCCTTCTCCGACGCCGAACGGCTCAGCCCCGTGGCATTGGCGAGGCTCCTGCGGGCGATGGTGGACAGCCATGCGGATTGCCATTCGCGGCGTGCCCGCCTGGGCTTGTCCTTTTCCCTGCTGTGCCGGCGTCCGGCGTTGCTGACCGAGGGGCTGAGCGGCTGGAAAGCCTATCCGGCGAGGATCGAGGCGACCTGGGGGGATGGGCAACTGTCACTGGAAGCCTCGGTGCAGGTCGGCTACTCGTCCACCTGCCCCTGCTCGGCGGCCCTGACCCGGCAACTGATCGAACAGGCCTTCAGCGAGGCTTTCGCGGCCTCGGGGCCGGTGGATGTGGCGGAGGTCGCCGCCTGGCTGCGGGCCAATGCGACCCTGGCGACACCCCACAGCCAGCGTAGCGTGGCGGACGTGCGTGTACGTCTGGATGACGGGGCGCGCAGCCTGGGACTGCTGACATTGGTCGAGCGTATCGAGGCAGCCCTTGGCACGCCGCTGCAGACGGCGGTCAAGCGTGCCGACGAGCAGGCCTTCGCGCGCCTGAACGGGCAGAATCTGATGTATGTCGAGGACGCCGCGCGGCGGCTTCGGCAGGCCATCGACGGCCTGTATCCCGACTCCAGCGTGAGTGTCAGGCATGTCGAGAGCCTGCACCCGCACGATGCGGTGGCGAGCAGTTCGCAGTCCGGCGTCTCGGCGTTTTCCGAGGATGGCGCGCGCACCGCCATCGACCCGGTGCGTGGGGGAGCGGACCAGGGCGTCCGATTCCAAGGTTAGGTTATATCTTATGGAACTGTCCGTGACCGAACAGGAACTTCTTCAGCAACCCGACAGCGCCTATATGGATGGGCGGCAGCAGGCGTTCTTCCGCGACCTGTTGCTGGCGCAGCGCCAGGAGCTGCAGGCGCGCATCGCCAGCGAGTTCGATGGGTTGCGCGAGCATGAACCCAGCAGTGACCCGGCGGATATCGGCAGTGCCGAGGAACTGCGGCAGTGGCAGCTACGGTTGCTGGCGCGTGAAAAGAAACTGCTGGACAAGATCGACCAGGCGCTCGAACGCCTGGCACGTGGCGAATATGGCTGGTGCGCCGAAACCGGCGAAGCCATCGGCCTCAGGCGCCTGCTGCTGCGACCCACCGCGACCCTGTGCATCGAAGCCAAGGAGCGCCAGGAGCAGCGTGAAAAACATCAGCGTGACCGTGACTGAACGAGGAAACCCATGAATCCGCAACGCCTACCCGTAACCGTGCTGTCCGGCTTTCTCGGCGCCGGCAAGAGCACACTGCTCAACCATGTGCTGAAGAACCGCGAGAACCGCAGAGTGGCGGTGATCGTCAACGATATGAGCGAGATCAACATCGACGGCAGCGAGGTGCAGCGCGATGTCAGCCTCAACCGTGCCGAAGAGAAACTGGTGGAAATGAGCAATGGTTGTATCTGCTGCACCCTGCGCGAGGACTTGCTGCAAGAGGTCAGCCGGCTGGCGCGGGAGGGGCGGTTCGACTATCTGCTGATCGAGTCCACCGGTATCGCCGAACCGTTGCCGGTGGCCGAGACCTTCACCTTCCGTGACGAGCAGGGGCGCAGCCTGTCCGACCTGGCGCGGCTGGACACCATGGTCACGCTGGTCGACGGGGTCAACTTCCTGCGTGATTTCCATGGGTCGCAGAGCCTGGCCAGCCGTGGCGAGAGCCTGGGCGAAGAGGACGAGCGCTCGATTACCGACCTGCTGATCGAACAGGTGGAGTTCGCCGATGTGCTGCTGATCAGCAAGATCGACCTGATCTCCAGCGTCGAGCGCGAGGAGCTGACGGCCATACTGCGCAGCCTCAACCCCCATGCGGACATCCTGCCGGTCAGCATGGGGCAGGTGCCGCTGGAGCGTATCCTCGACACTGGCCGTTTCGATTTCGAGCGTGCCGCCGAGGCGCCGGGATGGCTCAAGGAGCTGCGCGGCGAGCATGTGCCGGAAAGCGAGGAATATGGCATCGCCTCCACCGCCTATCGCGCCCGGCGTCCCTTCCATCCGCAACGCTTTCATGATTTCGTCACGCAGCCCTGGAGCAATGGTCGCCTGCTGCGTTCCAAGGGCTTCTTCTGGCTGGCCAGCAAATATCGCGAAGCGGGGAGCTGGTCCCAGGCCGGTGGCCTGATGCGCCACGGCTTGGCTGGCGTCTGGTGGCGCTTCGTGCCCAGGGCTCAGTGGCCGCAGGATGAGGAGGGGCTGCAGGGCATCCTGAAAAACTGGACGGCGGAGACCGGCGATTGCCGCCAGGAACTGGTGTTCATCGGCCAGAACATCGACTTCGAGCGGCTGACGGCAGAGCTGGACGCCTGCCTGCTCGAGGACCGGGAAATGGCTACCGGTGCCGAGGCCTGGCAGCGGCTTGCCGATCCCTTCGGCGCGTGGGGCTAAGGTTTGCTGACGTTTCATCGCGACAACGCGGCTTGCGACGAAACGTCAACAGCCCCTAAGCGGGAAGCCGCCACGCGTCCTGGCTGTGCCTGCCCGCGAAGCTTTGCAGGCCGGGCGCCGACAGCGCATAGGCCATGAGCGGGAACTGCTGGCGGCGAACGAGGTGTGTCGGGAAGGAACTTGGTCGCCCAGGATGGGCGGGGCGTTAATCATTTCTTGCGGGGTAGGGCGATTGCGGAGCAGGGCATGTTTGCCTGGAGCTGCTCTGTATCGCGCATTCATTGGTGCCCGAGGCCGGGGTCGAACCGGCACGCTGTTACCAGCGAGGGATTTTAAGTCCCTTGTGTCTACCAATTTCACCACTCGGGCATAACAGTGAAACGTCCGGTGGCAGGGTGGTTCCCGGCGGTTTTTCAGGAACGTTTCGCATTCGCGACCGTATCGTTGCGGCGCAGGACTATAACCAGTGGATGGCCCCCATGCAAGCCGCTCATGGCCATCCCCAGGACGCTTTTCGGGCCCTTGCCCGCGCATCGCGCGATCACCCCGCACACAACCTTGGTCTGCATTGCAATGGTTGAGCAATGCAGTAGGCTGTGGCGACCGTTACAAAATAATAAAGAGCGTCACATGAGCCCGGATATCAGCTTGCAGCGCAAATTCGTTTCTCCGGAAATCATTTTCGGTGCCGGTTGCCGTCACAGTGCGGGTAACTGTGCCGCCAATTTCGGCGCACGCAAGGTGTTCCTGGTTTCCGATCCCGGGGTCGTGGCAGCGGGCTGGGTGGCGGATGTGCAGGCCAGCCTGGAGCGGCAGAACATCGCCCATTGCCTGTTCACCGATGTCTCGCCCAACCCGCGCACCCATGAAGTCATGCATGGCAGCGAGGTGTACCGCAGTGAAGGCTGCGATGCCATCGTCGCGGTCGGTGGCGGCAGCCCGATGGATTGCGCCAAGGGGATCGGCATCGCGGTCGCCCATGGGCGACCGATCACTGACTTCGAAGGGGTGGACAAGTTGCGTGTGCCCAGCCCGCCGCTGATCCTGATACCGACCACTGCGGGGACTTCGGCGGATGTTTCGCAGTTCGTGATCATCTCCAACCAGCAGGAACAGATGAAGTTCTCCATCGTCAGCAAGGCCGCGGTGCCCGATGTCTCGCTGATCGACCCGGAAACCACGCTCAGCATGGATCCGTTCCTGGCCGCCTGTACCGGGATCGACGCGCTGGTGCATGCCATCGAGGCGTTCGTTTCCACCGGGCATGGCCCATTGACCGACCTCCATGCCCTGGAAGCCATGCGGCTGATCAATGGCAACCTGGTGCAGATGATCGCCAATCCCCAGGATATCGCCCTGCGCGAGAAGATCATGCTGGGCAGCATGCAGGCCGGCCTGGCCTTTTCCAATGCCATTCTTGGCGCCGTGCATGCCATGTCCCATAGCCTGGGCGGCTATCTCGACCTGCCCCATGGGCTGTGCAACGCCTCGCTGGTGGAGCATGTGGTGGCTTTCAACTACAAGGCGGCGCCCGAGCGCTTCAAGGTGGTGGCGGAAACCTTCGGTATCGATGTCCGTGGCCTGACCCACGTACAGATTCGCAATCGCCTCGTGCAGCACCTGATCGAGTTCAAGCAGGCCGTGGGCTTCCGACAGACGCTGGGGCTGCATGGGGTTTCGCTTTCCGATATTCCGATGCTGTCGAGGCATGCGATGCAGGACCCCTGCATCTTGACCAACCCACGTTCGTCGACGCAGCGCGATGTCGAGGTCGTCTATGCCGAAGCCCTCTGACGAGCAGCGACAGGCCCTGGCCGGCCTGCTCGGGCTGGGCACTCATTCGGCACGCAAGAGCCACTATCCGGAACTGCAGGCGCGCCTCGAGGAACTGGAGGCGGAGCGCAACCGCTACAAGTGGCTGTTCGAGCATGCTGTTCATGGCATTTTCCAGGCCGGCCTGCAGGGCGGCATCCGGGCGGCGAACCCTGCGCTGTTGCGGATGCTGGGCTATGACTCGATCGAGCAGGCCATGCGCGAGCTGGGCAGGCGCTCGCACAATCTCTTCGTCGGTGGCGATGCCGAGCTGGCCGGCATTCGCCGCACCTTGAGCAGGGAGCGCGGCCTGTTCGGTTATGAGACGCGCCTGTGCCGCCAGGATGGCAGCGCCATCGACGTGATGATGAACCTGCTGTTGAAGCCGGGCGACGAGGAGCTGGTCGAGGGCTTTGTCGCCGATATCACCGAGCGCAAGCAGGCCCAGCAGCATCTGCTGCAGCTCAATGAGCAACTGGAGCTACGGGTCGCCGAGCGCACCCGGGAGCTGCGTGAGGCACGCGATGCCGCCGAAGCGGCCAACCTCAGCAAGGACAAATACCTGGCCGCGGCCAGCCACGATCTGCTGCAGCCCCTGAATGCCGCGAGGCTGCTGATTTCCACCCTGCGCGAGCGACACCTGCCGGAAGCCGAGCAGACCCTGGTGGAGCGCGCCCACCAGGCGCTCGAAGGGGCGGAGGACCTGCTGACCGACCTGCTGGATATTTCCAAGCTCGACCAGAGTGCGGTCAAGCCGGATATTCATGATTATCGCCTGGATGAGATCTTCCGGCCGCTGCTGTCGGAATTCCAGCCGGTGGCCCAGGCCGCCGGGCTGGCGCTGGAGTGCTACATTCCGGCCTATACCATTCGTGGCGATTTCCGCCTGCTGACCCGTATTCTGCGCAATTTTCTCAGCAATGCCTGTCGCTACACCGACCAGGGGCGTGTGTTGCTTGGTGCGCGCAAGCGTAATGGCCATGTACGCCTGGAAGTCTGGGATACCGGGAGAGGTATCGAACCGGACCAGATCCAGTCGATCTTCCTGGAGTTCAACCAGCTTGGCGTGCAACGGACGGTGGAGCGGGCTGGGGTGGGCCTGGGGCTGGCGATCGTCGAGCGTATCGCCAATATGCTCGATTACCGCATCGAGGTGCTGTCGCAGGCCGGCCGGGGCTCGATGTTCAGTGTGCATGTCCCGCCGGGGCAGCCTGCGCATGACCCGCACGGCGGTTTCCCGGCCTTGCTGCCGATGCTGGGCGATCCGTTGCCCGGGTGCCGTTTGCTGGTGATCGACAATGAGCTGAGCATCCTGCTGAGCATGCGCGCACTGTTGGAACAGTGGGGCTGCCAGGTGCTGACGGCGGCCGATCGCCAGCAAGCCTTTGCCGTCCTGGATGGGCAGGCCCCCGACCTGATACTGGCGGATTATCACCTGGACCTCGGGGGCACTGGCTGGGATGTGGCGCAGGGCGTGCGTGAGCACTTCGCCAGGCCGATACCGGTGGTGATGATTACCGCCGACCGCAGCGACCAGTGTCGGCGGCAATTGCAGGGCTTGAACGTGCCGGTGCTCAACAAGCCGGTGAAAGCTGGCAAAATGCGTGCGGTCCTGGGGCATTTGCTGCAACGAAGAGAAGGACTTGCGGAATCAGGCCAAGGCGGGGTTTCATAACCTTTGTCCAGGTGGGGTAATGTCCCCGGTATTCCGCAAACCGCAGAAGCGGGCTTTGCCTGTCTTCGTCTCAGCCTGGCGCTCTACTACAGTCTGCCAGGCTGAGGTTGCCAGCTCTGTCCAGATTCAATTGCGCACAACGAGGTATCAGCTTGATTAGGGTGCTGGTGGTCGATGACCACGATCTGGTACGTACAGGGATTTCCCGTATGCTGGCCGATATCGAGGGCCTTCAGGTAGCCGGGCAGGCCGACTCCGGCGAGGAAGCGCTGAGGAAGACCCGCGAACTCAAGCCCGATGTGGTGCTGATGGATGTCAAGATGCCCGGCATCGGTGGCCTGGAAGCCACGCGCAAGCTGACGCGCAGCCATCCCGACCTCAAGGTGATCGCGGTCACCGTCTGCGAGGAGGATCCCTTTCCGACCCGCCTGTTGCAGGCCGGCGCGGCGGGTTATCTGAGCAAGGGCGCGGCGCTCGACGAGATGGTCCAGGCGATCCGCAAGGTGTTCGCCGGGCAGCGCTACATCAGCCCGCAGATCGCCCAGCAGCTGGCGCTCAAACCCTTCCAGTCGTCGGTCGATGGCTCGCCCTTCGACCTGCTGTCCGAGCGGGAAATGCAGATTGCGCTGATGATCGCCAACTGCCAGAAGGTCCAGGCCATTTCGGACAAGCTCTGCCTGTCGCCAAAGACCGTCAACACCTATCGCTACCGTATCTACGAGAAGCTTGCCATCTCCAGCGACGTGGAACTGGCCCTGCTCGCCGTGCGCCACGGAATGGTCGACGCCATCAATTGATGAACGGCTTCCGATGAACGGCTTCGACCCCTCCGCCTTCCTGGCCGCCTGCAGCAGCCGGCCAGGCGTCTACCGCATGTTCGACAGCGACGGCGGCCTGCTGTACGTCGGCAAGGCGAAGAACCTCAGGAAGCGCCTGTCCAGTTATTTCCGCAAGAGTGGCCAGGCGCCGAAGACCGCGGCACTGGTGGCGAAGATCGCCCAGGTGGAAACCACCATCACCTCGAACGAAACCGAGGCCCTGCTGCTGGAGCAGACGCAGATCAAGCAGTGGCGGCCGCCGTACAATATCCTGCTGCGCGACGACAAATCCTACCCTTACGTCCTGCTGTCCAGCGGCGAGTTCCCGCGCCTGGGGATTCATCGCGGGGCGAAGAAGGAAAGCGGCCGTTACTTCGGCCCCTATCCGAGCGCGGTGGCCATACGGGAGAGCCTGAGCCTGTTGCAGAAGACTTTCCTGGTTCGCCAGTGCGAGGACAGCTACTTTCGCAACCGTACCCGGCCTTGCCTGCAATACCAGATCAAGCGCTGCAAGGCGCCTTGCGTGGGGCTGGTATCGGCCGAGGAGTATGCGCAGGATGTCCGCCATTCGAGCATGTTCCTCGAGGGGCGCAGCAATGCCCTGGCCGAGGAACTGTCGCGGGCCATGGAACAGGCGGCGATGGCGCTGGATTTCGAACAGGCGGCGCAGTTGCGTGACCAGATCGCGCTGTTGCGACGGGTGCAGGACCAGCAAAGCATGGAAGGCGGGCATGGCAATGTGGATGTCGTCGCCGCGGTGGCCAGTCCGGGCGGCGCCTGCGTGCACTTGATCAGCGTGCGCGCCGGGCGGGTGCTCGGCGGCAAGAACTTCTTTCCCAAGGTGGCGATCGAGGAGCGCGCCGAGGATGTCCTGCAGGCATTCCTCGAACAGTATTACCTGAGCGCGCAGGAGCGCGATCTGCCCTCGGAGCTGATCGTCAATGCCGTGCACGAGGACTTCGCCACCCTGGTCGATGCCATGGCCCAGTTGCACGGCGTGGAGATCGGTATCTCGCAACGTGTACGCGGTACGCGAGCGCGCTGGCAGCAACTGGCGCTGACCAACGCCGAGCAGGCCCTGGCGGCGCGGCTGGCGAATCGTCAGCATGTGGCGGCGCGTTTCGAGGCGCTGGCCGAGGCCCTGGGGCTGGATGTGCCGCCAGCGCGGCTGGAGTGCTTCGATATCAGCCATTCCAGTGGCGAGGCGACAGTGGCCTCCTGCGTGGTATTCGGGCCACAGGGGCCGATCAAGTCCGATTATCGCCGTTACAACATCGACGGGGTCGCTGCCGGGGATGACTATGCGGCCATGCGCCAGGCCCTGACCCGGCGCTTGCGCAAGGCTGGCGAGGGCGAAGGCAAGCTGCCGGATATCCTGCTGGTCGACGGTGGCAAGGGGCAACTGAACATGGCCCGCGAGGTCATAGAGGAACTGGGTGTGCAGGGCCTGGTGTTGCTGGGCGTGGCCAAGGGCGTGACGCGCAAGCCTGGACTTGAAACACTTTATCTGAATGATATCGCCCATGAGTTCACCCTTCCGGGCAATTCGCCGGCCTTGCACCTGATCCAGCAGATCCGCGACGAGTCGCACCGCTTCGCCATCACCGGGCACCGGGCACGGCGCGGCAAGGCACGGCGCACTTCGTCACTCGAGGATGTGCCAGGCATCGGCCCCAAGCGGCGGCGCGAGTTGCTCAAGCATTTCGGTGGGCTCCAGGAATTGTCCAGGGCCAGCAGCGATGAAATCGCCAAGGCGCCGGGTATCAGTAAAAAGCTTGCCGAGTTGATTTATGCAACGCTGCACAGTGAGTAGAATCCCCAGCAAATTTACAGATCAGTGGTATCCATGAATATTCCCAACATCCTCACCGTACTTCGGGTACTGCTGATTCCGATCTTCGTCCTGTTGTTCTACCTGCCGTTCGGCTGGAGTTACCTGGCGGCGAGCGCGGTCTTCACCGTGGCCGCCATCACCGACTGGCTGGATGGCTACCTGGCGCGACGCCTGCAGCAGAGCACGCCGTTCGGTGCCTTCCTCGACCCGGTCGCCGACAAGCTGATGGTCGCGGTCGCTCTGGTATTGCTGGTGGAGGAGCATGCCAACCTGTGGCTGACCCTGCCGGCGGTGATCATCATCGGGCGCGAGATCGTCGTGTCGGCCTTGCGCGAATGGATGGCCGAACTGGGCGCCAGGGCGCATGTGGCAGTTTCCAACCTGGGCAAATGGAAGACCACCGCGCAGATGGTGGCGCTGGTGATCCTGCTGGCCAACCCGCCGGCCATGACGATCTGGGTCGGTATGGGTTACGCATTGCTGCTGGTGGCGGCGGCCCTGACGATCTGGTCCATGCTGCACTATCTGTTGGCCGCCTGGCCGCACCTGAATCCCGAGGAGCAGGAATAAAACTTTTTTAATCAAGGGGTTGACGACGTTCAAAGAATCTATAGAATGGCGCCCGTCACCAAGACAAGCGGGAATAGCTCAGTTGGTAGAGCACGACCTTGCCAAGGTCGGGGTCGCGAGTTCGAGTCTCGTTTCCCGCTCCATTTTAGGTTCTGTAGACGTCTACCGAAGTCTGCAATCCATTGAAAAAGGGCCTTTTGGCCCTTTTTCCGTTCCAGCGAAGTCCACTGGAATCCACCCACATCCGGGGCTTTTTAGTCCATTTTTTAGTCCATAAATCCGAGTGTGCACGGTTCCGCATTCTCGCTGTGCCGAAGCGGTAGACAGGTCAAGGATCTAGCCCTAACTCTTAACGTTAGGAGCTCGAACTATGGCACTTTCAGACATGGCCGTTCGCCAAGTCAGGGCGACAGGCAAGGCCTACACGCTTGGCGACATAGATGGCCTCTCCTTGGCCGAGACCGACATGGGCGGTCGGTCTGGCACTTCCGCTACTGCTGGGCTGGCAAGCAAAATCGCATGTCCCTGGGCACCTACCCGGAAGTTGGCCTGCGCAAGGCCCGGGCCTTACGCGATCAGGCGCGCGCCCTGCTGGCCAAAGGCGTCAACCCCAAGCTCGACCGCAAGCATAAGCGGCAGGCCGTGCGCCTGGCCGACGTGCACACGTTCAAGGCCGTGTTCCTTCAATGGGTTGAGCATCGAAAGCTGGAACTCAAGGAGGGCCGCAACAGCACCCTGTCGCAGATCCTGCGCATCTTCGAGCGGGATGTGTTGCCAACCCTGGGCAAGCTATCCATCTACGATGTTCGCCGTACCGACCTGCTGGACGTGGTCTCCAAGATCGAACAGCGCAAGGCATTCACCTCCGCGGAGAAGGTGCGCACCTGGTTCAACCAGTTGTTCCGCTTCGCGCTGGTGAAGGTCGAGCGACTGGATATCAACCCGGCATCCGACCTGGATGTGGTCGCCGTTCCGCCGCCGCCCGTCGCTCACAATCCCTTCCTGCGTCTGCCTGAACTGCCCGAACTCTTGCAGAAGGTGCGCCGCTACCGTGGTTCTGTCACGATACAGCTCGGCATCCGCCTGCTGCTGACGGGGGGGCGTGCCGGCGAACTGCGGCTGGCCACCCCGGATCAGTTCGATCTTGAGCAAGGGTTGTGGATCATCCCGCCGGAAGTGGTCAAGCAGTTGCAGAACGACATGCGCAAGAAAAACAAGCGCCCCCAGGACATTCCACCCTACATAGTGCCGTTGTCTGTGCAGGCGATTGAGATCGTCCGCTACCTGCTCGAAGAAGTGAAGCCGGCCCAGCGGCATCTGCTCTCCCGTCGCAGCGACCTGAAAAAGCGTATCAGCGAGAACACCCTGAACGGTGCCCCCAAGCGCATGGGCTACCAGGATCTACTGACGGGCCATGGCATTCGCGCCACGATTTCTACGGCACTTAACGAGGTGGGCTATCCCAAAGCCTGGGTAGATGCCCAGCTTTCGCACAGCGACCCCGATCAAGTGAGCGCAGCCTACAACCATGCGCTGTACACGTGGAGCCTCGGCGCAAGATGATGCAGGACTGGGCTGACAGGCTCGACTTGCTGGAGCAAAACGAAGTGGTCGCGGCCAGCGCACACCTGACTATCCGTACCGACGGTGTACCGGTGTTGGAGGAAAGCAATGCGGCGTCGGAGGGTCAGGGCGCGCAGGCTGCGGCCTGATTTCATGCCCGAATCCAACTCCAGAAGCCAGTACACGATGCACACCTGTGCGCATCGCAGGAACACGCTTGTTTTCAGGCCCCAAGCCTACTTCAACGTGCTCAAGAGGCCCACACGACGCCGCGATGAGGCGATTTTGTTGCCAGTCTGGTAGATATCTGTGCCTGTGTGATAGCCACCATTCACATCGAGAACCGACCCGATGTAAGCAGGGTTGCCGCCGCCAACATTGATGCCGGTGTTGTCGTAGATGCCTTTCCAGGTATTTATATTGCTTTGCAAAGGCATGAGTCTTCTCCTTCACGTTGTGTCGGTCGCCACTCCAACAGGTTAAAACTTCATCCACTATGGATGAAGTGGCGAAAACTCAGAATCGGTATTCCATATTGGCTCTGGCAGTACGGCCAGGGTAGAAGTTGTATCCCAGTGATGTGGGAATGGCGTCCATTTTGTTCGTTAAGTTCGCCAGATAAATTCCCACCTTGAGTGGGTCGCTAATCTGATAGTTGGCGAACAAATCAAATTTCATGACGTTGGGAAAAAGATTGGCTGTTAGGAACCCATCTTGATCTGGTATAGAGTTGGAAGATAGATTGCTAGGGTGATTCGGGTTCGACTTATTGGTTTGATAGTCTTGGTTGTACCAATAGGCAGCACGTTGCTTGCCTCGATAGTGTAGGGTTCCGCCCAGTTCCAGCCTGCCTTGGTAGGGCGTCAAGGCGGCAGTCAAGCTACTGCTGATAGGGTCGATCAGGCTGGTTTCCATCCAGTTCCAGCCGGAATAGCAAAGACGTTGCCCTTTTCCAATATTGGTATAAATGATATTTCCCTGAGCATCAGTGGTCCTTTGATAACCTTGACCACTGGGTGATTGCCAACTGCACATTTTGTTGTCATGGCGTAGCGGCAGAGTCAGGTTGGCGCGGACGTAAACATGGGTTGCTGGTAAGCTAAATTCAGTTCAAAACCCTGGCGGACCACAGATTCCAGATTGTTGACACTGGCAACATAACCATAGGAGGTCAATTGTGTGGCTGAAGTCGACTCGTTGGCTCTCAACTGAGGGCCATAACCAATATAATTTTGAATTCGATTGCGATAAAAGCCCACGCCTACACTTAGCGCATCTTGATCCATAAGCAAGGCTTTGTGCTGGTAATTTATGCCAAGATTGAGTGCTAGATTCTTTTCTGGCTTCAAATCAGAATTTGGGGTAAATCCCTGCCGCATCCATGCACCGTTAATATACATTTCATTGCTGGTGGGGGCTCGTTCACTATAGCCAATACTGGCGTAAGTTGTTAATCCTGTGTCAGGTTTGGTGTATTGCAAGGCAAAATGGGCCTGTTTCAAGTTGAAACGTTTTTTCTCATCATGAGTATCCGTCCAGCGCGTTCCTCCACCAAACTCCGCAAATTGTTGTTTTTCCAGCTCTGCAGATTGTGAGATAGCATCAAGAAATGGAACACCTTCACCCAATAGCTTTTCGAACCAATACATTTGATTAAGTTGCGTGCCAGCTTTTAAGACATTTCCGACTTCATAACGCAAGTCGTATGTGTCCATCACTAGGCGTTGTAACCCGACGCCCGCACTAGCCTGCCAAGGGCTTTCACCTTCAGTGCTCAAGGCCAGCGAAAGTCCTGTAGTGTTTGTACGTGAATCCGGATCCCATTTTTGACCATTGTATTGGATGCCGTCTTTTTCCCAAAGCCATCGGCCATACCACTCGTCCTCACCTAAGCTGTCGACGGTTTTATTCCTGCGTGCAAACTCCAAGCCAGCGTCAAGTCTCAATGCCCCTAGTGCGCCAGAATTAAAATGACTGGAATTGCCTAGTTTCAATCCGAAGGACTTATTCTCAACGAAGTAACGCATATTTTCGCCTGCAGCAACGCTGCCGGGTTGAGCAACCCAACGCTGCCTACGATCCTGGTTTTCGTGGAATAGTTGTACTTCGGGATTGATCAGGTCAGAGAAGAAACCTTTGTATTTCAGACTGACCACGTGGCTATCCAGCTCTGCAGCAACTGACCACGGCTGGCCGCCCCAAACAGCACCGTTATCCGTACCAGGCATCACTGCATGGTTATCAGGTGTCTGCATCCAAATTGATGGCTGCTGGTCAGTTTCATACTTGGCGTGATTGACCGTAGCAAACAACTCAAGGCTTTGGTTATAGTCATCATTGAAAAAGTGACGAACCCGCAGCATCTGGGCATCTGCAGTGCGCTGCGTACCTTTCAATTCACCAGATTTTGCGGCTTGCTTTAAGGCATCCAGTTTTTGAGGGGACAGTTGACAATTACTAAACCCATCTCGGCTTCCCCCTGCTGGCCCAAGTATTCCAAGGTAACGACAGTTTTCTTTTGTTTGAGCACTGCCGATAAGATCATTTTCACCATCATAAAAACTCAGATTATTGGCGTGAAAGTTCTTCAACATATCGCCTTTGTTGAAGTTGCTGCCAACGTGGTAGGCATCGTTGCTGCTATCGGAGGCTCCCACCATGACATCCCAGCGTTCATTTCGTCCGCCAAGAAAGAATGAGCCGGAAGGTTTCTCACCATTGCGGTATTTGCTGAATCCAGTCTGGCCGCGAACCATACCGCCAAAGCTTTTTCCCGGCAGTAGAATGTCATCCAGATCCATGTACTTGAAATCGACCGCGCCACCGAGACTGCCCAGTGTGCCTGTGCTAGTGCTGACGCCACGCGTTACATCAATAGAACTGAGCAGCCCAGGATCAACAAAAATGGAGCCTGTTTGACCGATATCCTTGGTAAAGGAATGGAAATTCTGAGTCACACCTTCTAATGATTGCGACACACGGCCATGTCCAGCAATTCCTTGGACTTTGACGGAAGTTTCCGGCGCCGAATAAAGGTTGTTTGCCGACACACCCGAAATCTGGTCGAGCAAATCCGTTATATGGCTGGCTTTGCGCCGCTCGATATCCTCCTTGCTAGCCCCTGCGGTATAGCCGATCTTCTTCTCTTCTTCTGCCGCAGTGGCGGTCACCGTAAGCGTATCCAGGGTATGCACTGTGTCGTCACCTGGGGGTGTGCTGTCGGTTTGTGTACCGTTCTGTTCTTCCTGTTCAAGAGAGGAGAGGCGGGCTTCTTCGGCCAGAGCGTGCGGCCCAGCCAATACCAAGGCAATGGCCAGGCAGATCTGGCGGGGCTGCATACGCAGGCTTTCCGGCCCAGCCTGACTGATTCCCGGCAGTTGGCGTTGATGGGAAATTGGTTTGCCTTCGGGCTCCCCCGGTCTTACTCTCTCGAACATTCGAATTCTTCCAAAACGTAATCTAAAGTATAAAGAGACCTATTCAGATAATTGGGCAAATAGTTCCCCGCCTGACTGTGTATTACCCCTCCCTGCGGCAAAGTGCGGCCTCGTCCGCAACGATGTGGTTGCAGGACGCTAGGGTGATGCGTGGGGTTAAAAAGGGATTCTGTGGGTAACAGTCCAATACTCACTCAGCGCAATCTTTACGAATAACTGTCAAGTCGGCTAACAGTTTTCAGGAAAAATTTGACTTTTCGAGGATTTTTTTTCAGCGCAGCAGAGCGAAAGCGGAGGAGGCGGCTGTAGAGGCACACGGCCGGCCGCGTCAGGGAGGTGGCCGCAGGGGCGGGTCAACGTTGCAGTGTTTGTCCGGAGCCACCGACGAGGGGAGATTGCAGTATCGGGCTGAGGCCCAGGGCGCACTGTTTGGGGGAGATGCCGGTGTGGCTGCGGAACACGCGGCTGAAGTGGCTGAGGTGGCCGAAGCCGACCGTTGCGGCTGTTTCCGTGACGCTGGTGCCGCGGCGCAACAGGTTGATGGCCGCCTCGATGCGGATGCGCGTCAGGCAGACATGAACTGAATGGCCGTATAGCGCGTGGAAGCCCGATTGCAGGCGCTTTTCGTTGAGGCCGACTGTTCGTGCAAGGGAGTGCACGCTCCAGTCCTGATCGAAGCTGTTCTCCAGCAAGGCGCGAGCTTCGATCAGGCGTTTCCGATCGGCGGGTACGGGTAGCTCGTCCCGCTGCTGCTCCAGGTTTTCGCGCAGGAAGCAGGCGATGGCTTCGAAAGCCTTGGCCCGCAAGAATAGATCCCGGGAAAGGCAGGGGCCGGGACGGTTGCAGTTGAAGCCGAGCAGGTCGCAGGCCACGCGCTGCAGGGAACTGGAGGCGGGCATGACACCCAGGAAGGCGTCAATGTGCGGCTGGTCGCCGGCAGCGGTGCCGATGCGTCTGCGCAGGTCATTCATCTGCAGGCCGGTCAGGCTGGCCATCGCTGTTTGCTCAAGGTGGATGCTGAGCATGCGAAAGGCGCCTTCGGATTTGCCGTCGAGCACGTCCCACCCGGAGGTGTGTTGGCCGGTGGCCATCAGGATGGTGGAGCCGGCCCGGGTGTCGAGCACGGCACCATCATCGAAGGCCGCCTGCATGCGACCTTCGAGAAGAATGTTCACGCTGAAGGCGGGCGGCCCTTCTGCCCGGAACGCCCATTTGCTGCCGGGGCGGCCGTTGATGCAGTTGATGCATAGCCCTTCGCACGGCTGATACATGTGTACGGCGTGCCGCCAGTCCTGGTGCACGCCCTCCAGCCGGTCGTTCTGAAGCTGGCTTGGATCAAGTGCCGGCTGGCCGGATGTTGTTTCCATGCTCCCCGCCATTAATTTTTTCCCTAAACATCAAATTTTTTCCGTAAATCGTTAGCGTCCTCTTTAGTAATGATACTCAATATTAGTATTAATATAAGCCACAATTGTTGCGTACTGAACAAAATTAATACTGCCAATTGTGGTTCACAGGCAAGAAACGCAATGAAAAGGCCCTCACCCGGCCGTGGACTCTCATCATTATGTCGATATCTTCGCTGGCCTTGCCGCGCCTGAGTGCGCGACAGGTCTTGCCCGCCATTGCGGGTATCTATGTCAGCCAGACGGTCATCACTGCGCTGACTACCCAGGCGCGCCTTCGTTGTTGCGCGATGCAGGCGCGTCGTTGCAGGTAGCCGGGCTGACCGCCTTACTTTGGGTGCTCTGGGGGCTGCGCTTTCTGTGGGCGCCGGCCGTGGAGCGTTTGCGCCTGCCCGCCGGCCGACTGGCGCGGCGTTCGCGCCCCCTGGTGCTGGCGGGGCAATGGCTGATCGCGACTGTCCTGCTGGCTTTGGGGCTGGCAGCGTTGAATGGGCAGCTTTCTCTGGCCGACCATGCCGATTGGATCCTGGGCGGGTTGTTGCTTGCGGCGCTGGTCGCGGCAACGACCGATGTGGCCAGCGACGGCTTTGCCGTGGATCAATTGGCGAGCCCACAGCGCGGCTGGGGTAACGTGGCGCAAGTGGGCGGCAGTTATGTCGGCGCGATGTTGGGCGCGGGCGGTTTTTTGCGCTGATAGGCGCAGTGGCCTATGGCCTGCTGCATAGCGGTGCCGAGACAGCGGATTCAACCGCCGCCCAGTGGCTGCCCGCGCAACCTCAGCCGTTGGAAAACCAGCTTGGCCTGGTCGGACGTATCGAGGCCGCTACCCGGCAAACCCTCTCGGCACCGTTCGAGGGTGTCGTCCAGCAGGTGGCCGTGACCGAAGGTCAGCGTGTCGAGCGTGGCCAGCACCTGCTGACCCTCGACACCAGGCAACTGGATATCCAGTTGCGCCAGGCGCGAGCCGAACTGCTCAAGGCCAGGCGGACCGTTCAGGAGATGCGGGACTGGGCGCATGGAGTAGATGTTGCTCGCGCACGCCGTGCAGTCACTAATGCCGAATTCACCGTCAACAATACCGAGAGCGAACTGGCCGATAGCCGACGTTTGTTTGAGCGCGGCATCGTTGCCCGTATGGAGGTCGAATCGCTGGAGCAGCAATTTCGTCTGCAACGGCTGGAACTGACTGCCTCGCAGGCTGAACTGCGTGCAGCTCAAGCCAGGGGGCCGGGGGACAACCGCCAGATCGCCGATATGGAGCTGGCCAATGCCCAGGCATGCTACGACAGCTTGGACGCCTTGCTGGCCCAGCGGGAGTTGCGTGCTCCCTTTGCCGGTATTGTCCTGCGCCCGCAGAAAAGCGATGGTCCTGGTGCGGCGGTAGCCGTTCATCAAGGCCAGCCTGTGTCTCAGGGGGCTCCACTGCTCGAACTGGCCAGCCTGGAGCGAATCAATGCCACGGCCAGGATCGAGGAAGTCGACCTTCACCAACTCAGCGAAGGAATGGATGTTCAAGTGACCGGCGACGGATTCGATGGCCTGACCCTGCGTGGCCGCGTGTTGAGCATTGGTGCCCAGGCCATCGTTGCCGATGTGTATGGAGATGGCAGCGCTTATGAGGTCATCGTTGCCATCGATCCACTGGCGCCAGAACAGCAGCAGAGCGTGCGCTTGGGTATGAGTGCAAGATTGGCCGTGGTGACCTACCGGGCGGAGAGTGGCCTTGCCGTTCCTGCCGAGGCCTTGCAGCAAGGCCAGAACGGCAGCACCTATGTCGTCCATAGAAAGGCACTTAACCAGCCGTCACGCAAAGTTACTGTCACGCCCGGACGTGCAGTGCCGCAGGGCGTCAAGGTATCCGGGTTGGAGCCGGGGTTCGTGGAGCTACCCAAGACAGGGAGATGATGGCCAGTCCTGACAGGCTCAAGGTCGAGGTAGGGGCGTTTTGACCAGAAAACAAGCACTTGAAGCGGCGTCGGCGTTATGAGAAAGCACTTGCCAAGTTCGTTCAGGTCGTACGCAACCCAGCCCATCAAACAGAGGGGGGTCGTAAAAAATATCTTTTAAATCAATTAAGTACGCGGAAATCAGTAGTCTCGTTTCCCACTCCGGTTTGTGAATTGCAGGCTTCGCCTGATCTCTGCGATTCCTTGAAAAAGGGCCTTGGGGTTCTTTTTTCGTTCCAGCGAAGTCCACTGGAATCCACCTGCATCCAGGGCTTTCCGGTCCACTTCCTGTCGGCTGGGCTGATCGGGCTACCCGGCGCGCTCAAGGCGCGCTTGCCCGGCCATCTCGATAGCCTGGGGCCACAAAGGCAGGCGCTGACGCTGGATACGGTCGGTAGCGACAGCTTCAAGGACGACAGCAAGCCGCTGCGCATCATCTCCGCGCTGGCCTCCTTCTCCATCATTCATGTACAGGCACGCCAGCCCTTGGCGCTCTGCCGTGCCTGTCTCATCCAAGCATATCGACCTTTGCACGCCCGCGACTCGGCATGCTTGCCGGCCTAGACCACCTGTTCGCCGTCGATAACCCGTATCTGTCCGGCAGCCATTTCAACTGCCAGGTAGCGTTCACCGCTACGACTTCACGGTCAGGGCGGTGTCAGCGCAGAAGCCGCTCATGGGGGCGTGTTTGTTCGTTCAGGCTGGGGCGAGGGAATGGAACGGTTGCCGCAGCCTGTCGATGGGCGATCTGGCGGAGAGGGCGAAGCCTTCTTGCCCGTGCGGGCAGGAAGGCCTGGCGGGTTCAGGCGAAGACGCGGAAGCGCTGGGTATCGTCGATGAAGGATTTTTCGCCGAAGGCGCCTTCGTTGGAGCCGAAGGGCATCTGTGCCCGCAGTTTCCAGGAGGCGGGCAGGTTCCACTCTGCGGCGACGGCAGCGTCGGGCAGCGGGTTGTAGTGTTGCAGGCTGGCACCGATTCCGGCATTGGCCAGTGCGCTCCAGACGGCGAACTGGGCGATGCCGCTGGCCTGCTCGGACCAGATCGGGAAGTTTTCCGCGTAGCTCGGGAATTGCTGCTGGAGACCTGCGACGACTTCCTGGTCTTCATAGAACAGTACCGTGCCTGCGCCGGCGGCAAAGCTGTCGATCTTGGCTTCGGTGGCGGCGAAAGCGTCGGCTGGGACGATCTTGCGCAGCTCGTCTTTGACGAAGCCCCAGAACTTGTCGCTCTGGCTGGCATAGAGAATCACGGCGCGCGAGCTTTGGGAGTTGAACGAAGAAGGGGAGAGCTTGATCGCTTCCTGAATCAGCGCTGTAACGTCTTCCTGTGGCAGTGGCAGGTTCTTGCCCAGTGCATATTGGCTGCGACGGGTCTTGAGGGTATCGAGGAAGCTATTGCTCATGCTGGTGGCTCCTGTGGGAATTCACGCGATGCCTTCCGCCCAGGCTCCTGGGCGGGGCTGGTCGGGTGCCATGATAAAGGCAGTGGATCGCGTCAAAAATAGAAAGAAAGGAATAGCATGATTTCCTTTTTGCGTGCATCAACGTTCGAGGGAACGTAGGTCATGCATGCGAATTGGCCAGCCATCATGCCCGGGCATCCTTTCTCTCGGGCTAGGGTCTGTTGATGTTTCGCTTTAACTCATTGATTTGGATGGAAATATATTTCCAATCCAGCCCTCGAACGGGCTTCTTCGAGGCACAAGCGGCCTTCGGCCTTCGATTAAAAGTGCTGATGGCTGAACGCTGGACGAAAGCGCTGGCGCCGTGTGCCGGTCGTTCAGCCTCCAGTGCTTTTCGGCTGTCCGCTTGTGCCTCTATCCGGCCATCCATGCCGAAACGTCAACAGCCCCTAGGCCGTTAGGGTCTTCGCGGCGGTTTTTCATGACGACAGGTTTGTGCTGATGGCGCCGGCTCCGTGCGTGGCGGTGTATCCGAGAATTCGAAGTGAAAATTCAGTCATGAATTATCGAGCGTGGCCGAAAACTTCTACGTCTGGTGGAGTGCTGGGGTATTGACGGCGGTTTTTTGAATGGTGGCATATAGCCTTTACCGGGGCCGCCCCGCCCATTACCCTTGGACGACCGCGGGTGGCTGGTGTTACTGCCAGGGTGCAGGCGCGGGAAGGGAACCCGCGCCGTTTTCCCCATATTGGACAACCCTGTTTGCCCGGTCCGCTGACCGGGATACGTTGCACGGCCTTGGAGTCGAACGATGGCGGTATTTGAACATTTTTTCATCGATGCGGTGTCTGCCGGTGGGCATCACCTGGCAGTGCACGGCAGCTACCATCCGGGCCTGGTGGCTTTGTCGCTGATCGTCTCGATCTTTTCCGCGACCATGGCCCTGCATACCGGCAAGCTCGCGCTGCGGGCCAACAACCGCCTGCATCGGAATGTCGCCGTCAGCACTGGCTCGTTCGCCCTGGGTGGCGGTATCTGGGCCATGCATTTCATCGGCATGCTGTCCTTCGAGCTACCGACCCATGTCGATTACCAGACGGCCCTGACACTGCTGTCGATCCTGCCGGCCTGGGGCGCTTCCTGGCTGGCGCTGCACATGCTTTCGCGCCAGGAAATCAGCCGCCTGCAACTGGCGACCAGCGGCGCGTTGATAGGCCTCGGCATCGGCGCCATGCACTACAGCGGCATGGCCGCGATGCACACGCCGCTGCAGATGCGCTACGAGCCGCTGACCTTCTTCTTCTCCATCGTGGTGGCGATCGTCCTGGCGACCGTTTCCCTCTGGGTACGTTACCGGCTGCGGCAGACCCGACTCTCCGGCCTGCAACGGCTGCTCATCAGTGGTGTGGTGATGGGGCTGGCCATCGCCGGAATGCACTACATAGGCATGACCGCCGTGCGCTTCAGTGGCCAGGCGGGGACGGCGGAAGTCGCTATCGCGTTCAACCCGGTGTTCGTCTCCATCGCGCTGTCCACCTTCACGGTCACGGTGACCGTGCTGGTATCGGCGCTCAATGGCCTGGTGCGTTCCCGCGATCTGTACCGGCAGGTGGAAGAAAGCCAGTCGCGCCTGCACGCCATACTCGATACGGCGGTGGATGTCATCATCACCATCGACAGCCGGGGACTGATCCAGAGCGCCAACCGCTCGGTGGAGCGTATGTTCGGCTGGACTCCCGAGGAACTGGTAGGGCGCAATGTCAGTATGTTGATGCCGGAGCCCGACCGTTCCCAGCACGATGGCTACTTGCACAATTACCAGTCTTCCGGTGTGGCGAAGATCATCGGCACCGGGCGCGAAGTCACGGCGCAGCGCAGGGATGGCAGCCTGATGCCGATGCGCCTGGCGGTGGGCCGGGTCGATCTTGCCGACGAGTTGCTGTTCGTCGGCTTCATCACCGATATCACCGATCGCCATGCGCTGGAGGCTTCGCTGCGGGAAACCGCCGAGCGCGCCGAGCAGGCGGCCGCCGCCAAGGGTTTCTTCCTGGCCAACATGAGCCATGAGATACGCACGCCGATGAATGCCGTCATCGGTTTTACCGAACTGCTGCTGCAGGGCGAGTTGAACCCCACCCAGCGCAGCCACTTGAACACCGTGCGCCAGTCGGCACGTTCGCTGCTTGGCCTGCTCAACGATATTCTCGACAGCACTCGCCTGGAGAAGGGCGGCATGATGCTGGAAACCATAGATTTCTCGCTGCGCGAGCTGGCCTGGCAGATTGCCGCTTCCCTGCGCCTGGGCGCCCAGGCGAAGAACCTGGACCTGACGGTGGATTATCCGCAGGACATGAACGAGTTCTTCCAGGGCGATCCGCTGCGTATCCAGCAGATCCTGACCAACCTGCTGGGCAATGCGATCAAGTTCACCGAACACGGTCGTGTCGAGTTGATCTTCCGTGAAGACGACGGCCAGGTGCATATCCAGGTCTGCGACACCGGCATCGGCATGAGCCAGGAGCAGATCTCCTCCATCTTCACTCCGTTCACCCAGGCCGATGCCTCGATCAGCCGTCGCTTTGGCGGGACGGGCCTGGGCACCACCATAGCCCGGCAATTGATCGAACTGATGGACGGGAGCATCGAGATCGAGAGCCGGCCTGGCGAAGGCAGCATTTTCCATGTGCGCCTGCCATTGCCGACGGGCGATCGACCAACGCTTGCGCCAGCCGATGATGGCTCCCGCGCCTTGCCTCAACTGACTGTGCTGGTGGCCGATGATGTGCCGCAGAATCTGGAGTTGGTCAGGCTGATGCTGGAGAAGGGCGGGCATCGGGTACATACGGTCGGGGATGGCAACGAGGCGCTGAAAACTTACATGGCCGAGCGCTTCGACCTGATCCTGATGGACGTGCACATGCCGGTTAGCGATGGCCTGCAAACCACGCGGCGCATCCGCCAGTTCGAACGGGAGCGCAACCGCCACCCGACACCGATCATCGCCCTGACCGCCAGCGTCATGAGCGAGGACCGCAGTGCCGCGCGCAATGCCGGTATGAATGGTTTCGCGGTCAAGCCGCTGGATGAAAGCCGGCTGATGGCGGAAGTTGCCCGGGTGCTGGCGGGCGGCAGCCTGCACACTGTGGAAACGCTCGCCGGGGGAGCGTCCGCCGGGCCCGAAGCCGTGACCTTGATCGATTGGACGACGGGTATTTCCCTGTGGGGCTCCCAGGCGCGCCTGGTCAAGTCGCTGCGCGCCTTTCTTGGCGAGGTCGGCGAGCGCTATCCCCTGCCCGAGCCGAGGCAGGCGAATGTCAATTGGCTGCAGACGCTGTTCAGCCTGCACAGCATTCGTGGCGCCGCGGGCAACCTGGCGTTGCCGGGGGTGGCCGCCCTGGCCGGTGAGCTGGAGCGCCAGGTCAAGGCGGACGGGCATGAGGGCGTGCTGGCGGAAATCGCCCGCCTGCGCGATATGCTGGGTGCGGTCGCGCAGGAACTGCGGGCCTACTCTGTCCAGGAGGAAGTGCCTGCCAATGATGCCGGTACCGCGGCGCTCGGCAGTGAAGCCCTGCTGGCACAGTTGCATGAATTGCTGGCCTGTCTGGCCCGTAATGAATTGAATCCACAGGTGCTGGAGGCGGTCTGCGATGCCCTGGGACAGGACGGCGAGGCATTACGCAGTGCCGTCGATGCATTCGAGTTCCAGCAGGCGCATACGTTGCTGGAGAGGGTAATTGTCGCCCGTACAGATACAGAGGGGAGCCGGGAGCTGGTATGAATGCATATGTGGATTCCCGGCGGCTTCTGCTGCTGGTGGATGACGAACCGACCAACCTGCAGGTGCTGTTTCACACACTCAAGGAACAATACCGCCTGCTGATCGCCAAGGACGGTGCCAAGGCGCTGGAGTTGGCGCGTGGCGAGCAGCCCGACCTTATCCTGCTCGATGTGATGATGCCGGGCATGGATGGCTACGAGGTCTGCCAGCGCATCAAGGGCGACCCGCTGACTTCGAATATCCCGGTAATCTTCGTCACTGCGCTGGCGCAGGCTGCCGACGAGGAGTACGGGCTGGAGCTGGGGGCGGTGGACTACATCAGCAAGCCGTTCAACCCTGGCATCGTCAAGGCGCGAGTGCGTACCCACCTGTCGCTGGTACAGGCCGACATGTTGCGCCAGACCCGCCTGCAGATCGTCCAGCGTCTGTGCGCCGCCGCCGAGTTCAAGGATAACGAAACCAGCCAGCACACCATTCGCGTCGGCCAGTTCTCCAGGGCTCTGGCCCTGGCCGTTGGCTATGGCGAAGCCGCGGCGGAAGACCTGCTGCACTCCGCGCCAATGCACGATGTGGGCAAGATCGGTATTCCCGATGCGATCCTCTGCAAGCCGGGCAAGTTGACGGCCGAGGAGTGGGACATCATGCGCGGGCATACGCATATCGGGGCGCGCATCATCGGCGAACATGCTGGCGGCCTGTTGCAGCAGGCGGCGGTCATCGCCCTGAACCACCACGAGAAATGGGACGGTAGCGGCTACCCCGCCGGCCTGACCGGAGAGGCGATCCCCCATGTGGCGCGTATCGTCGCCATCGTCGATGTGTTCGATGCCCTGACCAGCAGCCGTCCCTACAAGCGTGCCTGGCCGGTCGAGGAGGCCCTGGCGTTCATTCGCGAGCAGAGTGGGGCGCACTTCGATCCTGAGCTGGTCGAGGCGTTCTTCGGTTGCTTGCCGCAGATACAGCATATTCGCCAGTGCTGGGCCGATTCCGACGCCTTGTAGGACTCTCCTTTGCGTCTTCGCCGCCTCGTTGCGGGCGGATTGGCGATCAGGTCTGCGGTTGGCCGTACACCGCTGTCGGTGCCCGTGTCGTCGCGAACCCGGCCAGCCCCGCCGAAACACGCATGAACCCGTCGTGCATATGGATAAGGGGGCGCTCTTCGTCGGCGTCCCTGCCGCCGAAGGTTTCGTAGCGGGGTTGGCCGGGCTCGTGGCGAATGCCGTGGCAACTATGGAAGGAGCCGTCGGTGCGGTGCCTGAATTATTCGCAGGGCTGGATTGGCAATAGTGTGTCTGGCTTCAGGATCGTAGAGCGCGAGCTCGGGCTCATCGTCCCTGTGCGAATGCCTGGTGGCGGGACGGGGCACGCGTGAATACCTCCCTGTAGCTCTTCGCCGCCATTCCTGGCGGCGAAGGCCCCGTCCCGCTACCAGGCATCCGCACAGCCACTAGTGGTGGTGCCTGTGGGAAAGAGCCGGTCGCACTGTCCCGCCTGCAAGTAGGGAATACGCCTGCCCGGGGGCGGAAGAGCGCTTCTACGGGGGACTTGCGCTATGCCCGGGTACCTACGGGCTGCGCCCAGGGGGCGTTGGCGAAGCGCTCGGCCAGGTAGTCGATCAGTGCCTGTACCCGCGCTGGCCTGCCACGGCCTGGCGGGGTGACGATGTGCAGGGCGACCGGCTCCACCTGCCAGTCGTCCATCACGGTTTCCAGCCTGCCCTCCTGCAAGTCCTGCCAGACCAGGAACTCCGGCTGCAGGGCCAGCCCCATGCCCGCCAGCAATGCCGGGGCCAGCGCCTCGGCATTGTTCGCCCGCAGCGGCGATGGCAGTGCCTGGGCGAACTCGCCGTGGCGGGCATGGCGGAAGCGCCAGACGTTGCCGCCGCGCGCATAGCTGTAGTGCAGGGCCTGGTGCTGCGCCAGGTCGCGGGGGTGGCCTGGCCGGCCATGGCGCTGGAAATACGCCGGTGCGCCAACCAGCAGGATGCGCACGGCGCACAGGCGCCGGGCCAGCAGGCTGGAGTCGGCCAGTGCCGAGATGCGTAGCGCCATATCGAAGCCCTGCGCCACCAGCTCGACCAGTTCGTCGCTGAGCTGGATATCCAGCAGTATGTCCGGGTGTCGCTGCATGAATGCCGGCAGTAGCGGCGCCAGGTGCGAGATGCTGAACGACATGGGCGCGGCGACCCGGATCAGGCCGCTCAGGCTGCGCGACTGTTCGGTGACTTCCGCCTCGACCGCCTCGCCCTCGGCGAGAATGCGCAGGGCACGTTCCAGTGCCGCCTGCCCGCTCTCCGTCAGCGACATGCGCCGCGAGGTGCGGTGCAGCAGGGTGCTTTTCATCCGTTCCTCCAGGCGCGTTATAGCCTTGGACACGGTGCCCTGCGACAGCCCGCATTCGGCGGCGGCGCGGGCGAAGGAGCCGCTTTCGGCGACCCTGGCGAAAATCGCCCAGGCTTCGAGATCGGGAAGTCGTTTCATGGAGGTCGTGGCACCGGAGAGTGGAAGGGATGGTGTCGTTTATGGAAATCATGTTATTCCATCAATTCCATTCTCTCCATGAAAATGTCCGCCTATAGTGGGGCCATCTCAACCAATGCCCTGTGGAGGTCATCATGATCGAACGTCGCCCCTTCGACAGTCTGGGTGGTGCCAACCATGGTTGGCTGGATGCCAGACACCACTTCTCTTTTTCCGAATACCACGACCCGGCGCGCGTCCACTGGGGAGCGTTGCGCGTCTGGAACGACGATGCGATCGAGCCGGGTACCGGCTTTGCGCCGCACCCCCATGCGGATATGGAAATCATCACTTATATTCGCGAAGGGGCCATCAGCCACCAGGATAGCCTGGGCAACCAGGGGCGTACCGAGGCGGGGGATGTGCAGGTGATGAGTGCCGGTTCGGGCATCCGCCACTCCGAGTACAACCTGGAGCCGGGCGTGACGCGGCTGTTCCAGATCTGGATTTTCCCCGACCAGCGGGGTGGCCAGCCGTCCTGGGGCACCAAGCCGTTCCCCAGGGGTGAACGCTCCGGGCAGTTCGTGGCCCTGGCCAGCGGCATCGAGGAGGATGTGGATGCACTGCCGATCCGGGCCAGGGCACGGGTACTGGGGGCTACGCTGAAAGCCGGGGAAACCGTGGAGTACCGCCTGGAGGCTGGGCATCACGCCTATCTGGTACCGGCCAGCGGCCAGGTCGAGATAAACGGTATTGCCTTGCAGACCCGCGACGGCGCTGCCATCAAGGATGAGCATAACCTGCGCGTGACGGCCCATGAGGATGCCGAACTGGTGCTGGTGGATACCGCTCGCTGATTGGCAAAAACCATCCGTTCCCAGGCTCCGGCAAGAGCGCTGGAGGCTGACGGCCTGACGAAAAGCGGGAACCGGCCAGTGTTCCGTCCAGCCTCCATGTCGGCCTTATCATGATATCGCCGCAAGCCCGCCTTGTTCCGGCGGGCTTTCCGTCGTGTGCCGTTGCTGCCGCATGATCTCGGGCAGGCTGAGTTCGATCCAGTCCGCCAGTTCCTTCACTCGTTCCGCAGCCTGCCGCCCCAGGGGCGTCAGGCTGTATTCCACATGTGGCGGCACCACCTTGTAGGCCTTGCGTTCGAGCATGCCATCGTTTTCCAGCCATTGCAGGGTCTGGGCCAGCATGCGCTCGCTGACGCCGCCGATCCCGCGCCGCAGGCCACTGAAGCGCTGCGTGCCTGCCAGCAGGGTAATCAGGACCAGCACGCCCCAGCGGCTGGTGAGGTGCTTGAGTACCTCGCGTGAAGGGCAGGCGGCAGCCATCAGGTCGCCACGCTGGAGTTTCCCGGACAGCGTCTCGGGGGGTGGGATGGCGGGGTCTTGTCGCTGTCCTGAGGTGCTCATCCAGACTTACCTTTCTGTGCGTACTTACTAAAAGTAATCATGGATTATATAGTCGCGTGGTCTTCAGATATCAAATCCACTTCCGAGGAAACAGATCATGACTATCGCCGTCACCGGAGCCACCGGCCAGCTTGGCCGTATCGTCATCGAGAAACTCAAGCAGAAGGTCGCCGCCAGCGAGATCGTGGCGCTGGTGCGCAACCCCGGCAAGGCGCAGGGCCTCGGGGTCAATGCGCGGCAAGCCGATTACAGCCGCCCCGAAACACTGGAAACCGCCTTGCAGGGGATCGCTACCCTGCTGTTGATTTCATCGAGCGAGGTCGGGCAGCGGATCGCCCAGCATGGCAACGTGATCGAGGCGGCGAAAAAGGCGGGGGTCGGGCATATCGTCTATACCAGCATCCTGCACGCCGACAGCAGCCCGTTGAGCCTGGGCATCGAGCATCGCCAGACCGAGGCGTTGCTGCGCGCCAGTGGGCTCGCCTTCACGCTGTTGCGCAATGGCTGGTACACGGAGAACTACACCGGGTCGATCCCCGCGGCGCTGGCGGGCGGCGCCTTCATCGGCAGTGCCGGGGAAGGCCGCATCGCTTCCGCTACCCGTGAGGACTATGCCGAGGCGGCGGCCGTGGTGTTGACGGGGCCGGGGCACGTGGGCAAGACCTACGAACTGGCCGGCGACCAGGCCTGGACCCTGGCCGAACTGGCCCGCGAGGTCTCCCGGCAGGCTGGCCGCGAGATTCCCTACCGCAATCTGTCGGAGGCCGACTACCGGGCAGCGCTCGAACAGGCCGGGCTACCGAGTGGCCTGGCCGCCCTGCTGGCGGAGTCGGATGTCGGGGCTTCGCAGGGCGGTTTGTTCGATGATGGGCGGCAGTTGTCCGCGCTGATCGGCCGCCCGAGCACGCCACTGTCTGTTTCGGTGGCCAGGGCGCTGGAAAGCCTGAATTGAGCGTCCCTCCGACAACGGCGGCATCCGTGCCGGGTGCCGCCGTTGTGCCTACAGCATGTCCTGTGGTCGTACCCAGTCATCGAATTCCTGTGCATTCAGGTGCCCTGATCGCAATGCGGCTTCCCGCAACGTAAGGCCCTGTTCATAAGCCAGCTTGGCGATCTGCGCCGCTTTGTCGTAGCCGATATGGGTGTTGAGCGCCGTCACCAGCATCAGCCCCTGTTCGAGGTGGGCCGCCATGCGTTCGGCGTCGGGTTGCATGCCCGCGATGCAATGAATGTTGAAGTTATGGCAGCCGTCGGCCAACAGGTCGATCGACTCCAACAGGTTGTGGATGATCACGGGCTTGAACACATTGAGCTGCAACTGCCCCAGGCTGGCGGCAAAGCCTATGCTGGCGTCATTGCCCATGACCTGGCAGGCCAGCATCGACAGGGCTTCGCACTGGGTCGGGTTGACCTTGCCCGGCATGATCGAACTACCAGGCTCGTTGGCCGGCAAGCGTACCTCGGCCAGTCCCGCGCGCGGCCCGGAGCCCAGTAGCCGCAGGTCGTTGGCCAGCTTCATCAGGGCCACCGCCAGGGTCTTCAGGGCACCGGAAAGGACCACCAGCGCTTCATGCCCGGCCAGTGCCGCGAATTTGTTCGGCGCGGAGACGAACGGCAGGCCGCTGAGGGCGGCGATTTCCGCCGCCATGGCCGGGCCGAAGCCGGGTGGCGCATTCAGCCCGGTGCCAACCGCCGTGCCTCCCTGGGCCAGTTGGTAGAGGCCGGGCAGGCTCTGCCGGATAGCCTGTTCGGCGATCTGCAACTGGCTGACGAAGGCCGACAGTTCCTGGCCGAAGGTCACGGGTGTCGCATCCATCAGGTGGGTGCGACCGGTCTTCACCAGGTGCTCGTGGCGCATCGCCTGTTCGGCCAGGCCGGCCTGGAGTTCGCCGATGGCCGGCAGCAACTTCTGCTGGACCGCCCTGGCTGCCGCGATATGCATGGCGGTGGGGAAGCAGTCGTTGGAGCTCTGTGCACGATTGACGTGATCGTTCGGGTGGACCGGGCTCTTGCCGCCACGTTGCCCGTTGGCCAGCTCATTGGCACGCCCGGCGATCACCTCGTTGACGTTCATGTTGCTCTGGGTGCCGCTGCCGGTCTGCCAGACCCGCAGCGGGAACTGATCGTCATGCTGCCCGTGCAGCACTTCATCCGCCGCCTGCTCGATAAGGCGGGAAACATCCGCCGGCAGTTCGCCGATACGCCCGTTGACACGGGCCGCGGCTTTCTTGATCAGGGCCAGGGCCTTGACCAGCGCCAGCGGCATGCACTGCTCGCCAATGGCGAAATAGGTCAGGGACCGCTGGGTCTGTGCGCCCCAGTAGGCCGAATCGGGGACTTCCACCGGGCCTATGCTGTCGGTTTCTATGCGCGTCATGATGGTTTCTCCGCGGGGCTCTGCAAGGTAAGGCCCGTGTTCTGCGGCAGGGTTCCATGCAGGCGCCGGTCAGGTGCGCCTTGAGGGGCGGACGGCAGGGGGGCAGAATGCGCCTTCCGGGCGCCGCAGGCCGATGCCCGCCGATCTCTTCAGGAGTCTTGCAATGCCCTCGTTTCGATACCTGGTCCTGGCTGGCGCATTGGCGCTGGGTGGCCAGGTTGCCCCGGCACTGGCCGATCAGGCCGCACATGTGCGCAATGCGGAAGAATTCCTGCGACTGGCCCGCGCCCAGCAACTGGCTACGCCCGTCTATGCGCAGGTGCAGGACATGTTCGCCCAGCGCTTTACCCAATTACAGGGCGGGCAGAAGCAGCAGGCCCTGCTGGACAGCTATCAGGCCCGTGCCAATGCCGCCCTGGACAAGGCGATTGGCTGGGACAAGCTGAAGCCTGAACTGGTGAAGCTCTATATCGGCCAGTTCACCGAGCAGGAATTGCGGCAACTGATCGACTTCTACCAGTCGCCGCTGGGGCGCAAGGTGCTGACGCAACTGCCGGAACTGAACATGCGCTCGGCACAGATCGCCCAGAGCAAACTGGAGGCGGCCGTGCCCGAGGTGAACAGGCTGCTGGACGACATGAGCAAGGCACTCGAAGCGAAGAAGGAATGAGCATGGCGAAGATAGACAGCATCCGCGCGACACTCGATGCGCAGTTGCAGCCGGAGTATCTGGATGTGCTCGATGAAAGCCACATGCACAGCCGTGGGCAGGAAACCCACTACAAGGCCGTGGTGGTCAGCCCGCTGTTCGATGGGCTGAATTCGGTCAAGCGCCACCAGCGCGTGTATGCGGCGATGGGGGGCATGATGCGGCAAATCCATGCCCTCGCCGTGCATACCTACACCCCGCGGGAATGGAGCGAGCGCGAGGGCGCGCCGGACTCGCCGACCTGTCGTGGTGGGCATTCCTGAGCTGGAAGCTTATGGCTCTTCGCCTGTCATCCAGTCCAGCTTGACGCCGCCCGCTGGATTTGGACGCGGCCGACCATTGCGTCATGTTATTGTCGCGTTTTTCCAGCGGGCCCATGGAGTTTCGATGAAGTTCATCCACCAGCGCGAGTACCTCGATGAAGACGACATCGTGCTGATCGAGTGTTCCAGACCGTGCAATATCCGCCTGATGAGCGATGCGAACTTTCGCAGCTTCAAGAACGGTGGGCGGCACAGTTACCACGGCGGTGCGTTCGATCGCTTCCCGGCGAAGATCGTGGTGCCCAGCAGCGGCTTCTGGAATATCACGCTGGATACGGTCACGCGGCGGGCGATCAGCGTGACGCGCAAGCCCGTCGAGCTGAAGCATACGATCAGGATCGTGCGGCGCTCTGCTCCACGCTGAGAACCATGGCAGTCCGCCCTTTGCGAGGGCGATCACCGAGGATTATCCGATGACAGAAAAGGTCGTCGTGGCCGCGATGTACAAGTTCGTCGCGCTGCCCGATTACGAGGCCTTGCGCCAACCCTTGCTCGACACCCTGCTGCAACACGGCATCAAGGGCACCCTGCTGCTGGCGGCGGAAGGCATCAACGGCACCGTCTCGGGCTCGCGGCAGGCGCTGGACGCGCTGTTGCAGTGGTTCGCCAGGGATGAGCGGCTGGTCGATATCGACCACAAGGAATCCTTCTGTGACGAGCAGCCGTTCTATCGCACCAAGGTCAAGCTGAAGAAGGAAATCGTCACCCTCGGGGTACCCGGCGTGGACCCCAACCGCCGGGTCGGCACTTATGTCGAGCCGGCCGACTGGAACGCGCTGGTCGACGATCCCGAGGTGCTGCTGATCGACACGCGCAATGACTATGAAGTGGCGCTCGGCACCTTCGAGGGTGCCGTCGATCCCGCTACCCGCTCATTCCGCGAATTTCCCGCTTATATCAAGGCCCATTACGACCCGGGCCGCCACAAGAAGGTGGCGATGTTCTGCACCGGCGGTATTCGCTGCGAAAAGGCCTCGAGCTACATGCTCGAAGAGGGCTTCGAAGAGGTCTACCATCTCAAGGGCGGTATTCTCAAATACCTGGAAGATGTGCCGCAGGAGCAGACCCGCTGGCGCGGCGACTGCTTCGTGTTCGATAACCGGGTCACGGTGCGCCATGACCTGGGCGAAGGGGATTTCGAACTCTGCCATGCCTGCCGCATGCCGGTTTCCGCCGAGGAGCGGCAGTCCGAGCACTATGTGGTGGGAATCAGTTGCCCACACTGCTGGGACAGCCTGAGCCCGAAGACCCGTGCCAGGGCGCAGGAGCGGCAACGCCAGATCGAACTGGCGCGCCAGCGGCAGCAGGCGCATCCACTGGGGCGCGATCCGCGCCGGCAGGACAGTTGAAGGAGGCCGGCATGAGTGCCCGATTGATCTATGTGATGGACCCGATGTGCTCCTGGTGCTGGGGCTTCGAGCCGGTTCTGCAACACCTGGCGAGCCAGGCGGAGCGGGCTGGGGTCGGCCTGCAACTGGTGGTGGGTGGCCTGCGCCGCGAGTGCGAGGTGATGGACCCGGGCGGGCGTGAGCGTACGCTCGGCTACTGGCGCAGCGTGCGGGAAAGCACCGGGCAGTCGTTCAACTTCGAGACGGGCCTGCCGCCGGGGCTGGTCTACGACACCGAGCCCGCCTGCCGCGCCCTGGTGGTCGCGCGCGGTATGGACGCGGGCAGCGCCTGGCCCCTGGCGCGACGGCTGCAGCAGGCCTTCTACCAGGAGGGGCAGGACATCACCCGGGCCCAGGTCCTGCTGGAACTGGCCACGCGCCAGGGACTGTGCCGCGAGACGTTCGCCAGCCGCTTCGATGGCCTGGAGGCCCGCGAAGAAACGCAACGGGACTTCGCTTGGGCGCAGAATCTGGGCATTGCCGGCTTCCCCACGCTGCTGGCGCGGCGCCAGGGCGGCTATGCCCTGCTGACCAATGGCTACCAGTCGGCCGAGGTCCTGGGCCCGCTGCTGGGGCGCTGGCTGGAGCAGGGTAGCTATGCCTGAGCGGTTGAGCTGGGCGGACATCCGCGGGCTCGCGCTGAAGCACCGCAAGGCGCTGTTGCTGGCCAACCTGGTGGCCATCCTGGCCACGCTCTGCAGCGTGCCGATCCCGTTGCTGCTGCCGTTGCTGGTGGACGAGGTACTGCTTGGCCAGGCTGGCTCGGCCACCGCGCTGATGGATCGGCTGCTGCCACCAGCCTGGGAAAATGCCGTCGGCTATGTCGGCCTGATGCTGGGGCTGACCTTGCTGCTGCGCAGCGCCTTCCTGGGGTTCAGCGTTCTGCAGGCCTGGCTGTTCGCGCGGCTGTCCAAGGATGTGATCTACCGCATCCGCCTGCGGCTGCTGGAGCGGCTGAAGTGGATCGCCCTGGGCGAGTACGAAAGCCTGGGCGGCGGCACGGTGGCCACGCACCTGGTCACCGACCTGGAAACCCTCGACAAATTCATCGGTGAAACCCTCAGCCGGCTGCTGGTCGGCGTCCTGACGATTCTCGGCACCGCGGCCATCCTGCTCTGGATGCACTGGCAACTGGCCTTGCTGATCCTGCTATTCAACCCGCTGGTGGTCTATGCCACGGTGCAACTGGGCAAGCGCGTCAAGCACCTGAAGAAGCGCGAGAACGACAGTACCGCCAGCTTTACCCAGGCGTTGACGGAAACCCTGGATGCCATCCAGCAGGTGCGTGCGGCCAATCGCCAGGGCTATTTCTTCTCGCGTCTGGGCCAGCGCGCCCGGCAGGTGCGCGACCACGCCGTGGCATCGCAGTGGAAGACCGATGCCTCCAACCGGGCCAGTGGGCTGCTGTTCCAGTTCGGTATCGATATCTTCCGTGCCGCGGCGATGCTCACCGTATTGTTCTCCGACCTCTCCATCGGCCAGATGCTGGCGGTGTTCAGCTACCTGTGGTTCATGATCGGCCCGGTCGAGCAGTTGCTCGGCCTGCAATATGCCTTCTATTCGGCCAGCGGCGCGCTGAAGCGCATCGACCAGTTGCTGGCGCGGGCCGACGAGCCACGGCATGCCGCCGTGCGCGATCCTTTCGCAGGACGGCGGACCGTTGGCATCAGCGTGCGCGATCTGCATTTCTCCTACCAGGACGAGCAGGTGCTCGACGGCTTGAGCCTGGATATCGCGCCCGGCGAGAAGGTCGCCATCGTCGGTGCCAGCGGCGGAGGCAAGAGCACCCTGGTGCAACTGCTGCTTGGGCTGTATCAACCGCAATCCGGCGAGATCCGCATGGGCGGCGTCAGGTTGGAGGAGATCGGCTACGAGTGCGTGCGCGAGCATGTGGCGGTGGTGTTGCAGCATCCGGTGCTGTTCGACGACACCGTGCGGGCCAACCTGTGTATGGGCCGTGACAGCAGCGACGAGGCCTGCTGGGAGGCGCTGCGCATCGCGCAACTGGAGGAAACCGTGGCACGCCTGCCGGCCGGGCTGGACAGTGTCGTCGGGCGCTCGGGCGTGCGTTTTTCCGGCGGCCAGCGGCAACGCCTGGCGGTCGCGCGCATGGTGCTCGCCGACCCGCATGTGGTGATCCTCGACGAGGCGACCTCGGCCCTCGACAGCGCCACCGAGCATGCCTTGCACCAGGCCCTGGCGCGCTTCCTCCAAGGGCGTACGACCCTGATCATCGCCCACCGCCTGTCTGCCGTGAAGCAGGCCGACCGCGTGCTGGTGTTCGATGGCGGCTGCATCGCCGAGCAGGGCGAACATCGGCAACTGATCGCTGAGGGCGGGCTCTACGCCAAGCTGTATGGCCATTTGCAGCACTGATCGAAAGACCGTTCGAAAGCGCCGAGAAGAGCGCTGGAAGCTGGAAAGCTGGACGAGAAACACCAGCGTCGCGTCACCGATCATGTGCCATGCTGGATAACAGCGGCCTTGCGTAGGGTGTGCCGCGAGCATCTGAACGATCGACGCTGCTATCCGTGGTGCGCATTGCGCACCCTCAGAACCTGTTCACGACCTGCTGCGTTAAAAACAGGCTTCGGCAAGCCGCTTGCGGCTAACGCACTACCAGTGCGGCACCGAAGGGGCAGCGAAGCGAGTCATGCTCATTTACCACTTGTAAACTCCGCTTGACTCGCTGCGCCCACCCTGGCGGGTCAGCCTCCGGCGGTTACTCTCTTTGGTTGTTGCACCTTGCAGACCCTAGCTCGCGAGATCGTGAACAGGTTCTCAGCGCTCTTTTCGATCCCTGCGCAGGCCACGGCACGGCGGTTCTTGAAACACTGCATGTCATAAGATTGGCGTTTTTTGTGTAAATTTTCTGGCGGGAGTGGCGAAATGCCACGCTTTGCCGATTAGAATGCCCTACTTTCGGCACCGGTACTTCGTAGTGGTGCGGTGCAGGTCCATTGATGAACTGGCACGATTTCAGGGTGTTTATGATGCGATCGCTGGTTGGCATATTTATCGACCTCGGGGTCGGCAAGAAACTGCTGCTGGGCTTTGGTGTGGTGTTGCTGTTGACCCTTGCGGTGGCAGCCACCGGGTTCTATGCGGTGACCGGAATCATCGGGCGAGCCCAGCAGGTGGATCAACTGGCGCATGTGAATGCGCTGATGCTCTCCGCCCGTGGCCAGGAACGGGACTTCGCCCTGACCCGCAATTCGGCCTCGGCGGTGGCCTTGCGCGACTCGCTGGCAGCGCTGCAGGCCGCCTTGCAGGAACTGGCCGGTACTGCCTCGGTGCGCGAGCAGGCCGATCTGTCGGCCATCGCTTCCGCGGCCCAGGAGTATGGCCGGCAGTTCGAGCGTTATGGCGCATTGATCGAACAGGTCGCCGGCCTGCGCGAGCATATGGACCAGTCGGCGCAGAACAGCCGTTATGAGTTCGAAGGCATCGAACTGGAAATGTACGATGCGGTGCGCGCACTCAGGCTCGAAGGCGATCGTCTGCGCGGCAGCGACCCACTGACCGTCGCTGAGGCGGCTTCCGGCCTGACCAAGAACATTCTCGACCTGCGTACCTTCGAGAACGTCTATATCGGCAACCCGTCGCAGGAGTCCGTGGACAACTGGAACGAGGTTCATAGCAACGTCATCGACGTGGGGCGCAACCTCAAGCGCTGGCTCAATGAAAGCCAGTCGGCGGCGATGGATACCGCGCTGGCCGAGCTGGAAACCTACCGCAAGAGTTTCGATGCGTTCCGTGACGGGCGCGAGCAGCGTGTAAGCCTGGAACAATCGCTGGCCGAGCATTCCGCCTCGGTGATCGCGGCGCTCGAACGTAGCGAGCAGACGGCTACGCAGGATATGCGTGAGCAGCGCCACAATGCCTATCTGCTGCTGGCTTCCATCGCGTTGCTGGCTATCGTCATTGGCCTCTTCGCGGCGATCTCGATCACCCGCACCATCACCGTGCCGTTGCGGCGTACCGTGCAATTGGCGCAGCGTGTCGCCGCCGGCGACCTGAGCCAGCCGGCGCCGGCGAATGTCCGCGGCGATGAGCTGGGTCAGTTGCAACTGGCCATGCAGGGCATGACCGACAGCCTGCGCACGCTGATCGGGCGTATCGGCGGCGGTGTTGCGCAGATCGCCGCGTCCGCCGAGCAACTGTCGGCGGTGACCGCCCAGACCAGCGCCGGTGTGCAGAACCAGCGCATGGAGACCGAGCAGACCGCGACGGCGATCCATCAGATGGCGGCCACGGTGCAGGAGGTGGCGCGCAATGCCGAACAGGCATCGCTGGCCGCGCGGCAGGCGGATGACGAAGCACGCCAGGGGGAAGCCGTGGTGCGCCAGGCCATCGACGAGATCGGGCGCCTGGCTGGCGAGGTCGAGCAGTCGGGCCGCGGTATCGAGGCGCTGAACGCCGAAAGCGGGCGCATCGGTGGTGTCCTGGAGGTGATCCGTACGGTGGCCGAGCAGACCAACCTGCTGGCGTTGAACGCCGCTATCGAGGCGGCCAGGGCCGGAGAGCAGGGGCGGGGGTTCGCGGTGGTGGCCGATGAAGTGAGGGCGCTGGCGCAACGTACCCATGAATCGACCAAGGAGATCGAAACGCTGATCGCCAGCCTGCAGCACCTGGCGCAACAGGCGGTCGAGCAAATGGGCAGCAGCCGGGTGCTGACGCAGAACACAGTCGAGCTGTCCGAGCAGGCGGGGGCCGCGTTGGGGCGGATCACTGGCGCGGTTTCCACCATCGAGCAGATGAACCAGCAGATCGCGGCCGCCGCCGAAGAGCAGGGCGCGGTCGCCGAGAATATCTCCGAGAGCGTGACGCGGGTTCGCGATATCGGCGAGCGCAGCGCCGAAGCCAGCGAGCAGACCGCGGGTGCCAGCGCCGAGCTGGCGCGCCTGGGTGGCGAATTGCAGGGGCTGGTCAGGCAGTTCCGGGTTTGACTGAGCGGCATGCCCGCCGATAAAAGCGCTGGAGGCTGAACGAGATAGGCTGGCCTTGCCTCTCGTCCAGCCTCCAGCGCTTTTGGTTTCTATCTGTTAGCGGTGTCCCCATTCGACCGGGCCAGGGGCGCTGCCCACTGCGCCAGCGGTAATTCAGGCCGTGCCTGCCAGATTCGCTGCCAGATACGTTCCAGTTGCCGCAGGTCGCCGCGCTCGGCGGGCAGGCGCTGTGGGCGTTCGAGGACAACCCAGGTACCTGTGCGGTATTCGGCCAGCGGGAAGCGGAAAGGGTGGACACCGGTCATGCCCAGGCGCAGGTCGGTGACCACCAACTGACCGTCTATTTCGTCATAGCGCAGCAGGCCGCCACTGAACCAGCGCAGGCGCTCGTGGGCGCTCGAATGCTGGAGTGCCTCGGCCTTTTCCGCACCCCTGGCGATGGGTACCAGCACTGGCGGCTTGCGGTCGAACCAACTGGTCACCGCTTCGTAGTAGTACTCGTCATCCACCGCCAGCATGCGCCAGAGCAGCGTATTGAAGGGTGTTGGTGCACTGAACACCTGCCGGGCCTCGACGCCCTGCCGTGCCAGGGCGTCGTGCATGCGTCGCTCCGCCATCTGCTTGCCCGCCAGTGTCGAACCCAGGTAGAGCGACGACAATGCCAGGGCCGCCAGGGGCAGATGCCGCCGCCTGCCGCCGAGGCCGGACAGCCCGGTGATCAACACCGCCAGCAGCAGTGGCAGGCTATACAACGGATCGATGATAAAGATGCTCGACCAGGCCACTGGCGGCGTCTGCAGTGGCCAGAACAACTGGGTCCCGTAGCTGGTGAAAGCGTCCAGCAGCACATGGGTGACCAGTACCAGCCATATGCTCAGGAGCAGCCGCCTGCCCGAATAGCCGGCATCCGGGAAGAAGCGCCGCACCAGCCAGGCGAGCAGCACGGAAAACAGGCTGAGGACCAGCAGCGAGTGGCTGAACCCCCGGTGCTGGGTCATGTTGGCGACCGCGTCGCCATAGTCGATGATAACGTCCAGGTCGGGCAGGGTGCCGAGCATGGCGCCATACAGCAGTGCCTTGCGGCCTTGCCAACGCCCGAGTAGAGCCGCCTGTACACTGGCGCCGAGAACAGCCTGGGTGATCGAGTCCATGGATTGCCCGAGAGAGTGATGGGGTGGATACGGTAGCAAGCCAGGGCGGGCACATGCAGCAGCTTTTCGTCTTGCCGGGGCGAGCATGTCGTGTGCGGCCTGCGACGGGATTGGCAATAGTGTGTCT
Organism: Stutzerimonas kirkiae; assembly: GCF_004327335.1. Lineage (GTDB taxonomy): Bacteria > Pseudomonadota > Gammaproteobacteria > Pseudomonadales > Pseudomonadaceae > Stutzerimonas > Stutzerimonas kirkiae. The sequence goes on along the minus strand of NZ_QJUO01000002.1, from coordinate 216,222 downwards.
GGCTTCTGGATCGTAGAACATGACCTCGGGATCACCGTCCTTGTACGAATGCCTGGTGGTGGGACGGGGCACGCGTGAATACCTCCCTGTAGCTCTTCGCCGCCATCCCTGGCGGCGAAGGCCCCGTCCCACCACCAGGCATCCTCACAGCCACCTTAAGCCGCGCCTGAGGGAAAGAGCGCGAAACCTAAAGCCCTGCGAATAACCCAGCTCTGCGCCGACGGCTCTTTCCATCGCCGCCACGCTATTCGCCGCGAGCCCGGCCGGCCCCGCTACGAAAGGCGCATGACCCCGTCTCTCATCTGAATAAGGGGGCGCTCTTCGTCGGCTTCCCGGCCACCTAGGGTTTCGTAGCGGGGCTGGCCGGGTTCACGACACCACGGGTAACAGGGCACCGCCAGCGGCCTACGATGAAACGCACACTTGATTGCCAATCCGCTGGCAACGAGGCATGTTGCGATCACACCGCTGTGACCGGCTGTACGTTCTCCGCTCGTCCTGCTACTGCATAGCCCGCGTTCAGCGGGCCTGGCTGTAGAGGTCGATCAGCACTTGGTCGAGTACCGCCGAGGCGCCCCAGGGGCGTGGATGGTTGAGGATGGCGACCACCGCCCAGACATCGCCGTGCTTGTCGCGGCTGTAGCCGGCGATGGCGCGTACGGTGTTGAGGGTGCCGGTCTTGATATGTGCCTGGCCGGCGACACCGGTATTCAGCAGCCGCTTGCGCATGGTGCCGTCCCGTGCGGCGATCGGCATGGACGAGATGAACTCCGCCGCATAGGGGCTGCGCCAGGCATTCTGCAGCATGGTACCCAGCTCCCTGGCGCTGATGCGCTCGGCGCGGGACAGGCCCGAGCCGTTTTCCATCACCAGGTGCGTCGAGATCATGCGGTTCTTCGCCAGCCACTGGCGGATGACCCGCTGTGCGGCCTTGGCGTCGTCGCCGTCGGCTTCGTTGCGGAAGGCGGCGCCAAGGCTGAGGAACAATTGCCGGGCCATGGTGTTGTTACTGTACTTGTTGATGTCGCGGATGATCTCCACCAGGTCGGGGGAGAGCGCCCGTGCCAGTAGGCGGGCATCCTTCGGCACACTGCCGAGGCGGTCGTGGCCACGGATGCTGCCGCCCAGCTCGTTCCAGATGGCGCGCACCGCGCCGGCGGCATAGTGTTCGTGATCGAGCACGGACAGGTAGGTCTGGGAACTGCAGCCAACATGCAGCTTGCCACTGACGACCACCGTGACTTCCCTGCCGTCGGCGCTCTTGACCGGGTTGTAGACGACTTCCGGCCAGCCGGGGCACTTGGCGGCGGGCTGGCTTTGCACCCGGTTGTCGATCTTTACCGTGGCGATCGGCGGCTCGACGGCGATATCGACCTTGCCGGCGTCGTTGCGTACGACGAAGCGCAGGGCCTTGAGGTTGACCAGCAGCGAATCGGGGCCGACCAGATAGGGTTTGTTGCTGTCGCCGCCGTCATCGTCGAACTGTGGCAGGTCGGGCTGGATGAAGTAATTGCGGTCGAGCACCAGATCGCCGGTGACCTGGCGCACACCGTTGGCGCGCAGGTCACGCAGCAACAGCCAGAGCCGCTCCATATTCAGCTTGGGGTCGCCGCCGCCCTTCAGGTACAGATTGCCGCCGAGTACGCCGTCCTTCAGTGGGCCGTCGGCATAGAACTCCGTGCGCCACTGGTGATTGGGGCCGAGCAGTTCCAGGGCGGCATAGGTGGTGACCAGTTTCATGGTCGAGGCCGGGTTGACCGAGACATCGGCGTTGACGATGGTCGGTGTCGCGTTGCCAGTGAGCGGCAGCATCACCAGGGACAGCGCCGAAGACTCTATCTTGTTGCGTTTCAGGGACTGCTCGACGGCGGCTGGCAGGCTCTGATGGACGGGAGCGGCCAGGGTGGAAAAGGCCAGCGGGGCACTCAGGGCGCCCACGATGAAGCAACGAAAGAGTTTTCTCATGATGAAGGTATTCTGTGCATGCTGTGACTGGACAGGCGGCAGTCACGAATCCGCTTCGCAAGCCGCTCATTGTACGGGCTATGCGGTACCCGGCAATGCGCTTTGATCGCCTTGTCATGCGCTTGCTGCTAGAGTGCGCGCCACCACTACTATGAGGATGCATACCCATGGCGACCAACCGTTCGCGTCGTTTGCGCAAGAAGCTCTGTGTCGATGAATTCCAGGAGCTGGGCTTCGAGATCAACCTGACTTACCGGGAAAGTGCCGGTAACAGCGAGCGCGATGCGTTTCTAGAGGCCTTCCTGGACACGCTGGAGGCGTTGGGGCTGGGCTATGTCGGTGGCGAGGACTATGGTTTCGTCTGCCTGGCGCGCCGTGGTTCGGTCGACGAGGCGCAACGCCAGCAGGCCCAGGACTGGCTGGCGGGGCGTGGCGAACTGGCCGAATACAGCGTCAGTCCGCTGATGGACGTGTGGTACCCGCAAAACCCGATCAACGTCACTGCGTGACGGGTTTACACCGCTAGGGCCTGCCGACGTTTCGGCGCAAGCCGCGTTATCGCGAGAAATTCCTCCCGGTCAGGTCGCGCCCGTTGCCGCGGGCTTGCGGCATTCCTTGCCAAGTCCCGCAACGACAGCGGGGGCTATTTCTCGCACAACCCGAAGGGTCGCGCCTGTTTTCATGCGAGGCAGCGTTACTCGATGGCTTATTTGCCCCACCACAAAAACGCCGGGAGCGTTCTTGAGCGTAAGCCCCGAAGGGCTGAGGCCTATGGGTGCGTTGAGCAAACTTCGCCTCTCGCGCCTTGCCTGGTGTAAAAACGGGCTCCGGCGCGCTCGCGACGAAAGGTCGACAGGCCCTGGCATCGGATCAAGGATCGACTGTCGCGGCGCCCCTGCGCCAGAACGCTTGGTATAGAGCTTATGCAGGGGCCTCGGCGCTTCTGCGTTTGCCGAGCCTGGCAAGGCCCTTTGCCAACAGGTGCATCGCCACGATGACCAGCAGGCTCAGCCCGACACCCAGTGCGGCGTTGATCAGCCTTATTTCCGGTAGGTGCCAGTCATTGGCCAGGGTTTCCGCCAGCAGCAGGAAACACAGGGTTGTCTGCAATACGAACAGGCCATAGTGATTGGCCTGGAAGGCCCGGCTGAGCATGATCATCGGCAGCATGATCATCACCATCAGTGGTGGATCGGCCAGGCTATGCCCCATGTAGATCAGTGCCGTGGCGGCCGCGAGTATGCCAAGGCTGGCCTGTATCGCCCGCAGCAGGCTGTTGTGCATATCCATCTGCAGGGTTGTGAAGACCGCCAGGGTAAGCCAGTAGCCGCGCGGCAGTTCGGCCAGGTTGACCAGCAGCCCGGCCGCCGAACAGGCGATCAGGTAGGTCAGCGCATGCAGCCGCCACTGCCGTATCGGTGTGCGCCTGGCCCGGCGATGCAGCGTTCGCACGATGCTCAGCAGGCGTGGCATGTATGGCCACATGCGCAGGCCGTGCAGGCCGCGCAGGCCGAATGCCAGCAAGGTGACCCAGAGTCCGCCGAGGGCGAACAGCACGGCGATGGCCTGGGGATTGTTGAAATCGGCGATGCCGTACTGGCCCTGGCCAAGGCACAGGCAGATGGCCAGGCCGATACCGAGCTTGCCGGCTTCGCTGCCATAACGCTGCAGCCAGGCCAGCAACAGGCCGTAGAACGCGAACAGGCCGAGGCTGATCAGTGGATGCGGTGCGGCCCAGAAACCGAGCCCGGCACTGCTCGCACCGAGAAAGATCAGCAGCAGCATGCGCAGCATGCCGAAGCGGTGCAGAGGGTTGGCCTTGGCTGCCTGGAAGGCGCCGACCGTGGCCCAGAGGAAGCCGGGATGGCCACTGAACAGGCCCAGCAGCAATGGCAGGGCGCAGCCAAGACCGGCGACCATGGCCGGTCCCCAGGCGGGGCGGCCCGGTTGCCAGTGCAGGGTCTGTCGCAGGAATCTGGAAGCTGTCTTGGCCATTGCGCTACACCGGGCTGGAGCGACCGGTCATTTCCCCCGCCATTTCCGTTGCGTAACTGTCGGTCATTCCGGCGATGAAGTCGATCATGCGCAGAAAGGCTTCATAGAGCGAACAGTCGGGTGAGGGCGCGTTGTTGCCGAGCAGGTCGAGAATACGCTGGTTCTTGAACGACAGGGGTTTACCGCCGTGCTGTTCCAGAGCGGCGCCACAGAAGGCGTTGAGAAGGATTTCCAGCGTGGTGTAGGCGCCTATCTCATGCAGCGTCTTGCGTTTGTCCTGGAAGATCTTTTCCCGCGCCATGGCCTTGGCTTGCAGTACGCATTGCTTGGCCGGGCCGTGCATATGCTCGACCAGGTCACCCGCAAGGTCGCCGGCCAGCAGGCTGGACTGTTGCTCGGCAAAGGCACTGGCCGCCGCGTTGGTCAGGTGTTCGATGGCCTTGCCGCGCAGTATCGCCAGTTTGCGTCGGCGCGAGTCACGCGGCCCGAGCTGGCGATAGGTTTCCGGCAGGTCGTCGCCCACCAGGCCGAGCAGCAGCGCTTCGACTTCCGCATAGTCGAGCAACTCCATTTCCAGGCCGTCTTCCAGGTCGATCAGCCCGTAGCAGATATCGTCGGCGGCTTCCATCAGGTACACCAGCGGGTGCCTGGCCCAGCGCTGTTCCTGCTGCTGGGGCATGCCCAGCCGGGCGGTGATCTGTTCGAGGATCGGCAGCTCGTTCTGGTAGCAGCCGAACTTGTGCTTCTTGTAGCCCAGAGCCTGTGCGTGGCGCGAGGTCCAGGGATATTTCAGGTAGGTGCCGAGGGTGGCGTAGGTCAGCCGGGTACCGCCGTCGAACTGGTGGTATTCCAACTGCGTCAGCACCCGGAAGCCCTGGGCATTGCCTTCGAAATTGAGGAAGTCGTCGCGTTGCTCGTCGCTCATGTCGTCCAGCCAGCCACGCGCGGCGGCCTGCTGGAACCAGTGGCGGATGGCGTCTTCGCCGGAATGGCCGAAGGGCGGGTTGCCGATGTCGTGGGCCAGGCAGGCGGATTGCACGATCATGCCGATGTCCGCCGGGTCGCACCATGCAGGCAGTTCGCCTCGCAGCGCCTCGCCGACACGCATGCCAAGGGAGCGGCCGACGCAGCTCACTTCCAGCGAGTGGGTCAGGCGCGTATGGATGTGATCGTTGCTGGATACCGGGTGCACCTGAGTCTTGCGCCCAAGGCGGCGAAACGCCCCGGAGAAGATGATGCGGTCATGGTCCTTGTGAAAAGGACTACGCCCCGGCTCCTGGGAACTGTGCGGTTCCTTGCCGAGGCGCTCGCGGTTGAGCAGGGTATGCCAATCCAATGACTTCTCTCCTGAGAACCAGTGTGCCCGAGTATCAGAATGCCTGATTTCGGTTCAGGTCACACTGCAGTCGTCCGACCGTTCGGGACAATGGCATGAATGTGCTTCATGTGCCCGGTTACGGGAATGCCTCCTTTGTCTACTACCCCAGCCTTCCGCGCCGACCGCTAGCGGACCTGCGGTAGCGGCCGGCGCAGCTTTACTGGCGTTGCCGGCGCAGGCTCTGAATGATGGGGTAGGCCGCGAGGGCGACCCGCGCCAGTCGACCGACCCGGCCCAGGCGGCGGCTGAACAGGCCGAGGACGATCGTGGCGGCGATCGCCAGCGGCTTCCTGGAGGTTGCGTGTTCGCGCCGTGCCTCGACGATATTCCGCGCCTGGCGCAGGGGGGCCAGCAGTGGTTGTGCATGGTAGCGCAACTGCTGGCGATTCATTTCCATGCGCAGGCGCACCAGTTCCTTGTGTGCTTGCAATTGTGCTGCGCTGCTCAACGGGCGGCTCATGGCAATAGGCGCTCCCGGTCGCGTGCGAGTTCCTGCAGGGTGGCTTCGAATGGCGTGGCACCGGCCTTCACCAGTCGTACGGCATTGAGGATGCAGATGAGCAAGCCTATGGCATAGGCGGCGCACAAGCCGAGGATCGCCGCGATGCGGTGTTCGTCCCAGAAGACGATGACGACTGCGGCCGACAGACCGACCAGAATCAGCAGGCCGAGAATCAGGCTGATACCGGCAAGCAGGAACAGCCGGAAGGTCCGTGCCTTTTCCTCCTGGAACTCGAGACCCAGCAGCTCCAGGTGTCCTTGCAGCAGACCGGCCAGGGCTCCTCCCAGTTTTTTCAGCGATGGTCCTTGTGGATCATCGCCAGGTTGCCTTGCATCCATTCGAATTCCCCTGTCGCAGGTGTTCAGCGGCGAGTCAGCAGGCCGACCAGAAAGCCTACGCCTGCCGCGATACCGATGGATTTCCAGGGATTGTCCTGGATGTATTGCTCGGTGTTCTGCAGTGCGACCTGTCCCTGGTCGCGAACGCTGCTTTCGGTTTCCTTGATCAACTCGCGGGCGCGGGCCAGGTTTTCGTTGACCTTGTCGCGCAGTTCCTCGCTCTGTTCGCCGGCGGTTTCCTGGGTGTACTGGAGCAGGCGTTCGGTATCGGCGATCAGGGTGTGGAATTCGTCGATCAGCGCACTCTGGGCATTCTGCAGGTTGCGGCGATGGGCTTCCTTGTCGATCAGCGGTCTGGAGGGCTCCAGCACTTCGTCGACAGCATCTTCCACGGCCTTCTTGGCTTTGCTTGCACTTGCCTTGCTTGATTCGACAGCCATTTGCCTCTCCTCATGGTCAGTTCCGACGGGACGATTTTATCCCTCAGGGTTTCGAGCCCCGGACTCGGGCAAGGTTCCCACTGTTTGTGGGGGAGGGGCAAGAGCGGCGGCAGGCCTCGGCAGGGCGATCGGGCTATGCACGGCAAACAGCCGAAAACAGCGCTGGAAGGCAGGGGGCTGGACGAAAGAGCGTGGCCGCCAATGTTTTTCGTCCAGCTTTCCAGCCTCCAGCGCTTTTATCGAAGGTGAATAACGGCATAGCGCGATCGCCCTGCAGACCGCGGACTCGAAGCTTGCCGCCTGCAGTCTGAGGCCGCTGTCGTCAGTCCTCGAGGTTGCCCATGGCGGTGGTATTGAAGCCGCCATCGACATAGAGGATTTCGCCGCTGATGCCCGAGGCCAGGTCCGAGCAGAGGAAGGCACCGGCGTTGCCGACTTCCTCGATGGTCACGTTGCGCCGCAGCGGGGTCTGCTTCTCGTTGGCGGCCAGCATCTTGCGGAAGCTGGCGATGCCGCTGGCGGCCAGGGTGCGGATCGGGCCGGCGGAGATGGCGTTGACGCGGGTGCCTTGCGGGCCGAGGCTGCCGGCCAGGTAGCGGACGCCGGCTTCTAGGCTGGCCTTGGCCATGCCCATGACGTTGTAGTTGGGCATGGTGCGCTCGGCACCCAGGTAGGAGAGGGTGAGGATGCTGCCGTTGCGCTCCTTCATCAGCTCGCGGCCGGCCTTGGCCAGGGCGATCAGGCTGTAGGCGCTGATGTCGTGGGCGATCTTGAAGCCTTCACGGGTGGTGACTTCGGTGAAGTCGCCGTTGAGCTGGTCGCCAGGGGCGAAGCCGACCGAATGGACGATGCCGTCGAGGCCGTCCCATTTCTTCGCCAGCGCCTCGAAGACCTTGGCGATGTCCTCGTCATTGCCCACGTCGCAGGGGAAGCACAGCTCCGGGCCGGAGCCCCAGCCGCTGGCGAACTCTTCGACACGCCCCTTGAGCTTGTCGTTCTGGTAGGTGAATGCCAGTTCGGCGCCTTCACGGTGCATGGCGGCGGCGATGCCCGAGGCGATGGACAGCTTGCTGGCCACACCGACGATCAGGATGCGCTTACCGGTTAGAAAACCCATGTCTTTATCCTTTTTTTGCTGGTTCATCTGCTGCCGGGGCCAGGAAGGCCGACTCCAGCAACTGTTGTGTGTAAGGGTGTTGCGGTGCGTCAAAGATAGCCTGTGCCGCGCCCTGTTCAACCACCTGGCCCTGCTTGATCACCATGATCTGGTGACTCAGCGCCCGTACCACCGCCAGATCATGGCTGATGAACAGGTAGGTCAGGTCGTATTTTGCCTGCAATGAACGCAGGAGTTCGACCACTTGCCGTTGTACCGTGCGATCCAGCGCCGAAGTCGGCTCGTCCAGCAGGATCAGCGCCGGCTTCAGCACCAGTGCGCGGGCGATGGCGATGCGCTGGCGTTGCCCCCCGGAGAATTCGTGGGGGTAGCGGTGCCGGGTCGCGGCATCCAGGCCGACTTCCTCCAGCGCGGCGATGATCGCCCGTTCCTGCTCCTCCTCATTGCCCATGCCATGTATGCGCAGCCCTTCGCCGACGATCTGCCCGACCGACATGCGCGGGCTGAGGCTGCCGAAGGGGTCCTGGAAGACCACCTGCATCTGCCGCCGCAGGGGCCTGACCTGGCGCTGCGACAGCCCTTGCAGCGACTGGCCCTGGAACACTATCTCGCCCTGGCTGGCGATCAGTCGCAGGATGGCCAGGCCCAGGGTGGACTTGCCCGATCCGCTTTCGCCGACGATGCCCAGGGTCTGCCCACGGGGCAGTTCGAAGGTTACACCGTCGACTGCCTTGATATGCCCGACAGTACGTCGCAGCAGCCCTTTGCGGATCGGGAACCAGATGCGCAGGTCCCGCGCCTGTAGCATTGGTGGGGCGTTCTCGACCTCCACCGGGGCGCCGCTCGGGTCCGCTTCCAGCAGTTCCCGGGTGTAGGGGTGCCGTGGCGATTCGAACAGCGTCTCGCAGTCCGCTTCTTCGACGACGCGACCGCGCTGCATGACACATACGCGATGGGCGATGCGCCGCACCAGGTTGAGATCGTGGCTGATCAACAGCAGGGCCATGCCCAGGCGCGCCTGCAGATCCTTGAGCAGTTCGAGGATTTTCAGTTGTACGGTGACATCCAGGGCAGTGGTCGGCTCGTCGGCGATCAGCAGTTCCGGCTCGTTGGCCAGGGCCATGGCGATCATCACGCGCTGGCGCTGGCCCCCCGAGAGTTCATGGGGGAAGGCGCGGATACGCTTGGCCGGCTCGGGGATACCGACCAGTTCCAGCAGCTCCAGGGTGCGCGCCGTGGCCGCCTTGCCGCGCAGACCCTTGTGCAGCCCCAGCACTTCATTGATCTGCTTGCCGATGCTGTGCAGCGGGTTGAGCGAGGTCATTGGCTCCTGGAACACCATGGCGATACGGTTGCCACGGATCGCCCGCAGTTGTTTTTCGCTGGCCCGCAGCAGATCCTGCCCGGCGTAGCGGATCTGCCCGGCCGGATGGCTGGCCTGGGCCGGCAGCAGGCGCAGGATCGAGTGGGCGGTGACGGACTTGCCCGAGCCGCTCTCGCCCACCAGCGCCAGGGTCTCGCCACGGCGGATGGTGAAGCTGACATTTTCCACGGCCCGCTGCGCGCCCGTGCCGCCATGGCCGAACTCGACCGCCAGGTCGCGTACTTCGATCAGGTTCTGCTCCATGTCATTTCCTCGGGTCGAAGGCATCACGGGCGGCCTCGCCGATGAATACCAGCAGCGTCAGCATGATCGCCAGCACCATGAATGCGCTGATGCCCAGCCAGGGCGCCTGCAGGTTGGCCTTGCCCTGGGCGACCAGTTCGCCCAGCGACGGCGAGCCGGCCGGCAGGCCGAAGCCGAGGAAGTCCAGTGCGGTCAGGGTGCCGATGGCGCCGGTGAGGATGAACGGCATGAAGGTCATGGTGGAGACCATCGCATTGGGCAGGATATGCCGGAACATGATGGCGCCGTTGCCCATGCCCAGCGCCCGCGCCGCGCGCACGTACTCCAGGTTGCGCCCGCGCAGGAACTCGGCGCGCACCACGTCCACCAGGCTCATCCAGGAGAACAGCAGCATGATGCCCAGCAGCCACCAGAAGTTCGGCTGCACGAAGCTGGCGAGGATGATCAGCAGGTAGAGCACCGGCAGCGCCGACCAGATTTCCAGCAGGCGCTGCCCGAGCAGGTCGACCCAGCCGCCGTAGAAGCCCTGCAGGGCGCCGGCGACCACGCCGACCACCGAGCTGATGAGCGTCAGGGTCAGGGCGAACAGTACCGAGATGCGGAAGCCGTAGATCACCCGCGCCAGCACGTCGCGGCCCTGGTCGTCGGTGCCCAGCCAGTTTTCGCCCGAGGGCGGCGCCGGGGCCGGTACCTGCAGGTCATAGTTGATGCTGGTGTAGTCGAAAGGGATCGGCGGCCAGATCATCCAGCCGTCTTTTTCCTCGATCAGCTCCTGGATATAGGGGCTCTTGTAGTTGGCCTGCAGCGGGAACTCGCCGCCGAAGGTGGTTTCCGGGTAACGCTTGAACACCGGGAAGTACCACTCGCCGTCGTAACGCACCACGATCGGCTTGTCGTTGGCGATCAGTTCCGCACCCAGGCTCAGGCCGAACAGCGCGAGGAACAACCACAGCGACCACCAGCCACGCTTGTGGGCGCGGAACAGGGCGAAGCGGCGCTGGTTGATGGGGGACAGTTTCATCTCGGCTCAACCCTCCCGGCTTTCGAAGTCGATGCGTGGATCGACCAGGGTGTAGGCCAGGTCGCCGACCAGCTTGACCAGCAGGCCGAGCAGGGTGAACAGGAACAGCGTACCGAACACCACCGGGTAATCGCGGTTGATCGCCGCCTCGAAGCTCATCAGGCCCAGGCCGTCGAGGGAGAAGATCACCTCGATCAGCAAGGAGCCGGTGAAGAACATGCCGATGAAGGCTGCCGGGAAGCCGGCGATGATGATCAGCATGGCATTGCGGAACACATGGCCGTAGAGCACGCGGGTGCGGCTCAGGCCCTTGGCGCGGGCGGTGGTCACATACTGCTTGTTGATCTCGTCGAGGAAGCTGTTCTTGGTCAGCAGGGTAAGGGTGGCGAAGTTGCCGATCACCAGCGCGGTCACCGGCAGGGCCAGGTGCCAGAAGTAGTCGAGGATCTTGCCGGCGGTGCTGAGGTCCTCGAAGTTGTTCGAGGTCAGTCCGCGCAGCGGGAACCAGTTCCAGTAGCTGCCGCCGGCGAACAGCACGATCAGCAGGATGGCGAACAGGAACGCCGGGATCGCGTAGCCGACGATGATCGCCGAGCTGGTCCAGACATCGAACGGGCTGCCGTGGCGGGTGGCCTTGGCGATGCCCAGCGGGATCGACACCAGGTACATGATCAGCGTGCTCCACAGGCCGAGGGAGATGGATACCGGCATTTTCTCGATGATCAGGTCGATGACCTTGGCATCGCGGAAGAAACTCTCGCCGAAATCCAGCCGCAGGTAGTTGGTGAGCATGATCCAGAAGCGCTCGTGGGCTGGCTTGTCGAAACCGTAGAGGCGTTCGATCTCGGCGATCAGCTCCGGGTCCAGGCCCTGGGCGCCACGGTAGCTGGCGCCGCCCACGGCGACTTCGGAACCGCCGCCGGCGATACGGCTGGTGGCACCGTCGAAACCTTCCAGCTTGGCGATGGCCTGTTCCACCGGGCCGCCGGGGGCGGCCTGGATGATAAGGAAATTGATCAGCAGGATGCCGAGCAGGGTGGGGATGATCAACAGCAGCCGACGGAAGATGTAGGCCAGCATATTATCGCTCCGCCGCGCTGTCGGGCTCGGATTCCACAAGCTTGTCCGCCTTGGCCTGTTCGTCGGTATCGGCCTGGGCCTTGCGGGCATCGGGCTTGCTCCACCAGGTCATCAGCCCGACATCGTGGTCGGGGGAAATGTCCGGGTGTTGCAGGTGGTTCCAGTAGGCGACGCGCCAGGTCTTGATATGCCAGTTGGGTACCACGTAGTAGCCCCACAGCAGCACCCGGTCGAGGGCGCGGGTATGGGCTACCAGCTCCTGGCGCGAGTCGGCGGCGATCAACTGGTCGACCAGGCTGTCGATGGCCGGGTCGCGCAGGCCGATGAAGTTGCGGCTGCCGGGATTGTCGGCGCTGGCCGAGTGCCAGAATTCGCGCTGCTCGTTGCCGGGCGAACTGGATTGCCCGAAGCCGCTGACGATCAGGTCGAAGTCGCGCGAGCGCAGGCGGTTGATGTACTGGGAGACATCGACGCGGCGGATTTCCAGTTCGATGCCGAGGTCCGCCAGGTTGCGCTTGTAAGGCAGCAGGATGCGTTCGAACTCGGTCTGTGCCAGCAGGAACTCCAGCTTCACCGGCTTGCCCTGGGCGTCGAGCATGCGGTCGTTTTCGATCTTCCAGCCGGCCTCGGTGAGCAATTGGTAGGCTTCGCGCTGCTGCTCGCGGATGATGCCGTTGGCCTGGGTCTGCGGCAGGCTGAAGGGCTGTTCGAAGACCTCGTCGGGGATCTGCCCGCGCAGCGGCTCCAGTATCTTCAGTTCGTCCTTGCCGGGCAGGCCGCTGGAGGCCAGTTCGGAGTTGTCGAAGTAGCTCAGGGTGCGGGCATAGGAGCCATTGAACAGGTTGCGGTTGGCCCACTCGAAGTCGAACAGCAGCGACAGCGCCTTGCGCACCCGGCGATCCTGCAGTAGCGGCCTGCGGGTATTGAAGATGAAACCCTGCATGCCGGTCGGATTGTGGTTGTCGATCTCCTCGCGAACGATGCGGCCATCGGCCACCGCCGGGATCTTGTAGGCGGTCGCCCAGTTCTTCGCGCTGATCTCCAGCCAGTAGTCGAACTGCCCGGCCTTGAAGGCCTGCAGGGCCACCGAGTTGTCCCGGTAGTAGTCGATGTCGACACGGTCGAAATTGTAGAAGCCACGGTTGACCGGCAGGTCCTTGCCCCAGTAGTCCTCGACCCGTTCGTAGCTGATGGAGCGGCCGGCGCGCACCCTGCCGACCCGGTAGGGGCCGCTGCCGAGTGGCGCTTCGAGGTTGCCGCTGTTGAAGTCGCGCTCGCTCCACCAGTGCTTGGGCAGAACCGGCATCTGGCCGAGGATCATCGGCAGCTCGCGATTGCTGCGCTTGAAGTCGAAGCGCACCAGCAGCCGGCCTTCGGCACGGACCTTGTCGACATCCGCGTAATAGGCGCGGTAGAACGGCTGGCCCTGGGTGGTCAGGGTCTCGAAGGTGAAGATCACGTCTTCGGCGGTGACCGGCTGGCCATCGTGGAAGCGTGCCTTGGGGTTGATATGGAAGCGCACCCAGGTGTTGTTCGGGGCTTTCTCGATCTTCTGCGCCAGCAGGCCGTAAACGCTGAAGGGCTCGTCCAGGCTGTTGGTGGTGAGTGTGTCGTAGATCAGGCCGATGTTGTCCGCCGGGACGCCCTTGTTGATGAAGAGATTGAGCGAATCGAAACTGCCGAATCCGGCCTGGCGCAGGATGCCGCCCTTGGGCGCGTCGGGATTGGCGTAGTCGAAGTGCTGGAAGTTCGCCGGGTACTTGGGCGGCTCGTCGTAGAGCGTCAGTGCGTGGCGGGGGCCGGCTTGCAGCGGGCCGCCCAGGCAGACGAGCGTGGCCAGGCCGAGGCCTGCCAGAAATCCATGCCGAATACGTTGGGTCATTGTGCCTTCTCCAGGTCTTTCAGCCACCAGGCGCGTAGTCCGAGTGTATAGGGCGGGGTGGTGACATGGGCGAAACGGTTTCGATAGGCCAGGCGATGGTGGTCGATGAACCAGTTGGGGATGCTGTAGTGGTTCCATAGCAGGACGCGGTCGATGGCGCGTGCCGCGGCGATCTGTTCCTCGCGGCTGCGGGCGGCCAGAAGTTTCTGCAGCAACTCGTCGATGACCGGATTGCGGATCCCGGCGTAGTTGCGACCGCCTTTCACGTCCGCCTGGCTGGAATGGAAGTACAGCCACTGTTCCATGCCCGGGCTCAGGCTCTGCGGCAGCGTCATCAGGATCATGTCGAAGTCGTATTGGTCCAGCCGCTGTTTGTACTGGGCGCTGTCCACGCTGCGTATCCTGGCCTGGATGCCGATACGCGAGAGGTTTTCCACATAGGGCTGGAGAATCCGCTCCAGGCGCGGGTTGACCAGCAGTATCTCGAAGCGCAGCGGTTGCCCCTGGGCGTTTTCCAGGCGTTCGCCGGTAGGCCTGAAGCCGGCCTTGCCCAGGAGTTGCAGGGCGCGGCGCATATTCTCCCGGGGGATACCGCGCCCTTCGGTACCCGGCAGCCGGAACGCTTGGCTGAACAGCGCCTTGGGCAGTTGCTGGCGATAAGGTGAGAGCAGCAGCCACTCTGCGCCACGCGGTGTATCGGTGGCGGCGAAGTCGCTGTTGGGGTAGTAGCTCTCGCTGCGTCGATAGGCATCGTAGAACAGGGCACGGTTGGTCCACTGGAAATCGAACATCAAGCCCAGGGCTTCGCGTACCCGGATATCGTTGAATACCGCGCGGCGCGTATTCATGAACAGTGTCTGGGTCGGTGTGGGTATCTGATGCGGGATTTCCGCGCGGATCACATCGCCGCGCTGGACGGCGGGGAACTGGTAACCGCTGGCCCAGTTCTTCGCCTGGTTCTCCAGGAAGATATCGAAAGCGCCGACCTTGAAGGCTTCGAAGGCGACCGTGTTGTCCCGGTAGAACTCGACCTCGACCCGGTCGAAATTGTATTTGCCGCGGTTGACCGAGAGTTTTTCTCCCCACCAGTCCCTGACTCGCTCGAACATCACGCGGCGGCCTGGCTGGACCTGGGTGATGCGATAGGGGCCGCTGCCCAGCGGGGCCTCGAAGGTGGTGGCCTTGAAGTCGCGGTCTTTCCAATAGTGCTGCGGCAGCACCGGCAGTTCGCCCAGGCGCATCAGCAGCAGGCCGTTGTCCGGCTGGTCGAAGACGAAGCGGATGCGATGGCGGCCAAGGATATCCACGCGCTTGACGCCCTTGAGGTTGGTGCGGTACTGCGGGTGCCCGTCGCGGATGAGGGTGCGGTAGGAAAAGGCCACGTCGTAGGCGGTGATCGGTATGCCGTCATGGAAGCGGGCTTCCCGGCGCAGGTTGAATACCACCCAGCTACGGTTGTCGGCGTACTCGATCGAGCGGGCGATCAGCCCGTAGCTGGAGGAAGGCTCGTCGCCCGAGGGGTCATAGACGCCGGTGCCGGCCATCAGCGGTTCGTTGAACTCACTGATGCCGTACTGGGTGAAGCCAGGCGCGGCGCTGGGGCTGCTGCCCTTGAAGGTATAAGGGTTGAGTGTGTCGAAGGTGCCAGCCGCCATCAGACGCAGCGTGCCGCCCTTGGGCGCCTGGGCATTGACCCAGGAAAAATGGGTGAAGTCCGCCGGATACTTGAGCGTACCGAACTGAGCGTAACCATGGCTTTCATGGGGAGCTGCGAGGGCGGCAAGGCTGGTGCTCAGGCAGAGCAGCAGAAGGAAAATTGGGTGCACGATCCGTGGAGCGCTCTGGTCTGACGGTCGATTACAGTAACAGCTTGTATTGCCGGGAAAAAGCTCGCCGCGACAGGCCGTTGCGCGCCAGCGGCGGCAACGCCATCGGGCAAGCGCTCACTTGGCGAGATACAGGGTCAGTGTCTGGCCGGGCTTGAGGGCTTCACTTTCCCCGGGGTTCCAGCTTTTCAGGTGGTTGATCCTGATATTGAATTGCTTGGCGATACGATGCAGCGAGTCGCCGGGCTTGACCTGATAATAGGTCGGCGTGCGCTTGCCACTGGCGCTGACGCTCGTGCCGCTGTCCTGCAGATGCAGGGTCTGGCCGACTTGCAGGCTGCTGCCCGAAAGGCCGTTCCAGCGCTGCAGGTCGCGCACCGATACACGCTGCGACTTGGCGATATCCCAGAGATTATCACCGGCCTTTACCCGATAGCTGCGCACGGGCTCGGCGTGCCTGACGATGTGCAGGGCCTGGCCATCGCTGCCCGGTATATTGAGGGTCTGGCCGATGCGCAGGCGATCGTCCGCCAGGCGATTGATATCGCGGATGACCGAGACGGAGACGCTGTGGCTGTTGGCGATGGAGCCCAGGGTGTCACCGGCGCGTACCCTGTACTGCTGCCATTTCACCGGCTCCTGCGGTTTCATCAATGCCAGGTTGGCCATCAGCATTTCCGCCTTCTCCGAGGGCACCAGCAACTGTTGCGGGCCATCCTGGGTGATGCGGCGGGTAAAGGCGGGGTTCAACTGATAGAGCTCTTCTTCCTCCAGATCGGCCAGTTTCGCGATCTGCGCGAGTTCCACCTGCTGCTGCAGGGCGATCGCCTCGAAGTAGGGCTCGTCGGCGATGGGGTTCAGATTGATGCCATATGCCTGCGGCGACAGCACCAACTGTGATAGTGCCAGCAGCTTCGGCACATAGTCGCGGGTTTCCCGGGGCAGCGAAAGGTTCCAGTAATCGGTGGGCAGGCCCAGCTTCTGGTTGCGTTCGATGGCCCGGCTGATGGTGCCTTCGCCGGCATTGTAGGCGGCCAGGGCCAGCAGCCAGTCGCCATTGAACAGGCCGTGCAGGTAGTTCAGGTAACGCAGCGCGGCATGGGTCGAGGCGGTGATGTCGCGACGGCCATCGTACCAGTTGGTCTGACGCAGGTTGAAATTGCGCGCGGTCGAGGGAATGAACTGCCAGAGACCGACCGCCTGTGACGGCGAGTAGGCGAAGGGGTCATAGGCGCTTTCGATGATCGGCAGCAGCGCCAGCTCCAACGGCATGCCCTGTTCTTCCAGGCTCTCGACGATGTAGTGGATATAAGGCGCACCACGCACGCTTGCCGCCTCGATGCTCTTGGCCCTCCCGGCGAAGAACAGGCGCTGTTGCTCGACGCGCGGGTTGTTGTCGAGATGTTCCTGGAACCGGAAGCCCTCGCGTACTCGTATCCATATGTCCTGCGGTGCCGGTGTTTCGGCTGCTTCCATCAGCCAGACATCTTCCTGTGGCAGCATCTGCATCAGGTTCGCGCTTTCGCGCACTGGCTGAGTAGGCTCCGGTGGCGTGCTGGTCTGGCTCTGGCAACCGGCCAGGGCTGCGGCCAGCAGGAGGGCGAGCGCTCTGCCAGAGGCTGCCAAGGCGCCTGGAATCGAGCTTTTGAGGGCATTTGGAAGCATTGGCTGGATAAAATCCCTGGGGCAAAATTCATCGGAGTTTAAAAATGCCCTTGGCGGGGGTCAAGTTTGCTGGTGTCGCATCACGCCCGATACGCTCCTGAGAACAGCTGATCTCGCCAGGCTCCGTTGCCGCGAGTTGGCACCGGGCGGTGGCTGGTGTCGGGGCGGCTATGCTGGCTTATCCGTTCGGCTACGGTACCGCCCGCTCGCTACGGATCCCCTATCTGGTCATGCCGGGCGTAGGGCTCGGCGCAATGATGACGGCGGCATCCAGCACCATCATGCGGGTGGCGCCGGTATCGCGAGTGGGCATGGCGGTCTCGCTCGTGGAAGTTGCCTATGAGTTGGGCGGGGCGAGCGGCGTCACCCTGATGGGCAGCATTCTGACCGTCGTCTATGGAGTGTCTCTGCTGCTTCCCCTGGGGGCGTAACTGCTGGCGATGGTCAGTGACAGCCTGGATGAGGCGCTGCTGGCCGCCGAAGTTCTCGCCCAGGGTCGGCGGGAGGCTGGTTGCTCCAGGCGCGTAAGCATTCGACCGGGCTTTGGCCGCGTGCCTGCTGCTCGTTCATTCGCTTGAGCCAAGGCGGGGTGGTCGCGCGGAGCGCATAAAGAAAGACCCCGCTGGCGATGCCAGCGGGGTCCAAGGTTTGGTTGCGGGAGCCGGATTTGAACCGACGACCTTCGGGTTATGAGCCCGACGAGCTACCAGACTGCTCCATCCCGCGTCTGTGGGCCGGCATTCTACAGGCTGTTCGCAAGCTGTCAATGAAAACCTGCATGGTTCTTGCAAGTGTTTCATTCAGCCATAAAAAAACCGGCCGTAAGGCCGGTTTCAGGATTTGGTCGGAGAGACAGGATTCGAACCTGCGACCTTCTCGTCCCGAACGAGACGCGCTACCAAGCTGCGCTACACTCCGAAGTTGGCGCGCATTCTACATATTTTTTCTCGCAGGGCAAGACCTTCATCGATGTTTATCCGGCGGCTCAAAGGTCGCGCACGGTTCGAACCCGGTCCTTGTTGACCTTGCCCGAGCTGCCATCGATCAACTGGTATTCATAGAAGCCGGAATCCTCATCGTAGTCGGGGCGGTCCAATGTCTGGATTTCCCGGCCATCATCCAGGGTGATGACGCTGGGTGTGGAGCAGCCGGCCAGGGCCAGGCTACCCATGATGAGCAAGAGTGCCGGTAGTTTCAGGAGGAGGCGCATGGTGCATTTCCTTTTCCATGAGAGGTGTCGTGTGTGACGGAAGTTTTTCGCGTTAAGTTCCCAATGTTGCCGTAGGGCCTGTTTCCGTTTCGTCGCGCATCGCGTTGCTGTGAAAGATGCTCCCCGAGTGGCCGGTGGTGCTCGCGTTTGCCGTGGGGCGCATGATGCGGACGGTCGGTATCCGTGCCGGTGGAACTGTACCGCCCAACTGGGCGTCTTAGTGTTCGGTGGTTGCTGCCTGTGGCGGCGGCCGGCAATCAGACAAGAAGGAGATTCCCGTCATGTTCAAGTCCATTTTGATGAAGCGTATTGCCGCGGTCGTGGCCGCGTTGCATTTCATGCTGGTCGCCCAGATACCGCTTGCCCAGGCTGCCATGATCGGGACGCCCGAGGTCGTCGCCGAACAGCAGCAGCGTATCGATCAGCAGCAGTTGCTCGGTATGCTGGACGATGAAGAGGTCAAGCAGAAGCTGGCGTCCATGGGCGTGGATCGGCAGCAGGTGGAGAAGCGTATCAATAGCCTGACTCCGGCCGAACTGGCACAGTTCAACCAGCAGCTCGAACAGGCGCCGGCCGGTGCTGGCGTTGTGGGCGTGATCGTGCTGTTCCTGGTGATCTTCATCATTACGGACCTGCTGTGCGCCACCAATATCTTCAACTTCGTCAAATGCATTAATCGATAAATGCATCGATCGTTGAATGCGCCATCGTTGATCCGCACTTTTTCCCTGCTGTTACTGTGCGGTCTGCTCGGGGCTTGTGCGCGTTCTCCGCTGGTCTTATCGGGGGATGCGGACCTGCCCCGGCGGGTCGAATTGGTCGAGGTACCCTTCTTTGCTCAGGATGAATACCAGTGTGGCCCTGCCGCGCTGGCTACCGTGCTGACTCATCGTGGCATCGATACCAGTCCGCAAGCGCTGGTCGAACGTGTCTATATACCGGAGCGCAAGGGCAGCTTGCAGGTGGAAATGGTTGCGGCGGCCCGAGCGCATGGCCTGCTGGTCTATCCACTGAAGCCGCGGCTGGAGAGTTTGTTGGCGGAGGTCGCCGCGGGTAATCCGGTGCTCGTATTGCAGAACCTGGCGTTCGAGCACTGGCCGCTCTGGCATTTCGCGGTGGTGGTGGGTTATGACCTGGAGCGGCAGGAGCTCATCCTGCGCTCGGGGACGAACGAGCGGCTGGTCGATGATTTCCGCTCGTTTCTGCGCAGTTGGCACAAAGGCGGGCGCTGGGCCGTGGTGACCCAGGAGCCGGAACGGTTGCCGGCCACTGCCGAGCCGGTTACATGGATGGCGGCCGCCAGCGATCTCGAGCAGGTGGGGCAGCGGCAGGCTGCGCGCAGGGCCTATGAAAGTGCGGCGCAACGCTGGAGTTCCCCTTTGCCATGGTTTGCGCTGGGCAACAGCCTTTACCAGGAAGGCGATGGGGCTGGTGCGCAGCAGGCGTTACGCAAGAGTATCCAGCTGGATGCCGGTTTTGCGGCGGCGTGGTTCAACCTGTCCAATGTACTGGCCGAGAATGGCTGTGCCGTCGAGGCGTCTGCGGCACTGGCCTGTTCGCGCAGGCTGGCTCCCGACGACCGGCGTCTGGATTGGCCGTTGCCGGCGCCGAAAGGAGTTGCCGCGGGGCAGTGCCAGGCGCTGCCGGACTGCCCTTGATGCCGGCGACCCTAGAAGCCCAGTCGATCGCGCAGGCTGTAATACATCGCGCCGAGGGCGCTGAGCGGTACTCTCAGGCTGTGCCCGCCGGGGAACGGATAGTGGGGCAGGCTGGCGAAGGCGTCGAAGCGCTCCGCCTGTCCGCGTAGCGCTTCGGCCAGGATCTTGCCGGCGATATGGGTGTAGGTCACCCCGTGCCCGCTGCAGCCCTGGGAGTAGTAGATATTGCTGCCCAGCCGCCCGACTTGTGGCAGGCGGGACAGGGTCAGCAGGAAGTTGCCGGTCCATGCGTAGTCGATGCTCACACTCTGCAACTGCGGGAAGGTCTTGAGCATCTTGGGGCGGATGATTGCCTGTATGTCAGCCGGGTCTCGGGCGCCGTAGACCACGCCGCCACCGTAGATCAGGCGCTTGTCGGCGGACAGGCGGTAATAATCGAGCAGGTAGTTGCAGTCTTCGATGCAGTAGTCCTGTGGGATCAGGCTGGCGGCCTGCTCGCTGGACAGCGGCTCGGTGGCGATGACCTGGGTGCCGCAAGGCATCGACTTGGCCGTCAGTTCGGGTAGCAGGTTGCCCAGGTAAGCATTGCCTGCGACCACGACGAATCTGGCCGTGACCTTTCCTCGTGGAGTATGGATGAGCGGGTTTTCGCCGCGCTCGATGCTGAGCGCGGGCGTTTGCTCGTATATCACGCCACCCAGCGACTCCACTGCCGCGGCCTCGCCCAGGGCAAGGTTGAGTGGATGGATATGGCCGCCGCCAAGGTCCAGCATACCGCCCAGGTAACGTTCGCTGGCCACGGAGCGCCGGATGGCCTGGGCATCCAGTAGCTCCAGCCGGTCATAGCCATAGCGTGCCCAGAGTTTCTGCTGCGCTTCCAGGTGGCGGAGCTGCTTGCTGGTGATCGCAGCGAAGATGCCGCCATCCTTCAGGTCGCAGTCGATCCGGTAACGCTCGACGCGTTCACGGATGATCTGGCCGCCTTCAAAGGCCATGGCGCCAATCAGCTCGGCGTGTCGGCGGGAGGCGCTACGCTCTATGGTGTCCAGGTCACGGCTGTAGCTGTTGACGATCTGGCCACCATTGCGCCCGGATGCGCCGAAGCCGACCCTGGCGCTTTCCAGGACGACCACCTTGAAACCGTGCTCGAGCAGGAAGAGGGCTGTCGATAGCCCCGTGTAGCCTGCGCCGATCACGCAAACGTCGGTGTGCAGGTCGCCCTCCAGCGGTGGGCGGGAAGGGGCTGGATTGGCCGAAGCGGCATAGTAGGAGGCTGGATAGTCGGTGTGCGGCATGGTGAAACCCCTGTTCCGAATACGCGATGCAGACTCGTCATGTGAGGAGAGGCGGGCGCTGCTGGGCACTGTCTATGGGGTGATCTGCAAATATTCCGAATATCAGCAGCTTAGCCCAAAAAAAGTACTTGACTCCCCAGTGAGTATCTATAGAATGCGCCCCCATCGAAGGCACATAGCTCAGTTGGTTAGAGCACCACCTTGACATGGTGGGGGTCG
The DNA here is from genome assembly GCF_004327335.1 of Stutzerimonas kirkiae. Taxonomy (GTDB): domain Bacteria; phylum Pseudomonadota; class Gammaproteobacteria; order Pseudomonadales; family Pseudomonadaceae; genus Stutzerimonas; species Stutzerimonas kirkiae. Next base: position 195,004 of record NZ_QJUO01000002.1, on the reverse strand, counting down.
TTGGTTCGAATCCAATTGTGCCTACCAAACAAATGCTTACGCAATGGTGTAAGTTACAAAAAGGCGGCCTTAGAAGGTCGCCTTTTTTGTTTTGGTGAATTTTCGTGTGCAGATGATGTGCGTTTTCCCGATCTTCTGCAGGCAGATTTGTATTGTTTCACCGATTTCCAGTGACTCCGGTTCATGCGGGCAGTCGCAGCCCTGCCACTGTGAGGCAGGCTTGTCCGTTGGATCGCTTTACTGGCTCATCCCACCCATGTGGCCTTTGGTAGGGGTCACCACTAGGAGAGGAGGCGCCATGCCCATCATTACTCTTCCCGACGGCAGTCAACGTTCATTCGATCACCCGGTATCCGTGCTGGAAGTCGCCCGTTCCATTGGCGCGGGGTTGGCCAAGGCCACCCTGGCCGGAAAGGTCAATGGCCGGCAGGTCGATGCCTGCGACCTGATCGAGACGGATGCGACCCTGCAAATCATTACGCCTAAGGACGAGGAAGGGCTGGAGATCATCCGTCACTCCTGTGCCCACCTGATAGGGCATGCGGTCAAGCAGCTGTATCCGAATGCGAAGATGGTGATCGGCCCGGTCATCGATGAAGGTTTCTATTACGACATCTCCATCGATCGCCCCTTCACCCCGGAGGACATGGCGGCCATTGAGCAGCGCATGAAGGCGCTGATCGACAAGGACTACGATGTCATCAAGAAAATGACGCCGCGGGCCGAGGTCATCGAGCTGTTCAAGGCGCGTGGCGAAGAATACAAGCTGCGCCTGATCGACGACATGCCCGATGAGCAAGCCATGGGGCTGTATTACCACGAAGAATACGTCGACATGTGCCGCGGCCCGCATGTGCCGAACACTCGATTCCTGAAAGCCTTCAGGCTGACGCGGATTTCCGGCGCCTACTGGCGTGGGGACTCGAAGAACGAGCAACTGCAGCGTATCTATGGCACCGCCTGGGCGGACAAAAAGCAGTTGGCCGCCTATATCCAGCGCATCGAAGAAGCCGAGAAGCGCGATCATCGCAAGATCGGCAAGCGCCTGAATCTCTTCCATACCCAGGAAGAGGCGCCGGGCATGGTGTTCTGGCATCCCAATGGCTGGACGCTGTACCAGGTGCTCGAGCAGTACATGCGTCAGGTGCAGCACGATAACGGCTACCTGGAAATCAGGACGCCGCAGGTGGTCGATCGCGTGCTCTGGGAGAAATCCGGGCATTGGGCCAACTATGCCGAGAACATGTTCACCACGGAGTCGGAAAGCCGCGACTACGCGATCAAGCCAATGAACTGCCCGTGCCATGTGCAGGTGTTCAACCAGGGCCTGAAGAGCTATCGCGAGTTGCCGCTGCGTCTGGCCGAGTTCGGTGCCTGCCACCGTAACGAGCCGTCTGGCGCCTTGCACGGGATCATGCGTGTGCGTGGCTTCACCCAGGACGATGCGCATATCTTCTGTACCGAAGAGCAGATGCAGAGCGAGTCGGCCGACTTCATCAGGTTGACCCAGGCGGTCTATGCCGATTTCGGTTTCACCGATATCCAGCTCAAGCTCTCCACGCGTCCGGAAAAGCGCGTGGGCTCCGATGAACTGTGGGATCGTGCCGAGGCGGCGCTCGCGTCCGCGCTGGAGAGTGCCGGGTTGTCCTATGAGCTGCAGCCGGGCGAGGGTGCCTTCTATGGGCCGAAGATCGAGTTCTCGCTGAAGGATTGCCTGGGTCGCGTCTGGCAGTGCGGTACACTGCAGCTCGATTTCAATCTGCCTGTTCGCCTCGGTGCCGAGTATGTCTCCGAGGACAACAACCGCAAGCACCCGGTCATGCTGCACCGCGCGATCCTGGGATCGTTCGAGCGCTTCATCGGTATCCTTATCGAGCATTTCGAGGGGGCATTCCCGGCCTGGCTGGCGCCGGTGCAGGCGGTGATCATGAATATCACCGACAAACAGGCGGATTTCGCTCGCGAAGTGGAGAAAACCCTTGTTCAAAGTGGTTTTCGTGCCAAGGCCGACTTGAGAAACGAGAAGATCGGCTTTAAAATCCGCGAGCATACTTTGCTCAAGGTTCCCTATCTCTTGGTTATTGGAGATCGGGAAGTCGAGACTCGATCCGTTGCTGTGCGTACCCGTGAAGGTATCGACCTGGGCTCGCTGCCCATCGAGCAGTTCACTGCGCAGTTGCAGCAAGCGGTTTCCCGGCGTGGTCGCCAAGATTTGGAGTAAGAACTATTAAGCGTGAAATGAGACAGGATAGGCGGGCCGCCCCGAAGGCGCCGATCAACGAGAACATCACAGCCCGTGAAGTTCGCCTGATTGGTGTGGACGGCCAGCAGATTGGTGTGGTTTCCATCGATGAAGCGCTGAGCGCTGCCGAGGAGGCCAAGCTGGATCTGGTGGAGATATCCGCTGATGCGGTGCCACCGGTTTGTCGGATCATGGACTACGGCAAGCACCTGTTCGAAAAGAAAAAGCAGGCTGCTGCGGCGAAGAAGAACCAGCACCAGCAACAGATCAAGGAAATCAAGTTTCGACCAGGGACGGAAGATGGCGACTATCAGGTCAAGCTGCGCAACCTGATACGTTTCCTTGAAGATGGGGACAAGGCCAAGGTATCCCTGCGATTCCGTGGTCGTGAGATGGCCCACCAGGAGCTGGGTATGGAACTGTTGAGGCGGGTCGAAAAGGACCTGCTCGAATACGGTGCCGTCGAACAGCATCCGAAGATGGAAGGACGCCAGCTTATGATGGTCATCGCTCCCAAGAAAAAGAAATAACCACCAGGGCACTGGCAGGCCTTGCGGTTATGTGTAATCACTCACTAAGTGGAGTCCGAACATGCCAAAGATGAAAACCAAGAGTGGTGCTGCGAAGCGCTTCAAGAAGACTGGTAACGGCTTCAAGCACAAGCACGCTTTCAAGAGCCACATCCTGACCAAGATGACCACCAAGCGTAAGCGTCAACTGCGGGGCACTTCGTTGCTGCACGCATCCGACGTCGCAAAAGTGGAGCGCATGCTGCGCGTTCGTTGATCCGGTCAAGACTCAGAGGAATAACTCATGGCTCGTGTTAAGCGTGGCGTCATCGCTCGTCGCCGTCACAAGAAAATCCTGAAACTCGCCAAAGGCTACTACGGTGCGCGCTCGCGCGTATTCCGTGTTGCCAAGCAGGCGGTGATCAAGGCCGGTCAATATGCCTACCGTGACCGCCGTCAGCGGAAGCGTCAGTTCCGTGCACTGTGGATCGCTCGTATCAACGCTGGTGCTCGTGTCAACGGTCTGTCCTACAGCCGTTTCATCGCCGGCCTGAAAAAAGCGTCCATCGAGATCGACCGCAAGGTTCTGGCCGATCTGGCAGTGAACGAAAAAGCAGCGTTTGCTGCGATTGTCGAGAAAGCCAAAGCTTCTCTGGCTTGAGCCCCGGCAATCGCGAGTCTTCGGATTCGTAGCAGCGTTACCGATAGGGGAAGAGCCTTGTGCTCTTCCCCTGTTTCGTATCTGGGAGGGGCTTTTACAGAACCACGCGGACTGATTCGAGTGGTTCTGCAAGAGCCTCTGGAGGTTGTAAATGGAAAACCTTGACGCACTGGTTTCGCAAGCGCTTGCGGCCGTGCAGGAAAGTCGTGACATCAACGCCCTGGAGCAGCTCCGGGTACAGTACCTGGGCAAGAAAGGCGAACTGACCCAGCTGATGCAGACGCTCGGCAAGCTCTCCGCCGAAGAGCGGCCGAAGGCCGGTGCGCTGATCAATGCCGCCAAGAGCCAGGTGCAGGATGCGCTCAATACGCGCAAGGCCTCTCTCGAGCAGGAGGCCCTGGCCAGTCGCCTGGCGCAGGAGCGCATCGACGTCACGCTACCTGGTCGGGGCGAGCAGTCGGGCGGCCTGCACCCCATCACTCGTACCCTGGAGCGCATGGCGGAGATTTTCACCCGTATCGGCTACAGCGTCGCCGAGGGGCCGGAAGTCGAGGACGACTACCACAACTTCGAAGCGCTCAATATGCCGGGGCACCACCCCGCGCGGGCGATGCACGATACCTTCTACTTCAACCCGACCACGGTGCTGCGCACCCATACCTCGTCGGTGCAGGTGCGGACCATGGAGTCCCAGCAGCCGCCGATTCGCATCATCTGCCCCGGCCGGGTCTATCGCTGCGATTCCGACCAGACCCACTCGCCCATGTTCCACCAGGTCGAGGGGCTGCTGATCGACGAGGGCGTAAGCTTCGCCGATCTCAAGGGCACCATCGAGCAATTCCTGCGCGCCTTTTTCGAGGCCGATCTGGAAGTGCGCTTCCGTCCGTCCTTTTTCCCCTTCACCGAGCCTTCGGCCGAGGTGGATATCCGCCGTGTGGTGACCCGTAATGGCGAGCAGAAGGCCGACTGGCTGGAAGTGCTGGGTTGCGGCATGGTGCATCCGAACGTGCTGCGGATGTCGGGGATCGATCCTGAGAAATACCAGGGCTTCGCCTTCGGCATGGGAGTGGAGCGCCTGGCCATGCTGCGCTATGGGGTGGGGGATCTGCGGATCTTCTTCGACAACGATCTGCGTTTTCTCGAGCAGTTCCGTTAAGGCCCCAGGATTCTAGGAGAGCAGAATGAAGTTCAGTGAACAGTGGCTGCGTAGCTGGGTGAACCCCAGGGTTTCCAGTGACGAGCTGGTAGCCCGTCTGTCCATGCGAGGATTGGAAGTCGACTCGGCAACACCTGTGGCCGGTGCCTTCAGCGGCGTGGTGGTGGGTGAGGTCTTGAGTACCGAGCGGCATCCGGATGCGGACAAGCTGCGTGTCTGCCAGGTCAGCGATGGTGTACAGACGCTCCAGGTGGTCTGTGGTGCTCCGAATGTGCGGCCAGGGCTGCGTATACCCTTCGCGACGATTGGTGCCGAGTTGCCTGGTGGCTTCAGGATCAAGAAGGCCAAGCTGCGTGGCATTGAGTCCAATGGCATGCTCTGCTCGGCTTCCGAGCTGCAGATCAGTGATGAGAATGACGGTTTGCTTGAACTGGCCACCGATGCGCCGGTTGGTGCGGATATTCGTGAATACCTTGGCTTGGACGACATCAGCATCGAGATCGGTCTGACGCCGAACCGGGGTGACTGCCTGTCCATCGCCGGCCTTGCCCGTGATGTCGGGGCGATCTATGGCGAGCCGGTGCGGACGTTCGAGATCGCGCCGGTGAGCGCCGTGCACGATGAAACCCGCAGCATCGAAGTCGTGGCGCCGGAAGCTTGTCCGCGCTATCTGGGCCGCGTCATTCGCAATGTCGATATTTCACGTCCGACGCCTGTGTGGATGGTCGAGCGCCTGCGTCGTTCGGATATTCGCAGTATCGACGCGGTGGTCGACGTCACCAACTATGTGATGCTCGAACTCGGCCAGCCACTGCATGCCTTCGACCTGAAACAGATCCAGGGCGGCATCCGTGTACGCATGGCGGAAGACGGAGAGCAATTGGTACTGCTGGATGGCCAGAAAGTGACCCTGCGTGCCGATACGCTGGTCATCGCCGACCACGGGCGGGCGCTGGCGATTGCCGGGGTCATGGGCGGCGAACATAGCGGTGTTGCCAGCGACACCCGTGACCTGTTCCTGGAAAGCGCTTTCTTCGACACCATCGCGTTGGCCGGCAAGGCCCGTTCCTATGGCTTGCACACCGATGCCTCGCATCGCTACGAGCGCGGCGTGGATGCACAGCTTGCACGCCGCGCCATGGAGCGTGCGACGGCCTTGCTGCTGGAAATCGTCGGTGGCGAACCAGGGCCGATCGAGGAGGCGCTTACCGAGGAAAAGCTGCCATCCGTAGCGCCGATTACCTTGCGCCATGAGCGTGTCGAGCAGCTTCTGGGGCTTTCCCTGCCTGCAGAGCAGATCGTCGGCCTGCTCGCCGCGCTGGGGCTGGAGCTCGCCGAACAGGCTGTTGGCGTCTGGGCCGTCGAAGTGCCGAGCCACCGCTTCGATATCAATCTGGAAGTGGACCTGATCGAAGAGATCGGACGGCTCTATGGCTATGATCGCCTGCCTGTTCGCTATCCGCAGGCGCGGCTGGCACCTGCGGCTCGTTCCGAGTCTTCCATCGAACTGTCCGCCCTACGCAAGACACTGGTGGCGCGGGGCTACCAGGAAGCCATTACCTACAGCTTCATCGATGGAAAATCCTTCGCCCAGTTCCAGCCAGACCTGCAGCCGCTGCTGCTGTCCAACCCGATCTCGGCGGATATGTCGGCGATGCGTGCATCGCTCTGGCCTGGCCTGGTCAAGGCGTTGCAGTACAACCTGAATCGCCAGCGTACCCGGGTACGACTGTTCGAGGCGGGACTGCGCTTTGTCGGGCAATTGCAGGGCGGCCTCGACGGCCTCCGTCAGGAGCGTGTCCTGGGTGGCCTGTTGAGTGGTGCCCGGTTGCCGGAAAACTGGAGCAACGATCGAGAATCCTTCGATTTCTACGATGCCAAGGCGGATGTGGAAGCATTGCTGTCCGCAGCCGGGGACTTTGCATCCTATCGTTTCGTCGCGGGTGAGCACCCAGCCTTGCATCCGGGGCAAACGGCCCGTATCGAGCGCGAAGGGCGCCTGGTCGGTTTCGTCGGTAGCCTGCACCCACGCCTGGCGAGTGAACTGGGCATCGAACAATCGGTCTATCTATTCGAGTTGCTCGTGCCGGAAATCCTGCAGGGGCGTTTACCGCAGTTTTCCGAACTGTCGCGCTTCCCCGAAGTGCGTCGAGACCTCGCGTTACTGGTCGAGCGCAGCGTTTCGGCCGATGAGGTACTTGGTGCCATTCGCGAAGAGGCAGGGGAGTACTTGACGGATCTGCGCCTGTTCGATGTCTATCAAGGCAAGGGGATCGATCCGCTCAGCAAAAGCCTGGCCGTCGGCTTGACCTGGCAACACCCTTCGCGCACTCTAAATGACGACGAAATAAACGGTGCCCTGCAGGGTACGCTCGACTTACTGAGAGATAGGTTCAACGCAACGTTAAGGAAATAGCGCAATGGGGGCCCTGACGAAAGCAGAAATGGCCGAGCGACTGCATGAAGAGCTCGGTTTGAATAAACGTGAGGCCAAGGAGTTGGTCGAACTTTTCTTCGAAGAAATTCGTCAGGCCCTCGAGCAGAACGAGCAGGTCAAGCTTTCCGGTTTCGGCAACTTCGACCTGCGCGACAAGCGCCAACGGCCAGGACGCAATCCCAAGACGGGTGAAGAAATACCTATCACGGCACGCCGCGTAGTGACCTTCCGCCCGGGACAGAAACTCAAGGCCAGGGTAGAAGCCTATGCTGGAACCAAGTCATAACGACGAGCTTCCCACCATACCGGGCAAGCGTTACTTCACCATCGGCGAAGTGAGTGAACTGTGCCTGGTCAAACCTCACGTCTTGCGCTATTGGGAACAGGAGTTCCCCCAGCTCAGTCCGGTGAAACGACGTGGCAATCGTCGCTATTACCAGCGCCAGGACGTCCTGATGATCCGCCAGATTCGCGGCCTGCTCTATGACGAGGGCTTTACCATCGGTGGAGCAAGGCAGCGTCTTTCTGGAGAAGCTGCCCAGGATGACAGCACCCAGTACAAGCAACTCATCAGACAGACGATCGCAGAACTGGAGGAGGTTCTGCTGGTGTTGCGGGTTTAGCTTGTAGCGTTCAGGGCTGATTGGTTACTCAACGGCTTGCTCCAGTAACGTATCAGCCAAGAAAAATCTTCACAGTTTCAGATGCTTAATGTAGAATGCCGCCCGTTGCCGAAGAGGCAGCGAAGTGTCGGGGCGTAGCGCAGCCTGGTAGCGCACTTGCATGGGGTGCAAGGGGTCGAGTGTTCGAATCACTCCGTCCCGACCAAAAAACCTCAAGAAATCCAGTCACTTAGCGGTGACTGGATTTTTTTATGCCTGGTGGTTTTTGAGGGCGTCCGAATTTTGCCCCACTTTTTGCCCCACCGGGGATTTTTGCGCTGGTCACTACCCGTGAGGAGGGATCGGTGGAGGGCTTTGTGTGAGCTGAGCCGGCAGGGGCGTTCCTGTCTGGCGAGTGATTAAAAGGATTGCAGTGGCAGGAATAAGCGACGGCTATCCGAACCAAGCGGCAAGAACCCGTATTGCTCGTAGAATCCCCGAACCTGGTCGTCGATGACGTCGACGACCAGGGCGTAGATTGCGATCTGATTGCTGATGGCCAGCGTACGCTTGATGGCATCGGCTAGCAGCAATCCGCCTATGCCACGACCCTGGGCATCCTGGCTGATGGCGAGGCGGCCGAGCAAGGCGGCGGGGAGTGGGTGGCGGGGCAGTCTGCGAGCAAGCTTTTCGGGAAGCTGGTCGAACTCGATCGACAGGCTGGAAAGGGTGTAGTAACCCGTGATGACGTCTGGCTGCTCCAACGTGGTGGCGACGAATACCCGGCTAACGCGGCGCTTCACGTCTTGGCCGGCTTGCTTGTGTAGGTAGTCGTCCAGTGCGTTTACGCCGCACTGGAAGCCGGCTCGGTGATGGTTGGTGGCCAATGGCGTGATGAGCAGATCGACTCGCTCGCTCATCGGCTGGTGATACGCTGTTCGTGACTCTCAAGGACGGTGGCCAACTTCTTGTTGAACCTGACCGGCTTGCTCAGCGCATCGAAGAACGCTTCTGCATCGTTCGCCTTCAGGCTCATGACCTCATGCTCGTGAATGGTTTTCTCGGCATGTGCCAGTGCGCTGTTCAGGATGAACTGGCTGACGGTTTTGCCCTCGAAGCTCGCGGCGCGTTCCAGGGTTTTCTTGGCGCTGTCCTGCAGGCGGAGGTTGATCCGTTCCTGTTTGGTGTCTGTGGCTGTGTTCATGGCGAAAGCCTCCACTCCAGGGTAGATGTGAAGTATTGTACGTCAAAGTGGTGCCTTATCAATGTCTCTTCGTACTGATAGCCACCAGGAGCTTCGTGGAGATGCTTTCCTGTACCGTTTGGATCAGTGATTCAGGGTGTGCTTTTTTAGCCAGACGACGGCTGCTTTCGGCTGATTCTGTTGAAAAAGTCCCTCCGCGATTTTGCTCACGAAAGGGGGGCGTTGAAATCTGGCTTGCTCAGAAGGCAGAAGACGGAGCTGTCTTGATTTTTACACAGCAACGCCAAAATTGAGCGTTTTTTGAACTGCTAAAAAGCAGCTCTCCCAGAGGCCGACTGTTTTCAACAGAATCGGCCAAAAGCTGACGCTTGCAGCAGGGAGGTGTCTGCCCTAAAGCTGACGCTTGGGACTGTCTACTAAACTAGGGGCTATTCACTGCACCATAAGCAACTGGAGAAGGGAGGAGTCAATGCCTCAGCCCAAATGGCGCGCATACGAAGAGCTGGCCCAGTCCATTATCAAGGAGCTGGCCACAGAGTTTGGTCTTGAAGGTATTGAGGGCAAACAAATTATTCCCGGAAAATCGGGAACAAATTGGGAAATTGATGCCAAAGGGATCAGAAGCGGAGATTCCGGCGTCATCCTGATAGAATGCAGGCGCTATCTAAATTACAGAATAAAGCAGGAGCAGATGGCCGCTGTCGCATACCGTATCGACGATATTGGGGCCGTGGGCGGAATCACAGTAAGCCCTCTTGAACCGCAGGAAGGAGCCAGAATACTGGCAGAGTACGAGAATATTACACATATGACCCTTGATCCTGATAGCACGCCGGAAAATTACTTTGTCAACTTCCTGAGTAAGGCGTTTTCAAAAGTCACTGAGACCATCGCTATTGGTGATTTCTATGAACTGGAAATCTGGAAAGACGGAAAGCGAATTGATTGAAAATAAACACAACGGAAACGAGCGCCATGACAGCGAAAGAGATTAAGCAGGCAATTGAGTGTTGGGCTTCACGCCCGACTTGGTTTGCATCCCACCCAAGTGATACACAGGAACTTCGCCGGGCCGTATCAAACCTGAAATCGCTAAATTATACACCAAGTAAAGATGAGCTTTTTGAAGTAATCTACGAACGTGTAAAAGACCTTCCGGCCATGCTTGGTACACCGAAAGATATTCGTAAAGCGGCTCAAGATTACGCTGCAAAAATCTATAACAAGCTCTGATAGGCGACTGACATAATAGACTGCAAACTGATGCCACTGACCGGTCGCTATGGATTTATTACCGCCAGCTGCCCCTGTAGGTCACACTTTATGCGAATTTAGCTTAGGACACGCCTGCATGGGAAATGCAACTTACCAAGTTGACTACGGAGCTGTGAAAGCGGACGTCAGGGAAAGGTACGCGATTTGGATTACCCTTTATGCTCAGATCGAATCCAGAACACGAGAACTACAGCATAACCGACTGTTTCCCATCGACAGCCTGCAACATCTGCTGGTAATGGCGCTTTTTGCCAGGACTGTATCAAACACATCAGCAGCGATGCTCGTGGCAGAGCATGGGTATAAAGTTCAATGTAAGGCGTTGTTGCGAACGGCACTGGAATCAATGTTTGCCTTGGCAGCGATCGCAAAAGACTCAAGTATGGCGGAAGCATTTGTGCGGTCCGGCGAACGTGAGGTCAAACGAAAGGTATTTAAGTCGCGCCTTTGGTCACTAAATCTACGAACGCCATTGGCATCACGCTTTAGCAGTGAGACTTTCAAAGAGGCCGAGGATGTCGCTAAAACCACTAAGGCCAGAAACATATCAACCGAAGAGATGGCCAAGCTAGCCGGTCTTCATGACTGGTATCTGACCGCCTATACGGTCTTCAGCGACGCAGTGCATGGAAACATTCACGACTTGGATCAGCAATTCGTTCGCAGTGAATGTGACGAAGAAATCGAGGGTGTGCGAAGCGGGGCAATTGTAGACGACCTGCATGGTCTTTACTTATGTGCATCTGAGATTCTTCTCAAAGGATTAGAATCCATGGATAACGTATTTCAAGTTGATACAGGAGAGTTCCGCAAAAGCATGCTGGAGAGCTTGGCCGATGCGGTGAAGCAATATTCTAGAAGCAGTATGCACTTGTAGCCATGTGCCTGCTTGCCAGGTTACTCAAGAGCAAGAAAAAGGGCCTTTCCGAACGACGAGCGTCTGCTAATGAGGGCAGAAACCGCCGGATCTGACAGGCAATTTCTGGCCGGTTGCTGCCGGTAGCGAGCTGCAGCTTTGGGGCTATCTCTGCTTATTACGGCGGTTTCTTATTATCGCAATTCGATACTGTGTTGTGACCTGGCGAGGCAGAGCTAGAAGTGTATACTTTGGCAAGTTTTGTCAAAGGCGGACGAAACCATGAGTACCATGAGCATCTCCCTGCCGGACGCCCTCAAGAGCTTTGTTGATGACCAGGTCAGCCGGCGAGGCTATAGCACTAGTAGCGAATATGTGCGGGAGCTGATTCGCAAGGATCAGGATCGGCAGCACCTACGTGGTCTGCTACTGGCCGGGGCTGAGTCGGCTCCCACTGCTCCTGTGGATGGCGACTACTTCGAATCCCTGCGCGCCAGGGTTCGGAAGTCTCTATGATGATTGTCAAGCCTGTTATTCCATTGGTACTTGTCATCCGGGGGGGGAGGCGCTGCCAATTCTCCACGCAGCCTAGATATGAAGGGATCAGCGCTCGGCATAAAAAGGGCCTTATTGTGCAAAATGTCTTAGCCAACGTTATGGTCAGCATTCCTGAGTTGAAGAAGGGTTCGTCTGCAGTTATGGCTGAAGCGGGTGGTATGCCAGTGGCCATTCTCAACCATAGCCGTGTGATGGGCTACTTAGTGCCTGCCAAGCTATACGAGCAGGTGATGGAGCGCCTGGAAGACTTGGAGTTGATTGAGGTGATCAAAGCACGCTCTGGCGAGCAGGGCATTCCAGTAGAGTCAGGATGACTTATAAAGCTTGAATTCCTGCCCTGTCGGATCACCAACTTCCTTTTTGGAAGAATCATCCCCTACGGAGGCTCTCATTAGACAGCTCCCGCCTCATACGCTAGGCGTCGCGCTGGCCCATTGGGCGATGAACTCGCCGATTCTCTCCTCGATGCGGCTCTCGACCGTGCGTAGACGCAGGATGGGAATGCGACTCTTCGCCAGGATGTCATTCTTTAATGCGTCCCGCGCTGCCTGATCGGGTCGGTCGTGGGTGCCGCCATCGACCTCGATTACCCCCACCGGGGTCTTGCCCACCTTGAAATAGATCACGAAGTCGCAACTGGCGCGCTTCATGAAGATCCGCTCGGGTTGCGTCAAATCCGGGTTGCTCGGTGATGCGACCTGATCCAGCTTGACCTGATCGTGGTACATCAACGCCTGGCACGACGGTTCGGACAGCGCCTCGCGCAGCAGTTGCGCCACGATCTGCTCGGACTTGTAGCGTGAATCCTCGGGCCGCAAGTGGGCGTCCAAGCGCGCGAGGGATTGGTCAAATTCCCGGTACAGCAGATCGAAGGCCGATACCACGGGCGCGCGTACGATCTGCTCGTCCTGCGCGTAATAGGTGACGTAGCGCATCAGCGCCGCGATGTGGCCGTTATTGCCGGTGAACACCTCGTCGCCCGTCACCAGGGTAAAGCGGTGCTTGGCCCGCGACACCGCCACGTTGATCATGCGCGGGTCATCGACGAAGTCCAGGCGCTTGCGCTCCTGGTTGTAGCGTTTCTTGTCCAGTACGGTGGAGAAGACGACCTCGTCGCACTCCCGGCCCTGGAACTTGTGCACGGTGTCCTTGACGAAATCCGCCGGCAGGCGCGTACCGGAAAGGTTGACCTGATCCCGGAAAGGCGCGATGAACCCGCGCCCGTCGCCGTCCAGCCCGACCGGCTCGCCCTCGTCGTCGAGCAGCTTGAGCAGGGAGTCCAGCTCGCGCAAGTTGGTGTTCTGGCGGGTGTGGTTGCCCTTGGCGGTTACCACCAGGCGCAATGGTGCTTCGCCCTTGTCCTTGGTCATGGGAACCAGCGCGTTGTCGTAGAACTGCTGGTTGCAGAACTGGATGATCCTGGGATGGCAGCGGTAATGCTCTTTCAGCAGGGTTCTGGGCAGCGCCTCCTTGAACACGCCGATGCACGAATCGAGCAGGCTGTAGCGCTCGCAATCGTAGGCCTCGGCGGGCGCCTGCAGGCCCAGCTTCACGGGAATGTGCGCCAACTGGCGGTTGTCGCCGACGACGATCAGGTTCTTCGCGCAGCCCAGCGCCAGAATGCCCGGCACGATGTCCTGCAACGAGGCCTCGTCGATGATCACGTAGTCGAGGATCGCCCCCGGCGCGATCGAGTTGACGATGGAATGCGTGCCGCTGCCCAGGATCGGAAAACGCCGCACGAAGGCATCGAACTGTTGCGGATGCCGGTACGTCTTGGCATCGAAGTTGTCCGACGGTCGTGCCTGACGTTGCAGATGCTGCTTCAGGTGGCGCATCGACGCCGTCCTCAACACCTCCAGGGAGGCTTCGAAGTTCCCGCGCGCCAACGATTCGCGGCACGCCTGCAACTCCGCGTCCTTGTCTCACAGCGCCTTGTCGTAATAGTGCATCTGCAGGGCATGGAAAACGGCCAGGCGCGCATCGCCTTGGGCAAACGGCTTGGCGCGGAAGATCCTGAAGTTGAACAGTAGCTCGATGCGATCCTTGAGGCGGATGCGCTGCTCACCCAGATGGCTCAGGTAGGCCATCAGGTCAGCGGTCTTGCGCGGCGACAGTCCGTATCTGTCCAGTGAGGCGACGGTTTGCACGCCGCTTTCTGCCTGCCATTGCTGCAGGTAGCGTCGCTCGATGGTCAGCTCATCGAGTTCGACCTGCAGTTGCGCCGCCCGATTTTGATCGTGCAAGTGCTGCTTCACGCGGGCCAGCAGGGCCTGAATCTCGTCCAGCGTCGGTGCGGGCTCGGGCTCGCTCAATGGCCAAGGCGGCAGGTCGGCGAAGAAGTCCTTGCGGTTGTCCTGGTTGCCGAGTCTGGCGAACAGATGGCCCAGGCCACATTTCTCCAGCTTCTCGTAGACGTTTTCCACCGCCGCATTGTTGTTGGACAGCACCGCTACCGTCTGTCCGCACAGCAGGATATTGGCAAGGATGTTGAGGATGGTCTGGGTCTTTCCGGTTCCCGGTGGGCCCTCGATCACGCTGACCTGCGCACGGAACGCTTGCTCGACCGCCGCGAGCTGGCTCTCGTTCAGGCCGAACGGATAGATCAGCCCCCGACCCGGCGCCAGCGTGCCGTTGCGCCCGGTACAGTAGGCTTGCAAGGCAGTGTCGGCGCTGGAGGGTAGCTTCTCCAGTTGGCGCACGACATTGGCGGCGATCTCACGGTCGGTTTTCGACGTGGCGCAATTCTGCCGGGCATTCGCCACGGCTGAGAAATAGTGGAAGACCGGTGCATCCTTCATCGCCGTCGGCGCGGCAAAACCGATGCCGTCCATCTTGTGGACATAGGGCTTGTCGGCGTCCGGATAGTGCACGACGGCATACCGCTCGCCGTAGATCGTCGCCTTGGCGATGGGCGTGACGATTGTGCTGCCGGGCTTGGTCAGCAACATCTTGCCCAGCTCGCGGGCGGGAGAAATACGGCAGTCGCTGAGAGGGCGTGTGTAGGTTTTCTTGGAGGGGTAATGACACGTGAGTAGCAGAGTTTCGTACTTGTCGCTCCAGTAAATCGACCAGTCGCTGATCTTAGCGGTCTTGTCCTCACCTTCCACCTGAATCGAAACCATGCGTCCATTATCCGTATGTGTACTGCATCTTGCCGCGCCTCACGCCGAACATCGAATGCCGACATTTCTCCAATTGGGATCATCTTGCCATCATTGCGTGCATGATCGATAGCATGGCTCATGCGGTTGGTCATGGTCAGCCTGCCCGTGGCCGCTGACGATCAGCAACTGATCGAATCCTTTGCGGGAGCGATGGTGCTCAGGTGGGGTCAGCATCTTGAGTGACGTATACTCTGCTACGTCATGAGCATCTTTTGTGATAAAAATCCTTTAATAAACAACATATTGTTTATTTTATATGGGTAGGTGGGAGACAGCATGATTACCGAAGAACGCTTGAAAAGGGCTATCGCGTTGCGCAAGGACAATGTGTTCCTGCGTTCCGAGTTCGCTCGTTTTGGCAGCCCGGCCCAGCTCTCCAGAGCCTTGAGGCAGCTCATTGCTGAAGGTGTGCTGGTCAAGCTGGGACTGGGTGTGTTCGCCAAAGCTAAGCCCAGTGCGTTGACCGGTAACCCCATCCCTGTGCAACCCCTAGAGGTGTTGGCACCGTTGGTTCTGCAAAAGCTTGGTGTCAAGGTGAAGCCTTCTCAGCCGGTGCGCGAATACAACTCGGGTATTTCCCAGCAAGTGGCTGCTGGCATTGTGCTGGACACCGGGCGCCGCCGGATTACTCGCAAGCTGGGCTTCGGCAAACAGACGGTAGCCTATGAAAGCCATCACGCCTGATCAGGCCGAACTGATCGAGGCGGTATAGGCTGAACTCGATGTCGGCCTGCTGACTGCCAGCATCCTGGAGAAGGATATCCACGTCACGGATGCCTTGCGCGCCTTGCTGGACATGGAGTATCCCGTAACCCATCTGGTGTTCTGCGGTGGTAACCGCGACGACCACCCGAAGAACTTCATCCTGAATTTGAAATCAGGGCTCGGTCACTACTGGGGCGTTACGTGGGCGTGGATATCTCTGCTGTCATACCCTCGCTTGGAGAAAGTCCCACCTGGCCACAGCGGTTTTGATGGCTTTCTTGACGGCCTTGGTCTTTTCCTTCGCTGTATCGGCCAGCATGGCCTGATCGACGCTGATATCGGGATGCTCCGCCCCAAGAGCCAGCTCCCAGATGGAGAGGCGTGTCGCTAGCATCTGGATTTGCCTCATCGCTTCGTGGTGTTTGACCCTGAGTAGCTCGATGCGCTGCTTCGCTCGTTTGCGCTCAAGCTCGCGCGCTTTTTCAAGCCGTTGTTCCCGCTGCCGGTGTTCCTCAATCAGCCTCTCGGACTGATTGAGGGCTTCGTCAACGAGGTCGCTCTCGCTCTTGACCAGCCTTTCTGCATTTTTGCGCAGTGCCTTCTTGGTGTTGGTTGGCAGGGCAAAGGTGCAGATTATCTTGCCCTTCTCAGATGAACGATACCTGTGCTGGCGCAGGGCATTTCTGAGGCGCTTTATAAAGTCACGACCGCGCTCAGTCCTTGTGAGGTGTCGAATGATCTCCTCGATGACCTCATGGCTGGGCTCTCTGTTCTTGAGGATATTCCTGATGTCCTCGGCAATCGCCGGGTTGGCGTTACCCTCTATGTAGTCGCACACCCACTGCCATTCGGCGTTCTCTTTTTTCAGCCAGCGAATCTTGTCTGCTGTAGGCACGGTCGCTCTCCGTTTCTCCATGAAAGCGCCGCTCAGGGGCGTGAGCGGCTTTCGGGATGCTCTATTTTTCTGAAAAATGTTACGCGTGTATGTTATCAGTAACAGAAAAATAAAAATTCGTATGAAAATACAGAGTGTAAAATATCTGCTTTTCTGATTTTGATTCGACATGGATCTGTATTTTGAGCGCTTTTCAACGGTGGTTTCCGCATGTGGCCCGGACGCCCGATTTCTGCTGGAGGTCATCATTGCTGGGCCGGAGTACAGGCATGAGCCATGGCAAGACCTCAGCGTAAAGTCGCTTGCGAAGCACCTTCGTTTGGATGAGACGGTCGTTTCCGCTGCGTTGAGCGAGTTGGTCGACGCGGGTGTGCTGGAGCGATGTGTCGCCCCGCGGAATGGACTCAGAGGGCGGGGGAAGGTTACATACGCATCGTGCCTGGGGAATGAGCCCGAACTAGCAGATCGCACGTATCCGCAGCACGCCGAGCTATTGCAGATCCTGTTCTCGAAGGCGGACATGGCCTTTGCTGTGCTCGGAAGCGAGCTGGATAGAGCAGCAAAACGGGGAGCGCTAAACGGGTCTAGGGTGTCCCAGGAATCCGAAACGTCCGACCAGGACAAAGCCGCTACGAAGCCTAAGAGGGGAAAGCACCAGCTTTCCGGTGGGCGTGGGCGACTGAGTACCCGCAATCGCCTGCTTTTCGCGGTGCTGCTCTCACGCTCAGACCGGTTCGGTGAAGTGCAGGTAGGGGTTCCAGAACTGGCGAAGCTCACGGGCATGCATCCTGAGCAAGTGAAGACCCGTCTTGCTCGTCTAATGATGCTGGGGCTGATTCGGCGGCATATCCCCGGCCTGTCGAGCAAGGTTTTTGCCGCAGGCAGGATCGAGAGTACTTACTTTCTGAATGTCGATGCGCTCACGCCGCAGGGAGCCATTGCCGTTCATATAACCCATGACTGGGAGGGCAAGAAGTTCACCCACGCGGATGTGCTGCACGGCGATTGTAGTAATGCCGTGAAGGGGCAGTTGAATGGGCTGGAAACGCCAGCCAGTCTTCTTCGCCTCTTGATGGGGCAGCCGGAGAAAGTCTTTTTCCTGTTTCAGCACTTGCTATATCGGTACGCCTCTCACCTGCTCTCGCTACATTGGCAGAAATTGGCTTCGGATAAGCCGATTGAGGACGCTGAGTTGAGGGCGTGGATTGAGAGGGATTTCATCAAGGCGCCGAAACCTGCGCTGGCAAGCGAAATCGATCCCGAACTGAAAACGGGAAGTGGTGGCGAAGCGGTCAGTGATCTGAAGGATGGCGCGGGCGGCGAGGCAGGGCAGACCTGTACGTGCATCTACGCGTTGGCAATGGAGATTGCGCGCGAGTATCTAGCGCGATTCGGCCAGGCGGACTGGGTTGAGTTCGAGGCGGCGGATATTCGCATTCTGCCGGCCATGAGCGATCTCGGTTACCGCGTGATCACGATCTTGTGTCAGCCGGCACTCGGGGGACTCGGGCGTTTCTCGGTGCTGCATGAGGTTGAGCGGGGAGTGGTGGCCATCGGGCCGAAAGCCAATGAAACCGAGTTGGCCTTGCAGAACCGCCTGGATTTCGGATTGGCCAGTCTGCCACGCAGGGTAAGAAGGGCGTTGGGGCTGCAGTAAAAAAAACCTCTGTCAGCAGATCCTCTGAGCTAACAGAGGAGCCTGCTCATGAGGATCATTCGCCTGAAAGAAGTCATCGATTCGACCGGCCTGGCCCGGTCGACCATCTACAAGTACATCGGAGAGGGCACCTTCCCGAAGCCGGTCTCGTTGGGGGAACGTTGCGTCGCCTGGGTCGAAAGCGAGGTACACGACTGGATCCTGGCAAGGATCGAGGAACGCGATTCGGCCGAGAAGTCCCCAGGCCGATTTGGCCGCCTGGGGACGGTTGTCTGATCGTCAATTATCGGCGTCATGGCTGGCTACGGCTGGTCATGACGCTTATGCCGGCTGAGTTGCAACCTCAGCTAACTCACTCAGATGGTTGATGGGGCGTTTTCCCGGCAGGCGTGGCAATGTGGCTCCTCGTTGCCCTGCCTGGCTAGGGAAGTCAATGGCGGACTGGCTGGTTCTATTGAAATAGCAGATAGCTATCTATCCAGTCATTGTCATAGGAGGCATCTGTATCCTGAGCATTATCTGGCTCTGACCCAGGGAATAGGCCATCGGTTAAAAAATACACATCCCCATACCTGTATGTCTTAAACCATCAGGTACATTCCCATGACTAAGCGCCCCATCCATGCTCGCCTGTCGCAATCCGATATTGCCATCCAGATTCAACGACTTGTCCAGGCCATCGAGAGCCACGACACGCCGGCATTCAGGTTCAAGCCAACACGCTCGGGGTTCAAGCTGATCGAACGAACCCGGCTCTCTCGCTACTTCGATCATATCCAGCAGATGATCGACCTGTTCGACGAGCACTATGCGTACCGCTACAGCGAACACCTCCAGGCGTTCTGGGAGGCCTGCCAGGATGTTGGGCTGGAGCGCAGCCCTCGCGGCCCTGTCTGCCTGGACGAAGAGGGAACGGACTACCTGGATCATTACCAGAGTATGAACGTCCTGGTCGCCCGGATCCGCCAGTTGATTCGAGAACCCCGGTATCTACGCAGGAACGATGACCATCGCTACCAGGCCAGACAGCAGGAAACCGGAATCGTCGATTACGTTGATTCCGTGCTCGATCGTTACTCGCGGAGCGTGGTGGTCAGGATCGATCTGTTCTACCTCTCGGTAGCCCGAGCACGATTGCGGGCGGAGCACGTCTTCGATGATCTGGACAGGCTGATGGCCGAGCGTGTGCGCAACCCGATTTTCGAGCATCTAACGGGCTACATCTGCGCAGTGGAGCAAGGGGAGAGCCGGGGCTACCACATCCATGCAGCTTTCTTCTTCAACGGTGCGGAGATACGTGGCGACCTCTACAAGGCTCAGCAGATCGGCGAGCTGTGGGAGCACATCACTCGCGGTCAGGGGTGTTTCCATAGCTGCAACCATGACAAGGCACGCTATGGGGAGCGGTGTGGGGTCGGCACCCTTCGCCGAAATGATCGCAAGGCTCGCGACAACGTCCACCAGGTCGTGCGCTATCTGGTCAAAGATGATCAACAGCTCCTGCTGAAGCCTCAGGGGGCCAGGTGCCTGCGTAAGGGGCAGGTTTTCTGATGCCTGCATCACGCTGTTGCAGCGTATTTTCCATGCTGGGCAATAGTGTGAACGGCCGCCCAGCGTGGATGCATGCCGGCATCGTCTTTTATGACCAAAATAAAGACCAAATCTAGGGGCTTGATATGCAGAGCATTTTCGCCGACATCGCAGTCAGTGTGTCCGAATTGAAGAAAAATCCATCCGGGGTCATGGCCAATGCGGACGGAATGCCGGTTGCGGTGCTCAACCACAATCGTGTCATGGGCTACCTGGTTCCGGCCGGGTTGTACGAGTCGATGGTGGGGCGCCTGGAAGACCTGGGACTGGTCGAGATCGCCAAGGCGCGAACTGGGGAGAAAGCCATCCCGGTGAGCCTGGATAACCTTTAAACTGGGGCTCCTGCCTTCCGTCTTGAAGCAATGGGAGAAACTTGGTTATCACGGTGCGCGAGCAGATCAATAAGAAGCTCAGGGAGCGCTTGGAGAGGCCACACGTGCATGCCGACGCTTTGCGCGAAAAATCAAGCTGCAGGTTTCCGGTTACCGCCTTGTCTATCGCGTCGAGGATGAGCGGGTGGTCGTGGTGGTGGTTTCGGTGGGTAAGCGCGAGCGCGGCGCAGTCTATCAATCGGCGAATAAGTGCTAATCGGTTGCCTTGGATTGACGAATAGTAAATGTAATATTTGTATTGGGGGATTTATGAATAAAGAGTATCTTCAGCGAGAATATCCCGTTCCAGTGCCTGAGAAAGAGGTTTTCTTTGGGCTTCTGATAGCTATATTGAGTTGTGCGGCTATCTTGAAGAATCCTGAATTTTTCGACTGGTTTGGCGCACAGGGAAACGGACAAAAGTTGTCACTGCAGGCTTGCTCTGCCATGTGCGCTTTTATTGGTGTTTTGCTTTGTGATATAAATTTCTTTCGAGCTGGTTTTATTCGACGGAGGAGGGGGCAGTATTTTTATCTCAGAGAATGCGCAGAGCAAAGATACGAAGTTGCAAAGCAAAAGCCAATAACTCGAGAAAAGGTTTCGGTGCTCTGCGATCATTTGATTCATATTTCTAACTTGAATCAGCACTTTGCTTCGGTGCTTGATCCAAGCAGAAATGCCAAATGCGCCAAGGCATGCGGGCTGTTTTTGCTGCTTGTTTCTGCAGTGCTTTTATTGGTTAGCGCTGGATAATACTATACACTTTCTATCTATATTGGCTGGTGCGGTGGTCAGGGCATGTTCTTGGCTTTTACGGATCTTTTTGCTTTATTTTATAAAGAAAAAATCATTTATCTAATCGGGGCCTGCCAGCCCCGATTAGATAAATCTAAGGTATTTAAGGCGTTAAGGGTGTTTTCCTTCGCTACACCAGTCATCCCACTCGCCAAACTGTTCACTCGTAACCAAGGCATCCTCTCCGACTTCATTGCGGTAAGCCGTGATCCAGTCGTTTATACAACTTTCGCTATTCGAGATTGAGGACGGCTGGTTCTTCGCGATACTCGGCTCGTGAAAGGGTGATACTCCATAGGCAATGTATTCGGCACTGGATACCTCTCTGTATGTTTCGCGAGGCGTTGTGCTCTCCAGTACATGGAAGCTCGGCTCTCCGTAGTTGTAGGAATACTTAACTTTTACGCCATTGGCCCAGACCTCTTCGTCCTCTGCATCCTCTCGTTTCAACACGCCATCAGGCACCAGATTTCCGGGGTAGCCGCTGTAGAAATCCTCGTCGCTTCTGTGCGGTGACTGAGTCAGTTTGATCTCTTGGATGACCGTTCCATTGACCGAGTCGAATTTTTTCATCCAGCCGGAAAGGGCAACGCCCTTGTCATAGATGATTTCCGACTCCTGCTGGACGATGTCGGTGTGCAGGATATTCACGAACTTTTTCTGCACGCCATCGAGCTTGCCATTGCCGTAGTTCTCCTCGGCAGAGGTATATCGCTTCAGCTTTCCAACTATGTAGCCATATTTGAGTTGTGTGCCGTGTAGCTGGCCGTTCAGGTAGTTATACTTCCCTTCGGAGTCTTCCAAGAAGCCATCTTGTTTGTTTCCTGCATGCCATGTGAGCTTCGTCAGAACGGTCTTCCCGTCGCCGCTCCAGCGAGTGTCCTCCCCATCCGGCTTGCCATCCTTGTATGCTTTTTTCGACACCAGATTACCATTCAGATATTGCTCTTCCACACCGTCCTGGCGACCATTCTTCCAGTTCTTGACGGAGATCTTGTTTCCTGTCTTGGCATCGAATACTCGTTCGGCTCCATCCTTGTTGCCTGCCCGGTACTCGACTTCATACACTTTTTGACCATTGTAGAAACACTCGCTTTGTCCACTGTTACGGCCTTTTTCTATCGTGGAGTTACACAGTGCTGATATTCCAGGGAGTCCAGACGGAATGTTCAATACCTGGCCGCTGAACGGATCGGTGTCGCCGTACTTATAGACCAGCCCATTCCTGATAACGGTTTCTGCATGGTCTATTTCGGATCGACAGCCCGCAATGGAAGCTGCGATCAGGAAAGCGATGATTGATTTCTTCATGATTGGTTGTTTCTTCTGTGAATAAGGAGTATTGCGCATTACTTAAGCTGTTTCTTGTAAATGACTTTGAGCTTTTTGTTCACGTAGTCTTTTACGATTTCGTAATCCGGGTTGTAAGTCGCGAGCGCATGGCCAACGCCTGCTGCTGCGGTCAATGTGACCAGGGTCAATGTGGCGGGTGTGGACATCACGCTGAAAACTGCACCCAGGGCGCCGCCCTGGATCAGTGATCCCTTGATATCTGTTTTGACTCGGCACTTCATGCCAAGGGCCTCTACCTTGGTTTCGACGAGCTTGATCCCGTCCATGAAATTTCCTCTGAGGCCAACGACCTCGAAGGATGCCTTGCTTTTTAACAAGCCTTCTATTTGCACTTCATTTAGTCCGTTGATGACCAGCATGTTGTCTCCGTACTCCTGATGGTGGAATCGTGTTTACAGAAAGTTGATTTTCAACCTTTTGGGGTGATCCTCGATCTGTAGAGTCCTTCATGTCAAGAGGGTGGTGCTCGACCATAAAAGTCGAATGGAGGGCGCCATGCTGGAAATTGATGAAAAGACATTGGCGGGTCTGGTTGGCCGGGCGATCGCTCGGCAACGTGTCCGCTGTGAACTCACCCAGGAGCAGGTGGCTGAGCGCCTGGGGATTGGCAATGAGGCGGTGTCACGCATCGAGCGTGGGATCGTGATACCCAACATTGAACGGCTAGTCGCGCTTGCGGAGATTTTCGGGTGTGAGACGGCCGATCTGCTGACCGAAGCGAGCGCCCGTCCCGAAGATCAGGCCCGCCACCTCCGATCCCTGCTGGCCACGCTGGACAGTGACGACCGGCAACTCGTCATGGGTGTGGTGGAAAGCCTGGTGGAACGTCTGGCCCGCGGCTGAATGCTCAGCCATCAGGTGGTGACTCGACGTTGGGCGAGTCGTCGAACAGCGCTCCGCAACGCAGGCAGAGGCGGTCATATCCCATGAAATGGTATTTCCTGTGCTCGCGGGCGAAGTCCTGGGTGTCTGCCCAGTTCGATGCCGCGCCGGATATGCCCTCGACCATCATGCTGAGGGTATGCCCAAGCGGGCTTGCAACAGCGCCCCCAGGTGTTGCGCTGGACGCACCTTGAATACCCTTCAGAAAGCCTTCGAGAAGCCCTATCAGCAGCGCGATGGCCTGGGCTTCCTCTTGGGAAAGTATGACGGATGAATTACAGATCAGGCACCGTATGGTCATGGTGTGGGTTCCTCTCGATTGAAAATGCAGGCGTACGGGCGTCGTGGATCAACGCCGCGATGTGATGCGGACTCCGACCCGCTTGAGGAGCCAGCCGAACAGGCTGATTGCCAAGGCGAAAATCAGCAGTACCGGCCAGAAACGCAGCGCGAGCACCAGCAGTGCGACGGCGACTGCGCAACTGGCCAGGATGCCGATGAGTGCGAACAGCAGGGCCAGGAAGCGGAGCAGGTGCATGACACTTTCCTCCTCCCGCTACAGGTAGCCCTGCTGGGCCAGGGATACGAAGCCTTCGCGACCGACCACGATGTGATCCAACGTGCGGGTGCCTACCAGGTCGAGTGCGATTTTCAGCGTACGAGTCAGGCGGCGGTCTGCCTGGCTGGGGGCCGGATCGCCGGAAGGATGGTTGTGCACCAGAACCACGGCCGCCGCGTTGTGCTCGAGCACGGTCTTGAGCACTTCGCGCGGATAGACGCTGGCTCCATCCAGTGTTCCTCTGAACAGCTCCTGAAAACCGATGACCCGGTTCTTGCTGTCGAGCAGCAGCAAGGCGAACACCTCGTGCTCATGATCCTGCAGCAGTACTTGCAGATGCTCGGCGACCTGCAGGGGATCGGTCAGCGGTTTGCCTCTGGCCATGCGCCGAGCGGCCAACTGCAAGGCCAGGCGCAGGATGTCGGCTTCGGTGACGGGAGAGTCGATGATGTAGCTGCCAGCGATTTCGCCGGCCTTGAGTTTGTGTAATTTCATGGAGCGGGCTCCTGCGGGTAGCAAGCCGCTTGTGGCTCGCTACCTGTTGATGGTTACTGAATAGCGGGGGAGTGGGTGTTGCGCCTGGCCTGGGATTCCAGCTTCTCGGCGAGAGAAGGCCTCGCGGCGGATGCTTCCGGCTGACCCGGGGGAGTGATTGCTTCGGGGAAAAACTCCTCGACGACATTCCCGCCGTCCTCGCTGTCTTCCTCGAAGGTGCCGTTGCCGAACCCCTGTCGAGCGGCGGCATCCAGGGCGGCCTGGTCGAATCCGGCAGCCTGGCGGCTTTCGTCCAGTTGACGGGCGGCGTGCAGGGCTTCTTCGACCGCCATGCCGCTGCGCACGGTGATATCGACGTAGAAGATCGGTGTGCCGTGGCTTTGCCGGGTGGATTTACCGCGCAAGCGCAGCTCCAGTGGCAAGCACGCCAGCCGGTCACCGGAGATGGCCCGGAAATATTGCAACCGGGCGACCAGGGTGCGGATGCTGTTGAAGCCGGTGGTACGGAACACGAAGCTGCCCAGTGGATCGTCGTCGCCGATCACGACGTTGAGCCGGCCGTAGGGTTTACAGGCATTGCCTTTGGCCAGCGGGCAGGCATCCGGCGAGGGGCAAGGCAGCGACTGGATGCCGTCCTTGCCCAGGCGCTTGCAGGTTTCTCCGTTGCCGACACACAGCGGGCGCCCGGTCTGCCGGTCGAACAGGGTGTAGTCGGCGCGGAAGTTCAGCTCCGGCTCATTGAACAGCAGGCGAATCGGGATGCTGCGCAGCTTGTTCTCCTGGGATTTACGCAACTCGTCGTTGAGCGGGTGCAGCAGCCAGCCATCCTTGTTCTGTACCTGGGAGGTGATGGTGAACTGGTCGTCTTTCTCCGGCAGGCGCTTGCCGTTCTTCTCGACGACCCTGCCGATGGAGATGCGCCCCAGCACGGGCGGGGTGATTGCCAGGCCTTTCAGCATGGTGGTTCTCCTCGAAACGAGAAAAGCCAGCCCTGCAGCGCGAACTGCGGTGCTGGCCAAGGGGGAGGGAGTTGGGAAGTCAGTTGATCAGGAAGCGGCGTGAGCCGGGTTTCAGCAGCGGGTACTTCGCCTGGAGATAGGGCTTGTCCTTGAGCAGGCGCGCCACATCGAGGGTTACGCTGTCCTTGGCTTTCTTCCAGGTGATGCTGCCGCTGGAGAACGCCGCACGAGTGGCATCGCCCATGGCCTGCTGCAGGCGCTGCTTGAGTTCGGCTTCGCGATTTTCTTTCCCGGCAATCGACTGGCGTACCGCCTTCAATTCCAGGAAAGCTGCTGCCAGGCCAGCATTACCGCTGAGGTCTAGCGTCTGGCCGTTGTCCTCGGGATAGAGGCATCGCAGGGCGAGCTCGGCCGAGGCGCTGCCGTCGGCGGGTGGCGGTGTATCCGTTTCCACGTAATGCCAGAAACGCCGTTCGAGCTCGATCAGGCGGGCGATCATCTGCTCGTCCCGCTCGATACGATGGATCTCCAGAGTCTGGCCGCCGAGCAGCACCGCCACATCCGCCGCCTGCTTGCCGGTGACAGCGAGCTGGTGCATCACCTGCAACTGCACATACTCGGGCACACCCTCTTTCCAAAGGCGTGCCCCGTTCAAGCCGGCTGTCTTGCATTCGAGGATCTGTACGTCCTCGGCACCGATCACCTCGCGGTCGATATTGGCCAGCATCCAGGGCAGTTCCGGGTTGGGATGCTGCAGCACGGCGTTGATGCGACGCACCTTGTTGCCGGTGCGCTTGCTGTAGTGCCAGGCCACGATGGGTTCCAGCACGTTGCCCCAGTACATCGGGCTTTGCTCGTCATGCGGGTCGGCCTTCGGCAGCCTGGCGTCGCGGCCGGTTTTTTCCAGCCACAGCTCCAGTTGCGATTTATAGGGATTCAGGCCGACTGCGGCCGAGGCGTCAGAACTGCCGATGCCTTGCTTGCGCACGGCCAGCCAGTCTTCGCGGGGCAGTTCCTTGGTACTGATCAGGCGCAGCGCCGGGCGAGTCTTGCCGGTACTGCTCAACGGAGTCGCTTTCATCGTGTTCACCATGCGGAAATAGAAACGCCCGATCAGCGACGAGGCTGATCGGGCGTTATGGGGTGAGGAGGGTAGAGGTCAGGCGACCAATTGCAGAGCGGTGTCCAAGGCGCGTTGCTTGATCTGCGCGCCCTGGCCGAACCAGGCCGAGTCCAGGCGATATTCGGTGCTGCGTGCACGCCGCTCGTGGTCGACGAACTCGGTCACGGCATTGAGCAGTCCCCAGGCAGTACCACGAGCCGACTCCAGGTTCGAGCCACGCCCCCGACCTTCGTACAGCTCCTGCACCTTGCGCACGGCGCGTTCGTTCGGCAGCACTTCCGGCAGGGCGCCGGTCGGCGAGGTTTCGCACAACACATTCATGAAGAAGCCCAGGGCCTCATGCCACTGCACCTTGCGTTCGGCCAACGCGCGCATGCGATACATGAAGTCGTCCCATTGCGAGACGGCGATGCCGAGCTGTTTCTTCACCACCTTGGAGTCGAAGCGGGTGTTGTGCGGCACCTTGATCGCGCGAGTAGTGCCGTCCAGGGCGACGGTCAGTGTGTTGTTGCACACCACGCGTACCGTGGTTGGCGTTGCCGTGGTGGCCAGGGTGCCGTCGCAGGACGTGGCCAGCAGCAGGTAGCCGTTGACCTGATCGTTACCCTTGAGCGCAGCACCTTGGCCGGTACGCGCCAGCGCCCAGAACTTACGGCCGCCCTTGAGCACGCCAGCTGTTTCTAGCTCGTAGCCGGAGACCTCGGTGAGGTCGCGGTAGAACTCCAGCACCTCTCGCGGTTGCACGGTGTGATAGCGCTGGGAAACCACCGACAGCGGTGCTTTGGTGTCCGAGCGGAAGAGCACCTTTTGCTCGGGGAAGGAATGAATAGCGCCCAGGTGGCCTACAGCATCGGACTTGAAGTGAACGGGGCTTTCCAGGATTTGCCAGTCCATGCCTGCTTCACGCTGCCAGACTTCGATAGGTTGCTTGCGTGGCAGATTGTTGCCCAGGCCATGCCAAGGAGTTTGGCCGACATAAGCCATTTGTTCGATTTGATGAGCCATGGTGAGTTTCCTTTGAGCCATAGCCGGCATAAAGCGCTGCGCGGGAGCGCAGCACCAACCGGGAGTAGTGGGGGAATGGAGGAGGGAGAGTCTGATCAGGCCGGCAGGTTGAAGCGGTGCCCGCAGATCAGGCACAGGTTGTTGGCCAGCACGTGACGATCCAGCTTGTCGCCGAGCTGGGCACCAAGGGCACAGCCACCGGCACCGCCAACGAGGCCTCCGAGAATGGCGCCTGATACGGATCCGAGCGTGATGCCCAGCGGGCCAGCAACAGCACCAATTACTGCACCAGCCTGACCGCCGGCCAGGGCAGCGCTGGCTCCACGAGCGGCACCACCTACAGCACCGACCGCGGCGGCGATCTTCATTGCATGATGGAGTGAAGCGACTTTGGGGGAGTGACAGCGGGGGCACTGCAATGACATGGTTTGAGACTCCATGGTGGGGATGTCATTGCAGTGATGTATGACTGAGAATTTTTTGAATTGAATGGCTCGTCACCAATATTTTGCTGCGGCCGTCAGAGGGCGACTCAAATGAGCGTCTTTGCACGATTTACGCGCTGGCTGAACAAGGCGACCACAATGTGCTAAATAGAGCGGCCCTCTCCCTCAGCCTCTGAGCATTGGTTGTCGCACAAGGAAGCGAAGTTTGAGCGATACGTACAGCTACTACGAGCAGAATGCCGAGCAGTTTTTTGCTGATACTGTCGACGTGGATATGAGTGCGCTGTATGCACGTTTTCTTGAGTCGATACCTGCCGGCGGCTACATCCTGGATGCTGGTTGCGGTTCCGGGCGTGACGCTAAGGCATTTGCCACGGGTGGTTATCGTGTTGCGGCCTTCGATGCCTCGCCAGCCTTGGCGGAGCTCGCTAGTAAGCACCTTGGCCAGCCCGTGCCGGTACGGAGATTTGCCGAGGTCACTGAACTCAACTTGTACGATGGCGTATGGGCCTGCGCCAGCTTGTTGCATGTGCCTCATGCCCAGATGCCCGATGTGCTCACCCGCTTGTGGCAGGCATTGAAACCTGGCGGGGTCTTCTACTGCAGCTTCAAGGTGGGTGAGGGGGAGCGTGAGCACCAGGGCCGTCGCTTTACCGACGCGGTTGAAGCACAGATGGAGCTCTGGCTGGCACCTTTGGCTGATGTGGCCAATGTTAGTTATTGGCACACAGCTGATCAGCGTCCAGGCCGTAGTGATGCCTGGTTGAACGTTTTGGTTTGGCGCCAACCGGCGCCCTTGGCTCGCCTGGTCACTGGTGGCCAGCTGAACCACTTCCTGCCGCACCTGTGTGCTGCGATCAATACTGCCAGCGAAATCGATATGGCGGTGGCCTTCATCAAGAGCACGGGATTGCGCTTGTTGCTGCCCGATCTGCTCGCGCGGCTGAAGCCGAGCGAGGAGGCAGCACCGAGCGTTCGGGTACGTATCGTCACCAGCGATTACCTTGACGTCACCGACCCTGAAGCGTTGCGTAGTCTGATGTTGCTGCAAGAGGAGGGGGCTCAGGTGCGCGTCTACGAAAGCGCCGGCAGCAGTTTCCACATGAAGGCCTACCTGTTCGCCGCTCAGACGGAAGGGCAACTGTGTGGGCAGGCGTTTATCGGATCGAGCAACATCAGCCGGCAGGCGTTGCGCGATGGCTTGGAATGGAACTACCGCATCGACTATCCCGGCGATGATGGATTTCTTGAGACACGCAGTCGCTTCGAAGAGCTGTTCGCCCATCCACGCTGCAAACCATTGAGTCATGA
This sequence comes from Stutzerimonas kirkiae, assembly GCF_004327335.1. Lineage (GTDB taxonomy): Bacteria > Pseudomonadota > Gammaproteobacteria > Pseudomonadales > Pseudomonadaceae > Stutzerimonas > Stutzerimonas kirkiae. The sequence goes on along the minus strand of NZ_QJUO01000002.1, from coordinate 166,191 downwards.
CTGGATAGACAGCTACGAGACACGGCGCCAACCGCCTCCGGTTTCCATCGCGCCGGGCAGTCTGGAGATGGAACCACCACCGACGCCGACGAGTATTCAGGAGGAAGCGTTGCGAGCTCTGGCTCAGAGCCGCGAGAGCGGCTATCGGCGCGGCTTGGTAGTGCTGGCGACCGGGCTCGGTAAGACCTGGTTAGCCGCTTTCGATGCCAAACAGGCTGGTGCTCGACGAGTTTTATTCGTGGCTCATCGAGAGGAAATTTTGCACCAGGCGGCTGAGACCTTTGTGCGTATTCGGACGGGGCTGCGGGTTGGCTTCTATATGGGGCAGCAGCGTGACAGTCAGGTCGACGTGCTTTGCGCTTCGGTGCAGACACTCGGACGTATCGAACATCTGGAGCGTTTTTCGCCAAAGCACTTCGATTACATCGTCATTGACGAATTCCACCATGCCGCTGCTCCCACCTATCACCGCTTACTCAATTACTTTCTGCCGTCGTTCCTGCTAGGCCTGACGGCGACGCCGGATCGCACCGACTGCTCCAACATCCTCTCGCTGTGCGACGACAATCTGGTGTTCGAGACCAACCTATTCCGTGGTATCGAAAGCAAACTGCTGGCACCTTTCCACTACTACGGTATCTTCGACGACAGCGTGGATTACCAGTCGATTCCTTGGCGCAATGGCCGTTTCGATCCTAAGCAACTGGCTAATAAGCTCGCTACTCTGGGGCGGGCACGCCATGTGTTGAAGACCTGGCGCGCGCATGCCCAAAGCCGGACGCTGGCGTTCTGCGTTTCGATCCGCCATGCCGAATTCATGGCTGAATTCTTCCGCAAGCAAGGCGTCGAAGCCGCCGCCGTGTATGCCGGTTCGACTCTATCGCGGGGTGAAGCTCTGGAACAACTGAGCGATGGTCGACTGCCGTTGATCTTCTCGGTCGACCTGTTCAGCGAAGGCGTCGATCTACCTGCCATCGATACGGTGATGATGCTGCGGCCGACAGAGTCGAAGATTCTCTTCCTACAGCAATTGGGTCGGGGCCTGCGCAAGGCTGAGGGCAAGGACAAACTGGTGGTGCTCGATTTTATTGGCAACCACCAGAGCTTCCTACACAAGCCGCAGGCGTTGATGGGCAATAGCATGAACCATAGGCAACTGGCCGCGTTTGCCCACGCCGCTGCAGAACAGCGCTTGGAATTGCCTGAGGGATGCTTCGTCAACTACGACCTGCAGCTGCTCGACTTCCTCAAATCGCTTGATAGCGACGGTGTACAGAGCCACTACCGGGCATTGTGGGAGGGGCTGAGTCGGCGGCCAACACTGAGCGAGTTCTACCGCTCCGGTGCCAGCTTGCAACAGATGCGTAGGCAATTCGGCGGCTGGTTCTCTCTGTTGGAGCAAATGGACGATTTGTCTGAGGCGCAACGTGATCTGGTCAAAACACATAGGCCCTTCCTGCGCGAGCTGGAAACCACCGCTATGACCAAGAGCTTCAAGATGATTCTGCTGGAGGCCTTCCAGGAGCTGGATGGCTGGCGTACGGCGCCCAGTGAAGCTGTCTTGGCCGAGCGTTCTTGGCAGCTTTTGCAACGGCGTAGACCGCTACTTGCCGATCTGCCAGAGGAGCAGGCGCGGTTGGTCGACGGCAGCGCACCGGCCTGGTTGCGCTACTGGCAGAACAATCCGATCAATGCCTGGATCGGTGGCAACCGGAAGAACAGCGGCAAGCGCTTTTTCGCCGTGGAGCAAGGGCGTTTTGTCCCGAGTTTTCAGATATCTGCAGCAGAGCGGGAGAGCTTTTCGGAGTTAGTGCAGGAGTTGGTGGACTTTCGATTGGCCTCCTACGAAGCGCGTAAGGCGATTACGGCAGCCCCGGTGGTCACCCTACCTGTCACCGTACGCGGTGGTACCGAATTGCCCTTCTTCCCCAACCTGAAAATCGCCTGCGGCCATTTTAAGACCGGCACGGTAGACAGTGTGAAGTACCGCCTGGTTGGGGAGGGCTATGGTCGCCTCGATAGCTCACGACACTTTATTGCTCGGGCCTCCGGTAACTCCATGAATGGCGGCAAACAGCCGATCCGCGATGGTGATTACCTGTTGCTCGAGCAGATCAACCCCAAAAGCGCGGGCTCGATCACAGGCACCACCATGGCTATTGAGCGCCAGGACGCCGCTGGCGACAATCAGTACCTGTTAAGGATGATTCTCAAGGCGGGAGACGGCAGCTACCTCCTGCGTGCTAACAATCCTGACTACGCTGATATTGCCGTTACCGAAGAGCTACGCGAGCAGTTACACACCTTCGCCCGTCTCAAGGCGGTGTTGGATCCGCTGGAAATGGCAATCGGTGAGCGTTTCCAGCGTGAGGAGATTCCGGCGCTATTTGGCGTTGAGTTCAACCCCGGTAACTGGAACGTCGGCCACGTCGTGTTGACCGAGCAGCGTGCCCATGTGTTGCTGGTGACCCTGAACAAACAAGGTAGGATCGAGGAGCATCGCTACCTAGACCATTGGCTCGACGAGCAGAACTTTCACTGGCAGAGCCAGAACGCGACCACACCGAGCAGCAAGCGGGGAAAAGAAATCATTGAGCACGAAAAACTCGGCATCGGAATTCACTTGTTCGTACGGGAGAACAAAGTCGAAAACGGCAAGGCTGCGGCGTTTACCTATTACGGGAAGGTGAGGTACCGCAGCCATAGCGGCAGTGGGCCGATGAGTGTTTTGTTCAGTTTGGTATAGATATGTTCAGACACTACTCTCCAAGCGTTGGTATGAAAAACGGATGATAGCAAGCATCGCGTTGCTCACTGAGCTCTCGCATTAGCTCTGTCACTTCCCGAAGTAGTTCGCCTATGTGGGCAGATGCCGGCCAGGCCCTAATGGTGAGGATTGATACCGGTTTTGAGCGGCGTAGCCTCTGCCAGGCCAGACAGCACAGCAAAAGGAACAGTGGGGACGATGTATAATAATCCACCAAATTTTCCATACAAACCTAAATCTAGAGCAATCCAGCCAGCTCAAACAAGCTACGTTATTAACGCGGACAGCCTGCTTTAATGCACCAGCTGATGTTTATCTGTAGCTGGTGGCCGACACGAGTATTCACAAGGACAATGAATGAAGCAGATAAGCTTTAAGATTTCATACCATAATGGTGATGCCCAAGATGGGCGGCTTGATATGTATGATGCATCCGTTTCACTACAGGGCTTTGCAAAAGCCCTGTCCATTACGACACATGCTTTGTTGAATGACGGAGAAATAAGGAAAAAAGGAAACTCAATAAATGGCGCAAAGCTTTATATCAACCCATCGCGTAAAGGTAGCTTTGAAGAGCTTATAACTCTAGCCGTAGAAAATTCTTATGCAGTTGCGATAGGGACAAGTGTGATTGCAAATGTTTTCTATGATCTTGTAAAGTGGACGTGGTCTAAAACTCTCGATCAAGAATACAAACCAGAAACAGCGCAAGTCAAGAAGCTTGAAGAGCGTGTCGAACCATTCATTGGTGAAATGGAAGAAGCTCTAGAAATTCCATTGGAGCAAGCTCATCGACCAATTAAAAAATTTGATAACATGGTCATTGTTATTAAACGAAGCCGTATCGGCGAAATTGTAAGATTGGACTCAGAAACCCTGAAAAGTGTTTCGATTCAAACCGAACAAAATGTTATTAGAGATATTTCAGGCAATGTGACTCGCTACAACATACTTTCTGGGATTGGCAGGTTTTACGACGATAATCTAAAGAGAACGGTCTCCTTCAAACTTGATGAAAATGCGAGTTCCTCTCAGCGTCGCCGAATAACGTGGTCACTTCATCATGCTCAAGAGCCTGGTCAAGGAAAAATTCGCCTAGATGTGAAGCGTGTTGTTTCTGCAAAAGGTATAACTAGGCGCTATCTGGTTCAGAATGTATCCAGAGCCTAAGGGTTGTGGCTGAAGAGTTCGCCCCGCTCACCGGGCGGCGCACGACAGAACGTGCGCCGCCGGAGAATTCAAAGGTTAGGTAATGAGACACTTCTATGCTCCTCGACTTCCTGGGGGCGCGACCGGTGGCTATGGGGAGACTCTAGTCTGCCACTATCAGTAGGCCTTTGTTTATTAGCTATTGGCCACACTAACATCTAAACTAAGCCACGCTGTAAAGTGGCGTTGGCTTGAGTGACGGGTTAAATCTCATGCTGTTACACTTCGAAGGAGCTGTAATTCGGGTGACCTCTTGCCCGGTTGCGCTTTCCAATGATGGTGGCATCAATACGTTTTTGGAGGTATGCGACAAGCTCGTCGAACTGTTCTTCGTCTAGCAGCTTCCATGACGCGCCGAAGGTTCTTTTGAGCGCGATGTGGATCGCAGCATATTTGAAGTCAGATTTGCCGCTCCAGTCGGCCTTCTGGTACTCCTGATATCGGTCAATGAGGTGCTGGCAGTAGGCGACCTTAGCCCGGGCTGCTCCGATTGACCCAGCTGGGGGCGCTACAGAGAGTTTTGCGCGTGTGTTTTTTATTGTGATCGACCTGGCCTGGATCGCGCCAGGACTCTGGATTGCCACATTGCCGTGGTTCCCTATCACAGTGATCTGCGTGTAGTTGGCAAGAAGCTGCTGGGCAACTCGGGCCCCAGTGGGGGAGATTTCGGCGAAGCCCTGTTCCTCGTGTTCCTGCTTGATCCTCAGGAGCATGGCCGTGGTGTACTTCCGAGTCTCGGTGTCGATGATCTTGTGATGGCGTCCGCACATTAGAACGAGGTTCGCGGCGGAGTTACGCTCCTCCAGTGTCTGGTTCTTACTGTAACGAGGGCCGCGTGGACTGAGTGCACGGATGTGGCAAATCTCCGCGGTTACCGTGCCTGTATCTTCTACGACAGGCGCAAAGCAGTCAGGGAAGGCGCAGCGATTACGCGAGCGTGCGAACAATGTTTTCACAGTGGCAAGCGAAGGGGCGTTCATCATAATGTCCTAAGTTTAGTTGAGTGATGGGTTTGGTCTGCCCCAGTAAGCGGAACGAGGTATTTGAGCGCATTTTTATGTGAATAGAGGGCGATCTATTAGTAGTTGATAGGTATCATGTAGTTTTTCAAGAAAGTCTTCGGCTAGTCCTGGCAGGCCGCTAACATAAGTATCTCTGCTGACAATTTCAAATAAACTGTAATTGGGTAGGCTTCCAATACGCCCCATCGACACGGGTTTGAACGGCCTGCTGCTGGTTATTCTTGTGTTGAGGTTTTTGTCTTCAATGATGTTATATTGATCAGCTGTTATATCTATTGCCATTTCCTGAAGCTCAAGCCAGTAGTGAGATATTGTATCATTTCCATGGAGGTCGGTGGCCACTCCACTCACGCCATAAATGGTTATGGCTGGCCACTTTCTTAAAATGTGGTAAGTAAATATCAAGGAGGATAGTTTGCAATTCATAACCGGAAAATCCTCCGTAATTAATGGGTTTTTTCCTTTGTCGCATGACTCCAGTGCGTGCCTGATTTTTTCTGCTTCATCTGCTACTTCATTTATTCCTGGCGCGATCATAACTCTATACACACATAACGATTAAGCTATAAGGGGCTTTAGCTTGTCCAAACGAACGATTTGAGGCTGTCAGGAGCCCATGTCTTTACTGGGGGGCAATGGAACCATCCGCGACTCCGCTAATGGCTACGGCAAGGCTCGGTCTCCCACGAGTGGTGCAATGGTGTGATCCTAATCAATAGTCTACACTGACGCTATAGGTCTCTACAGCCTAGATGCGGCCGTGTCAGCTCATAGTTAGACGCATAAAGTCGGCAGAAATACCCACACTTAAAACGCTTATCCAGTTGCGATTCATATGGGTATACGTAGTGGGCTACTCGATCTACTGAAAAATCCTGCTTCTGCTTTCTTGGGCATTTGTTCACGAATGCAGTCGCAAGCTAGGCCGCCCTGCTTTCAAATCCACGTGTTGGGCATTGTAGGCAAGCGATTGATAGAAGAATTTACCTCTCACGGAATTGCCTTGCTTATGTCGCCCTGGTCGTGAAACGTGCTCTGTGAGTAACAGAGTGCTTGCGAGGCGCTGGCCATTCTGACAATGCAGCGAGGCGAAGCCTTTTGTTGGGGGCATGCTCATGCTGGCTACCCTGCGATAAGTATCGCTTCAAGGAACTGCGAGCGATCAAGTAACCGTTCAAGTAAGCGACCAAGTAGCGCGCTCATTAGCAAGCTGGGCCCCCAAGAGTGGGAAGCGGTTGTGTTTTTCCTGCTCGGATAGCGGGTTGAGATGGAATACCGTATCCGCTCCATAAACCCCGTCTTCCTTTGGCGAGTTGCCGTGACCAGGATGCGATCGTCGGCGGGCAGTTTCACGGCAGCAGGGCTTCGAAGTCTTCGATGCTATTGGTCAACGGCAGGTGTTCGAGGATATAGCGCAGCCAGGCATAGGGCTCCTGCCCATTGGCTTTCGCGGTTTCGATCAGGCTGTAGATCTGCGCGCTGGCAATGGCACCCTTGGGCGTGTCGCTGAACAGCCAGTTCTTGTGGCCGATCACGAAGAGGCGGATGGCGTTCTCGGCACGGTTGTTGTGTGTGCCTTGCAAGGCACGATTGATCCGTCGGTGAAAGTCCGACCCGGCCAACTCGCGCTCCGGCCGGAAGTACAAGGAGCGGAGCTGGAGGTAACGAAGGGGCTGAAGCACTTTTTGAAAAGGTTTCGATAGGAAGCCAGCGGGCCATGCGGGCCGCAACGCGGGTGAACACTGAGCAGCCCTCGAAATGCTGTCGTAGATGCTGGCTCGCCATAATGAGAAGGCCCATAGGCAGAATCTGGATCCGGCTCGTCGTGGCTAGGCACGCTGAGTGCCTGGGGTTCAGCCTTGACTTTACGAATGGGGGGCGATGCGTGATGATAGCCTTTTGATGACAAACCATTGGATGCATCATGGAAGGATTCTGGACAGGTGCCGTGAAGTATGGCGGCATCACCACTGTAGCGGGATTTGTCGGCTACACGGTTTACCCACAGATCATTGCCTCTCCCTACCTGAAAAACCTCACGCACACTGAGCTGTTCGCCCTTCTGAGCCTTATCGTAATCGTGGTTTTCGGCCTTTGTTTGGCCTTGGTCAATGCCGCTGTTAAACGTAATCCCGAGAACAACACAATAAACATCAAAGGCTCCACCGTGCATGGCAATATCCAAGCCGGTAACAATACAGTCCGCGAAAAAAATGAATAAAGCGAATGTGTGGGGTTCCCAGATACACGGGGGGCTCAGGGTGGGTGACGATACCCACTACATTATCAATCTTCCCCCGCCTGATCCTGCCGCCATCACACGTGCTTTGACCAAGCTTCAGGAGCTCAGTGAGAACGACGAAGACTTTCAGTGGTTCGTCGAGCGTCTGGACTTTTTCACCAATCAGAAAACCCAGGCGTCTGTGATCGGCCTTGAGCAAAAGCTCATGAATGGTGGTAGAGACGACCTCCTTGAGATTGCGATCGAGCGAAAAGATGCCTTCGCGAAGCGCCTAATGAAATCGCAGCTCAATCGTAGACGCCAAGGCATCTTCCTCTACATATTGCAGAAAATCAGCTTTGCCTTCGAGGAATTGGTTCGTCCACTTATCAAACAAGGTGCGCCGAACGAAGTGATCGATGGTGTGATACTGAACGGGATTGTTGACACGATCTATCGCGAGGTCATGGCCGAAGACCTGACTATTGATCAATACACAATCTCCGGCATGCTGTATTTCTTGACCGGAAAGTGTCATTTGATCTGGGAGAGGCAGAAATGCTGATGTATCACCCGGCCTTTGACGCCAATCATTGCCTCTACAGGATTGTATCGATTCTTCATGCCACTACTGGCACACAAATCAACTGGCAGTTATTGCGTATGCTGGATTTCTATTACTTGTTCCCTAGCCAGCTTAAAAATATTAAGCCTTGGCCTAGGGAGATTGGGAAGTTGAAAATACAGGTGATGAAAATCCCTGATCAGTTCGAAGACCTTAGCAATCCGGCGCGTACATTTTTTGAGTTAGAGACCTTCCAGAAAACCGCGGTGCTGGAATTGATCGCCAAAGGCGTTCTCTCCAAGTCCTCCTTTGACAAAGGAATCATGGCGCTAGAGCCTGACACCCTGCCCACTGCCTATAAAGCCCTTTTGGACGGCGATGATTTCCTGAAGAGTGATGCGTTTGAGGTGATCACCAAGGCTTTACCGAGCACAAAATTTAATGGATCAAACGGTCTTAAATTTCGCTCCGGCCTGATGGAGTACATTTATGATCTCTAGGCCATCTACGTTCTTTGTCAATCGCTTCATCATTTCCAAAGGTGGCAAAGCGGTATACGACGAGATCTTCCACAAAGGCGTCAATATAATTCGAGGCGCCAATAGCGTAGGCAAGTCCACGATTATGGACTTTCTATTCAATTGTCTTGGCGGAGATATTGCGGAAGATCGATGGAACGAGGAGGCTCAGACATGTGACGCGGTCTTTGCTGAGATCGAATTGAACGGTCATATTTTGACAATCCATCGTTCGGTACAGCCAGGCAAGAAGCCACCCATGAGTTTCTTCGACGGCAGTTATGAGCAGCTCCGGGTTGCCAATTCCGCGGCGGTTTGGCAGAACTATGGCATTAATCGTACCGATGAAAAGCTTAGTTTCTCCCAGCAGCTCTTTGAGCTCTTGTGCTGGCCTCACAGTCAGACCGACGATTTTGCGAGCCTCACGATTCACCAGATTCTACGCCTGATTTATGTTGACCAGGGGACTGCGGTTAACAAGATTCTGCGAGCCGAACACTCAACGTTTGACAAACCCAGCATGCGCCAAGCGATCGGGGATTTCCTGCTCGGTCTAGACGACCTTGGCATCTATGCGCTCAAGCAGCAGTTGTCAAAAGCTGAGTCCGAGTTCGCGAAGATTGATGGTCAGCTGGACTCCATCTACAAATACATATCCCCCTCCGAAGGTGTATTGCGCGAAGCGTCGCTCAACAGTGTCATTGAGAACGCTAGCCTAGAGCTTAAGGAGCTGCTTGCTCAGCGAGACATGCTCCTGGCTCAACCTGACGAATCAGCGTCGGACACTGCCCTCAAAGCCAAAGCTGAACAGTCTAGCCGGGAGATCGCTGATCTCACGAAAGAGATCGACATCCGGACGAGCAAGCAAGCCGAAATAGTCAATGAGATTGTCGAGTCCGAGTTGTTCATCGCAGCGATTGAGTCGAGGATCAAGGCACTCAAGGAGTCTCGTGCTGCCTACGATTTCTTCGGAGAAGTCAGGTTCAAATTCTGTCCAAGCTGTTTGTCCGCACTGTCAGATTCGGGCAAAGAGCAATGTCACCTCTGCAAAACCGAGTTGGACAATAACTCCAGAGAAGCTTCCTATCTTGCTGCATTGAATGAGCTGGCGTTTCAGAAGAAAGAAAGTACGAAAGTTCTGATAGAGCTGCGTACCAAACTGAGCGAGCATGCTCACTACTTAAGCTCAAAGCAGCGCGCACTCCAAACGGTCAAATCTAATCACATTACGGCTCTTAGGATGAGCTCCGATTACGTTTTCAAGCTCAACGAGTTGTCGGCTAAGATCGGCAGCATTGAGGAACGCATAAAAAACTATGATACGAAGACCAAGCTGGTAGCGGCTGTAGAGGGGCTCATTAAGAAAAAGCAGAGTCTCAATGCCACCATTCTGGAGCTGGATGAGCAGATTAAGGCCAGCAAAGCACAAAACAGCTCTCGCCGTGAGTCCATCGAATGCAACTTGTCTGATAAGACTGTGGAGCTTCTCAAGCAAGACGGCGGTTTTGAACCTGCGTTCAATGTCGCACAATCCGTCATGTTCGATTTTGGCAAAGACTTCATGCTGGTAGACGGACGCTCGAAATTCTCTGCCAGCTCCGAAACAATCCTCAAGAATAGTTTCCACCTAGCGATTCTGCTGGAATCACTGGAGGATGAGAGCATGCGTTATCCAAGGCTGTTCTTGCTCGATAACACTGAGGACAAGGGGATGGGGCCCGATCGCAGTCAGAATTTCCAGAGAGTACTTGTAGAGGCGCTCGCTAAGCATGACAAAAAGACTTACCAAGTCATAATGACCACCTCGATGGTCGATCCCGATCTTGATGAGTCTAATCTCTGTGTCGGGCCGCATTATAAGAAAGGCATGCATACATTGAATATCTAGGTGGCATTTTGATTGGGTATTTGCCAACTCTGGGTCTCTGATTAGAAGCGTTTGTTGGTGATGGATAGCTGGTTCGGAGCGGCTTTGGTCAAGCTCAGATCGTCAGGAGGCATCCGGGGTATTTAGTTTGTGGAGGTAGGTATAGTGACGCTGGTTCCGCATACGTTTAAAGTGCTCATGGCGGTCGCCATGAGTAAAGGTGTATAGATCGGTTGCAATGGCAAGGATAGTCGTGCCGCTGTGGCGTGTTGAGGGGGAGTCCTGAAGTGGTGGTTTGCAGGCACGTACGAACCGACTCAAACCAAACAGTCCTTCAGGAATATGAGGACGGTTCATTTTGATGCTACGATCCGGAGTGGATCGGAGGGCGATTTTGAATTCAGAAAGGCTAAAGTATTACGAGTTCTTCGCTGGTGTTGGTATGGCGAGGACTGGACTTGGCGACTCTTGGCAATGCTTGTTCGCTAATGACAGTGATCAGCTTAAGAGGCAGTCATATTTGAATAATTGGGTTGGAGAGGTCTTCGATCCTCGCGACGTTGCAGAGGTCGAGACTACCGACCTTGATGGAATGGCCGATCTCGCCTGGGCGTCCTTCCCGTGCCAGGATCTATCGCAGGCCGGCTCGAAGGCTGGCATCGGAGAGGCTGATGACGTCTCAGTGACGCGTTCTGGCGCAGTGTGGCCGTTCCTTCGGATCATCCGTGGCCTTGCGAAAGAGGGTCGACATCCGGTTCTGCTTGCACTTGAGAATGTGGTCGGTCTTCTTAGTGCGAATGGTGGAAATGACTTCCGATCACTTTGCGGTGCTCTGAGCGAGATTGGTTATCGATTTGGTGCGATTGTGGCAGATGCATCACATTTCGTACCTCAATCTCGTCCCCGAGTGTTCATTGTAGCTGTTCGGCGCGAAGTGACGATACCAACGGCAGTTCAGTCCGACCTGCCGCAAGCACATTGGCATCCTAAAAGTTTGCTGCGTGCTTACGCCGGGCTTTCGGTCGAGGATGCGGCAGGGTGGATTTGGTGGTCTCCGGGTACTCCGCCTCCAAAGAGGAACTTCGAGCTTGAAGACATCATCGATCTGAGTGATGAGGCTGATTGGAACGCCGACGAGGCTACCCAGCGCCTCATTAGCATGATGAGTGCGTCCCACCTCAACCGATTGGCGGCGGCCAAGGCAGAGGCTCGACCTATGATTGGTAGTCTTTATCTACGGATGCGACCGGGTGGTGGGGGGCGTAATGTACAGCGTGCCGAGATCGCTTTTGGAGCCACGCTGGGGTGTCTTCGCACGCCGAAAGGAGGAGCCTCTCGGCCGCGCATTATAGTTGTCGAAAATGGTCGCGTCCGTACGCGCCTCCTTTCAGTGGCAGAGGCTGCGCTCTTGATGGGGCTCGATGAGGATTTTGTCCTTCCGGAAACCTATCAGGACTGTTTTCGCCTGATCGGCGATGGCGTTGTGCCGGCAATCGTGCGGTTTCTTGCGGATAGGCTGTTGGAGCCGTTGGCGAATCATGCGAAGGTTCTCGCGTCCGCAACATTAGATCGGAAAGAGTTGGCGTGATCGAGGGAGATCAACTATCGCCAGTGCTCCCCACTACGTTGCACGATTGGGAGTTGATACTCACTCGGGCTCTATTACATGCTGATAGCGGAGATAGTGATGCCATCCGCTCGTTTGAGGTTACTCCCGAGACGCTTGCAATGCACTGTGGGCTTGATATGGAGTATGCCGAGGCTGCGGAGGCTGCATTCAAGAAGGCGCTCCGAGCCGACCCCGATCTGATTCGGTGCCTTCAGTATGGTCGACTCAAAGCTCCAACTAATGAGCAGCCAAACTGCTTAGCAATGCTTGCGTTCAGTTTATTGGTAGATAGTCTGCTCGATGGCGTTTACGAGGAGAAAGGGCAATATCGCGCCAAGCTTGCCGAATGGTTGAGCATTGATCGATCCTTCACGAACTTGCACGGTATAGCGATGATGTGGAAACAGCTCGCCGCCTGGCTGGAGAGTCGCATCGCCGCAGGCGCGCCGTTCCGACGACTTATCCTGCCGGTGATACCGGCGAGCTGGACTCATATCGGTTACACCAGATTCCTGTCTTTTCCTACCAAACGTGATATTCGCTTGCTGTCCAAGCAGATCGATCGCGGGACCAGCACTAGTATCGATCCCGTATCGTTAGTGTGGCAGCTCGACCCGGTAATGCGAGCTTCGAGCACTTCGCACGGACTGAAGGTTGCCTTCGAAGATTTCAAGATAGCGCTCAGATCGGGCGCGGCATCCGTTGATCACCGGTTCTGGCGCTTGGTGCTGAGAGCGAGCACGCTGGCGGGGCTCGCGCCACCGAAAGCTGGAAGCCTCGTGATGGATTTCGATGAGGATGGTATCCGTCATTATCGGGTTGGGCAGCTGCTGGAAGGAAATAACGCGTTCAACTGGCTAGGCAGCGCAGTCGCATCACCAGGGGTAGCTGATAGTTTGAATCTCGGACCGTCCATCAGGCGCGGCATCCTGTTTTTCCGCTCTAGCGGGCTGGCGAGCTGGGCTGCCGCTGGCGAACCTAGCCCTGGGGTTGGCCCTTTTCACCTAGCGATTTCCAGCCGGCACATCGGCTCTGTTAGGGGCGTGTGTACCGAATTCGCACCCTCCGGAAGTTGGTTCATTACTGCATGCCCAATTCCCGGTCTAATTGTCGAAAATGTCCTAACCCAACTCGGCATCACAAACGCCAAACAGACAGTGCGAGTGATCGGCCTTGTGGATGGTGTGCGCGTTGGTAATTGCTGGCTCGGTCAGCCTAGATACCTTCCACATCTTGAAGGAGCTTCTGGCGAAGTCGTAATTGAGTCAGTGGACGGTGGTTCGTCTGAGAGGTTGGCTTGGATAAACGGTGAGCTTAGGGCAGATGATGCTGTGGATGGGCAGTTCTCGATTTCTGACGCTGCTGCGCATTGGACCCGCCGCGCATCGTTTGTGGCACTGGCCGATGTCCATACCACTTTAAGCGCTTCGGCCTACTCTCTGCCAGCACAGGCGGAGTGGATGGAAACAACGAGTCGAAGGTGTGAGTGTTCCCATGTCTTGGCGGGGAAGTGGGACGATACTCCCTACGCGAACCAGGACATGATCGAAGCTCTCTACGCTTCGTCGCGGTCAGGTATATCTGAAGGCGATCTGATATCGATCATAGACCGAGCTGTAGGCTCCTTTGGGTGGCAGACTCTCCGCTTGCTCCAAGAGGCCTCATTTTTCGATGCCCGCCCGCTCGCCCGCTGGAGAGGGCGGATCTTTACGCTTGGGCAGCCCAGACTCGTGAAAATTCGAATGGGTGGCAGCACGGCGCTTTTGGTCTCTGGCGCAGTCCCCGCAAGGCTTGAGGCTGATTTCCGCACAGCGGTAACTTTGCAGGGCGGCATAGCCTTTCGCAGGCTGTCAAAAGAGAGTTCTGCTCTACCGCTGATCGGAGCATTTGGAGTGGTGCCCGAGATATTGTCGCGAGCCCTTGGTTGGCCGGTGGTGGATGCTCCTTTTCAGCCGGATGGCACAGTCGTCAGTCGACTGATTGAAACCAAAGTGAGTGGCGAGGGCTATCAGGTCTCTTCCCATTGGGATTGGTCTGTCGGTCGCTTTCGTAGCGGAGTAGGCATTGATGAGTCATGTATCGATACATCGGTGACACTTGTAAGACTCGTCCATCCTGGATTGCGAGACCATGACATCTATCGAGTTCAGGGACATAAGAGCATTAGGTCATTCCACTCGCGTCATGCAGCCATTCTCGATGCATACCTGCAGGCCGAACGGCCGTTATTTAGATTTGACCAGGATCATTTAGTCCGGCTCGCATCTGAGGGCGCACTGCCATTGGAGATATCAGCGGCACTCCGCGTACGGACGCTCTTCAACGCTGCTTGTACAGGCCGCAGTTGGAGATATGAGGTGGCCAAGCAAGATGCAGTATGGTTGGCCGGCCTTTTGCCAGGCCTCATTGACGGTATCCGAGATGAGTCGGTGATGGATGTTGCTACATCGTGTCGTCGTGGGCGAGGCTACCGGCGTCCTATTTGGTCTGATGGAGGACTTGTGGAGTGACAGTGGATGTTAAAGCGGAGCGCAGCGCATTTGCGGTAGCCGACTTAAAGCGATTCGTGGGTCATTTTGTCCGTTGGCAGGGACCGTATGGCTCCATCGCCGTTGTTGGCCAATTGAACCAAGATGGTTTGGAAGCAATTGCTAACTCGAAGCGACTGTTTCCACGTGATGGTCTGGTCGAGATACAAGGGGTGAACCAGCACGGCGACTTTCATCCAGGCGATTGGGTCGAGTTCGATGTAGTCAAAAACACACGATACAGGGCGCCTGCCTATAAGGCGCTTCATTTGAAGCGACTACCGCGCTTCGTGGTTTTACCGGAGTCAACCTTGTCGATGTACCGTGATCTGCTTACCCGCGAGGGCTGGTCGGGGGACGCGAGACCAGGGTTCTGGGCATTTCATCTAGCTGGTGACACGGTGATTGTTGTCGAGTTGGAAGCTGGTAAGGACGGTCGGCTTCGAGTTTCGCGTACTTCTGCCCGAGAGGTGAAACGCTACCACTATGCTCACGAGCGCGTCATACATGTTAATAGCGGAGTGAGATCTGACGAAGTCTTCATCGCTTCAATCGACAGCGAGATGGCCTCATTGGATTGGTCGGATGATGTTGACCACATAGCTCGTGTTGTCAATTCACTAGCAGGTATGAACGACCCTAAAGTCTCGGAGATCATCCGCTGGCTCGAGCTTCATCAGGAAGTGATCACAGACCGGGTATCCGCAGCCTCGGATGGCAGGGAACCTGTGATTGACACGCTCCGTTCAGCGGCTCTCGCAAACCGTCTACGAGCCGACTATAAGCTCATGGAGGTGTATCTCACGGCAGTGCTCCACGACGAAGCCGTACGCGATGTCGTGGCCGCTTATGTGAGGGAGGGGCACGGGGCTGAACGGGCCAAGCTTCGCTCCGAGCTCTCTGTGGAAATCGCCTCTGAAAAGGCGCGGAGACTCGCCCAGCTGTTGGCTGAACTGGAGGTGGAGCGTACAGAGGGTATATCTCGTATCGAACAGGAGCTTGAAAAGTACGAGGCAGCCGGTCTTTCTGAATGTGACGTAAGGCTAAAGGATACTGAGCGCGCCGTTTCCAGCCGAATCCAGGCGCTCGAAGCTAGTGTCAGTGAGCGCAGCGACCAGCTAGAGCGCCAGATTGCTGAGCAGGTGCAGACGCTGATGGATATTAAGGCGGAGGTCGCAGGTGTTGAGGTGGAGCGGGAGGAGCTTCGGGCCGAAGCGGAAAATGCTCAAACACAGCTTACCGATGTGAAGGGGGAGGTGGATCGCTTACTTGCTATCGCCGAGCAGCTTGGCCCTACGATGATCAGCGCCCCGCAGCCTGCAGTAAGTAATATTGGCATCGGGAGGACGTTTCCGAACCTTCCGAAGGTTGGCACAGCTGTCAAGGGGCAGCTAATCACACGCCAGGTTATGCTCTCGGATAAGGGCAGGGAGCTTCTGCAGAGCCTGGCCGTTATGCTCCTCTCAGGAGAGCTGCCTATTCTCGTCGGCGGGGACGCGACGGATCTATTGCGCGTCGCCGAGTCGATCATCTGCCCTGGACGGTTTGTTTCGATTGAAGCAGACCCGACGCTTATCTCTCTCGACGACCTCTGGGCCAGGCCGGGGTCGGGCGTCCCTACTCTGCTGGCGGCAGCCGCTGAGGCCGCTAAGGATGGTGGGGCGATCTTGGTTGTTATCCGGGGTGTTGAGCGGTCGGGCGCGCGCTTTTGGATGCCGGCCTTGTCGGAAGTGCTTCGGAGTGGGGGGTTGCCACGCGGACTATTTGTTTGTTGTACGATCCATGAGCCCGAGCACGACGAGCTGCGCGTTCTCCGGGGAAGCGTCCCATGGCTCGAGATAACGAACGTCTTCTCGCCTGGAGCGGCGTTGGCTGGATTGTCTCTCCTCGTGCCTCCCCGGATTGAGTTGGAGATGCTGGATCCAGGGGAAATGCCCATGGATTTATCTGAAGCTAGTTCGCTCGTGCTGGAGCTCGGTGAAAACTTGAGCCTGGATATTGCTATGCGCAGCGCGCGCATGTTCGCGGAAGCAGTCACATTACTCGGTGACACGGAGTTGGCGCAGCGTATCGTCCTCAAAGTTGCGAGGCAGCTGGTCATGAATTCCAACTAATAAGGAAATTCGGAGGGAATCGATGCTTGATCCAATTGGTGGCTTCAACCGCATCAGGGACTTCTTCATCTCGTATGTGGAAACAAACTTTCGCATTGCGGATAGGAAAATTGCGGCAGAGCGACGTCGCCTCCTCGAGACGACTAACGTATTCGCTACCGCGGCATTCGTGGAGCCGGTACTGCGTTATAGGGCGCACGAGCTGCGTATCGATCAGATGGTCGGGGTTGTGGATGGCCCGCTTGCGAAGCTGCCGTACGATGCACAGGTGGCGTTCGCTGAACTGGTGCTTTCCGGCCTGTTCGAAGGTGATGATACCGTCGGTGAACTGACGCGCGTCGGCCGCTACGCGCCCTATAAGCATCAGGTCGAGATGCTCCAACGGGGTATTCAGCCGGGGCATCCGGGCATTGTCACATCGGGAACCGGCTCAGGTAAAACCGAGAGCTTCATGTTGCCAATCATGGCTGCATTGTCGCGTGAGGCTGTCAGCTGGTCGAAGCCGGATGCCGGATATCTCGAGATGCCCTGGTGGGCGTCACCGAGGGGGAAGTGGAGCCCGCAGCGTGACGGAGAGAACCGTCCGGCAGCAGTGCGTGCTCTTGTGTTGTATCCCATGAACGCTCTCGTCGAGGATCAAATGGTTCGTCTCCGGCGTACGCTAGATTCGGACGAGGCAAGAGCGGTAATGGATCGCCGGTTCGAAGGGAATCGAGTGTTCTTTGGACAGTACACGTCATCCACGCCGGTGACGGGATACGAAGATCACCCTCGTATCGCGAATAGCGAGGTGGAGAAGAAGCGGAGGCAGCGCCGGCAGCGAGAGCTTCGTTCGGCAATGAGGAAGGTCAACCAGGATCAGAACGACGCGCGCATTTATGATGCCAGGGCGCGGAAGAGCGCAGACGAACTGGGAGCGTCTCCTCCTGAAATGACCCGCTTTATTTTCCCGTCGTTAGATGGCGGTGAAATGCTTTCGCGCTGGGATATGCAGGAGACGCCACCAGACGTTCTTGTTACTAACGCATCGATGCTTGGCGCGATGTTGTCGCGTGAAGTTGAGGGGCCAATCTTCGAGAAGACCCGGACATGGCTCCGCGACAATGAGGATGCTTACTTCTACCTCGTCTTTGACGAGCTCCACCTCATTCGTGGCTCTGCCGGCACGGAGGTGGCCTTCCTAATCAAGTCCCTCATTCAACGATTGGGGCTGGATGATCCAGCTCATCGGCATAAGCTGCGTGTCCTCGCCTCGTCGGCATCGTTGCCGATGGATGGCGAGCCCGGCGTTCAATCTCGGCGATATCTGCGTGATCTTTTCGCACCATTCGGCACAAGCGCTAAGGCCGGAGACACCGGCTCAGAAAATGAGGAGTTTTGGACTGACTGCGTTGTAAAAGGCGAGGCCGATATCCCATCTTGGGGCGGCGGGATTATTGCGTCTGAACCGTTCCTCAGGTTAATGGAAGCTGCACGCACTAACGATAAAGACTTCATCGCGAAGATTGTGAGGAGCGATGCCTTAGAGAAAGCGATCGATACTGTTGCCAACGCGCTCAACGTCACCGTATCCGGTGATGCCCGCGTCGTTGAGATCGCGGAGATCGCAGCGGCTGTTCTCACTAGCGCATGTAGAGTAGGTGAGGGGGTTCGGGCCGCCAGCATTGAAGATCTCGGCAAGCGGCTGTTTGGTGGCATAACGAATGCTAATGTCGCTGTCCAAGGACTAATGCTCGCACGTGCTCTGCCAGAAAGTGGGCAATGGAGTGGGCGTGTTTCTCAGGGGACGCCGTCTTTCAGGGTTCACGCGTTCGTGCGTAATGTGGAAGGGTTGTTTGGTGCGCCCTCCAATGTGGCTGGAAAAGTAACATTTACAGATCTAAGTGTTGAGCGTGGTCTGTCCCATGGCCAGCCCGAACCGGGCGAAGCTCGTGGTCGAAGGCTATTTGAGATGCTTTATTGCGAGGCGTGTGGCGACCTGCTGCTCGGCGGCCAACGTGGTAAGCGCGTTGGAACCAGCTCATTGACCGAGTTGTTGCCTTCAACTGCTGAGCTGGAAAATCTACCGGAGCGCGCCGCTTCGGAATACTACGATCGTATGTCGTTTGAGCAGTTCGCCGTGTTTTGGCCGAGCCAGCTTACCCCACAGCCGGATGCCCGCGGCTGGGATGAATGGGAGCCAGCTCATCTCGATCCAGAATCTGGCGTCGTGAGTCTGGGGGAGGAGGTGCCTGGCGGGCGAATCGGCGGAAGGCTCTATCACCAGTCTACGACTGCGTCGCAAAACGGGCATCGCACCGCTCAGCCGTTCTGCTGCCCGAACTGCGGCACCGATTACTCGAATAGACCGCCCAGCTCGCGTTCGCGGTCGCCAATCCGTGCATTCCGAACCGGTGTTAGCAAGGCATCACAGCTGGTGGCGACAGAGCTATTCGAGCTGCTTCATGCGGTGGGGGCAGAGGCTAAGAGCATAGTCTTCTCGGATAGTCGGCAGGACGCGGCTAATCAATCGCTCGAGATCGAGCGTCTCCATCTTCGCGATTTGCGCCGTGAGATTTTAGTGACCGTTGCTCGAGATTACCTTCAATGCGCCGCGGTAGCAAAAGTTGATCCGAAGTCAGCTATGGCTGAAGCGCAGAAGCTGCTGGACGCGGGTGACATGGAGGGTTTCCAAAAGGCTGTCGCTGCGATCAGCGCACAGGCGCAAGACACTCAGATCTCTGTAGAGTCCCGAAAAGTACAAATCAGCAGGCTATTCCACTATAAGGACACTACCGGCGGTGTCGGTGCGTTGATCTCCGAATACGTGAATCTCGGCATCCATCCTTTCGATGAGGTTGGTCGCAAGCCCTACGATAAGCGCCCTTGGTTCCAGGCTTTCCAGAAGTCAGGTGAACTAATCAGCTATGCATCTTGGCTTGACGATACTCAGCAAAAAGAGCTGGGCGTGTTCATTGAGCAGGAGCTGATGGAACTCGTCGACGACGTTATTTTCGCCAATACCTTCTTTGCGCTAGAAGAAACCGGACTCGCCTATCCATCGATCAGTCGCGAATCTGGCCCTGACATCGATCAACTAGACGCTTGGCTCCGTGTTTTCTCGAGCGCTACTCGTGTCCAGGAGAACAAGTTCTTTGATCGTAACCGAACCACCGAGTGGGATCAGGCAAGCAAGGTTAGGCCTTCAAGCCGTGTTTGGAAGTTTGCCGATGCTCTAAATGGAGATACAAATAACCAGCTTCAGAGAGTTCTCGATGCGTTTGGCAAGTATGGCCATGTGAACGGCATCATCCGTGTGGGGCGTGTGTTTCTTCGGGTTTCCGAGCCGGGTGATCCGTTTTGGCGGTGCAGTTATTGCGAGCGCATCCACCTCCATCGGGGAGTAGGCAACTGTACTCGTTGTTACAAGCCGCTGCCGTCTGAGAGGAGTGGCAAGGTAGAGGAGCTCTGGGAGACCAATTTCCTCGGGCGGCGCATCGTCCGAGGTCAGAATGACGGCGTTGCCCGTTTCCGTCTTAGGTGCGAGGAGTTGACTGGGCAGACCGATGACTTCTCAGAGCGTTTGCGTAAGTTCAAGAACATTTTCGTTGACGATTTCGGCGAGGTGGCGAGGCTAGCGCGCGAGATTGACATGCTGTCAGTCACGACAACGATGGAGGTTGGGATCGACATTGGATCACTCCAGACGGTCTACCAGGCGAACATGCCTCCTCAACGCTTCAACTATCAGCAGCGTGTTGGTCGGGCTGGTCGCCGCGGTCAGGCATTTTCCTTCGTCATCACCTTCTGTCGTGGGCGAAGTCATGACGCATATTACTTCGCCCATCCCGCTGCTATTACCGGGGATCCACCGCCACCGCCGTTCCTGGCAACAGGCCACGATCCGATTCCTCGCCGTCTTCTGACGAAGGTTTGGCTTCGCGCGGCGTTTCAGAAAGTGCGCGACGACTTCGTTAATGAAGGGGGGGAGTATCCCGGCGATCTGCTCGTCCCTCCGGACGTCCATGGCGAATATGTGCCAACGGATGACTATTACGATGATAGTGAAGGTTGTAACTGGCAGATGCGGTTGAAGGACGCTCTTCAGGCAACTATCGCGCAACGTGATGCTTACATCGACGCAGCCTGCATTGATCCAGTTCAGCGAGAGCGCCTCCGTGCGGAGTCCACTGTGGAGAGGCTGATAGAGGAGATCGGTGGTCAGAAGAAGGACAAGCCGGTCAATCGACAGGGACTTGCTCAGTTCTTGGCAGAACGCGGGTTGCTGCCGATGTATGGCATGCCTACTCGGGTACGGCAGCTCTACCTCGGAGTGCGTGCGGAAACTGACGACACTAATCCTGATTATTCATGGTCGACCATGGATCGGGATATTGATACTGCCGTTTTCGAGTTTGCGCCTGGTGCGGTACTGACGAAGGATAAGCAGCGCCATCGTGTGATCGGCTTCAGTGGCACGCTTTCAGCTCCGGAAAGACGCGGGAAGGATGTGGTGATTGAAAGCCTATCGAGTTGGGCTGAATCTCAGCACCAGGTAGCTCTCTGCCAGGCCTGTGGATCTGCCCGATATAGCCTTCTTCGGCCGCAATGTGCTCAACAATGCGAAGACTGCGGCGGCGATATAGAGCCTAACGAGTTCAACGATTACATAACTCCGGCTGCATTCCGAACCGATTTCAAAGCAGCTGAAACCGACCTCGATACTGTGGGGCGGATGGCGGTGAGAACGGTCGCTACGGTGCTGCATTTAGGGGGGTGGAAGGATGCTGGATCGCTTCGGGTGCGTCGCGGTGCTGGCGTGACGATTATGCAGCTTAACGATGGGGTTGATGATGATACTGGGCAGCCAAGTAGATTCTCCGTGTGCGAGGCTGAAGATAGTCGCGTCCGGATCCCCCGAGCTGCATCAACGACTCTTGCGGATGATCAGGCAATCGTACTTGACGAGATATCTGGCTCGAGCAGCCGATGGGTGGTGAAGCCCAACACGCTGCGTACTTTCGGCCTCATCGCCAAGAAAGAGACTGACGCACTTTATCTCGAACTCCTCGATTTTGATCCCAGGCTGACTCTAGATAACGTTGCTAGAAAAGGTAATTTCAGTCATCTACCCACGCGCTCAGCCGCGATCAGCGCAACGCAGATTCTTGTGCAGAAAGCAGCTTTGGATCTTGACGTTTCTCCCGATGAATTCGAAGCGCTCGAACCTCGACTGCGTGAAGGCAATCCGATGCTGCAAATAGCCGATTCTCTAATCAACGGTTCAGGTCTTTGTCGCCGTCTCGGCGAAGATCGTAGCGATGGCATTCCGCACATCGTGTATCTCATCCAGGAGATGCTCACGGATCGCGCGATTTGGCCATTGATTGAGTTCCTAAGTGTTGATGGGGATGGCAATCATGCTGCGCGATGCCAGACGTCGTGCTACCGGTGTATCCAACGATACGGAAACCGCTCCTATCACGGACTTCTTGATTGGCGGCTCGGGCTCACCTACCTACGAGCACTGGTAACACCGGGCTACACTGCGGGGCTGGATGCGAAGGATCAGATGTTCCCGGAGACAATTGGTTGGAGTCAGCGCGCCCTTGCACTTGCAGAGGCCGTTGCGGGGATGCGCCCAGACTCGCTTTTGGTCGAAGTCCATGGCCCTTCGAATCTGCCTGTGCTTCGTGAAAAGCATAAAGGAGGCGATACCTTCCTGATCGTTCACCCGCTCTGGCGCGTCGATGGTGATTTCGGCAAAAGGTTGAGTGGCGGGGCTGAGGTGAAGTTTCTCGATACCTTTAACCTCGAACGGCGACCATTACGGGCTTTAGAGCTGGCGAAGATCGGCCAGGTACTGCGCTAGGGAAAGAAAATATTAGGGCGTCAGTTGTGAAGATAAGCATGGTAGTTAGTATGGCCGGCATTGCCGCTGTATGACATGCCTTGCCAGTCTGTTGACGTCCCCGTAGTTGACGGATCAATTCAGCTGCGCGATTAGGTTTCAGAGCTCGTGAGGGGCTCAGGCAATCACTCGATTTGACCCATTGATGCTGTGGTAAAGCTCTGAGTGAAGTTTTATCGGTATTTTGCGAAAGGCTCCGGAGGGGGATTAACAGGATGGCTCATCTAAAAGGAATGAGTGAAGCCGTGACGCCAATGAAATCAGATCCCGCAGCTCGCATTCCCATACCACTAATGTCTGCCAGCCGGTGTCATGAAGCTTCTGCAGGTTTATCTCGTCGCGAGCTTTATTGCCCTCGAGTTTTGCGACCCAATACTCCTGGTTTGATTTAGGCATTCGAGAAAATGGACAGTTCTCATGGAGGTGCCAAAAGCAACCATGCACAAAGATTACCTTGCGTTTGCGCGAGAATACTAGGTCTGGCTTTCCGGGGAGCTTGGCATCATGCAGTCGATAGCGGAACCCGGCGCTGTGCACCAACTGCCGAACAAGCATTTCGGCCCGGGTATTCTTACTTTTTACTAGGGACATGATGCGGCTACGCTCGCCGGCGCTGATGGTATCTGTCATAGATATCTCCTCGTTTATTTGCCTTGTTGTTTCGTTGGGTGAGCTCCAGTTTTGTCGACTTGGATGGCTGATGTTCTCTGCTCCCGCCTTGCGATAGGAGTACAATGGTTAGTGCATGTTATGCACTAACATGTGCGACTGACCGCAGTGAGGGTGTTTTGCTATAGCGATAAATTTATAGTGATCGTCGGCTTGCTGTAAGTATTTGATTGTGACCTCGAATTAAGTGTAGCTCCGCAGAACGCTGTCCTGTGTGATCCTCTTCAATAGATGCGAGCCAAAACCATGGCAGGCCGCAACTGCATTGAACCCCGCAATCTTCATCAGATTCGTGAGGTACGGATAGTATGTGTTTGCAGGATAAGCATTTGACATGAAATCGGCTGCATTTGTCGCATTTCCCTACGTAATGAACGTAAGAGATAGAGATTGTTTTTCCACCATTTAACGGTGCTAGGGCGACATCTATGGAGGGGTAGCCATCCCAAAATATACGACCGTTTTGGCAGTTTGGAACAAGGCAATTAGGCCATGTTGATGGATCAAAATTCTCTAGGCGATTCAATGGTAGTAGGCGAATTGATACAGAGTCTTGGGCTCTAAGTTCTGCTGCTTTCGTATATCCGTTTGGGCAAACTAAATAACCATGTGTTGCGCCGGTATCAGCCATTAATCCTAGAAAGGCTTCTACATGTGTAATGTCGATTCGGCGAGTGCGAATCTTGGCGTCGATGATTATACGATTTTCATTTTCGGTGTTGTGTCTTGAGTCAATCAAAACATCAATCTGCCGTTTTTTTTTGCTAATTTTTCCTGTTATTTTAGCGTTGGGTGTTACGCAGTATTCGGTGGAGAGTTGTTCAGATACCAGCTTCGCCACCAGGCGCTCATATTTTTCCCAGTCTGGTTTGTCTTTTTTCATTTGACCTTAGGCTTTTTAGTGGGCTTTACTTTTCTGTTTTTAATCGATTGCTAGAGTTTTATATTTTGGGCTGATTAGCTCCGCACCTTCGTTGAGGGTTAGGCCGGAGGTCTTGCGGCGTCTATCCACCTTTGATGCCCTAGCTCGGCACCAGTGAGTCGTTATGGGGCGCCTCTAAAACTACCTGCGTTGCCATCGCGGTGTTAAAAATAAGCTAAAAATGCTCATTTACAACACGTAAACTGCTCTTTTTCGCCTGTTTTTTGCCTTACGTTGGCTGCCTCGCTTACGTTGTAGAGGTGCCCTATGATGGCGGCCAGTTAGGGGCTTGCTGCGGTTCTTGAAGTGGCATTGCCGATCAGTTTGCTGAGCGTTTTAGTGTCGACGTGGCTGCTTTCGTCCTTGCTGGGGACGCAGAACAGGGTGTGGTTGGTTCATCTTTCAGGCGCTTGAACTGGCTCAATGCTAGCGGTGACAGAAACACGTGGTTATCCTGGCGCTTGGGCATGAGGGCACCTCGTCGTGTGGCGTGACAGAAGGATGTGGGGTAGGTTCTAGCGATCCGGCATGGGGCCGGTTCAGGAGCTAGGAATGGAAGAGCACTTCAAGAAGATCGGCATTCCCGATGGGCACCGTCTGGTGGGCACTGGAATGAAGGCCCTTGGCGGTCGCAAGGGGCAAGATATTGACCTCTATTTCTACGACGAGGTGAATGTGGTTGGTGAGGTTGTTGCCTCGTACGAGGTCAGTGACAGCACCGGTATTTATCCACCTCACTGCAGAACGATATCGGCCAAGAAGGTCTGCTAGGCTTCCAGACATCCGCCGGCCGCGCATCGGGCAAGGATGGTGGCCGGACTGGGTAGCTCAGTTTTATAGCAAAAACGCGATTAGCACGATGACGATCACAGCCACAATGGCTCCTGGGTGCATAGGTACCTCCTACGAATGATTGGCTTGTAGGTAATAGCCCCCTGTCTGTCGCCATTTTCCAGGAAGAATGCGGATTTACTGCTGCTGTCGCTCTGCAGCACTCAATTTCACGGTAATCGGCCGCACTCAGATGATGCATGCTGAGCATGAAGGGTTCGCCTGTGGCGTGTATGCTCGATAGCCCTAAACAAGGAGGTGAGCGGTGAGCAAATACACGCCTTTGGCAGCGTTTCTTCAGGCCCAGACACAAGACTCCGTCACGCTTTCTTTCGGTCAAATCGACGAGCTAGTTGGGAGGCTGCCTCGGAGTGCCAGAGAGCACCAGGCCTGGTGGGGTAATTCGCGCACCGAAGATACTCATACCTGGGCTCACCTTTGGATTGCCGCTGGATGGGAGCGGGGTGCGCTAGACATGCCTAGGGAGTTGGTAACTTTCACCCGGGGTTCAGTTGATGCAAAGTCGGTACGCCCGTTTTGGTGGGTTAACCACAAGAAGACGCATCGAGCTGAAATTGATGGCGGGTATATATGGTCGCCGAAGACGAACAGTAACGGCGCACATAATCAGACCTACGAGAACTTAACCCTTGTTCGTCCTGGCGATGTGGTTTTTTCCTACGCAGGGGCTGCTATCCGTGCAGTTGGGGTTGTTCAGAGCAGATGCCATGAGCAAAGAATGCCAACCCAATACGATGAGAGAAGCGAGTCATGGGATGGTATCGGTTGGCGTGTGCCTATTCAGTGGATCGTTCTTGCTAGCCCGATTGAGCCTAGAGCTCACCTTGAGCAAATCGCCCCCCTTCTTCCCGAGAAGTACTCGCCAATCCGTCACGATGGTCTTGGTAACCAGAAGTGCTATCTGGCAGCTATTTCAGCCGAGTTAGGTAGTTTTTTGCTTGGTCTATCTGATCAGGCGGCTGAGGGCATGGCGACCGCAGAAAGTGTCTCGGAAATAGTGATAGAGCAGGGCGAGGCTGCCTCTATTCTTTCCTCGAACCTGAAACCGACCGTAAAAGAACAGCTCATCAACGCCCGCGTTGGGCAGGGAGAGTTTCGCCAACAACTGCTAAAAATAGAGCGTGCATGTCGCCTCACCGGTATTGCTGATGAGCGCTTTCTGATTGCCAGTCACATCAAGCCATGGAAGGACTCTGACAATACGGAGAGGCTCGATGGTAGCAACGGCTTGATGCTTGCTCCGCACGCAGACAAGCTTTTCGATCGTGGATGGATATCCTTCTCCGATAACGGAGATCTGCTTGTCTCGTGTGAAAGCGCTCGCGGAGCTCTGGACGCGTGGGGAATATCCACCATCCTGAATGTAGGTACTTTCACTTCTATGCAGCAGAGATACCTGGGCTTTCATCGGCAATTTGTTTTTAAGGGACTGGGAGCATCGAGTTGATTGAGCAGGCTGAGCTGTTGCCAGACGCACAGGTCTTGTGACTACCGGCTAGTGGCTTGTTGTTCGAGAATGGAGTATCAGTGCGGTACCGGCATAAGGAGAAGCGAAGTGATTAATCCGTGCTGCGAAACTTCAATGAGCCTATTGGATACTGGTGAGGCCGCAGAGGGCTTTGAACTCACCGGGAAACGTAACCCAATTGGCACAGATAAGCGGTATTACAGCTGCAAAGCCTGCGGCTGTAAGTGGGTGCACACGGTGGAAGACAATGGTGAGCCAAAATTGGTCTGGAACGAAATCATCTGATCACGCGGCCCAGGCTCAGGCAGATCAATCAAGCTGACTGAGTTATCTGATCTGGCATGTGTGGCTCAACTAGATACCCTGAAGTTAGTCTGGGTGGCCGGTGGCACCAAAAATATCGTGAGCAACTTGCATGTTTATGCAAGGATTCCGCTTTGGTGTGTTGAAGCCTCAAGGCACTTCGGTATGACATTCCTAAGTGGTCAAGATGGCTTCGATGTGTCCTCCGAGCATTCTCCATGCCTCGGTTTTTTCCTTCGCGTAGTCATGATGCAAATAGTGTCTACGTACCTTGGAACCACCCAGCAAGTGGTTCTGACAGCGATCAATGATCTCCAGCGTTACGCCGAGCTCCTGCATCATCGTTGCACCGGTGCGCCGGAGGTCATGCGGAGTCCATTCACCCTTAGCACCCTTGCTAAGCACCAATGAGTCGTCATTATGGCGACCAGTAAGCGGCTTGCTGCGGTTCTTGAAACGGCACTGCCGATCGCCGATCAGCTTGCTGACCGTCTTGGTATCGACGTGGCTGTTCTCGTCCTTGCTCGGGAAGCAGAACGGTGTATGCCCGGTTTCTTCCTTTAGGCGCTTGAACTGGTTCAGTGCGAATGATGATAGGAACACGTGGTGATCCTGTCGCTTGCCTTTGTGCCCTTTGGTGGCCTCGGCCGGGATGAACCAGGTGCCTTTTTCCAGATCGACGTGGCGCCATTCGGATTTGAGCAGTTCGCCGATACGGCAGAGGGTGCTCAGGCAGATCCAGGCGGCGCATTGCACGCGCGGGTTGACCGGGCGGATGCCGGAGTATTTCTGGCCGGCGGGGAGGGCGTCGTAGTCGTGTTCGAGGCGGGCGAAGATGTCGCGTAGTTCGCGGATTTCGTCGGGGGAGAGGAGGCGGTCGCGTTGTTCCTGGTAGTCGTGGTCGAGGAGTTTGTTGACGTCTACCAGGTCGGCCGGGTTGCCGTCGGCCATCAGGCCGCGCCAGGGTTTGCGCTTTTCGGCCCAGCGCAGCATCTGGCCAATGTCGTTGTTGCGGATCACGACGGTGCGGTTCAGGCCGCGGGCCTTGATCGAGCGCAGGACGGCGAGCAGGTCTTTCTCGGTGAGGTTGCGCAGGGGCTTCTTGCCAATGAGGGGCAGTACGTCCTTGGTGAAGCTGCGGCGCAGTTCGGCGTTGCCGTCCTGGCGGGATACGCCATCGTGCATCCACTCTTCGAAGAGGTCGGCGACCGTCTTATTCTCCGCGGACTGGCGCTCGGCCTCGGCAATGGTGGCGGCGATGGCGGCCTGGGCTTCGATCTTGGCGGCTTTGCGGGCCGCAGTGGGATCGATACCTTTGGCGGCTGTCGCTTTCACCTCATCACGTTCGGCGCGGATCTGCGCCAGCGATTTCTTCGGCCAACTGCCCAGGCTCTGGTCGCGCTTCAATCCATTCAGCTTGAACTCATAGCGGAATTGCACCGTTACGCCTCGCAAACCTGAGCGAACTTTGGCGACCAGGCCACCGTCTTCGCGGAGGATCCTGCCGTCATCGGCGGCGGTGAGCGCTTCCAGTTGCTTGGCTGTCAGTTTGGCCATGTCCTACCCCTTGCATAATCCCGTCGCCTGTATTTTTACCCCACTTTTACCCCACCGAATCGCGTGGCTGTCGGTGGATGCTGGTGGATTGTGATGGACGCCAATATAGCCTGTATGCCCCGTATTTACTAGGTTGTAGGTATTCCATTAGCGTCCATGGACTTCCATGGAAATCCACCAAATAAGCGCATGGGGTGCAAGGGGTAGAGTGTTAAAATCACTCCGTCCAGACCAAAAAACCTCAAGAAATCCAGTCAATTAGCGGTGACTGGATTTTTTTTCATGGTGCGCCAGGCATGGCGCGTTGCGCGTGAGCGCAACCAGCTTGGCTGTGGTGGCCTCGTTGGTGACTTGGAGGTGAAAGTCCTCTACGCACCCGGCAAGGGGAAGTGTTAGCTGGACGGCAAGGGTGTCGTGGGTGACTGCGAATCTGAAGGAAGCCGAAGGCAAAATGCTGGCCTGACGAACAGGAAGCGGATAGAGGCGGCGTAGCGGGGTAAGGTAGCCATGATTGGCAAAGCCCAATACTTGCACGGAACGCTGCGAGGTAAATCCGACAGGCATAAGCAGGAAGGTCGCGCGAATTACCCTGGGAGATCTGTTTGGCCTGCCATGTGCTACCGGTATCGCGAGATGACGGGATGGGCGAACAGAAGTCAGCAGAGGCCGTAGTAGTTTTTTTGACGAAAGGCCGAACGAGAGAGAGTGTCATAGGCCATCCCGATGCGACATGACCTGAAGTCAGATGCCCACCAGGAGGTGGGGCGGGTGCAGGCGGTGAGCGGTGAAGCCGTGAATCACAGCGCCAGCGACGAGGCATTACGCCCGCGGGGTGAAACCGACGGCACAGGGCAAGGGCTGCTGCAACGGGCCTTTCGAGAGCCAATCTGCAACGAGCGTGGAAGCGAGTCAAAGCCAACAAGGGAGCAGCGGGTGTCGACGGTCTGAACATAGAACAGACGGCCGAGCGGCTGCTGACGGAGTGGGCCGATATTCGTGAGCGGTTGTTGTCGGGGCAGTACCGGCCCAGGCCGGTGCGGCGGGTGGTGATCCCCAAGGGGGATGGTAGCCAGCGCGAGCTGGGTATCCCGACGGTGACCGATCGCCTGATCCAGCAGGCGTTGCTGCAAGTGCTGCAACCGCTGCTCGCCCCCACCTTCAGCGAGCACAGCTACGGCTTTCGTCCTGGGCGCAGTGCGCACGACGCGGTACTTGCCGCGCAGGTGTACGTGCAGCGCGGGCGGCGGATCGTGGTGGATGTCGATCTGGAGAAATTCTTCGACCGGGTCAACCACGACATCCTGATTGACCGCCTACGCAAACGTATCCCGGACCAAGGCGTCATCCGTCTGATTCGGGCGTACCTGAACAGCGGCATCCTGGATGGCGGATTGCTCATGCAACGTCACGAAGGCATGCCTCAAGGTGGCCCGTTGTCGCCGCTGCTGGCCAACGTGCTGCTCGACGAAGTAGACAAGGAGCTGGAGCGCCGTGGTCACTGCTTCGCCCGTTATGCCGATGACTGCAACGTCTATGTGCACAGTCGTCGGGCGGGAGAGCGGGAGATGGCGCTGCTGCGTCGTTTGTACGCCCGGCTTCGCTTGAAGGTCAATGAGAGCAAGAGCGCGGTGAGCCGTGTATTTGCGGGACACAAGTTCCTGGGGTACAGCTTCTGGGTCGCGCCAAAAGGAGTGGTCAAGCGGCGAGTGGCGAAGAAGGCGCTGGAGACGTTCAAGCGACGTATCCGGCAACTGAGTCGCCGCTCGGGAGGTCGCAGTCTGCAGCAGGTGGTCGAGCGTCTGGGAAGCTACCTGCTGGGTTGGAAAGGCTACTACCGACTGGCGCAGACGCCGAGGGTCTGGCGGGCGCTGGACGAATGGCTGCGGCATCGGCTGCGGGCAATCCAGCTCAAGCAATGGAAGCGAGGCAAGACCCAATTCCGGGAATTGCGTGCACAGGGAGCAGGCGTAGCCGTGGCGCGCCGGGTGGCGCAACAGCGGCAAGCTGCTCAACAGCGTGCTGAACCTGGCCTGGTTCGACCGCTTGGGACTGCCCCGGCTCTCATGATCTCAATCTCTCGAACCGCCCGGTGCGGACCCGCATGCCGGGTGGTGTGGCAGGGGCGCAGTCCATGAGGACTGTCCCCTATGCCGATTTGGTTCCTTGATGGGCCCGTGACCGCGGAGGCTGCTCGATGTGAGGCCGTTCCTCTGCACGGGCCGCAGATACCGGGACTCCATCTGCTCCTTTGCTAGCGCCTCATGAAGGCTGCGCGACGGCACGAAGACGCTGCAAACTGTCTTTGGCATGTTGGCGCAGAAGCTCCCCTGCCAAAAGGACGTTCAGAGAAACAATCGCCTCGAAGATTGCCGTGTGTTCCCGAAGCGATACGCCAATCGTTTCAGGGCTGTGCCGAAAGGTATAGCTCCTGAAGAGTTTGAGCTGTACGACCAATCGCCGATAGGTATCGTAAAGAGCAGGGTTGCCCGTGAACTTGGCAAGCAGGTCATGGAAGCGGAAGTTCAGATCCGTATAGGCGGGAACATCCTGATGTGCGACGCGCTCTGCCATTTCTTCCAGCACGAGCCGAACCTGATTGGTCGCATCCGAACTCAGATTCTGCGTGACCAGTTCACCGATCAAGCCCTCCAGGGGAATCCGCACCTGATAAATGTGGGTGGCTTGCTCAAGGTCTAGCTGGCGGACACGCACCCCGCAGTTCTTCTCGAACATGACCAGTCCGCGTTCTTCCAGCATGCGAAACGCCTCACGCACCGGGCCACGGGAGATGCCCATGTCCGTGGCGATGGCGGACTCGCGCAAGGGAGTGCCGGGAAGGAGCCGCCCGGCGGCAATGCGTTGCTCCAGTTCCTCATGCACCAGCGTCGTCAGGGACTGCGTACGCAGCAGTGAAATTGCGTCGGGAGAACTCATCAGGGCCTCTTTCTGTGGCTGAAGAACAACATGATTGTGATTGTATCGCAGCTCTTCAATATCGTAAATTGTCAACAATATTCAATATTGGCTCTCTAGCATGGCGGTTCCACAACACCCTGGAAAGGAACCACATCATGTTTCGCAAGCTACTGACTGGCGCCGCCCTGGCGCTTTCGCTGCTGGGCGGTTCACTGAGCGCACATGCCCAGAACATCAAGCTGGCCGTGACCGACCTCGTTGGCCTCGAAGAGCTGCAACGGGAGTTCGGGCCGTTCAAGGCCGAACTGGAGCGCGCCAGTGGTCTGGCTATCGACTTCCTGCCCGTTACCAATCGCACCGCCGCGCTCGAAGCCTTGCGCTTCAAGAAGGTGGATTTCGTGCTGACCGGGCCGGCCGAGTATGTGGTGATGCAAAAGCGCGCCAATGCCAAGGTGGTCGCCGGTCTTTATCGCCCCGATTACTACTCGTTGGTTGTGGTCAAGGCGAACAGCCCGCTCTTCTCGTTGCTGGAACTCAAGGGGCAGCACGTTGGCCTTGGCTCCGTCGGTTCTACCTCGCGGCATCTGGGGCCGATCCAATTGCTGGCTGACGTCGGCCTGGAGCCACTCAACGACATCAAAGTCACCCATACCCATTTGCGCCTCGCCTGGGAGGGGCTGAAGAAAGGCGACCTCCAGGCCGTCGGCATGGGGCGCTCTGACCTGGAAAACTTCCTGGCGCAAGAGCCCAAGGACCAGCAGAACGCCTATCGCGTCCTGGCCCGAAGCGGAGATTTGCCGAATGACTTGCTGATGGCGGGTGAGCATGTCCCCACGCAGACCGCCGAACGACTGCGCAAGGCAATCGTCGATCACTCCACAAGCCTGATAGCCAGCATCGGCCAGGGGGCGGAGCACGCCAAACGCTACCAGGGCATGCGGTTCCTGACGTCGATCGCGGATAAGGATTACAACGCCGTACGCACCATGTATCGCACGGCCGGTTATCCCGAATATGCTGAATTCATCGGTGATTGATATGCCTGCCTCGATCAGCAAGACCTTTCCCGCGTTGCGCGTCAGTGGCCTCAGCAAGCGTTTCGACGGGGCGGCAGCGCCCGTGTGGTCGGATGTTTCATTCGATATTCCACACGGGCAGCGGGTTGCCATCATCGGCGGCAACGGTGCCGGCAAGAGTACCCTGCTGCGGTGTTGCATGCGCCTGATCGACGCGGATTCGGGGATCGTATATTTCGGCGATCAAAGCGTGACCGGGTTGCGGGGCAATGCGCTGTCCAAGGCCCGCTCGCGCGTTGGCTTCATCTTTCAGAAACATAATCTGGTCAGCCGTCTTTCCGTACTGACCAATGTGCTGCATGGCGGCATGGCCTGGGCACGCACGCCGCGCATGTGGTTCCAGGGTGTCGCGGCCAGCGAGCATCGGGACTATGCCTTGCATTGCCTGGATCAGGTCAAGCTCGGCCACCTCAGCAAGAGACAGGCCGGCGAACTGTCCGGCGGGCAGTCGCAGCGCGTCGCCATCGCCCGGGCGCTGATGCAAAAGCCCAGCATGATCTTTGCCGACGAACCCGCTGCCAGCCTCGATCCGCAGGCTGGCGAGGATGTCATGCAGGTCTTCTCGGATCTGGCGCGTGATGAATCTCTTACGCTGGTCTTCGTGACACATCACTTGGAACACGCGCTGCGTTATGCGGATCGTGTCCTGGGCTTGCAGGATTCTCGCCTGAGTCTGGACGTCCCTAGCAACAGCCTGAGTGCTCAGCAATTGCGGGGGATGTATGAGTAAGAAACCACATGCCAGGCTGCCTACCCGGTTCGAGCGCCCCGCAGCCGGTTCCCTGCTGGCCTTCCTTGCCTTCGTCGCCTTCCTTGCATGGTCATTCTCGGCGGCGGGGGTTTCCGTGTCGGAACTGGTGACGGGCTTGCCCAATATGGCAAAGATCGCTTCCGAAATGGTGCCGCCCGCGACCGATCGAATCGTGCCGACGATGCGTTCGGTACTGGTCACATTCCAGATGGCGCTGGTCGGCACGGTGATCGGCATCCTCATCAGCCTGCCACTGGCCGTGCTGATGTCGCGGAACTACGCACCACATCCGGCGGTGCGTTCGGTCATTCGCAGCCTGGTCAGTTTCATCCGGACGATTCCCGATCTGGCCTGGGCGTTGTTCTTCGTTGCATCGGTCGGCCTTGGCCCATTCGCGGGCACGCTGACCCTGATCATGGACACCATCGGCTTCTGCGCCAGATTCTTTGCCGAGTCTATCGAGGAAGTGGATGACGGCCCTCCGGAAGCGCTGTCCGCGATCGGTGCGTCCAGGCTATCGGTGATTGTCTGCGCCACGTTGCCGATGGCCATGCCCAGCCTTATCAACTCCAGCCTGTTTGCCCTGGAAAAAGCCGTGCGCTCATCCGTAGTGCTGGGCCTGGTCGGCGCAGGTGGCATCGGTGCCGAACTGGCGACTTCGATGGAGCTTTTCCGATTCGATCAGGCCGCGACCATCGTTCTGATGATCTTCCTGCTAGTGCTGAGTGTGGAAAAAATATCCTCTCGCGCCCGCACATCCCTTCTAAAAAAACGGCAGTGAACCGCTGCAAACATCCACTCCATGAAGGAAAGAAAATGAGTCATTCAGTCAATATCAATGGCAATGCTTATCGCTGGCCCGAACGGCCAGTCGTGGTCGTGTGCATTGATGGTGGCGATCCGGAATACCTTCGTCGATTCCTTGCCGATGGCGTATTGCCCAATATCCAGCGTTTCATCCAGGAGGGCTACTCGACCGTGGCGACCGGCTCGATGCCATCGTTCACCTGCCCGAACAATATGTCCATCATCACCGGGACGCCGACCGCCAGGCATGGCATTTCCGGCAACTTCTACCTGGACACGAAGACCTGGGAGCCTGTGGTCATGACCGGGCCGGAGCTCCTGCGCGGCGAGACCATTCTGGCGGGCTTCGCCAAGGCAGGGGCCAAGGTCGTGTCCATCACTGCCAAGGACAAGCTGCGTCGGCAACTTGGCAAGGGATTGGATGTCAGCCAGGGCCATGTGTCGTTTTCATCCGAGTATGCCGACCGCTGCACGCTGGAGGAAAACGGTATCGAGAATGCGCTCGAATATGTCGGCATGCCCAAGCCGGACATGTACTCGATGGAGCTGTCGCTGTTCGTGCTCGAGGCGGGTATCAGGCTGCTGCAGGATAAGCGCCCAGACCTGATGTATCTCTCCCTGACCGACTTCGTGCAGCACAAATGGGCCCCCGAAGAAGCGCAAGCGCGCCATTTCTACCAGCGACTCGACGATACCTTCGGGCGTCTTGTGCAAGAAGATATCGTCCTCGGACTGATCGCCGACCACGGCATGAGCGACAAGAGCAATGAGGCGGGCGAGCCGAATGTGATCTGGTTGCAAGACATCCTCGATGCCGAGTTTGGCGCGGGAGAAACCACGGTTATTTGCCCGATCACCGATGCCTTTGTCGCTCATCACGGTGCGCTGGGCAGCTTTGTGCGCATCTGGCGCAAGGGCAATGTCAGCGTACAGGCGATTATCGACCGGGTAGCCGCCGTGGAAGGGGTCGATCTTGCCCTGGGGAAAGCGATTGCATGCCGCATGTTCGATCTGCCGGAAGACCGGGAAGCGGATGTGGTGGTCATTTCCAGGAAAAACGTAGTCATCGGCAGTTCGGCCAGACTGCACGACCTGAACGGTCTGAAGGGCCATCGTCTGCGAACACATGGCGGTATCACGGAAACCAAGGTTCCATTCATCCTGAATCGCCCGCTTAACGCCGAGTACAGGAAAAACGTCACCTATACGGATATCAAGAGTTACCAGATTTTCGAGTTCGCCATCAACGGCACGTTGTAAGGCTTCACAAGGGGGAATCATGCTGATTTCCCCCTGTTTTTCCTTTGGAATCAAAAAGCCAGGGAAGGCTCTTCGATTTTCCAATATCCAGGGTACCCAGCCACAGCTTCAGGCCTCTGGCTGCTTTTGCGTTTCCGTATAAGCCGCTCCAGCCAGTGGCAACTGCAGGCTGGCGGTGAAGCCGCCTTCCGGGTGGTTGTCCAGGCAGAGCCTGCCACCGTGCCGCTCGGCTGCCCGTTGCGCTATGGCCAGCCCCAGACCATGGCCTGCGGCGGTCTGGCCCGGAGCGCGGTAGAACGGTTGGCTCAGATGTGGCAGGTGGGCGGGGTCTACCCCGGGACCGTGGTCGCGTACGCTCAGGAGCAACTGCCCCGCGTCGAGCCGTGCATTCAGTTCGATATCGCTACCCGGCGGGTTGAAGCGCAGGGCGTTGCGCAGCAGGTTGTCCAGGGCCCGTTCGAGCATATCGGGCCATCCCTGGAACTCGATCCCGGGTTGTACTCGGCTGAGGATTCGTGTGTCGGGCGCGGTTATCCGGGCGTTTTCACGTAGTCGGGAAAATACCTCGTCGAGGTCGATCCGCACCGGTGCACCGGGCTCCGCATCCAGCCGGGCGAGCTCCAGTATCTCGGCGATCAGGGTTTCCAGGCGGTCGCACTCCTGTTCCAGCCGGGGCCAGATACTCTGGCGCTCTTCAGGGGTGGCCCGCTCGGCCAGCGCCAGGGCGATACGCAGTCTTGCCAGGGGGGATCGCAATTCGTGGGAGACATCGCGCAGCAATTGCCGCTGGCTGCCGATCAGGCTTTGCAGGCGCGCGCCCATGCGGTTGAAGTCGCTGGCCAGCAGGCCCAGCTCGTCCCGGCGCCTGGCCAGGCGCGCCAGAGATGTCTGCTGGTAGCTGGTCTGCCCCAGGTCGTGCACGGCCCCACGCAGGCGGTCGAGCGGGCGGGTGATCGAGAGTGTCAGCAGCAGGCTGAAGCCGCTCAGGACGATCAGGGCGATGCCTATGGCGCTCAAGGGCCAGAGCAGGCTGTCGCGGTGCCATTCATCGAGTTCCGGGTGGGGGATGCGGTAGATGAACAGATACGTCTCGTCGCTGGTCGGGCTGGTATATTCGCTGGTCAGGCGCCGCCAGGGCAATTGTTCCGCACGGTGCTGTCTGCGGGCCTCCAATGCGGCGGCGCGGGGAGGGAAGGTTCCGGGGATGAGCGGATGGCCGTTTTCGGACAGGACCTGGGTGTCGATATGGAAGCGCTGTTTCTGTTGTTCCAGCAGGCGCTGGGCCGAGGCCGGGCCACGCTGTTCGTAGACCTGTGCCCAATCGGCGGCGAGATTCTTGATGGCCGGGTGTCGGCCAATGATCCAGGCGTCCTGGTTCAACGCCCGCCCCAATAGCATGGCCAGGGCCGCGACCAGGGTGATGGCCAGCCAGAATGTAGCGAGTATTCGCCAGAACAGTGAGCGCAAGGGGCCTCCGTGATACAGGCAGCCCGGCAGCTTGCGCTACCGGGCTGTTGGGTGGGTCAGTTTTTCTGCTGTTCGCGCTCGGCTTTCCATTTCAGGAACTCTTCGCGTTCGGCACGTTTTTCCTTTGCCTTGAGCTGGCGCTCGTCGAACTGCTTCTGTTGTTCGGTGCTGAGCAGGGCGCGGATCGCCTTGTCGGTATTTTCCTGATTGGCGGTCAGTTCATTCTGGAATGCCTTGCGTTCGGCTTCCGGCAGCTTGTCCAGATAACGCTGAGTGATCTCGTGGCGGTTTTTCATCTGGGTGCCGATCAGTTTGTGGATTTCCTTCTGTTGTTCCTTGTTCAGGTCCAGGCGATGGAACGGCAGTTGGCCATGGCGTTCCGCGGGGCGCTGCGGATGACCTTCGGGGGCGGCCAGGGCCAGGCTTGGCAGTGCAGCGACGAACAACAGGCTGATAAGGGTCTTGCGCATGAGGGATTCTCCTGTGGATGACTCCCGGTTTCCTGGCCGCCTGGCGTTTGCCAACTGGCGTATCGAACCGGATGTGCACAGTCTAGGGTGAGCAAGGTCAAGCGTGGTCAGGCATGGGTAAAGGCTTGGTAAAGGTCACCTGGCGGCATTTTCCATTCAATCCGCGGTGTTTGCCAGGTTTGCAGGCCGGCGCCGGAAAAAGCGCTGGAGGCTCGAGCTTGAACGAAAGCGAACGAGGTGGCTTTCATCGTCCGGTCTTCAGCGCTTTTTTCGTTTTCGTCGGCTTTTACTTGCCCGAAGACTTTGAGCGCTATGGCGTTCGGGGCGCATTGAACGTTCCAGGTCGCTTGTGAGTCTGTCTATGCTGGTGCATACAGTATGCGAATGGCCTGTGCCGCACTGGGCAGGGTGGTAAAACAGGGAGGCACAATGGGCAATCTGATCTTCGAGCAAAAAGTCTTTCTGAGTCTGCTGGTGCTGGTGACCCTGGCATTCGGCTGGATATTGTGGCCGTTCTATGGGGCGGTGTTCTGGGCTGTGATCCTGGCCATCCTGTTCGCGCCGCTGCAGCGGCGGCTGCAGGTACTGTTCAACAATCGCAGGAACCTGGCGGCCCTGGCGACGCTGTTGGCCAGCCTGTTGATCGCGGTACTGCCGGTCATTTTCATCACCGGCTTGCTGGTGCAGGAAGGTAGCACGCTGTATACGCGCATCAGCAGTGGCGAGTTGGACGTGGGGGCCTATGTCATCCAGGTCAAGGAAATGCTGCCGGCGTCCATTCAGGGCTATCTGCAGCGCTTCGGCCTGACTGACATGGATGATCTGCGTGAGCGCCTTGGCAGCAGTGCGCTGCAAGGCAGCCAGTACCTGGCGACCAAGGCGTTCAGCTTCGGCCAGGGTACTTTCCAGTTCGTCGTCAGCTTTTTCGTGATGCTCTACCTGCTGTTCTTCCTGATCCGTGATGGTCGCGATCTGGTGGCACGTATCCGCAAGGCCTTGCCGCTGAGTGGCGAGCAGAAAAAGAAGCTGTTCGAAAAATTCGCCCAGGTGGTTCGCGCCACGGTCAAGGGCAACATCATCATCGCGGTGATACAGGGTGCGCTGGGCGGCCTGATCTTCGCCATCCTGGGCATCCCCAGTGCATTGCTGTGGGGCGTGCTGATGGCGATGCTGTCATTGCTGCCAGCGGTGGGGGCCGGGCTGATCTGGGTGCCCGTGGCCATTTACTTCCTGTTCAGCGGCTCGATCGTTTCCGGGGTGGTGCTGATCGCCTTTGGTGTCCTGGTTATCGGCCTGGTCGACAATCTGTTGCGGCCCACCCTGGTGGGCAAGGACACCAAGATGCCGGACTATATCGTGCTGATCTCGACCCTGGGCGGCCTGGCGTTGTTCGGGCTCAATGGTTTCGTCATCGGCCCGCTGATCGCCGCGCTGTTCATCGCTTGCTGGGACCTGTTCGCCGAACGGGAGGAAGAGGCCGGAGTGCCTTGACCCCGGGCGATCGCACTATGCAGTCATGCCTGGGCAAGATGCTTCGATAAAGGCGCTCTAGGCTGGAAAGCCGGACGAAAACATGGGCTGCCAGGCCCTTTCGTTCAGCCTCCAGCTTTCCTGCGCTCTTTCCGGTTTTCCCGGCTCTTTGAGCGCGGTGCGCGATCCCCTGTCCTGGCTGCCTGTGGTTTCCTGTAGAATTCGCGGTTTGTTGATTCGGGGACATGGGCAGTCTATGCGTATCGGTCATGGTTATGATGTGCATCGCTTCGGTGACGGCGATCATCTTGTGCTGGGCGGCGTGCACATTCCCTACCATCGAGGGTTCGTGGCCCATTCCGACGGTGACGTGCTGCTGCACGCTCTGAGCGATGCCTTGCTGGGGGCCTGCGCCCTGGGGGATATCGGCAGGCATTTCCCCGATACCGACCCCCGCTACAAAGGTGCCGATAGCCGGGTGCTGTTGCGGCATGTGGTTTCCCTGGTATTGGCCAGGGGCTGGCGGATCGGCAATGTCGATGCGACCATCCTGGCCCAGGCACCGAAGATGGCCCCGCATATCGAGGCCATGCGCGCCCTGATCGCCGAGGACCTGCAACTGGATATCGACCAGGTCAACGTCAAGGCGACCACCACCGAACTCCTTGGCTTCGTCGGGCGTGAGGAAGGCATCGCGGTGCATGCCGTGACGCTGCTGCTCGCATCATGACGGAGCAGCAATTGCTGGGCCCATGGGCCCATGGCGGCCCGTGCGCAAGCGCCGTGCTCAAGGAAAGCGCCGAAGACTTCCAGGTCGATGAAGTGCTGGATATCCCGCTGGCGGGAGAGGGCGAGCATCTCTGGTTGTGGGTGGAGAAACGCAACCTCAATACCGAGGACGCTGCCCGGCAGATTGCCCGTGCCGCCCGGTTGCCATTGCGCGCGGTCGGTTATGCCGGTCTCAAGGACCGGCTGGCGCTGACCCGGCAATGGTTCAGCCTGCACTTGCCCGGCAAGGCCGATCCGGATTTCTCCGCCATGCAGAGCGATAGCCTGCGCATCCTCGAACAGACCCGGCACCTGCGCAAATTGCAGCGTGGGGCGCATTCGGCCAATGGTTTCCGCCTGCGCCTGCGACATCTGCAGGCAGATCCCCGGGTCCTGGAGGAGCGTCTGCAGCGTATACGTCAGTGCGGAGTGCCCAACTATTTCGGTATGCAGCGCTTTGGTTTCTCCGGCTCGAATCTGTCGCGAGCCAATGAGTTCGCCCAGGCTGGCGTCTTGCCCGAGCAGCGCAACCTGCGTTCCCGCGTACTGTCCGCCGCGCGCAGCTACCTGTTCAATCGGGTTCTGGCCAGCCGTGTCGCCGACGGCAGCTGGAGCCGGGCGATGCTCGGCGATCTGCTGGTGTTCACCGATAGTCGCAGTTTCTTTCCCGCTACCGAGGCGGAATGCCGGGACCCACGGCTGGAGGCCCTCGACCTGCATCCCAGCGGGCCGCTCTGGGGGGCCGGGCCATCACCGGCTGGCGGGCCGGTGCAGGCTCTGGAGGAGGCGCTGGCCGGGCAGCAGCAGGCCCTGGTCGACTGGCTGTCCGAGGCAGGTATGAAGCACGAGCGACGTATTCTTCGCCTCCCCATACGCGATTTGTCGTGGCATTATCCCGAACCTGAAGTTCTGCAACTTGAATTCGTCCTGCCGACCGGATGCTTCGCCACAGCCGTGGTGCGCGAACTGGTCAGTCTGGCGGGGCCGACGGATATCTGATGCATATTTTGATCGCCAACGACGACGGGGTGTATGCGCCCGGGCTCGCCGCGCTTCATGACGCGCTCAGCGGTGACGCCCGCTGCACGGTGGTTGCGCCCATTCGTGACATGAGCGGAGCGAGCAGTTCCCTGACACTGGATCGCCCCCTGCACCCGGTGACGATGCCCAATGGTTTCATCGGCATCGACGGCTCGCCCACCGATTGTGTCCACCTGGGCATCAACGGCCTGCTGGACGAGCCACCGGACATGGTGGTGTCCGGCATCAACCTGGGCGCCAACCTGGGGGATGACGTGCTGTATTCGGGGACGGTAGCGGCGGCGATCGAGGGGCGTTTCACCGGGCGGCCGGCGTTCGCTTTCTCGCTCTTGTCGCGGGACCCCGACAACCTGCCGGCGGCGGCGCATATCGCACGTCTGCTGGTGCGCAACCATGCGGATCTCGAAGTGCCGGCACGTACCGTACTGAGTGTGAACATTCCCAACTTGCCGCTGGAGCGCATCCGTGGGCTGCAACTGACCCGGCTGGGGCACCGGCAGCGCGCCAAGCCGCCAGTGCAGCAGGCCAACCCCCGCGGCAAACTGGGTTACTGGATATCCGCCGCGGGCGATGTGGAGGAAGGCGGGCCGGGGACGGACTTTCATGCCGTCATGCAGGGCTATGTCTCCATCACGCCGCTGCAACTGGACCGTACCTTCCATGAAGCCTTCCAGGGGCTGGACAGTTGGCTGGGGGGCTTGATGTGAGTAGTCGCCAGGAAGAGTTTCTGCGTCACGGAACGGGCATGACCTCCCAGCGCACGCGTGATCGGCTGATTCAACGGCTTTACGAGGAGGGGTTGTCGAACCCCCATGTGCTGGAGGTCATCAGGCGCACGCCAAGGCACCTGTTCGTCGATGAGGCACTGGCGCACCGCGCCTATGAGGATACGGCGCTGCCGATCGGGCACAACCAGACGATTTCCCAGCCATTCATGGTCGCGCGCATGAGCGAGCTGCTGCTGGCGGATGGCCCGCTGGACAAGGTTCTGGAAATCGGCACCGGTTCCGGCTACCAGACCGCCGTGCTGGCGCAACTGGTCGAGCGGGTGTTCTCGGTGGAGCGCATACAGGCGCTTCAGGAGCGGGCCAAGGAGCGCCTGGCCGAACTCAGGTTGCGCAATGTGGTCTTTCGCTGGGGCGATGGCTGGGAAGGTTGGCCGGCCCTGGCGCCGTATAACGGGATCATCGTGACAGCGGCGGCGGCCGATGTGCCGCAGGCCCTGCTTGGGCAACTGGCGCCCGGCGGGCGCCTGGTCATACCGGTCGGCACCGGGGATGTGCAACAGTTGATGCTGATCGTGCGGGAAGAGGACGGGTTCTCCCGTCATCTGCTGGACACCGTTCGTTTCGTGCCATTGCTCAATGGCCCTGTGATCTGAATATCAGTGGATGAATCCATGAAAAGCACTCTTCTGCTGTATATCAAGGGCATGGCCATGGGCGCCGTCGATGTGGTGCCCGGCTTTTCCGGCGGGACCGTTGCCCTGATCGTTGGGATCTACGACAAGCTGCTGCAATCCATGGCGGCGCTGCCGACGGCGTTGCTGCTGTTCCTGCGCGGGCGTGTCCGCGAGGCCTGGGGGCACTGCAACGCGACCTTCCTGCTGGTGCTGATCATCGGCATCCTGACCAGCGTCTTCACCCTGGCGCGGGTCATTACCTGGCTGATGCAGGCCCACCCGATACTGCTCTGGGCCTTCTTTTTCGGGCTGGTGCTGGTATCCGTCTATCTGGTCGGGCGGGAAGTGGCGGTCTGGACGCTCGGGCGATTACTGTTCTTCGGCGCCGGCCTGGCGCTGGCGCTGTGGATCACCATGGCAGCGCCCCTGCAACTGAGCGCGACACCATTCACCCTGTTCTGGGCCGGGGCGGTGGCGATCAGCGCGATGATCCTGCCGGGAATCTCGGGTAGTTTCATCCTGGTGTTGCTCGGGCTCTATCCGGCGGTGCTGGGGGCGGTCAAGGGGCTGGACATCGGAACGCTGGCGGTGTTCAGCGCCGGTTGCCTGATCGGCCTGATGAGCTTTTCCAGGCTGCTCAGCTGGATGTTGCAACATGTTCGCGATATCACGCTGGCGTTCCTGACCGGCATCATGCTGGGGTCGCTGGGCAAGGTATGGCCGTGGAAGCAGACACTGACCTGGCAGACCAACAGCCGCGGAGAGTCTTTCCCTTTGTTGCAGGAGAACCTCCTGCCCTGGAACTACGCCAGCGTCATGGGGGAGAATCCGCAGTTGTGGATCGCGATTTTCCTGGCGCTCGCCGCCATCGCCCTGGTGCTCGGCCTCGAGCGCCTGGCGGTACGTGATGCCGTGGTTGCCGCCGAGCCCCGGCAGCAGCGGGTGCAACGGACAAAGGAGTGAGCGTTTGAATCCCCACCTGCCGTCATCCATGCCGACCCTCGTGGCTTTGTTGGTAGCCGGCTGGCTGCTGTCCGGCTGTGCCTCCTCGCCGGCACCGGGCAATGTCCAGGTCGTGGATCGCAACAGCAGGCCGGCGGTTACCACTGGGCAATATGTCGTGCAGCGCGGGGATACGCTCTGGTCGATCGCTTTCCGCTTCGGTTGGGATTTCCGTGAACTGGCACGTCGCAACAATATCCCGGCGCCCTATACCATCTATCCGGGGCAGATCATCCGTTTCGATGGGAGGGCATCCCAGGCAGTTGCAAGCGCAAGCAGTCCCTCTGCGGCGTCGCAACGGCCAACGCAGAATGCAACGCCTGCGGCATCCTCTCCTTCGGTAGTGGTTTCGACCGTGCCTGTCAGCCCCCCGGTCAAACCGGTCACGACACCCGCCCCGGTCGCGACGACGGCTCCCGCCCAGACGCCGGTATCGACGACCCAGGCGCGTTCGGCGAGCGGTTGGGCCTGGCCCGCGAGCGGTACGATCATCGGTCGTTTTTCCTCAAACGGTAGTTTGAATAAAGGCATTGATATCGCGGGGGAATTGGGCCAGCCTGTCCTGGCTGCTTCTGATGGAACTGTGGTGTACGCCGGCAGTGGTCTACGGGGTTACGGCGAACTTGTGATCATCAAGCACAACGATACCTATGTAAGCGCCTACGGCCACAACCGTAGGCTGCTGGTGCGGGAAGGCCAACGTGTCAAGGTTGGGCAGACCATAGCCGAAATGGGATCGACGGGCACTGACCGGGTGAAGCTGCATTTCGAGATACGCCGTCAGGGCAAACCTGTAGATCCCCAGAACTATCTGCCCAAGCGCTGATCCGCGGCCGCCCGCTCCCGCACAGGGAGACTCGGGTGATGACAGGGATCATGTGTTGCCCGAGTCTGTGGTCGAACTCGGAACGGGACAACAATAATGGCACTCAAGAAAGAAGCGCCGGAGTTTGACGCGGATGACAGCGTCTTACTCATGGAGTCAAACGCACTCCAGGCCCGAGGGAAAGGACATCCTGCCTCCTCGGCAGCAAAGCCGACCATCCGCCAGAACACCTCCATCGATTATCATCGAGCGCTCGACGCTACCCAGCTCTATCTCAATGAAATCGGCTTTTCCCCACTACTGACGCCCGCAGAGGAAGTGCACTTCGCCAGGCTTGCGCAGCAGGGCGACCCGGCAGGGCGCAAGCGCATGATCGAGAGCAACCTGCGCCTGGTGGTGAAGATCGCCCGCCGCTACCTGAACCGTGGCTTATCCCTGCTCGACCTGGTCGAGGAAGGCAACCTGGGGCTGATTCGCGCGGTCGAGAAGTTCGATCCGGAGCGGGGTTTCCGTTTCTCCACCTACGCCACCTGGTGGATACGGCAGACCATCGAGCGCGCGATCATGAACCAGACGCGCACCATTCGCTTGCCCATCCATGTCGTCAAGGAACTCAACCTCTACCTGCGTGCGGCCCGTGAACTGACGCAGAAGCTCGATCATGAACCGAGCCCCGAGGAGATCGCACAATTGCTCGACCGGCCAGTGGCGGAGGTCAAGCGCATGCTCGGGCTCAACGAACGCGTCACCTCGGTGGATGTCTCTCTGGGCCCGGACAACGACAAGACGTTGCTCGACGTGCTGACCGACGACAAGCCGAGTGATCCGTTCGAGCTACTGCAGGACGATGACCTGGCCAGCAGCATCGATACCTGGCTTTCGGATCTGAACGAGAAGCAGCGTGATGTGGTGATCCGCCG
Source organism: Stutzerimonas kirkiae (assembly GCF_004327335.1). Classification (GTDB taxonomy): domain Bacteria; phylum Pseudomonadota; class Gammaproteobacteria; order Pseudomonadales; family Pseudomonadaceae; genus Stutzerimonas; species Stutzerimonas kirkiae. The sequence continues at coordinate 121,934 of NZ_QJUO01000002.1, read as the reverse complement.
TTTCGGCCTGCGCGGGCATGACAGTTGTACGCTCGAGGAAGTAGGGCAGGCGATTGGCCTGACGCGCGAGCGTGTCCGGCAGATCCAGGTCGAAGCGCTGAAACGCCTGAGGGAAATCATGGAGCGTAACGGGCTTTCCGGGGATGCGTTGTTTCGCTAGGGGCTGTTTGGCGTTTCTCGCGACAATGCGGCTTGCGGCGAAACGCCAACAGACCTGGCCGTCGATCGGCGGCCATGTATCTGGTTGAGCTGTGGGGGCGGTAAGTCCCGCTCCCACGGGGCCTGTTTGCTGTGCGACAGCGCTGCGGTGAAAGCAGGGTTGGCATGGCGTCCAGGGCGGCTGCGCGATGGGTGGGCGAGAGCCGGGAAGAACGCTGGGGGCTGGACGAAAAACGGCAGGTAGTCGGTATTTTCGTCCAGCGTTCCAGGCTCCAGCACCTTTTATCGCAGCGGCTTGCCAGCGGATAACAGCATGGTACGAGCGCCTTGGTATGGGGTTGTCTGCCCTTGCCCATGTAAGCATTCGCTTACAGGTGTTGTAAGCAATATCTGAAAAAAACGGGAGAATCCTGGCTTTTCTCCCTTGCTTATCGCCTAACTAACTGATTTAAATTGGTTTTATTAATAGGCGGCGATTGTCCCGTTGCCGACGGGGCGATTTCCACACGTTGCCCGCCATTCGAGAATCATTAATATCAGCCCTGTGCTCAGGACGGCGCGGCTACCCAGGGAGCGGGAGGCAAGGACAACCCGGGGAATGGGTTTCATCAGGATGATGAACAGGATCGAAGGGACAGGGAAGAAGGCGGGCGGGGTTTAACCCCGCCCCTTTTTTTATCCGCGCATCCTGTTCCGTGGGTGTTTCAGCTTTCGTCCAGACTGGCCCGCAAGGCCGGCAGGATTTTTTCCTTTAGCAGTGGCGCCAGGTCTTCCCTGCTGGTTTCTCGCCAGTTCAGCCAACCTGTCTCTTCCAGCTCCGCCAGTGCCTTGACCGGAACCCTCAAGGGCGCCACGAACACCTCTGCGCAGACCTGGAAGCCAGGCTCATTGGCGGCTTCTGCCTGGAAGTGCCCCAGAGGCTGGAAATCCTTTGCCTGCATCTGTACGCCCAATTCTTCCGTGAGTTCGCGTATGAGAGTCTGCAGCGGTGTTTCGCCTGCCTCTGCTTTTCCGCCCGGCAGCATGAACAGCCTGGTTGCGCGTTTACGCACGATCAGCAGCCTGTTCTCGTCATCCAGCAGGCAGGCGCTGGCGATATTCAGTGTTTTCATGGCGGGAGCCTTGCACAGGGCTATCAGCGACTTGTTGCGCCGATAGCGAGTCAGTCGTTCTGCGAGTGGCGGTGGGATTTCGTCGCAGGGTGTGAAACCGGCCTTTGCATATAAAGGTTGTAGCGATGGATGGCAGAACAGCCATATGGGCGCCGCTATGCCAGACGACAACCGCTGCAGAAGCAGGCTGGCGATACCCCGGTTGCGTTCATCCGGCGCGACCAGGAGGCTGGTCAGCCAGTAGCCGTCCGCCACGGGCGTCAGGCAACAGGCCGCGACGATTTCCTTGCGCCTGGCTACCCAGTACTTGGCGCCTTTCGAGGCTCGCATCGAACTCTTCTGGTTGCGATAGAACCTGGCGATCAAGGGGTGCTGTTGCGAGGGCAGGTGCTGGAAGGTCAGTGTATGCATGCCGCAATGGAAAAGGTGCCGGTTGAGGTGGGGTTCACAGGGCGGCAGTATTTCCCCGGAATGTTCGCTTGTCCATGGCGCAGGCTGCAATCCGCTCGGCTGGCAGGCAGGCGGAAGCCGTTGTTCTTCGGTATTGCCGCTGTTTGCCCATGGGCGGCAAAGGCTTGCCGCTTTTCTCCGGGCGGGCGACTGGCAGGCTGCTCGGCGTGGCAGTCGGTGAATTGGCACAGGTCTTGCTAATTCTGATGCCAAAGGGGCTCGCTTGGGCTGTGTAGAGGAGGTTGATGATGAGTACCACAGACAGTGTCTCCAGTTCGGTGTTGTCGCAATATTCCGGCACCACGACCTCTACGACCAATGAGTCCGGCTACGGCAGTCTCGGCAAGGATGACTTCCTGATGCTGCTGGTGACACAACTGAACAACCAGAATCCGCTCGACCCTCAGGACAACAGTGAGTTCGTCGCCCAGCTCGCGCAGTTCAGCAGCCTCGAAAGCATGACCAACCTGAACACCTCGATGGATACCCTGGTGAGTTCCTACCAGTCCTCCCAGGCGTTGCAGGCATCCTCGCTGGTGGGGCGCAGCGTGATCATCTCGTCCGATAACACTTATGTGGAGACCGGCACCGAGATGACCGGCTCAGTGGTGATTCCTTCCGCCGCCGATGCGATCTCGGTAAAGGTCTACAGCGCCGCCGGCAACCTGGTCAAGAGCATACCGCTGGATAGCCAGAGCAGCAGTGGCACAGTGGATTTCACCTGGGACGGAACCAACGATAGCGGTGAGCAACTGGCCTCCGGAACCTATACCTTCAAGGCCAGCGCCACGCTGGACGGTACTTCCACGGCACTGACGACCTACCTGCCGGCGACGGTGAGTAGCGTGACGATCGGCGGAAGTGAATTGAGTTTGAATCTTGCAGGTGCTGGCAGCCTTTCGCTATCGAAAGTCATCAGTATCGGTCAGTAACGGAATCGCACGCGGGAGTACGCGGATATGTCGTTCAATACAGCGCTTAGTGGATTAAAGGCTGCCAGCACCTACCTCAACGTGACCGGCAACAACATTGCCAACACGGGTACCACGGGGTTCAAGTATTCGCGCGCGGAGTTCGCGGACCTGTACGCCAGCAGCATGTTCGGCACGGGCAGCAACTCGGTCGGCAGTGGGGTTCTCACTTCCGACATCGCCCAGCAGTTCACCCAGGGCAATATCACCTACACCGACAATAGCCTCGATCTTGCCATCAACGGCAGTGGCTATTTCATCGTCAATGATGGCGGTAGCCAGCTCTATACGCGCTCGGGGGCCTTCAAGGTCGACAACCAGGGTAATGTCGTCGACAGCTCCGGCAACAACCTCATGGGGTACGGGGTGGACTCCGATGGCAACCTGGTGAATGGGGTGCTGACCAACCTGGTCGTGGATACCACCAACCAGGAGCCGAATGCGACCACTTCGGTGACCCAGTCGCTGGCGCTCAATTCGGCTGCCAGCCTGCCGACCACCACGCCATTCGATTCGTCGATCTCCACTTCCTACAACTGGTCGACCTCCGCCACCCTGTACGACTCCCAGGGCAACGCTCATACCATGAGCCAGTACTTCGTCAAGACGGACAGCAACGAGTGGAGCATGTATGTGCTGGTCGATGGGCGCAACCCCCAGGACCCGACCAGTACCGATCCCTACGAAGCCAGCCTGCCCTTCACCACGGCCGGCAAGCTGGATACCTCCAACCTGGCTTCAGGCGATTTCACGATCAACGCGGACGGTACGCTGAGCTTGTCCGACTGGGTGCCGGCGGCCATTTCCGACGCCACGACCGATCCGGTCACCTGGGCCAGCAACGGCGCGGCGGCGAGCACGAGCGGGATAACGCTGGACTTGCGCACCATGACCCAGACCAACACCAGCTTCTCGGTCAACAGCCTGTACCAGGACGGTTATACCACCGGGCAGTTGTCCGGGTTGTCGGTGGACGAGACCGGTCAGTTGTTCGCCACCTACACCAATGGTCAGTCCAAGGTGATCGGGCAGACGGCCCTGGCGACCTTCGCCAATATGCAGGGGCTTACCCCGGTGGGCGGGACGGCCTGGCGGCAGTCGCTCGCCTCGGGCGAGCCGGTGATCGGTACGCCGGGCTCCGGTACGCTGGGTGCCATCGCCGCCGGGGCGCTGGAGGACTCGAACGTCGACCTGACCTCGCAACTGGTCGACCTGATCGTGGCGCAGCGCAACTATCAGGCGAATGCCAAGACCATCGAGACCGAGAATACGATCTCGCAAACGATCATCAATATCCGTTGATGGCCGGGTGGCACGGGTTAGTTCGTGGAAGGCTCTTATCCTGTGCCGATGGCGTCTTTTTCGCTGGCCGCTCCCCGGGCTGTGCCGCTCTATCCTGGGCGGGGCAGGTGTGCGGGCCAGTGAACGAACTGCTTTATCCGTCGATGGGGAGTACTCCCGCCGGGATGCACCGGTACGGACCAGAACAACGCACGGGCGGATCGCGCCTCCATCAGGATTCTGAGGTGACCCATGGCTGACCTTCTTTCCATCGGGATTTCCGGGCTGCGCGTGAGCCAGACGGCGCTGTCCGTTACCGGCAACAACATCGCCAATACCGATACCGCCGGCTACAGCCGCCAGACGGTGACCCAGGTGTCCAGTGCATCGCAGCAACTGGGGGCGAACTATCTCGGCAGTGGTGCCACCATCACCGACGTGCGGCGTATCTACAGCGACTACCTCACCACCCAGGTGCGTACGTCCACGGCACTGGACAGCGAGGCGCAGACCTACCTGACCCAGATCAACCAGGTCAACTCGCTGCTGGCGGACAGCACGACCGGGATCAGCGCGGTGCTCGAGAGTTTCTTCTCGGCCTTGCAGACCGCGGCGGCCAGCCCTACCGATACGGCCTCGCGGCAGTTGCTGCTGACCCAGTCCTCGACCCTGGGCGAGCGCTTCAACTCCATCTACACCCAGTTGTCCGAGCAGAACGGCTACATCAACCAGCAACTGTCCAGCATGACGCAGCAGGTCAACAGCCTGGCGAGCAGCGTGGCGCAATACAACCAGGCCATCATCACGGCTTCGGCCTCCGGTTCCGCGCCCAACGACCTGCTCGACCAGCGTGACGAGGCGGTGCGCGAGTTGTCCGAGCTGATCGGTGTCACCGTGGTCGAGCAGGGCAACAGCTACAACCTGTTCGTCGGCAATGGCCAGCCACTGGTGGTGGGCAGTTCGGCCTCGCAACTGAGCGCGGTGCCGAGTACCGACGATCCCTCGCGCTTCGCCCTGCAGTTGACGCAGAACGGTTATGCGACCCTCGATATCACCTCCTCGGTGACTGGCGGGCAGATCGGCGGCCTGGTGCGTTATCGTGAGGAAGTGCTGGATACCACGCTCAACGACCTCGGGCGCATGGCGCTGGTGGTGGCGGACCAGGTCAACAGCCAACTGGGGCAGGGGCTCGACCTCAACAGCGAGCTCGGTGCCAGCCTGTTCGGCAATATCAACGACACCACCCTGCAGCAGCAGAGAAGCCTGGCCCAGGTCGGCAACAGCGACACCACGGCCAACCTCAGTGTCTATATCGCCGATACCAGCCAGCTCAGCACCAGCGACTACGAGGTCACTTTCAGCAGTGGCACCGAGTATTCGGTCAGGCGGCTGTCGGATGGCAAGGACATGGGCAGCTACGACCTGACCACCAGCCCGGCGCCGGTGATCGATGGCTTTTCCCTGCAGCTCGACTCCGGCAGTGTGGCGGCGGGCGACAGCTTCACCATCCTGCCGACGCGCTTCGCCGCGGGCGACATCGCGGTGAGCATGACCGATTCCAGCCAGTTGGCTTTCGCCGCACCGCTGGAGGCGACCCTGACCAGCGGTAATGTCGGTACCGGCAGCATCACCCAGCCGACCCTGACGACGACGGTCGACATCTACGACAGCGCCGCGATCGCGGACATGCAGACCAGCCTTGAGAACGGCACGCCGATCAAGCTGGTCTACGATGCCGCCAGTGGCGGCAGCCAGGGCTATACCCTGTACGATGCCTCGGGCAACAGCATCGGCGTCGGCAGCATAGTGCCCGGGCAGAGCAACCAGGTGACCGTCACCGTCCCGGCCAATCCGCCCAGCGTACCCAGCAGCTATGCGTTCGAGATGACCCTGTCCGGCTCGCCGGCCTCGGGTGACAGCCTGACCATCGCCTTCAACGCCAATGGCAGCAGCGACAACCGCAACGCATTGGCCGTGCTGGAACTGCAGACGGCCAATACCGTCGCGGTCAACGGCAGCAGTGGCATGAGCCTGACCACCTCCTACAGTTCGCTGATCGAGACGGTTGGCGCCAAGACCAACCAGGCCAAGCTCGATGCCGCCGCCACGGAGGCCATCCTGACCCAGGCGACCAGCAGCCAGTCGTCGTTGTCCGGGGTCAACCTGGACGAGGAAGCGGCCAACCTGATCAAGTTCGAGCAGTACTACACGGCGGCGTCACAAATCATTCAAGTTGCGCGCTCGACGTTCGATACCCTGATCAACAGCTTCTGAGGCATGCCGACATGAGTACGCGAATCTCGACCTCGCAGATGTTCCACTCCAACATCTCCACCTACCAGAAGGGCTATGCCGACATCGTCAAGACCCAGCAGGAGATCTCCAGTGGCGTGCGGGTACAGACCCCGGCGGACGATCCGGTCGGCGCGGCTCGGCTTTTGCAACTCGAGCAGCAGAGCGCGCAGCTCAAGCAGTACAGCACCAACATGACCACCGCCACCAATGCCTTGACCCAGGAAGACGCATTGCTCGCGTCGGTTAACAACGTCCTGCAGAGTGCCCGTGAGCTGGCTGTGGAGGCGGGCGGCGGTGCGCTCTCCGACGAGGACCGCAGTTCGATCGCCAGTGAGCTGGACCAGATCATGAGCCAGTTGCTGGACCTGATGAACAGCAAGGATGCCAGTGGCAACTACATCTTCGCCGGCTCCAAGAGCACCGTGCAGCCCTTCGTGCTCAACCCGGACGGTTCCGTGACCTACCAGGGCGACCAGACCACCCTGAACCTGCAGGTTTCGGGTTCCGGATCGCTGGCTACCAACGACACCGGCTGGAGCATCTTCGAGAATGTCATCAACTCCAGCCGCACCCAGTCCAGCCTGAGCAACGATCCCGTCGCCGATGGCCAGCGGGTCTACCTGTCGCAGGGGCTGGTGGACAATACCACCCAGTACAACAAGAGTTTCCGCGACGGCCAGCCCTACACCCTGGAACTGGTCAGCAGCACCCAGTTCCGTATCCTCGATGTTTCCGGCAACGACGTGACCAGCGAGGCCTCCTCCACAGCCGGTGCCTTCGATCCGACCGCCACCGACGGCACCACGATCAGTTTTCGCGGCGCCACCTTCGAACTGGACGTGGCCCTGAAGGAAAGTGATGGCACAGGGGACCTGGACAATCTGTTGACGGGCTATAGCTTCAGCTTCGGCGTGGCCGCGACCGAAGTCGCGGTGACGCGCAGCGGCACCAATACCTCGACCGCGCAACTGACCGCGGGCACCGTGGTCGACCAGACCGCCTACACGACGCAATTCCCCAGCGCGGGCGTACAGGTCCGCTTTACCAGCGCCACCGACTACGAAGTGTATGCACAGCCCGTCGGCACCAGCAGCACGCCCATCGCCAGCGGCGCCCTGTCCGGCACCTACCCGGAAACCATCAGCTTCGCTGGTATGGAGCTGCAAGTCAGTGCCGATGCGGCGGCGGGCGACTATTTCGTCGTGAAGGGCCAGTCGGCCGAAACCCAGAGCGTGTTCGAGACCATCAGCAACCTCAGCTCCACGTTGAAGACCCCGGTCGCCGGGGATACCGGGGCGCAACTGGCACTACGTGACGCCGTGGCATCTGCGCTCAGCAATCTCGACAATGGCATGAACCAGGTGCTTTCGACCCAGGCCTCCATCGGCGCCCGGCTGAACGTCATCGACACCCTCACCACCGAGAACGAAAGCCTGCAGATCAGCAATGCCAGCAACCAGTCTTCGATCCGCGACACCGACATGGCCGAGGCGATTTCGCGCCTGGTGTTGCAGCAGACCAAGCTGGAGGCCGCCCAGGCCTCCTTCGTGAAGATTTCGCAGTTGAGCCTGTTCAACAAGATGTGATGCTGGCCGTTGCCCTGGCAGGGTACAGGGGCCGCTGGCCCGTGCCGCTACCCATGCAAGGGCCATTTCCAGCTTTCCCCCAAGGTTCCCTCCCGTGACTTTTCCACTTGGCGGCGTTTATTCTCGCTGGCGCTCTGCTGCGGCGAGGCCGCGGCGGCTATTGGCATGGCAGGATTCTTGCTGAATGGGGCGGATAGGCGTCAGGCTGTTGACGTCGTGCGGATATGACAGGGCGAGACAGCGATGAAAGTGGTTATCCTGGCGGGCGGATTGGGTACTCGAATCAGCGAAGAGTCCCATCTGCGGCCCAAGCCGATGATCGAGATAGGTGGCAAGCCGATCATCTGGCACATCATGAAGATCTACTCCCACTTCGGCATCAACGATTTCGTGATCTGCCTGGGCTACAAGGGCTACGTGATCAAGGAGTATTTCGCCAACTACTTCCTGCATATGTCCGACGTGACCTTCGACATGGCGGAAAACCGTATGCACATCCATAACCGCCACGCCGAGCCGTGGCGCGTGACGCTGGTCGACACCGGCGAGATTACCGCGACCGGCGGGCGGCTCAAGCGTGTGCGCGACTATATCGGCGACGAAACCTTCTGCCTGACCTATGGCGACGGTGTTGCCAACGTCGACATTCCACGACTGATCGACTTCCATCGCCACCACGGCAAGCTCGCCACGGTGACCGCGGTGCAACCGCCCGGTCGCTACGGCGCGCTGGATGTGCAGGGCGAACGGGTCCGGGGCTTCCAGGAAAAACCCCAGGGCGACGGCGGCTGGATCAACGGCGGTTTCTTCGTGCTGGAGCCGGGTGTGTTCGACTACATCGAGGGCGACGCCACCACCTGGGAGTACGAGCCGATGCGCCACCTGGCCGGGGACGGCCAGTTGATGAGCCATTTGCACCGCGGTTTCTGGCAGCCGATGGATACCCTGCGCGACCGTGTCCTGCTCGAGGAGCGCTGGAAGAGCGGCCAGGCCGAGTGGCGGCTATGGTCGTAAGCCCCGGGTTCTGGGATGGTCGCCGGGTATTCCTGACCGGGCATACCGGTTTCAAGGGCGGCTGGCTGGCGCTGTGGCTGCGCGAGCTGGGGGCCGAGGTGCATGGTTATGCCCTGCCGGCCAATACTTCCCCCGCGCTATGGCAGGTGGCGCATTTGCAGGGGCGGTTATCGAGCACCCTGGGCGATATACGCGATGCCCACGCATTGGCCGCAACCCTGGCGGCCTTTCGTCCGGAACTGGTATTGCACCTGGCTGCCCAGCCGCTGGTCCGCGAGTCCTACCGTACACCGGCGGACACCTATGCCACCAATGTCATGGGCACGCTCAACCTGCTCGAGGCGGTGCGCCGCTGCGAGTCGGTACGGGCCGTGGTGGTCGTGACCAGCGACAAGTGCTACGACAACCGCGAGTGGCAGTGGCCCTATCGCGAGCAGGACGCCCTTGGCGGGCACGACCCCTACAGTAGCAGCAAGGCCTGTACCGAGCTGCTTTGCGCCTCGTGGCGCGAGTCTTTCCTGCGCGAAGCCGGCGTTGCCCTGGCCACTGCCCGCGCAGGCAATGTCCTTGGGGGCGGCGACTGGTCCGCCGACCGCCTGGTGCCGGATGTCCTGCGGGCCTGGCAAAGGGGCGAAACCCTGACGCTACGCTACCCGCACGCGGTGAGGCCTTGGCAGCATGTGCTCGAGCCATTGCACGGTTATCTGTGCCTGGCCCGGGCGCTGCTGGAGCAGGGGGACGCGATGGCGGCGGCCTGGAACTTCGGCCCCGATGCCGAGGGCGTCGTCACCGTGGCCGAGCTGGTTGCGCAAATGGCCCGCCTCTGGCCTGGAGAATCGCGCTGGCTGGCCGATAACACAGAGCAACCACACGAAGCCGGCCTGCTGTCGCTGGATTCCTCTCTGGCGCGCCGGCGACTCGGCTGGCGCCCGCGCTGGGCGCTGGGGCAGGCCCTGGAGCGGACTCTCGACTGGCACCGGGCATGGATCGACGGAAACGACATGCAGGCATTCAGCCGCGCGCAGATCGCGGCATATCAAGGCGAAACAGATGAGTGAGCAGACGGCGCTGCAGTTGCGCCAGCAGATAGCCGAACTGGTGGGCAGCTATGCCGCCCTGCAACTGTCGCCCCAGGCCTTCGTGGCCGGGCGCGATGCGGTGCCGCCTTCCGGCAAGGTGATCGGCGCCGCCGAGTTGCAGGCCATGACCGAGGCCGTGCTGGACGGCTGGCTGACCACCGGGCGCTTCAACCAGTCGTTCGAGAAGCGCCTGGCTCGCTACCTGGGGCGCCGCGGCGTGCTGACCGCCAACTCCGGCTCGTCGGCCAATCTGCTGGCCTTTTCCGCGCTGACCTCGGCGCGCCTGGGCGAGCGCGCGATCGGCAAGGGCGACGAGGTGATCGGGGTGGCGGCCGGTTTCCCGACCACGGTCAACCCGATCCTGCAGTTCGGTGCGGTGCCGGTGTTCGTCGATATCGAACTGGGCACCTACAACATCGACCCGGCCCTGGTGGAGGCGGCCATCGGCCCGCGCACCAAAGCCATCATGCTGGCCCATACCCTGGGCAACCCGTTCAACCTCGGGGTCATCCGCGAGCTGTGCGACCGCTACGGGCTGTGGCTGATCGAGGATTGCTGCGATGCCCTCGGCTCGACCTACCAAGGGCGGCAGGTCGGCAGCTTCGGCGATCTCGGTACCCTGAGCTTCTACCCTGCGCACCACATCACCATGGGCGAGGGGGGCGCGGTCTTCACCGATTCGCCGCTGCTCAAGCGTATCGTCGAATCCTTTCGCGACTGGGGCCGCGACTGCTATTGCGCGCCGGGCGAGGATGGCACCTGCGGCAAGCGCTTCTGCTGGCAACTGGGGGAACTGCCGCAAGGCTACGACCACAAGTACACCTACTCGCACCTGGGCTACAACCTGAAGATCACCGATATGCAGGCGGCCTGCGCGCTGGCGCAGATGGATCGCCTCGATGACTTCATCGCCGCGCGCAAGCGCAACTTCGCCTGGCTCAGCGAGCGCCTGGCCGGTTGCAGCGAGCAACTGATCCTGCCGCAGGCCACGCCGGGCAGCGACCCCTCCTGGTTCGGTTTTCCGCTGACCCTGCGCGACGGCTGCGCTGTCGAGCGTGTCGATCTGCTGCGCTACCTGGACGAGCAGCGAGTCGGCACGCGCCTGCTGTTCGCCGGCAACCTGACCCGCCAGCCCTATATGCAGGGCCTGGAATACCGGGTATCCGGCGAGCTGAAAGTCACCGACAAGGTGATGCGGGATACCTTCTGGATCGGCCTCTGGCCGGGCCTCGGCGAGGATCACCTGGAGCACGCCGCACGCAGCATCGAGGCTTTCCTGCGGTCTTCGCGTGGCGCCACGCTTGCCGGATGCCCGGAGGGAGCATGCCAATGAATCCGCTGGTCGATAAGCTCAGTATCGACGAAAGCCAGAGCGTCCTTGACGCGCTCAAGTGCCTGGAAGCCGACCCGCTCAAAATCGCCTTCGTGCTCGATGGCAGCAAATGCCTGGTCGGCATCGTGACCGATGGCGACGTGCGCCGCTATCTGCTCGATGGCGGCCCGACCGGGCAATCGGTCGGCACCTGCATGAACCGGCATTTCCATTCGGTGCGCATTGGCGCGTCCCGCGAGGAGTTGCGCAAGGTATTCGCGCTTGGCTACGGCGTCGTCCCCGCCCTGGACGAGCAGGGCAGGCTGGTGGACATCCATACCCGGCATGGCGCGACCATCCAGTTGGACGGCTTCGCCCTGGGCGCCGAGCGCGTATTCGTGATCGCCGAGATCGGCAACAACCACAACGGCTCGCTGGAGCTGGCCAAGCGCCTGGTCGATGCCTCTATCGCGGCCGGTGTGGATGCGGTCAAGTTCCAGTTGCGCAATCGCGAGGCCTTGTACCGGCGCAAGGCCGATGGTTCGCGCGCCGAGGACCTGGGGGTGGAGTACCTGCAGGATCTGTTGGACAAGGTGGAACTCAGCGTCGACGAGCACCGGCAACTGCGTGCCTACTGCAAGCACAAAAACGTTACCTACATCTGCACGCCCTGGGACGAGCCCAGCGTCGAGGTGCTGGCGGGGTTCGATGTCGCGGCGGTGAAAATCGCCTCGGCCGACTTGTGCAATCCCTATCTGATCGCCAAGGCCGCCGGCCTGGGCAAGCCGATGATCCTGTCCACCGGTATGTCCCATGAGCACGAAATCGTGCGGACGATCAACCAGTTGCATGGTCTTGGCGTGCCCTTCGCATTGCTCCATTGCAACAGTGCCTACCCCGCGCCGGAAAGTGACATCCAATTGGGCTATCTCGCCCGCCTGAGGCAGTTGCATCCGCTGGTCGGTTATTCCGGACACGAGCGTGGGATCGCCATCACCCTCGGTGCGGTGGCGCTGGGGGCCAAGCTGGTAGAGCGGCACATCACCCTCGACCGGGGCATGGAAGGCCCGGACCATCTCGCCAGCCTGGAGCCTGCCGAGTTCCGGCAACTGGTCGAGGGCATTCGGCAACTGGAACAGGCCTTGCCCTGGCAGAAGTCGGGGCGGCGTGTCAGCCAGGGTGAGTTGCTCAACCGCGAGAACCTGGGCAAGAGTGTCATCGCCGCGCGCGACATTCCACTGGGCACTGTGCTCGAGGCGGACATGCTGCGTGTGGCCAGCCCCGGCCAGGGGCTGCCGCCCTATCGGTTGCCGGAGCTGCTGGGCAAGCCCGCGGGGCGCGACATCGCCCAGGGCGGTTTCCTGTTCGACAGCGATCTGGTCGAGTCACGCCGCGAAGACAAGCTGACGTTCGAACTACCGATCCGTTGGGGCGTCCCGGTGCGTTATCACGATTTTCTCGACTACCGCTGCCGTATCGCTCCAGACCTGTTCGAGTTCCATCTTTCCTACCGTGACCTGGGCTTGAAGCCGCAAGCTTTCCTGGCCGAGGTCGAATGTTCGCGCCTGGTCGTGCATGCGCCGGAGCTGTTCGAGAACAGCGAGCTGCTCGACCTGGTCGCGGATGATGGCGCCTACCTGCAGCGCTCCATCGACAATCTGCAGCGGGTGGTCGATGCTACCCAGCAAATCGCGACCTTCTTCCCTCGGGCAAAGGATTTGCTGATCATCGCCAATGTCGGCGGTTTTTCCGCCGACCATCCGCGCCCGGCGGAAACCCGGGCCGGGCTGTACGAGCGCTTCCATGCTTCCTGCGCGCGTATCGATTTTGGCTCTACCGAACTGATCCCGCAGAACATGCCGCCTTTCCCGTGGCATTTCGGTGGGCAGCGTCACCAGAACATTTTCATGATGCCCGAGGAGCTGGTCGCGCAGTCCCGCGAACATCGCCTGCGCCTGTGCCTGGACCTGTCCCACCTGCAAATGACCTGTTTCCACTTCGGCCTCGATTTCCAGGCCGCGCTGGCGTCGCTGCTGCCATATTCGGCCCACTTGCATGTTGCCGATGCCAAGGGCACCAACGGCGAGGGCGTGCTGATCGGCACGGGCGATATCGACTGGCCGGCCACCTGGGCCCAGATAAGGCGGCACCCCGCGGTCAGCTTCATTCCCGAAGTCTGGCAGGGGCACAAGGATCATGGCGCGGGCTTCTGGTCGGCGCTGGAGTTCCTGATGCGGCTCGAGAAGTGACGGGCATGTTTTCGCGGCCAGCAATGGAGCTCTTATGTTCACGCCTGTAATCCTTGCCGGTGGTAGCGGCTCCCGCTTGTGGCCCTTGTCGCGGCAGGGCTTTCCCAAACAGTTCCTGGCGCTGGACGGCCAGGGCATGGGCAGCATGTTGCAGCGCACGCTGGCGCGGCTGGATGGCCTGGAGCATGCCGACCCGCTGGTGGTCGGTAACGAGCAGCATCGTTTCGTGGTGGCGGAGCAGTTGCGCGAGGCCGGGCGCAACTGCCGGCGCATCATCCTGGAGCCGGTGGTGCGCAATACCGCGCCCGCCATTGCCCTGGCGGCACTGGAGGCGGGTCGTGATGGTGACGATCCCATCCTGCTGGTGCTGCCGGCCGATCACCATATCGCTGACGATGCAGCCTTCCGCGAGGCGCTGCTTGTCGCCGGCAGGCAAGCGCACGCGGGCCGCCTGGTGACCTTCGGCATCACCCCGACTCATGCGGAAACGGGCTTTGGCTATATCCAGTGTGGAGACGAGGCCGCGGCCGGTGGCTTCGATATTGCCGCGTTCAAGGAGAAGCCCGCCGCCGACCTGGCCGAGCAGTACCTGCAGGCGGGCAATTACCTGTGGAACAGTGGCATATTCATGTTCCGTGCATCGCTCCTGCTGGCCGAGCTGGAATGTCTGCGCCCGGATATCCTGGCAAGTTGCCGAGCGGCATTGGAGCATGCCGAGGCGGATCGAGACTTTCTGCATATTCCCGCCGAGCAGTTCGCCCTGTGCGCTAGCGAGTCGGTGGACTATGCCGTGATGGAGCACACGGCGCTTGGCCTGGTGGTACCGCTGGATGCCGGCTGGAGCGACCTGGGCAGTTGGGCCGCGATCTGGGATGCCGGCCCGCGCGATGCCGAGGGTAACCGCCTGGAGGGCGATGTGCTCAGCATCGCTACCTGCAACTCCCTGGTGCAGGCCCGTCATCGGCTGGTGGCGACACTGGGCGTCGAAGACCTGGTGGTGATCGAAACCAAGGATGCCGTGCTGGTGGCGCACCGGGAGCGAACCCAGCAGGTGAAGGAGATCGTGGAGCGTTTGCAGGCCGCGCAGCGTAGCGAGTATGCCGAATCGCCCCTGGTAAACCGCCCCTGGGGGCACTATGACACGGTGGACAAGGGCGATCGTTATCAGGTCAAGCGCATTCGCGTGATGCCTGGCGAGAGCCTGTCCTTGCAGTTGCATTACCATCGCGCCGAGCACTGGATCGTGGTTTCGGGTACGGCCAGGGTGGTTTGTGGCGACCAGGAACTGGTGCTGTCGGAAAACCAGTCGACCTACATTCCTCTCGGGGTCAGGCATTCTCTCTCCAACCCCGGCAAGGTGCCCCTGGAGCTGATCGAGGTGCAGTCCGGAAGTTACCTGGGAGAGGACGATATTCTGCGTTTCGAGGATCATTACGGGCGGGTGTAGCCACTGGCCCGCTGGCCGCAGGTTTGCACAAGGCCTGCCCCATAGCGGGGCAGTCGAATCATTGACAAAGAATGAAAGGGAAGTGGATGCGCGTCGCTGACTACATCATGGAGCGCCTGGCCCGCCTGGGCGTGGGTCAGGTCTATTTTCTGCCTGGCGGCGGAGCCATGCATCTGAACGATGCACTGGGCCGGCACCCCGGCCTGGAACCCATCCTATGCCTGCACGAGCAGGCGGCCGGAATCGCGGCCGAGGCGGCGGGCAAACTCTCCGGCGGCCCGAGCGCCTGCATGACCACCTGCGGTCCGGGAGCCACCAACGCGGTGACGGCCGTGTTGGGCGCCTGGCTCGATTCCACACCTGTGTTTTTCATCTCCGGGCAGGTGAAGAGCGCCGATCTCAAGAGCGGCACCGGCCTGCGCATGCTTGGCGTGCAGGAAGCGGACATCGTCTCCATCGTCGCGCCGATCACCAAGCGTGCCGTGACCCTGGTCGATCCGCAGGCGGTTGCCGAAGTGTTCGATGAGCTGGAGCAGGCCGCCCTGAGTGGCCGCCGTGGTCCGGTCTGGCTGGACGTGCCGCTGGATGTGCAGGCCGCGCAGGTGCAACCCGAGGCGCTGCGCCGTGCGCGGCCGCCCGTCGAGGCCGGCGCGCCAGACCTGGCCGGGCCAGTGGCGCAGACCCTGGAATTGCTTCGCTCGGCCAGGCGCCCGGGCATCATCGCGGGCAGCGGAATTCGCATGGCCGGCGCGGTCGATGCGTTCCGTGCGCTGGCCGAGCGGGCGGGGGTGCCGGTCATGCCTACCTGGCTGGCGATGGATGTGATCGAGGACGAGCACCCGCTGTATGCCGGTCGCCCTGGTTCCATCGCGCCGCGCTGGGCCAACTTCGCCTTGCAGAACTGCGACCTGCTGATCGTGCTCGGCTCGCGCCTGGACATGGCGCTGACCGCCTATGACCATGCGCACTTCGCGCCGCACGCGAAGAAGGTGGTGGTCGATATCGACCCGGCGGAAATCGCCAAGCTGCGAATGCCCATCGAGGTTTCCGTGGTCGGCGATGCGAAGCCCTTCATCGAGGCGCTGGGTGCCGCCATCGGCGCCGATACCTTGCCCGACTATGCCGCCTGGCGCGCGCAAATCGCCGCCTGGCGCCAACGCTACCCGCTGCTCCAGCCCGAGCACGGCGACGATAGCCAGGGCGTGAGCATGTACCACTTCACCGATCGGCTTTCGGCCCTGCTCCAGGAGGGCGACGTGATCGCTCCCGGTAGTTCCGGTTTCGCCGCCGAACTGTTCCTGCTGAACCTGCGGCTGAAGAAAGGCCAGCGCTGCTTCCATAACCGCGGCACGGGATCCATGGGTTTCGGCATCCCCTCGGCCATCGGTGCCTGCCTGGCGTCGGGGCGCCGGCAAACCATCTGCGTCGAAGGCGACGGCGGCCTGCAACTGAATATCCAGGAATTCGCCACCCTGGCGGCGCAGAAACTGCCGGTCAAGTGCTTCGTCATCAACAACCAGGGGTATGCCTCGATCCGCGCCTCGCAGAACACGCACTTCAAGCTGCTGGTCGGCGCCGACGCCAGCAGCGGCCTGCAACTGCCCGACCTGCAACGACTGGCCAGTGCCTATGGCGTGGGTTATGCGCGCCTCGAGTCGCACCATCAGTTGGATGAACGCCTGCGGGACGTGCTGGACAGCCAAGGGCCGGTGATCTGCGAAGTGCTGGTGCATCCCGAGGAGCCGCGTGTGCCGCGCGTGATGACCCGCATCAACGAGCAGGGCAAGCCGGAAAGCGGCGCTCTGGAGGATCTCTATCCCTTCCTGCCGCGTGAAGAACTCGCCGAGCAGATGAAGGTATCGGGCGCATGACCGCGCCAGGCGACTATCTGTTGATCTACGGCGCCCGCATCGCCGGGCGCCAGGTACGCGATTATCTGCTCGAGCGTGGCCAGACCGTTCACGGCTTTCTCGACCGCGACCCGGCGTTGCGGGAAGTCGATGGCCTGCCGGTGGTCTGCGCCGAGGCATGGGCGCAAGAGCATGACAGCGCGCGTGCGCGCGTGGTGATAGGCCTGTTCAACAGCCACGTGGACGTAGGCGATATCGTCGATCGCCTGGAGCGGCTGGGCTATGGGGATATCGTCAGCCTGGTGGAGTTCGTGCGCCGCTACCCGCAAGGGCAGCCCTTCCGCTATTGGCTGGTACAGCCGGATTACTACCTGCAACACGCGCCACGTATCGCCCGTTTCCGGGCCCGACTGGCGGACGAAACCAGCCGGCAACTGCTCGATCGGATCGTGCGGTTCAGAACCACCGGGGACTATCGCTGTTTGCCGCCACCGGATGCCAGGCAGTATTTTCCCGACGATCTGCCCGCCTGGCCGCAACCGTTGCGCTTCATCGACTGCGGGGCCTATACCGGCGACACGGTGCAGGCCATGCGGGAAGGGGGGATGGCGTTCGAAGCGATCGCCACGTTCGAGCCGAACCTGGACAACTACCGGTTGCTGGTCGAAAACCTGCGGAACGAACCCGCCACGCATTTCCCGTGCGGGGTATCCGATAGCAATCGTCTGAGCGGCTTCGACTCCGGCACCGGCCAGGGCGGGCACCTGGTGGAGGAAGGGGGGGAGCCGGTGTTCTGTGTGCGCCTGGACGATGCCATACCCGGCTTCGCGCCCAACCTCATCAAGATGGACATCGAGGGCGAAGAGCCTGCCGCGCTCCGTGGCGCGCAAGACATGTTGCGTACCCATCGCCCCAATCTCGCCATCAGCGTCTACCACCGCGCCGAGCATTTGTGGGAGATATTCGAGCAACTGCACGGCTATGGGCTGGGCTACGACTTCCATTTGCGCTGCCATGCCTACAGCAGTTTCGAGACCGTGCTTTACGCGATGAGAGTGCCCCATGCATAGAGAAATGACTTGCACGATCAGCGACGATTACTGGGCGGACTTCTATACGCGCAGCAAGAGCGGTGCGCCGGTCTACCCATCGCAATTCGCAGCCTTCGCCATCAACGAATTCGCCGGTGTCGACGGGGTGATCGAATTTGGCTGCGGCAATGGCCGCGACAGTCATTTCTTCGCCACCAATGGTTTCGAGCTATTGGCGCTGGATGCGTCGGAACAAGCCATCGCGTTGTGCCATTCACGCAACCGCTATGAGCATGCCCGCTACAGACCATGCAAGGCATCCTCCGCCGGCCGCGAAATCGAAGGCTTCCTGCAGGGCAAGCGCAAGGTGGCGGTGTATGCGCGTTTCTTCCTGCACGCCATCAATGAGGGCGAGCAATGCGGGTTCCTGGAGGTGCTGAGCAGCCTGTTGCCATCAGGCAGCCAACTGTTCCTGGAGTATCGAACCATCGATGACGCCCGCCAGGAGAAGGAGTTCGGCAACGACCATTACCGGCGTTACCTCGAGCACCGGGAAACCCTCGCCACCATCGAGGCCGCGGGATTTTCCATCGCCTACGAGGTGGAGGGGCGGGGTTTGGCCAAGTACAAAGATGAGGATGCCAGGGTCGGGCGCTGCGTCGCGATCAAGGGTTGAATGCGCGTTGGCGCGACAAGGGGAATTACGGTGCAGGATCTACAAGGTAAGAAAATAGTCCTCTTCGGCGCGGGCAGAAGCGGCGAGATATTCCTTGAAAGCCACAGGGAGCTGCAGGTACTGGCTTTTGCCGACAATGATCCGAAGAAGCAAGGTCAGGCGCTGCGGGGTATCCCGGTCATCGCTCCGGCGGACATCGCCAGCACTGGCTGTGACAGCATCGTCATCACCACTGTCTATCCCCCGGCCGAGATACTGGATCAACTGGCTGCTCTGGGCCTGGCCGATATCCCGCTCGTCGTCCCGAGGAAAGCTGAACTCAAGGGCGCGCAGGACCATCCGTTCAGCCATCCCTTGACCAAGCGAATCGCACGCGAGCTTGTCGTCGCCATAAATGAGTTGACCGGCACTAACGGGGTCGATGTCTATCTGGACTATGGGACCTTGCTGGGGGCCTTCCGGGAAAAAGACTTCATTGCCTGGGACGATGATATCGACATGTCCGTCAAGGAGGATCATCTGGGCGCCCTGGTCGAACTGGTCCAGCGCGACAAGGACTGGCTTCCCCAGCATGCCGGCGTGGCCTGGTCGGTGCAGATCGTCACGGCGGCCGAGCACACCCTGGCGGTGCTGGTGTCTTTTGACAATGCACCGGGGCAACAGCGCGTGCTGCCTCTCGAGTTGGCGATCACCAACCGGACCCAGCGCGACGGCCAGTCGATCATGTCGGGAAAGATGCTGGAGTTCTTCTGCCCGGCGCATTTCTTCGATGGATACGAAACGGTCGAACTCTTCGGTAACGTCTTCAAGACCCCTGTCGATGCTCCCGGCTACCTGGAGTTCATCTATGGCAATTGGCGCGAACCGCGGGAAAACATGCCGCTCAGTGAATACCAGGGCATTCGCGAGGTGTGCGTCGACCAGGTCGAGGAAATCAAGTATGCGGATATCTAGCGGCTGTTGCCGTTTCGTCGCGAGAGAAGGCTACAGGCTCCAGCTCCGCGGCATCTTCTGAGAAGCAAGTGCCCGGCAACATGGCTGCCTGCTCGCGGCCCGCTATGAGAGAAGCGAATACCAATGACATTTCCCCTCACGGTCGCTCTGCTGACCTATAACCGCTCCCATTACCTGAGGGAATCATTGTCCGCGATTCTCGAGCAGACCTATCGCGACTTCGAACTGCTGGTGCTGGACAACGGCAGCAGCGACGATACGCCGCATGTCGTGCTGGGCTTCCAGGATGAGCGCATTCGCTACATCAGAAACGCCCCCGGGGGCTCTCCTGGCTTCAATGCCATATCGGCGCAATGGATCGCCCGTGGCGAGCGGCTGCTCATCACCCATGACGATGACATCATGGAACCCGACATGCTCGAGCGGCAAATGGCGCTGATCGCGGCCCGCCCCGAGCTCACGGCCGTCTGGACCAACAAGAGCATCATCGACGAGAACGGTACCCAGGTGCAGCCCTGGTTCACCCCGCCAGGCGCGGATCGCATCTTCGAGCGCGGCGAGTTCATCGCCAGGGCGGCAGAAGAGAGCCTGTGGTATCCGCCGAGCAGCCTGATCTTCGTACCACGCCTGCTGGCATCGACGGCCTCTCTTCGCCAGAGCTACCTGCTCGGCACGCCGGCGCTGCGGCAGCGCAAAACCACCAAAGGCAGTAGCGATCTGATCCCGCCGGCGTTGATGAACCTCAAGGGCCCCGTGGCGTTTCTCAACGCGCCGCTTTTGCGCTACCGGCAGCACGCCACCCAGGAAACGCATCATGTCCATGTCGCGCGCGCTGCCCTGTACAGTTTCCAGGCCCTCCAGCGACTGGTGCGCAAGACCTCCTTCCGGGAAGAGTACGAACCGGTGTTCGCTGCACAGATCGCCCGCTTCGAGGCACAGGATCTGGTCATCGACATCGACCAGCCGGCGTTCGACCGGCCCATGCTGAAACGCCTGGCAGGCCTGCTTGGCAAAGGCGCCGCCGGCATCGCAGCCAATCCACGCGCGGGGCAGCCGCTGCTGCCTCTTATCGTTCTGCTGATACAGGGTGGGGCGAGAGGCGCCGAAGAGGCCTGCAAGGTGCTGGACGGGATCGAGGCACCCAACGCGCAAGCCCCTCGCTCGATCCGTTCGCTTTATCGCTGGGCCGGGCTCCGGCGCGACGGCGGCAACCTCTTCGCCGGGCTTGCGCCGCAGGCCCGGGTCGTCATCCTCGGCAGCGTGCTGGTGTCCGCGCTGCTGGTGAACGAGGCGCGCGCGGCCGGGGCAACCGTCGTGTGCTGCCTGGATTCCAATGTCACCCGTCAAGGCCGCACGTGGCTCGGCGTACCGATCGTCGCGCCTTCCTGGCTCGCTTCGTGCGACGAGCCGGTCGACCTGATCGTGCTGAGTTCGGAGCGCGACCACGAGCAGGAGCTGGAAGAGCTCATCCGCCGCCACGATGCAACGACACCCATCGCGTCCTGGAAGGGGCTCGTCGAAGCAGCGAAGCCTTCTGCCATTCCATTGCACGGCGAATCAGCCGAATAGAAAAGAGCGGTAATCCGATGAATACCATCGCAAAGAACGGCGTTACCCACATCGAGCAAGGCAGGACCTTCTCCCTTCAACTCTCTTCAGGCCGCTCGCTGCCGGTTCGCTGGTCGCGAGCCGCCCTGGGAGAGGCACTGGACGCTGTACTGATAGATGGCCCTGAAAGGCTGGACGTGTTGCGCCGCCTCGATGACTATCCGCATGTGCGCAGGCTGCTCGACGCGGATTGCCTGGACGCTGCCAGGCAGCGCAAATCCCAGGTGCGCCAGTGGTTGAGCGAAGGCCTCCATGTGTTCGGCGCCTACAAGGTTGGCCTGAAGCTGGTACGGCTGGCGCATGCGTCGGGCGTGGCGATCAAGGGCTTCCTGGACAATGATCGCACCCGGCAGGGCAGTACCCTCGAAGGGGTTCTTGTCCGCCATCCTTCCGAGCTGGCGCTGGAAAACGCTGTGGTACTGATCGCGAGTGGCCGCCATGGCAATGCCATCCATGCGCAACTGAACCGAATACCGGGTATCCGCCTGGTCAACATGAGCGAATTTCTCTACGCGCTGGATGCGCCGCACGCAGCGGGGGACTTCCCCGACTTCGTCGAAGCCCCGGCCAGCGAGCCGTTCCGCTTCATCTCCGCGTTCCTGCGGCTGGATGACGAACGCTCGCGCCAGGTGTTCGACACGCTGATCGGCATGCGCACGCGCCTGTCCATCGCCCTGGCCGACTCAGTCAAGTCGCCCTGCGACGAAGAGTATTTCGATGCGCAATTCGTGGGCCCGGCGCACGCCGCTCGTTTCGTCGATGCGGGCGCCGCGGCGGGCGACACCTTGTGCCGGCTGGAAACCCGGTTCGGCCCGGTCGAGCAGGCCTGGTTGTTCGAGCCCGAATTGCCCGCCTACTACGAAGCGCTCAAGCACTTTGCCCCTCGTGCGCAAGTGTGGCTGTTCAACATGGGCCTGGATGAGGTGTCCAGCCGTGCGACCTACCGGCCCGGCCTGAGCTACGACATCGCCAACGAAATGCAGAGCGCCATTCCAGCGGACATCACTTCCTACATCCAGGGGGTGCCGCTGGATGCCGTCGTATCCGGCAGGGTCGGCTTGTTCAAGCTGGATATCGAGGGTATGGAGGCACGTGCTTTGCGGGGTGCGCGGGCGATCATCGCGCGGGACAAACCTGTCATTGCCGTCTGCGCCTATCACCGGGCCGACGACTACTGGAAGCTGATCGACGAAGTGCTGTCCATCCGTCCTGACTACCGGGTCGGCATCCGCCTGTATGCCGACATTCTTGAAGACATCACACTGTATTTCCATTGAGCGGCCGGCTGATGGTCTCTGGCTACTGCCGCCGATGTTCGGGCTGGTCGTTGCGGCCTTGCGCTGCATCCCTGTAATGGGCGTGCCGGCGCGCTGCCCGGATAATGCGGCAGCGTTGCTGGCGCGGTCTTTCGGTTTTACTGGAGGTTGTGCATGGGGCTGAACCTGGCCTGTGAACCGATCCGCGAAGATATCCGGCGCGTCGCGGAGCATCTTCGCGGTCTTGAGGTGCTGCGTGGCCGTCACCTGCTGCTCAGTGGCGGCAGCGGGTTCTTCGGCAAATGGCTGCTGGCCCTCTGTGACTGGCTCAATGAACAGGGCTGGATGCTGCGGGTCACGGTGATTTCCCGTGATCCCGAGAGGTTCCTGGCGTTGCAGCCGCATTATCGCAGCAGTACCTGGCTGGCCTGGTTAAAGGCGGACGTGCGTGCATTACCCGCGCTGGACATGCAGGCGGATTTCCTGCTGCATGCCGCCACTGACAGTTCGGCCGCTGGCCAGGCCGATCGCCTGGCACTGTTCGATACCCTCTACCAGGGCACCCGGCAGCTACTCGAACTGGCCGCGCGCAGCGGTGTGCGACGTGTACTGCTCACCGGCTCCGGCGCGCAGTATGGCAATGCGCTGGAAGAGGGCGGCTGGAGTGAAACCGACACCCGCGCCTGTGCCAGCCACGATGCGCTGCAAGCGTATGGAGAGGGCAAGCGTGTACAGGAAATGCTCGGTGCGCTGTATGCCGAGCGCCATGCTTTTGACGTTGTCTACACCCGAGGGTTCGCCTTCGTCGGTCCGGGGCTGCCGCTGAATGGCCACTTCGCCATAGGCAACTTCATATATGACGCACTCCACCGCGAACGCATCGTGCTCAACTCCAGCGGCGAAGCGCTACGGAGCTACCTGTATGGTGCGGATCTTGCTGGATGGCTGATGACCCTGCTGGCCCGGGGCGAGGCCGGTGGGGTCTATAACGTCGGTTCCGATCAGGCCCTGACGATTGCCGAGCTGGCGCGGCGGGTCGGTGCCGAGCTGGCGCCGGGCAAGCCGGTCGAGATCCCGTCCGCTACCGGCAGTGGTCTACGCTCGGCCTATGTCCCGGATATCCAGCGTGCACGCGCGCTGGGCCTGGATGTGTGGACGCCGCTGGACCAGGCCTTGCGGCGCACTGCACTCTGGTGCCGGCACTGCGCCTGATTCACAACTGAACGCGAGGCCGTCGGGCGCGGCAGCCTCGCTCTGGGTTCCATTTCGCTACCGAGGTTTTCATGCGTTCACTGTTTGCCCCTCGCCCGATGCCTTATTACGTATACGCTCTCAATTACCGGCGTAGTTCGGCTGGGATTCGCGTCATGCACATGCTTTGCGATGCGCTGATCCGCTCGGGCCATGAAGCCTATGTGGTGGCTGATGTCTTCGGGCCGGGGCTGATGACGCCCAAGCTCACCGAGGAGGTAGTCGCCCAGCACCGTGCCGCGGGTCTCACGCCCATTGCCGTCTACCCGGAAGTGGTCGATGGCAATCCGCTGCAATGCGATGTAGTGGTGCGTTACCTGCTGAACAAGCCCGGCTTCATCGAAGGCAAGGGGGAGTACGGCGAGGACGACCTGTTTTTCGCTTACAAGGGTGATTTCAGGCTTGCCGATATGCCGGTCGAGAACCGCCTGTTCCTGCCGCCGATCGATCCGAACATCTTCTGCCCGCCAGCCGACCCGGCGCGCCGTGTGCCGGGGCGTATCTGCTACTACCTCGGGCGCAAGGCCCGGATCGACCCGCAGTTGCTGCCGGCCGATGCGATCGAGATCACCCCGGACTACCCGGACTCATGGCAGGGGCTGGCCGATATCTTCCAGCAGTGCGAATACCTTTACATGGGCGAGGCTTCCGGGCTCGGCTACGAGGCGGCGCTGTGCGGTTGCGCGCCGGTGCTGGTCAGCGCCCAGTGGAGCCCCATCGGGCCCAACCCGACCTCGTTCCTGGCATTCGGCCTGGCGCCCGAGGAAATCGCCCGTGCCCGGCGTTTCCTGCCGGGCGTGAGGGAGCTGCTGGAGGGCCAGCGCAAGGCGTTCTGGCACGAGCTCGACCACTTCATCGAGGTCACCCAGCAAGCGGCGGCCTCGAGACCGCGCCGCCGCGAAGCGTCCCGGCTGGGCACATGGCTTGCAGAGCGCGTGCCGACGCCCGTACAGCACCGCATGATCGGCGAGTATCTGCAGGCGCACGCGGGGGGGCCGCGGATCGGGGTGGTCGTGCTCGATCCCGAGGGGCAGGCGCAGAAGTTGAAGGCCACGCTGGCGAGCCTCGATACCGGGCACTGCCTGTACGCCAGCCTGAATATCCTGGTGCTGACCGCCAATCCGTCGGTGTCCGTCGCCCCTGTGGAGGCCGGGGTACATTCGCTGCCACGGAGCGGTGCAGACATCACTGTGCAGTTGAACCCTCTGATCGGGGCAGGTGATTTTGACTGGTTCATGCTGGTTGACGCCGGCGATGAGTTGACCATGAGCGGTTTGATGGTCGCGACGCTGGATTTGATCGGTGCTCCGGACTGCCGGGCGGTCTATGGCGATGAAGTGATACGGCAGGGGGACGGGGCGCTTGGCGTGGCCTTCCGTCCGGACTTGAACCTGGATCTGCTGCTGAGCCTGCCGGCGGGGATGTCGCGGCACTGGCTGTTCAATCGCCAGACCTGGTTGCAGATGGGGGGCTTCCAGGCATCGGCGGGGGCCGCGTTCGAGCTGGATTACATCCTGCGCCTGATAGAGGCCCAGGGCTTCCAGGGGCTGGGGCACATCAGCGAGCCGCTGCTGACGTGCAATTCTCTGCAACTGAAGGATTCCGCCGACGAGCGCGCGGCGATCCTGCGCCATCTCGCCGAGCGAGGGTTCCAGGGGGCCGCGATCGGCTCGCGGCTGCCGGGCTGCTACGACCTCGACTATGGGCTGAGCGGAGCGCCTGCCGTCAGTATCGTCATCCTGCTCAAGGATTGCCTGGGCAAGGCCCAGCGCTGCCTGGACAGCATGCTGGAGAAGACCGCCTACCCGCATTACGAAATATGGTTGCTTGACCTGGGGAATGACGACCCGGCCCTGCTCGAATGGCTGGCAGGTATCGAGGCGCTGGGCAACGCGCGTATCCGGGTGGCGCGATTCACCGCGGACATTTCGCCGGTGCAGGCCCGTAACCAGGCGGCCGAACTCGCCCAGGGGGATTTCCTGCTATGGCTGGATGCCGGCGTTGCCGTGTTCGACGGCGACTGGCTACGGCAATTGCTCAATCACGGCTCGCGACAGGAGGTCGGCGCGGTCGGGGCCAAGCTGCTGGATGGCGACCGGAGGATCAGCCACGCCGGTTTGCTGCTTGGCCTGGGTGGCCAGGTTGGACGCCCTTTCCAGGGCCTGCCGATGGATTCGCCGGGCTATCTGCAACGCTTGCAGGTTGACCAGAACTATTCGGCCCTCTCAATCCAGTGCCTGCTGCTGCGCCGCGACCTTTTCCTCGAGGTCGGTGGGTTCGATGAAAACCCCTTGCTGGCACCTTGGCTGGACGCCGATTTGTGCATTCGTCTGCAACAGGCCGGGTTCCTGAATGTCTGGACGCCCCGCGCGCAGTTGCTGATAAGCGAAACGCCGGAAGCGCAACCGTCCGGGGACCAGGTGGACGCCCTGTACGCACGCTGGTTGCCGCTGCTGGCCCGCGACCCGGCGTACAACGCCAACCTGTCCCTGAGCGAGCCGGGCGGCTTCGAGCTGGCCGACAGCGCGTTGTCCTGGCGGCCCCTGCAGGGCTGGAAGCCGGTACCGACGGTCCTCGCGCACATAGCCGACAAGCATGGCTGCGGCCACTACCGGATCATCCAGCCGCTCGAGGCGCTGAGCCGGGCCGGGCTGGTAGAGGGCGTACTGGCCGGCAGCCTGCTGTCGCCGACCGAACTGGAGCGCCTGGCCCCGGACAGCATCGTGCTGCAGCGCCAGGTCACCGATGCGCAGATCGAGGCGGTCCGCCGCATGCAGGCATTCTCCGGCGCCTTCAAGGTGTTCGAACTGGACGACTACATGCCCAACCTGCCGCTGAAAAGCGTGCACCGCGCGCAGATGCCCAGGGACATCGTGCGCTCGTTGCGGCGTGTGCTGTCCCATGTGGACCGCTTCGTCGTTTCCACCGAGGCGCTGGCCGAGGCGTTCGACGGTTTCCATGCCGATATCCGGGTGGCGCCGAACCGCCTCGACCCGCAGTTGTGGGGCGCCCTGCAAAGCCGCCGCCGGGTATCGTCCAGGCCTCGGCTCGGCTGGGCCGGCGGGCTCGGCCATGCGGGCGACCTGGCGCTGATCGCCGATGTGGTCAAGGCCCTGGCGGAGGAGGTCGAGTGGGTCTTCTTCGGCATGTGCCCGGACGCCATCAGGCCGTACGTCAGCGAGTACCACCCCGGTGTCGATATCGCGCTGTATCCGGCGGCCCTGGCGGCGCTGAACCTGGACCTGGCGCTGGCGCCGGTCGAGCAGAACCTGTTCAACGAATGCAAGAGCAACCTGCGCCTGCTGGAGTATGGCGCCTGTGGCATTCCAGTGATCTGCAGCGACGTGCGCTGTTACCAGGGCGATGGCTTGCCGGTGACGCGGGTCAGGAACCGCTTCAAGGACTGGCTCGATGCCATTCGCATGCACCTGTCCGACCTGGATGCCTCGGCCAGGCAAGGCGACGAACTGCGTGCCGCGGTGCGCCGCGACTGGATGCTCGAGGGGGACAACCTGCGGCACTGGCGCCGGGTCTGGCTACCGGATTGATAGCCTGCCGGGGCATCGGCCCCGGCGCTTCTCGTTTAGGGTTCGAGGATAAGCGGGAGCACCTGCCTGGCGAAGTCTTCGAAATCGGCGAGGTGGCGGGTCGCGATGCTGTGCACGATCGCCCAGTTGATCGTTTCGTAGTTGTGCACGGCGAGATTGCGAAAGCCGACGGAGCGTTTCAGACGTTCGCTCAACCGGGTATCCAGCAACCGCTCCCGGGCGAGGAGGTCGAACGCCTGCCCCATGCTGTCAGGGGGCGGTTGCCTGCGTTCGCTGAGGATATGCGCGGCAATGTCGACGCAGATCTGCACGGCCCTGCTCAGGTTCAACACCAGCACATCCTGCAGGTCCAGGTCGTTCTCCAGTGTGGCGAGGTCGGCTGGCGTTTTCTCCCGGACCCTTGTCAGGCAACGCTGCAGCGAGTCCAGCTTGCGTTCGATGATCAGCCTATCCACGCCTGCCTCCTCTCCTTGAGCATACGCTTGACGTAGGGCATGAAGTCTTCGTTGTCGAGGATGTGGCGCGAGAGCATCCGGGCATGCAGGCTGCTGTCGCCGATGATACGTGTGCCGTAACGCAGAATCTGGCCCAGCAGGGGTTCGCCAACGGTGGCAAGGTCGATCAGGTCGACCGGGCGCCCGGTGCTCATGGCGATGTCGCCGATCAGTTCGGCTTTCTGTGGCGCATCCAGCGGCGTGTCCCGCAGGATCGCCACGTCCACGTCGCTGTCGCGCCTGGCATGCCCAGTGGCGACCGAGCCGAAGACATAGGCCAGGCGGATATCCGGGTGTCGTGCCAGGGTGGTCTCTACCGCTTCGATTGTCATGTCATGCCTCGTTCCAATGGCTCGGGCGATCATGGCATAGAAGGGGGCGTGTCTGGAACGACGTACGGGATGCGCCGAGGTTGATCGCCTATGCACGGAAAACAGCCGAAAACAGCGCAAGGCTGGACGAAAGAGCTTGGCAACGGTGTTTCCCGTCCAGCTTTCCAGCCTCCGGCGCTTTTATCGAAGCCCCTTGCCGGGGAATGACTGCATGGCGCGATCGTCTGCGGTTGGCGCCAGGTAGGCCGGACAACCTTTGTCAGACGGATGAAAAAGCATCATCCGCCCTGCGCCTTCTACAGTTCTGTCTTCATCGGGCGATAACGAATAGTCGGCGCGGAGCTGTCAAGGGCGGGGAAGAAAAAACTCGTCTTTTCCCCTAAAGCTTCCAGTGCTACCGCCGATACCAATCATGAATGCGAACTTTACGGGTGCCTGGGCGATGCCCACCCAAGCTCGCAAGCTCAGGCAGACACTTAGTCCTTGGAGGACCACATCATGGCCTTGACCGTCAACACCAACATCGCGGCACTGAATACTCAGAAGAACCTGAACAAGGCTTCCGACTCTCTGTCCACCACCATGCAGCGCCTGTCCAGCGGCCTGAAGATCAACAGTGCCAAGGACGATGCCGCCGGCCTGCAGATCTCCAACCGTCTGACCAGCCAGATCAATGGCCTGACCGTGGCGACCAAGAACGCCAACGACGGTATCTCCATCGCCCAGACCGCTGAAGGCGCCATGCAGGAATCCACCAACATCCTGCAGCGTATGCGTGAGCTGGCCCTGCAATCGGCCAACGGTTCCAACAGTGCCGAAGACCGCGCTTCCCTGCAGTCCGAATATGCCGCGTTGACCTCCGAGCTGACCCGTATCGCCGAAACCACCACCTTCGGTGGCCGCAACCTGCTGGACGGCTCCTTCGGTACCACCAGCTTCCAGGTCGGTTCCAACGCCAACGAAACCATCAACGTGACCCTGGGCAATATCTCGGCCACCAACGTCGGCTCCCAGCAGGTCAAGTCGGAAACCATCGCGCCCAGCACCTCCGGCGTGACCGGCGGCCCGATCACCGTCACCGGTAGCGGCGAGACCGTGACTAAGACCATCGAGGCCGGCGCTTCCGCCAAGGATATCGCCAAGGCGCTGGATGGTTCCGTGACCGGCCTGAGCGCCACCGCGCGTACTGTCGCCGAGTTGAGCGTGGACAGCTCCACCATCACTTCCGGCGGTGCGAACTTCAGCATCCAGGTCGGCAGCTCGGACGCCATCGACCTGATCGGTGTGACCAGCAACGCCAGCCTGGCCGAGCAGCTCAGCTCGAACGCCTCGGCTCTGGGGATCAGCGTCAGCTACAACGAGTCCAGCGATGAGCTGAGTATCACCTCCGAGACTGGCGAGAACATCACCTTCGGTGCTGTCAGTACGGCAGGCGTCGATGCCAACTACGGCGGCGTCGAGGTGAGTGTGCAGGATGCCGCCGGTGTGGCTGGTGCTGCGATCGCTGTCGCGGATGGGCTGATCGCAACGGGTTCCGTGGAACTGAACTCGGCCAAGTCCTACTCCCTGGCAGGTGCTGGCGTCGATGGCCTGTTCGCGGCAACCGGCACCACCACTGCCACGTCGAACCTGACCAGCATCGCCGACACCAGCATCACCACGGCCGAAGGCTCGCAGAGTGCCATCGCGGTGATCGACAAGGCGATCTCCAACATCGACACCCAGCGTGCCGACCTCGGTGCGGTGCAGAACCGCTTCGACAGCACCGTGGCCAACCTGGCCAGCATCGCTGAGAACAGCACCGCGGCTCGCAGCCGAATCCAGGATACCGACTTCGCCGCGGAAACCGCCGAGCTGACCAAGCAGCAGACTCTGCAACAGGCTTCCACCGCGATCCTGGCGCAGGCCAACCAGTTGCCCTCCTCGGTACTGAGCCTGCTACAGTAATACGAGGCTGGTGATGCACAAGGGGAGGGTGCCTGAAGGCACTTTCCCCTTTTCCCATTCGGGAGGTGAAACATCATGGACATAGGTGTAGCGCAAAAAACAGCCTATCTGGGATCAAACTCCACCACTGGTGGTTTGCCAGAGGGTGCGAGTCCCGGCACACCAGGCACACCAACCCTGCAGTCGGCCAGGAAGGCCGAGTCCGCAACGGACAGCGCCATCAGCCGCGACGAGCTCGATGAAGCGGTTGCCAGCATGCAGAGCTTCGTACAATCCGTCCGCCGCGATCTGGACTTTCATGTGGATGACTCGAGTGGTCGAGTGGTCGTTCAGGTGATTGCCAGCGATTCGGGCGATGTTATCCGCCAGATTCCATCTGAAGAGGCTCTGGAGTTGGCCGCTCGTTTGGACGATGCGCGGAGCCTGCTGTTCAGAGAGCAGGCCTGATTTTTGCTTGGCGAGCATATTCGTCAGGAAAATGGCATAGAGGATTGCAACGATGGCGACGACCATTTCGGACACGACGGCGGCCAACACTTCCAGTACTTCGACATCCACGAGTTCCAGCAAGGTGTCCATTACCGGTCTGGGTTCCGGTCTGGATATCGATGCCCTGGTGGAAGTGACGGTCGAGGCGGAGAAGGCGGCCAAGCAGGCGCAGATTGATCGCCTGACGACCAAGACCGATACCAGCATATCGGCGGTCGGCACCTTGAAGAGTGCGATCGAGGCCTTCGAGGCTTCGCTGACCAGCCTGCAGACCGTCTCCAGCAGTTTCGATGGCCTGAGCGCAAGCTCTTCCAGTTCCAGCGTCGCCAGCGTGACAGCCGGTTCGGGGGCGGTCGCTGGCTCCTACAGCCTGGAAGTGACCCAGCTCGCCACGGCATCCAAGGTGGCCAGCGCCAGCCAGGAGGGTGGTTCGTCCACTACCTTCGCCTCCGGCGGTACCCTGACCGTCGATGTCGGCGACAATGCTTCCTATGATGTCGAGGTCAGCGCGGGTGCCTCGCTGACGCAGATCCGTGACGCAATCAACGACCAGTTGTCCTCGACTGCTGGCATCAGTGCGAATATCGTCACTGACTCCAGTGGCGCACGCCTGGTGCTATCCTCGGAAACCACCGGGGAAGGCACTGACCTCTATGTCAGCGGCACCGGCGATCTGGC
This sequence comes from Stutzerimonas kirkiae, assembly GCF_004327335.1. Taxonomy (GTDB): domain Bacteria; phylum Pseudomonadota; class Gammaproteobacteria; order Pseudomonadales; family Pseudomonadaceae; genus Stutzerimonas; species Stutzerimonas kirkiae. The sequence goes on along the minus strand of NZ_QJUO01000002.1, from coordinate 90,865 downwards.
GGCGCTGAACATCAATGTCGACGATGAGGGCAACCACAGCCTGACCCAGCAGTCCGGCTCCGCCGCCGGTTATATCACCGCTGCCGGCAATGCATCCTACAAACTCGACGGGTTGGAGTTGAGCAGCTCCAGCAATACTGTGACGGCCCTGAGCGGCCTGTCGATCAAGTTGGCCAGCGAGGGTTCCAGTACCCTGACGGTGGCGACCAACACCGATGGCCTGAAAGAGTCCATCAATACCTTCGTGACGGCCTACAACACACTGTTGACCGTCACCAATGCGCTGACCAAGGTCACTGCCACCAGTGACGGCTCCTCGACCGAAGCTGGTGCGCTGGTAGGCGATGCTTCGGTGCGTTCGCTGCTGAACTCGGTACGCAATGCGCTGGTCGAGCCTTCCACCAGCAGCGGTGGGCTCAGTGTCCTCGCGCAACTGGGAGTTACCACCAACAAGACCGACGGTACGCTGTCGATCGACGATGACAAGCTGTCGAGTGCGCTGGAAACCCATGCCGCGGATGTGAAGTCGTTCTTCAGTGGCGACAATGGCCTGCTCGGGCGCTTGAAGTCGGTGACCGAGCCCTATACGGCGACCGGCGGCCTGCTGGCAACGCGTACCGAGGCTCTGCAGACCACCAAGGCGCAATTGACGGAGCAGCAGGAGGCTCTGGACCGGCGTATCGAATCACTGACCACGATGCTATATACCAAGTACAACAATATGGATACCCTGATCGCTCAGTTGTCGGCGACCAGCGAGAGCATCCTGGCGACCCTGAATGCGTTGAACAACTCCGACGATTGACCGCGCGCAGGCGACTGGCCTGTGCGGGTGTCGAGAGGGCGCGAGCGACAGGATGTCATTGCTCGACAAGAGGGGGCGGCGGCACGCTGATAGTCCTTTCCCGTGATGAAAACCCGGCTCCGTTGGAGACCGGGTTTTTGTGTTTCATGGGGTCAAGTTTCCGTATTTGGGGCCGATCTGTTGGGAAGGCATTCATCTATGAGGACTTTCGCATGCTGATCGCTTCCGCGCAGATTTCGATGGGCGCCAGCCATCAACTGCAGAAACAGCTTTCGCTGAAGGAAAGTCTTACCCATATCGAGCAGACGACCCAGGGCACCCGGCAGGTGTCGCTCCAGCGGGAGCGCGAATTCACCCAGGAGGCGGTCGATACCTATCGGTCGACCGCCTCGCCCAGCAATGCCATGGCGGAAATGCAGGCCATGGCTGGCGCTTCTAGGGGCGTGGCGATAGCGGATCGGCTGCAGGGTACGACGAGTGGCGTCATCAGCAGCGCCTCGCTGACGACTTCTACGGTGCACAGCGATTTACCGACTACGCGGGACGAGTTGCAGGCGCAGATGATCAGGCAGTTGCTCCAGCGCATGTATGGTATCGGTATGCAGGAGCGGCCGTTGTCGCGTGAGCTGTGGCAGTCGATCAATGCGCTGGAGGGGCAGGCCCTGCCGTCAGGGGCTGGCCTCGACATCAGTACGGGGGTGCGCACGGATTACCAGCTCGAGCAGAGTTATTACGAGGCCGAGCGTAGTGTCTTCACGGCCACTGGAGAGGTTCTGACGGCCGATGGCAAGCGACTGCAGTTTTCCGTCGAGGTTGGGCTGGCGCGGGAATTCTCCAGCAATGAACGCCTGAGTTTCAGTCAGGGCAACCTGTACGACCCGTTGGTGATCGAGTTTGGCGGGAGTTCCTCGACACTGGGGTCGACACGCTTCGCTTTCGACCTAACCAGCAGCGGCAGGAGCGACTGGTTGCCGACCCTGGGGGAAGGACGGGGGTTCCTGGCCCTCGATCGCAATGCCGATGGCCTGATCAACGATGGTTCGGAATTGTTCGGGCCTTCGACGGGGCAGGGTTTCGGGGAACTGGCGCAGCTCGACGAGGATGGCAACGGCTGGCTGGACGAAGCCGACTCGGCCTACCAGCACTTGCGTGTATGGGTACCGGATGCGCAAGGCGAGGGGCAATTGTTCGCCCTGGCCGATTTTGGCGTGGGTGCTATCTACCTGACTTCCCAGTCGATGGATTTTCGCTTCACCGACGCGGGCAATAACACCCTGGCCCAGTTGCGGGAGACGGGGCTCTACCTGACCGAGAGCGGGCAGGCGGGCCTGATCCGGCAGATCGACCTGTCGGTATGAAGAGGTTATGACGCCGAGAGAAGCGCTGGAGGGGGCGAACGCGGCGATACCCATCAGTGAATGCCCTGGGTATCGCTGTGCTCAACCCAGGCTACGAGAACGCTTCGGGATGGAGACATTGCAAGGCCTGGGCCTAAGAACCTGTTCACGATCTGCTGCGCGTCGGCCCTGCTGCGTTAAAAACAGGCTCAAAATGCTCATTTACCACTCGTAAACTGCGCTTTTTCGCCTGTTTTTGCCTTGCATGGCTCTAGCTCGCGAGATCGTGAACAGGTTCTAAGTGGTTGTTCTAATTTCAGAAATCTTGGCTGCGAGCGAAAAATAATGTTGACAGCCAAATGGCCTGCCCCTAACATGCGCCCCGTCCTTGAGAGGGGCTATAGCTCAGCTGGGAGAGCGCTTGCATGGCATGCAAGAGGTCGACGGTTCGATCCCGTCTAGCTCCACCAACTCTCAACGAGTTTTAGCGATTCGCCAAATCCAGCGGGCGGGTCGCAGAAGGGTTAGCGTCCCCTTCGTCTAGTGGCCTAGGACACCGCCCTTTCACGGCGGTAACAGGGGTTCGAGTCCCCTAGGGGACGCCATGTTTGCGGAGTGTTCGATACGCTCTGTACGTCGCGAGACGTTAATCCGGGGCTATAGCTCAGCTGGGAGAGCGCTTGCATGGCATGCAAGAGGTCGACGGTTCGATCCCGTCTAGCTCCACCAATCCCACGATGGGCCGGTCGTTACCGGTTCATTCATCGAAGGTTTCGTCCCCTTCGTCTAGTGGCCTAGGACACCGCCCTTTCACGGCGGTAACAGGGGTTCGAGTCCCCTAGGGGACGCCATTTTTATTGCCCGTTTTGGGCAGCAGAGGGTCATCTCGTATGGGATGGCCCTTTTTGTTTTCATCGGTATGATCGTTTTCGTGCCGCCGGCCTCGTCGGCTGGTGTGGCGTGCAAGTGTTTGGGAGGTTGCCATGTCTTGGGATCGGCCTGGAGCATTCGTCATCGATCTCACTGTGGAGGCGATGCATATCGATGAGCTCGGGCATGCCAATAATGCTGTCTATGTCAGTTGGCTGGAGCGCTCTGCCTGGGAGCATTCCCGCAGCCTGGGGCTTGACCTGGGCGACTACCGACGGCTGGACCGTGCGATGGCGGTCCTGCGGCACGAGATCGACTACCTGGCTGCGGCCTATTTGGGGGAGCGCCTGCAACTGGCGACCTGGATCGTCGATTCGGATCGGCGTCTGAAGATGAAGCGCCGTTTCCAGTTGCTCAGGCCGATGGATGGCACGACGTTGTTGCGCGCCGAGACCACGTTCGTCTGTATCGAGCTGTCCAGCGGCAAGCCGAAGCGCATGCCGCTGGAGTTCATCGAGGGTTATGGCCGGGCCTTGTCCTGAGCTGAAAGGCATGGCGCGGGGAGCCCGGCCACGACCTGCTGTGCATCGGTTCTGCAAGGTCGCAGGTGATGAGCGGCTTCTCAGTGATCGTTCGGGTTCGTGTCGGTGGTGACGACCACTTGGTTGCGCCCGCTCTGTTTGGCCAGGTAGAGCGCTTCATCGGCGACTTTCAGGGTGCGCCTGGGGCTGGCATCGCCATTGGGCCAGAATGCGATGCCAGCCGAGATGGTGATTTTCCCGACCTGGGGGATGAGGAATGATTCGACCCGCTCGCGCAGCCGTTCGGCGACCATCAGGGCAACCTCCGGGGTGGCGTCAGGCAGCAGCATGAGAAACTCTTCGCCGCCGCTGCGGCAGAGGATATCGGCACTGCGCGAGCAGGCGCGCATCAGCCCGGCCACATGGGTGATGACACTGTCGCCGATGTCGTGCCCGTGGTTGTCGTTGACCTGCTTGAAGTGATCGATGTCCAGGGCGATGGCGGCGAAAGGCTGGTGTGAGCTTTCCCAGCTCTCCAGTGCGCTTTCCAGGCCACGCCTGTTCTGCAGTCCGGTGAGTGGGTCGGTCTGGATATCCAGGTTGAGCTTGCCGATCTTCTGCTGGAGCAGGCTTATGCCGATCAGCATGGCCTTTTTCAGTTCGGCGGCTTCGAAGTACCAGGAGCGGATACGCTGGATGGAGTCGGAACTGTGCGGGTGGTCCATCGTCTCGGCGTGCTTTGCCAGTTGCCAGAGGGGTTTGGATATCTTGCGGGCGAGGATGCCGGCCAGCAGCAGTGTCAGTATGGCCAGGGGGGCGGAGTTCTTCAGCACCTGGAGCATCAGGTCGTGCAGTGGGGCCAGGGTGGCCTGTATGGGGCGCTGTGCAACGATGCCCCAGCCGGAAAGCGCTATCGGTGTGTAGCCCGTGAGCATTTCCGTTCCTTCACTGTTTCTGATGATCGAGGCGCCATCCTTGCCGGCGATCACGTCGCTTATGGCCTGGTTCGGGCCGACCCGTTTGCCGATCCGGTCGGGGTTCGGGTGATAGAGCAGGGTACGGTTGCGGTCGACGGCGTACAGGTAGGAACCGTCGCGGTGGTAATGGCTGCCGAGCAGGTTGTGCAGGATGTTGCCTTCGTTGAGGTATAGCGTACCGCCGACCAGGCCCAGGTATTCGCCCGAGGTGTCGAAGATCGGCGTCGAGATGAAGACCACCAGGCGTCCGGTGATGGCGACATAGGGGTCGCTGATCAGGGGACGTTTTTCCAGCAACGCCTGGGCCGGGCCGGCGGTCGTCAGGCGGCGCCCTTTTATTGCCAGCGCCTCCGGCGAAGTGGCCAGCACCCAGCCCTCGGCGTCGGTGATGGCGACCGAGTTGAAGCTGTTGAACTGCAGGCGCAGACGCATGGCCTGTTCCAGCAGTTGCTCCGTGTCATTCATGTTGTGTCTGAGGATTCTGGTGCTGTAGTCCAGGGTCTGCAGGGTGGCCTTGAGAAAATCTTCGGTGCTGTTGGCCAGTTTGGCCGCATAGGCATGGTTGGCTTCGAGTGTGTTGTCGATCAGCAGTTGCCGTTGTACGCGGTAGCTCGCGTAAATGGCGTTGGCCAGGGTCGCCAGTGAACTGATGATGGTCAGCAGGAGTATCAGTCGGCGCAGATCGGAGCGGAGCAGGTGTTGGATGGACATACGGCGCGGGTGGCTCTGGGGCGGTGTTGGCGAATCTTAGGCTTTTTGTTTCATTGGTTGAAAGTGAAATTTACAATTCAATGATGAAATTTTCGATTTTGTTCTTGGCCGGGTGCGGCCGATTGGCACTTATTGGACTTTAGTCTTGCCGGAGTGAACGGATCATGCGCATTTGCCTGGTTAGCTGGGTTCTGCTTGTTTCCTGGCCGCGGATTTGCTCAGATTCGCTCAGGTTCGCGGGAATCAAGTAGGGTAGGCTAGTGGCTCAACGCCATGGCTCTGTGCCCGGGGCTGTCTCCCTGCGCAAGCCGACGTCCGCTGCGGCAGTCATTGTGGTCTGGAGCTTGATCCATATCGACGGCCGCATGGTTTGCGGTTGGCAACCATTTTCCGCTCCTCCAGTCGAGTAGATGCAATGAGTCTGTACCGTTCCCTGCGTGCTCTTCCCCCGGCAATGTTGCTGGCAGGTTTATCCGCCACTTTCCCGGCCATGGCCCAGCTTCCATCGGCCGCCGAGCCTGGCCGGCGGGCTCCCGTGCCGGTGATGCCGGAACTCATTGCGCCGGGAGCACCGATCCTGGTGCCCCAGGCTCCCGCCGTGCAGGCTCCGGCCGGAGCGGAAAACTTCACCTTCCGGCTCGAGGAATTGCTGATCGAAGGGGTGACTGTCTTTTCCAAGGCCGAGCTCGAGCCGCTCTATCTCGACAGGATCGGGCAACAGGTGAGTGTGCGGGACCTGTTCGCCATCGCCAACGAGCTGGAAGTGAAATACCGCAATGCCGGGTACGTCACGACTCGTGTGCTGGTGCCGGCGCAGGAGATCGACGGTGGCCGTTTCCGCATCCAGGTCATCGAGGGGTTCGTTTCCGAAGTCGTTCTGCCTGACGATATCGGCCCGGCGAAGGCTGCCGTTCTTCGCCTGATCGAGCCATTGCGCGAGCTGCGGCCGATCAGTGTCGCCGCGATCGAGCGTCGCCTGCTGCTGGCCAATGATCTGGCGGGGCTGGACGTGCGCGGTAGCCTGGAGCCATCGCAGAGCGAACTGGGTGGTTCGCTGCTGGTGGTCAGCATCGAGCGCAAGGCGGTGGACTCCAGGGTGGCGCTGGATAACCGCAATTCCCGCTATCTGGGCGATGCCGGCCTTTCCGCCAGCGCCAGCCTGAACGCCTTCGGCAGCCGCGCCGATCGCCTGACCCTGAACGCGCGCACTTCGATCCCCCTGGAGCGCTCGTGGTCGGTGGGCGGCGTGTATGAGGCTCAGCTCGGCAGCAATGGCCTGAGCGGGTCTTTTGCCAGCTCCTTCGCCAACTCCAAGCCCGGCCTGGAACTGGATGAGCTGGATGTCGAGAGCCAGGTGATCTCCGAGGTCGCCACGCTGAGCTATCCGTTGATACGTTCGCGCCGCGAGAACCTGAGGCTGTTCGGCGAGTTCGAATATCGCAATGTCTATACCGATATTGCCGACGATGCGTTCAACCGCGATCGCCTGCGTATCCTGCGTGGCGGTGTGAGCTATGACCGGGCGGATGGCTGGGATGGTATCTCTGCGCTGCGTGCCACGCTGCACCAGGGGCTGGACCTGATGAACGCCACCGACGAGGGCTCCCCGTATGCCTCGCGCTTCAATGGCCGCAGCGATTTCACCAAGCTCACCCTGGACCTGACCCGTATCCAGCAGTTGCCGGGCAATTTCAGTCTGTTCGGCAGCATGACCGGGCAACTCAGCAATCGCCCGCTGCTGGCCAGCGAGGAGATCGCGCTCGGCGGCTACAGCTTCGGGCGGGCCTATGACGATGGCGAAGTGGCCGGCGACAGTGGCTGGGCGGCGTTCATCGAGTTGCGCTACAACCATTTCGGCGTGCCGTTCCTGCCACATGGTATCCAGTACTACGCTTTCTATGATGCGGGCCAGGTCTGGTCCAAGTCCGAGGCGCGTTTCGAAGGGCATCAGAACCTTTTCTCGACCGGCCTCGGCCTGCGCGTGAACCTGTTGGCGAATCTGTACGCCACGGCTGAAATCACTTCTCCCCTCAACCGTGACGTACAGGCCGAAGGCGATCGTGAACCGCGCGCCTTCTTCAGCCTGATCGCCCATTACTGATTGCGAGCGAGATATCATGAGCAGACATTCCTTCCGTCGTTCCGCTCGTCCGGTAGTGTCCCAGGCTGCCGTCCCGACTTTCCACCAGACGCCTCTGGCCCGGGCCACCCGGCACGTGCTGGCAACCCGCCGGCATCCACTGCTGAACCTGCTTGGCGCCACCGTGCTCGGTTCGCTGATTTCCGGCCAGGCCTGGGCGAACCCGGCCGGTGGCCATGTCGTCGCCGGCCAGGCCAGCATCGTGCAGGCCACGCCGGATACGCTGAACATCGTCCAGTCCTCGAACAAGGCCATCATCAACTGGCAGAGCTTCAGCATCGGCGCGGGCGAGACGGTCAACTTCCAGCAGCCCGGCGCCAAGAGCGTCACCCTCAACCGCGTGACCGGCAACGATCCGTCGGCGATCTTCGGTAGCCTCAATGCCAACGGCACGGTGATGCTGGTCAACCCCAACGGGGTGGTTTTCGGCGCCGGCTCGCGGGTCGATGTCGGTGGCCTGGTGGCCACCACGGCCGATATCAACGATGTCGATTTCATGGCGGGCGACTACCGTTTCAGCCAGGCCTCTGCCAACCAGGATGCGCGTGTCGTCAACCAGGGCGACATCAGCATCCGCGATGCCGGCCTGGCCGCCCTGGTGGCGCCGGGCGTGGAAAACTCGGGGGTGATCCGGGCCAGGCTCGGCAAGGTCGCCCTGGGTGGGGCACAGACCTTCACCCTGGACTTCCAGGGCGATGGCCTGCTCAGTTTCGATGCCAGTTCGGTCGTCACCCAGGTGCCGCAGGGCGCCGATGGCGAGGCGCTGGTGATCAACTCCGGACAGATCTCCGCCGACGGTGGTTCGATCGAGCTGTCGGCCCGCGCCGTCCAGGATGTGGTCAACAACGTCATCAACACCAACGGTGTGATCGCCGCCAACAGTGTCGGCTCGCAGAATGGCCGGATCGTGCTTTCCGGCGGTGACGGTGCGGTGCGTATCGCGGGCGATGTCAGCGCGGTCGGGGCGTCGGCGGGCGAAAGCGGTGGCAGCGTGGCGGTGACCGGCCATGATGTGACGGTCGCCAGCGGTGCGACGATCGACACGTCCGGCCAGGCCGGCGGCGGGCGCATCGCCCTGGGCAGCGATGGCAGTGAAGGCGCTGCCTGGGCCGAGGGCAGCGTGACCCTGGAGAAGGGCGCGACGCTCAAGGCCGATGCCAGCGCCAAGGGCGACGGTGGCCAGGTGACCCTGCTGTCCAAGCGTGATACGCGTTTCGAGGGCGATATTTCCGCCAAGGGCGGTGCCGCCGGCGGCAATGGTGGTTTCGTCGAGGTGTCCAGCCGCGAGGTCGTGGTGCTGAGTGGGGACGTCGACCTGTCCGCCGCCCAAGGCAAGGATGGCGAACTGCTGATCGACCCGGCGACCCTGAACATCACCGATTCCGACAGCGCGGTGAACAGCGGCAACCTGGTCAGCCGCGGCTGGCTGGAAAGCCAGGCGGCCAACGCCAGCATCACCCTGGAGGCCGACGGGCTGATCACCATCGAGCAGATGGCGAACCAGTTGATCGACCTGCAGACCGGCCTCGGCAACAGTTTCACCCTGCGCTCCCTGCAAAGCGACGGTATCGTCTTCGCCGACAGCGCCACCGAGATCCGCACCCAGGGCGGTGCTATCACCCTGGAAGCCCTCGGCACCGCCAGCACACTGAGCAATATCGGCAAGCTGACCAGCAACGGCGGGGACATCACGCTGACTTCCAACAGCGGCATCGGCCTCGGCAATGCGCTGGATGCCGGCACTGGCGCGATCAGCGTACAGTCCATCGCCGCGTCCATCTCCAGCCTGTCGGATGCTGCCGTGCTCACTGGCGGCAAGGTATCGCTGCTGGCCGCCGGCGGCAACTTGGGCAATGCCGAAAACGTCCTGCGCACCGCTACCGCGGCGCTGGTCCTGCACAGCGGCGGCCATCTGAATGTGGCCAACAGCGGGGTGCTGGACAGCCTGTCGATCAGCAGCCGGCACATCCTGCCCAATGCCAGCAATACCTATGCGTTGAGTTCCGATGGCCTCGATTTCGCACTGACCGATGGCGATGCCTATGGCCTGCAGCGCGTCGTTCAGGATGGCCTGGACTTCAGCTTCAGCGGCGACCGCAGCCTGCTGCTGGGGCACCTGGATGTCGGTAGTGGCGAACTGACGCTCATCTCGAGCAATGGCAGCCTGCTGGCCGGCGACGGCAACCTGCTGCGCGCCGCCGCGCTCGACCTTTCCGCCACCGCTGCCATCGGCGCCAGCGATTCGCCGCTGCAGACCGAGAGCGCCGCCATCCAGGCGTCCGCCCTGGGGGGCGGCCTGTACCTGAACAACAGCGGTGCCCTGGCGCTGAGCGCACGCGCCAACGGCAACGTGGCCGTCAGCAGCAGCGGCACCTTGGCCCTGAAGAGCCTGAGCGCCAGCAACCGTGTGGTCGCGCTGACCGCGAGCAGTGGAGACATCATCACCGACAGCGGCGTGCTGCTGGATGCCGGCAGCCTGAACCTGAACGCCGCCGGGGCCATTGGCAGCGTCGTCAACCGGCTGCTCGCCAATGCCACGACATTCACTGCCAATGCCGGCGTGGGAGGTGTCTACGCCAGCCTGAGCGGTTCCAGCTCGTACCTGGATGTGACGTCCGGCAACGGCGCCATCGACCTGAAGACCGCGGGTAGCACCAACGCCCGGCTGCTCTCCGCTACCAGCACGGCCGCCAACGGCATCAGCCTGGAAGTGGCCAGCGGCAACCTGATCCTCGGCGATATCAATGCCGGTAGCGTCGCCGATGTGCTGTTGCGCCTGCTGGGCAGCGGTGCGGTCAACTCCAGCAGCGGCACCCGTATCGTCGGTCGCCGCGTGACCCTGGACAGTGGTTCCAGCAACAACATCAATATCAACACCGGCGCCGGCCTGATCGATGTGCAGGGCTACGGCAGCGTCTATGTCAACCAGAGTGGCGACGTGGCGGTGGAGCGGCTGCTGTCGGCCAATGGCAGTGTGTACCTGGTCAATGCCAGCGGCGATACCACCCTGAGCGACGTCAGCGCCCGTAGCGGTGTCAGCCTGATCGCCCAGGACGGCTCGATCTTCACCGATGGCGCTGCCGACAGCAACATCGTCACCGCCACGGGCAACATCGCCCTCGACGCCTCGCGCCACCTGGGGACCGCCGCGGCGCGCCTGTCGACCACGGCCCAGTCGCTGAACCTGAGCAGCGGCGGCGATATCTACATCGACAACCAGGCCAACCTCTCCAGCCTGGTCATCGCCAACAGCCATGCCAGCCCGGGGCAGGCCAACGTCATCGAGATCGACTCGCCCTATCAGGACTTTGCCATCAGTGACGATGGCAGTCGCTACCTGCTGAGCAACCTGGACAGCGCCCTGCTGGGTACCTTCAGCTTCACTGGCGACCAGACCCTGGTGCTCGGCCAGGTGCGCGCCGGCACCTCGTCGAACGTGACGCTGCGGGCCAGCGCGGGCGATATCCTCGACGACGGCGACGCGCAGACCCGCGTGACCGGCAGCAGCGTCACCCTCCGCGCGGATGCCGGATCGCTGGGCGACGCCAGCCATGCGCTCAACGTCAATACCTCCTCGTTGGCCCTGAGCACGGCCGGCAACCTGTACCTGAACGGTATCGCCGACCTGTACTCGCTGAACATCAGTGCCAGGCACGGCGTCGCGGATGCGTTGTACACCTATCGACTGACCGCTCCCTCCCTGGTGCTGAACCTCACCGATGGCGCGGACGGCTACCATTTCAATACGCTGACCGACATCACCAGCCTGAGCTTCACCTTCAACGGCGACCGCGATCTCCACCTGGGTGATATCGACCTGACCCGCACGGGTTCGCTGATCCTGACCAGCAACGGTTCGATTCTCGATGACGGCGATGCCGCTACCCGGGTGCTGGCCGGCAGCCAGTACTTCTATGCCAATGGCGGCAGTATCGGCGGCGCTACGCCACTGGCCCTGATGGCCCAGTCGATCTACGCCCTGGCCGGCAGCGGCGATGTCAACCTGAGGCTGGAGATGCCGGTCAATTCGAGCATCAACCAGACCAGCTTCCAGGCCTATGCCAGCGGCGACGTGAAGCTGCTCGCAGAGCAGGGCGACCTGCTGCTCAGGGACATCAACGCCAGCGGCGCTATCGTCCTGACCGCCACCAACGGTGCCATGAGCTACAGCAGCGGTGCGCTACGTGGCGCCAGTATCACCCTCGACGCCAAGGGCGCGCTGGGCAGCGCCGGCAGCCTGCTCAGGCTCAACAGCAGCGGCCTGGTCAGCGCCCGTAGCGAAACCGGCGACATCGCCCTGAACAACCTGAGCAGCACCTTCCTGCTCGGCGAGATCGCGGCCGCGAGCGGTAGCGCCGACCTGTATCTCACCGGCAGCGGGCAATTGCTCGACGATGGCGATAGCGCCACGCGCCTGCGCGGGGCCGCGATCACCCTGAATGCCAATGGCACCCTGGGCAACGCTGGAACCGCCCTGGGGCTGCAGACCAGCAAGCTGACGGCCAGTGCCAATGGCCTGATGAACCTGGACAACCAGGGCAGCCTCGGCGACCTGAGCCTGACCGGCAAGGGCGCGGCGGCCAGTATCAGCCTGCTGGATGGCAATATCGGCCGCTTCCTGCTGGGCGAGAATGCGGGCGCCTACTACCTGCAGGACATCAGCGCCAACACGGCATTGAATTTCGCTTTCACCGCCAGTGTAGTAGGTATTCGCATCGGCCGGATCGACACCGCGGGCGGCTCGGTCAGCCTGACCAGCAACTATGGCAGCCTGGTCACCGATGGCGGCGACAACGGCGCGCATATCCTGGCGCAGAGCGTGGCCTTGAAGGCCGCCAACGGCTCGATCGGCGCCAGTGGCGAGCACAACGCTCTATTGCTGTCCGGCACCACAGACCTGGCGCTGGAGGCGGCGGGGAATTTCCACGTCGGCAGCGACACCGCGTTGAGCCGCTTGGCGCTGGTCGTCAACGCCAGTGGGGCAACGGCCAACCAGTTCGCCATCGGCGCCGCGGGCCAGACCTTCGCGATCAGCGACGATGGCGCCTACACCCATACGCTTGGCGACATCTCCGGCAGCGGCCTGCTCGACTTCAGCTTCAGCGGGCGCAAGAACATCGCCGTCGGCAGCATTGCCGCAAGTGGCAGTGTCAGCCTGAGCAGCAGCGGCGGTAGCCGCAATGCCATCAGCCAGCTCGGCGATGGCGATGGCATCACGGCTGCAGCGGTGTCCCTCACGGCGAACAACACCTCGGTCGATGCCACCTACAGTCGCATCGGTACTGCCGATGCCGCGCTGAAGGTGAACACCAGCGACCTGACGGTAAACAGCATCAGCAGCTTCAATATCGTCAACAGCGGCGCCCTCGGCCGCCTGGCCCTGACCCTGCGGCACAACAGCAGCGCTTCGGGCAGCCCGGTCTATACGTACGGCCTGACATCCTCCGGGCTGGCCTTCAATGTCTCCGACAGTGTCACCGCCACGACCCTGAGCAACGTCTCGCGTACCGGCCTGGACTTCAGCCTGAACAGCGACCGGGACATCGCCGTGGGCACCGTCAACACCGGCAGCCGCAGCAATGGCTCGGTCAGCCTGACCGCTGGCGGCAGCTACAACAGCAGCACCGGCATGCTGCCGCGGATCATCGGCGGCACCATCATCTCGGGTAGCGTGAGCCTGTCCGCCGTCAACTACCAGGGCAGCATCGCCACCAATACCGTGACCAACAACCTGGCGTTGAACTCCGCCGGCAACGTCACCGTCGGCAATTCCGGCAACCTCGACTCGCTGTCGCTGACGGCCAATATCAACAACAGCGTCAGTAGCGCCAACTACAACATCACAGCCGGCAATATCACCAGCAACAGCATCAGTTACAGCAGCGGTTCGGTCTACGGCCTGCTGCTCGGCAATTTCGTCGCCAGCAACCTGGCGCTGACGGTGAACACCGGCCACGCCCTGAGCGTGGGCACCGTCAACACCGGTACTGGCGGCAGTGTCAGCCTGACCAGCGGCGGCAGCATCCTGGGCCAGAACAGCAGCACTTCCCGGATCACTGCGGGCGAAGTGACGCTCAATGCCAGTACGGTAGGGATCTACGCCAACACTTCGCCGCTGTTGCTGACCACCTCACGGCTGTCCGGCAACGTCAGCGGTTATCTGCATGTCTCCAACACCGGCAACCTGACCCTGGGCGATCTGACCCTGGGCAGCGGTCGTATCCTCAACAGTGCCTCGATCCTCTACGATGGCGCCGCGATCGAGGCCGCCAGCCTGGAACTGAACGCCAGCAACGGCAGCATCGGCAGCGCCGCCGCGCACCTGCAACTGGATGTGCGCAACCTGACCCTGTCCAGCGGCTATGACATTTATGTGGACGGCGTTTCGGATTTCTACAGCCTCAACGTGACCAGCACCCACGCGCAGGCCGGGCGCACCAACACCCTGTGGCTCAGCGCTCCGCAACTGGTCTTCGATATCGTCGACGACAGCGCCAACAATCGCTTCGTGTTGACCGAGGTCAGCGACGCCAGTGGCCTGGACTTCAGCTTCAGCGCCGATAGCAGCATCGACGTGGCCAGGGTCGACGCCCAGCGTGGTCGCAATATCTGGCTGAGCGCCAGCGGCAGCCTGACCAGCAACGGTGCGCAGCTCAATGCCGACATGGTCAGCCTCAGCGCGACCTCGGCGATCGGCAGCGACCAGGCCGCCTTCACTACCCATGCCCTGGACCTGCGGGTCAGCGCCGGCACCGACATCTACGTCGACAACAGCCTCGACCTGTCGGCACTGAGCTTCACCAACAGCCAGTCCGGCAACCTGGGCGCCAGCTACCGGATCACTTCCGGCGCGGCATTCGGTTCGTCCACCGCGACGCTGACCTTCGTCGCCAGCGACGACGGCAGCGACACCTACCTGGATACCGTCACCGACAGCACCGGGATCAACTTCACCGGCCAGGGCCATTGGCACGACCTGCTGCTCGGCACCCTCGATACTTCACCGAGTGGTGTCGCCAACGGCGGCCAACTGATCCTGATCAACGTCAATGGCGATATCCTGGCCAAGGACGCCAGCAGCCACCTGAGCGCCGCCAGCCTGTCGTTCATCAGCTACAACGCCGCGAGCATCGGCGCCAGCGGTGCCGCCCTGAGCTTCTCCGCGCCGCGCCTGAGCCTGGATGTTACCGGCGACCACTACCTGGCCTCGGACGTACACCTCGACGAACTGACGGTAAACACCCAGCGTCAGGCCACCAACCGGGTATCGACCTACCAGTTGACGGCGCCGGGCCTGACCTATTCCGCCGTCGACGCCACCACCGGCACGACCCTGAACATCAGCGACGACCAGGGGCTGCGCCTGACCTATAACAGTGGCCGCTCCCTGGTGCTGGGCGAGATCGACCTGGGCAAGACCAGCGTCCTGAACCTGACGACCAACAACGCCGGTGCGAATATCGTCGGTGACGGCAATGCGAACAATGGCATTACCACGGGCAGCCTGAACCTGCGCGCACAAGGGGCGATCGGTGCGGCCGGCCAGCCGGTGCGCGCCGACGCCGCCTACGCCTCGGCCACCGCCTATGGCGGTGGCGTACGCCTGGCCCTGAGCAATCCGGCCGCCCTGGGCGGTGTCACGGCCTACGGCGATACCTACCTGGAAAACAGCGTCGGCGACATCGCCCTGGGCTCGATCAACCTCAACGGCAACAGGCTTTTCGTCACCAACAGCGGTGGTTCCATCGTCAGTGGTAACTTGAGCAACGTCACGGCGGTGAGCCTCGACGCCGAAGGCTCCATCGGCAACGTCAGCGCCATCACCACCACGGCCTATGGGGCCGGTACCACCGTACTGAGCGCCACCGCGCGCAGCAACGCGCGTGGCGCCACAGGCAGCATCGCCCTGAACGAAAGCTACAATCTCACCGCCAGCGACGTGAGGGCGCCCGGTGGCGTGACGCTGAACGCCGGACGGGCGCTCAGCGTCGGCACGGTCTATGGCGGTGCCACGGGGGTGTCGCTGAGTGCCAGCCTGGGCAATATCACCGGTATCTCCGGCAATCTGGTCAGCGGCGGCAGCGTCGCCCTCTCGGCCAACTACATCAGTGGCTCGACGGCCTATTCCATCGGCACCTCATCTGCCCGTATCAATGTGGCCACGCCGATCCTGGTGCTGACCTCGCCGAAGGATATCTATGTCACCGACAGCCAGGCCCTGGACAGCCTGGCCATCAGCCGTGCTTCCAGCAGCTATACCGCTGGTGGCGTCATCAGCGTGCAGGCCAGCGGCCTGACCGCCAGCCTGTCCGATTCGGCGATCACCAACCTGTCCAACAGCGGTCGGGACCTGGACTTCACCTTCAATGGCAACCGGGCGCTGAGCATCGGCACCCTCAATGCCGGAGGCGGCGCGGTGACGCTGAATGTCAGTGGCTATCAGCAGGACGGCAGCATCACCGGCACCAGCACTTCCCTGATCACCGCCGGCAGCCTGAACCTCCGTTCCAGCCGCTACTATTCCGGCGGCTACACCGCCGGCTCCATCGGCACCTCCAGCCAGGCCTTGCGTACCGCCGTCGGCACCCTCATTGCGAGTGCGCCCGGGCTGGTCAACCTGTACAACCAGGGCAGTGTGAAGCTGGACAACCTGAGCGCCGGCGGCGACCTGAGCGTGGTCACCGGCAATGCTGGCGATATCACCCTCGGCAGCCTGACCTACGGCACCAACAGCACCCTGAGCCTGAAGGCCGCCGGCAGCATCCTGGCCGGCAGCGGCAGCCTCAGCAGCAATGCCGGGGCGATCATCCTGGAGGCGGTCGAGGGGATCGGCTCCAGAGGGGCCGCGGTCAGTATCGCCTCGGGCAGCAATCCGCTGACGGCCAGGGTCACCGGCAGCAGCGGCGATATCTACCTGAGCAGCAACAACCTGAGCGGTGGCCTGGACGCGCAAACCAATGGCGGCGACATTTCCGTCGATGCCAGCGGCAGCCTGCTGTTGACCCGCATGATCAGCAATGGCGGCGATATCAGCGTGTCCTCGAGCGGCATCCTGAACGCCAATGAACTGAACGCCGGCAGCGGCAATGTGGCGTTGAGTGCGAGCAACATCTTGGCCGTGGACGCCACCAGTGCGATTCGCGGCCAGGCCATCGATATCGCCAGCGCCAATAGCGTCGGCAGCAGCAGCCTCGGCCTGAATACCATCGGCCAGAACGTTACCGTGAGCAGCGCGGGCGGCGACATCTACCTGTCGCCGAGCGAGGCCTCGACCCTGGCGGTGGTGACCTCGAATGGCGGTGATATCGTCGTCAGGGCGGCCAGCGGCCTGTTCCTCGGCAACATCCTGTCCGCCGGTGGCGATATCGATGCCAGCGCCCTCGGCGCGCTCTACGCCGGCAACATCAATGCGGGCAGCGGCAACGTCAGCCTGTCGGGCGACACCCTCCGCGCCGACGACGGGCAGACCTCGCTGATCATCGGCTCCCGGGTGGCGTTGAACGCGGTGCATGGCATCGGCGATGCCAGCCGGGCCCTGCTGACCCACACCGGCTACCTGGATGCGCAGGTGAGCGGGACGGGTGGTATCTACCTGAGCGACAGCAACACGGCTGGCCTGCGTCTGAACGATATCCTCACCCAGGATGGCGCCATAGACATCCGCGCGGCCGGACCGCTCGTCGCGGCCTCGGTGGTTTCCAGCAGCGATGCCGCCGGCAACGATATCCGTCTGCAGAACGCCAGCGGCGACCTGTTGCTCGGCAGCCTGAGTGCCGGCGACCAGCATGGCCAGGTGGTTCTGCTGTCCGCCGGAGCCGTCGGCCGGCTGGCCGCCGATGCGACCAACGTGCGTGCCCACAGTCTGTCGATCAGCGCCAATGGCGATATCGGCAGCGTCACCGATGTGCTGGATGACGCCAGCGTCGATGCGCTGCGTACCCGTGTGGCGGTGCTGTCCCTGCTCGATACCGGCAGCGAGGGCAGCCAGGTGGCGATCGCCAACAACGGCGATCTGAGCATCGCCAATGGCAGCCTGCGGGTGCCCGCCACCGGCAAGGTCTACCTGAGCAGCAGCGCCAGCCTGGATGCGCGGCAGTTGCTCGCTCCGGCCGGCGGCGACCTGGCCTTGCTGGCCGGAACCACGCTGTACCTGCCGCAGGCCGGGCTGGCGACCACCGGCAACCTGCGCCTGGAAGGCCAGGGCGATGTGCTCAGCGATGGCGCGACGCCGCGTCGTCTTCTCGCCAGTGCCGGCACCCTGCGTCTGCTGACCGGCAGCCTGGGCGGCGATACCACCCTCGACAGCCAGGCCGGCAGCCTGAGCGTGACCAGCCTGAACAACGACCTGGCGATCGACAACCAGGGCGAACTGAGCGCACTCAGCGTGAGCGGCACCGGTAATATCGACTTCAGCAACGACCAGGGCTTCATTGCCAACAGCGTTGCCACCAGCGGCACCGGCAAGACCCTGCGCCTGACCGCCGAGGACGGTGACCTGACGGTCGTCGGCGCCCTGCAGGGCAACGACCTGAGCGTGGTACTGAATGCCGGCAACGGCGATATCACTCTGCAGCAGGTTGCCAGCGGTCTGGCCAGCCTGACCATCGCGGCGCAAAACATCACGCTGGTCGGCGCATCCAGCACAGGCGAGCAGCACTACACCGGCACCACCCGACTGAGCGGCAGCTACCTGACCGCGGGCGGCGACCTGACCGTGCAAGGTGCGGCGCAACTGCTCGGCGACGTGGATATCGGCACGGCGGGCGGCGATGTCAGTCTGCAGGCCGTGGACGGCAACCATGCGCTGACCATCGCCAACGGCAACGGTACCGTCAGCTTCAACGGTGACGTGGGGGCCACCGATGCCCTGGCCAGCCTGTCGATCACCGGCAGTGGCAACCTGCTGCTGGGTGGCGTCGTCACCACGATCGGTGCGCAGTTGTATCGCAACGTGTCGCTGCAAGGCGACAGCACGCTGACCAGCCGGAAAAGCGGCGTGACCTTCGATGGGCTGGTCGATGGCGGCCACGACCTGCTGGTGGTCAGCGAGGATGCCGGCGATGTGCGCTTCCTGGGGCAGGTCGGCAGCCTGGCACGGGTCGGCGCGATCCGTATCGAAACCGCTGGCGAGTCGCATATCGGCGCTACGGTCCGGGCCGCCTCGGTATATACCGACGATCCGGGCAGCGTCAGTGTTTCGGCCAATATCGATACCACGGGCAGCCAGTACTACGGCGAGCGGCTGTCGCTGGGCAGCGACGTGCAGCTCAGCGCCAGCCAGGTCACGCTGGCGGCTGGCGCCGATGGTGCGCATGGCCTGTCGATCGTCGGTGACCTGGTGCTGGACGGCCCGCTTGGCGAGGACTCGCCGCTGGATTCGCTGACGGTCAGCGGCAGTGCGCAGCTCAATGGCGGTACCCTGGCGACCACTGGCGACCAGACCTATCGGGGTGCCGTGACACTGGCCGGCGATACCGTCCTGACCACCACGGGCGGCAGCGTCGGCTTCGACTCGACCCTGGATGGCGGCCATGACCTGCGCATCGACAGCGCTGCCGGCGATGTGACCTTCTCCGGCAATGTCGGTGACAGCGAGCGCCTGGGCGCCCTGAACGTGAACAGCTCCGGCACCAGCCACTTTGGAGCCAGCCTGAAGGCCGCAGCACTGGAAACCGATGCAGGAGGCGTCCTGGAAATCGCCGCTGGCCCGATCGACACCACGGGGGTGCAGCGCTATGGCGAGCACCTGGTCCTGTCCACCGATACCGTACTCAAGGCCAGCGAGGTCATCCTGCTGGCGGGTGTGGACGCCACGACCGAAGGTGGCCAGTCGCTGACCATCGAGGGCGATGCCAGCCTTGGCGTGGTCGGTGCCAATGACGCGCTCTCGAGCTTGAGCGTCAGTGGCAGCAGCAATGTCAAGGGCGGTGTTGCCACCACCGGTGCGCAGTACTACAGCCAAACCCTGGTGATCGACCAGGACACGGTGCTCAAGGCCAGTAGCGTGACCCTGAGCCAGGGCGTCGGCGGGGTGGTCGCGGGGGCTCAGTCACTGCTTATCGAGGGCTCCGCGGTGATCGGCGGCGAGCAGGGCGATAGCGCGCCGCTGGCCAGCCTGACGGTGCTCGGTGATACCACCTTCAACGGCGGTTCGCTGGTGACCACGGGCGACCAGTCGTATCAAGGCGCGGTGAGTCTCTCCGGCGACCAGGGGCTGACCAGCGAGGGCGGCTCGTTGCTGTTCGGCTCGTCCATCGACAGCGCCGATCGTTCCTCGCTGGCGCTGAATGCCGGGGCGAGTATCGAGGTCGTGGGCGCCGTCGGCGGCACCTCGCCGCTGGGCGACCTGCTGCTCTCGGCAGGCGACAGCATCGACTTCGCCGGCAATGTCCATGTATCGACCGTGCAGCAGGCGGCGGCAGGTGGCCTGACCCGCTTTGGCGGCGCGCTGCTGGCCGATGGCGCAGACGGTATCGTCTTGAGCGGTGACGGATTCCTCTTCGAAGGTCCGGTCACGGCCGAGAACGGTGCGCTGACCTTGCACAATAGCGACGACGAGGGGGCGATCACCTTCAACGGCGCCATCCTGGCCAAGGACGACTTCACCCAGACTGGCGGTGCGCATATCTACCTGCCGGAGAGCATCACCATCCTCGACGGCGGTATCGAGTTGGCGATCGTGGCGGATATCCTCTCGGCGCAGGCCGTGTTCACGACGACTGGCGATATCGTCATGCCGGGCCTGTACGCTCCGGACACCTGGTTGACCCTGGCCTCCGGGACCGGCGCATTGAACATCGGTACGACCTGGGGCAACACGGGCAATCGTGAACTGCTGCAGGTCGCCCGGCTGACCGTGCCAAGCGCAGGCTCGGCCAGGCTGTTCGGCAGCATCGGTGGCGAGACTGGCCGCAGGGTGGCGCGCAACATAGATTCGGCGCTCAAGCGTGCGCCTTACTTCATCAATGAAGCGCCTTGGGGCGGTGATGACTATATTCCCCAAGTGGTGGCTTCGACCGTGCCCGGTAGCGTGGTATCCACGACGCCGCGGGCCGGCTCGCTGTTCGATCGTAAAGTCGAACCGGAAGGGCTGGCCCGGGAAGCGCTGGGGGCGTATCGGGCGCCCGAGGTGCTGTCCAGCGAGGGCTACCCGGAGATCGGCTGTGTAGACGATGGTGCCACTTGCCGCCTGTAATGGGCGGCGTGACGGAAACTGACCCAATTAACGAGATGACGAGTAACGACATGACCCAGGCACAACCCGTTTTCTACAAGCAGCCACGCCCTTTGCGCGCCGAACAGGACGCCACGCTGGGCCTGCTCGAAGGTGTCGACTACAGCTTCGCCGGCATCAGCAACTCGGTGCCGCTGGCGGCTGCGGAGTTCACCCAGGCCTGCAAGCACTATCCCATCCTCTTCGCCGATGGCGCGAAGCCGCAGCCGGTGGCCCTGCTCGGCCTGCGTGGCGGGGAAAACCTGTTCGTCGCGGAAGATGGCGCATGGCGCTCCAGCTATGTGCCGGCGTATGTGCGCCGCTATCCGTTCATTTTCATGGAGAACGCGGACAAGTCGGAATATGCCCTGTGCATCGACGAGGCCGCCGAGGGCGTGGTCCGCGATGAAGGCCGCCCGTTGTTCGCGGACGGCAAGCCGACGCCGCTGCTGGAGAATGCACTGGCCTTTTGTCGCGACTACCAGGGCCACCATGCGTTTACCGAGCAGTTCGTGGATGCGCTGCAGCAGGCCGGCCTGCTGACCGATAACCGCGCCGACGTATCGCTGGCCAGCGGGGAGAAGCTCAGCCTGGGCGGGTTCAAGATCATCGACGAGGCGCGCTTCCAGCAGTTGCCGGAGGAAACCTTCCTGCACTGGCGAGAGCGTGGCTGGTTGCACCTGGTGTATTGCCACTTCATATCGATGAGCAACTGGGCGACGCTCATCGACCTGACCGCGGCACAGGCCAGGGACTGAGCCCCGCCCCACGGGGCCTCTCCGCTACGCGGCCACGTCACGACGAAGACGTGGAGGCGCCCCGTCAGCGGAGCGATGGACTACCGCCGCGATCCAGTATCATGGTGCCATGGATCAGAGAAAAATCGTCCACGTGGATTGCGACTGCTTCTACGCGGCCATCGAGATGCGCGACGATCCCTCCCTGGCGACATGCCCCCTGGCCGTGGGTGGCGCGGCTGATCGGCGTGGGGTGATCGCGACCTGCAACTACGAAGCGCGCGCCTATGGCGTGCGCTCCGCCATGTCCTCGGCGCATGCGCTCAAACTGTGCCCCGACCTGTTGATCATCCGCCCGCGTTTCGAGGCCTATCGCGAGGCCTCGCGGGAGATCCACGGAATCTTTCGTGACTATACCGAGTTGATTGAACCGCTTTCACTGGACGAGGCCTATCTGGATGTCACCCATTCCGCGCATTTCTCCGGCAGCGCCACGCGCATTGCCGAGGATATCCGGCGGCGCGTCTGGCAGCGGCTGCGCATCACGGTTTCGGCGGGTGTCGCACCGAACAAGTTCCTGGCCAAGGTCGCCAGTGACTGGCGCAAGCCCGATGGCCTGTTCGTGATAACCCCGGAGCAGGTGGACGAGTTCGTGAAAATGCTGCCGGTCGCTCGCCTGCATGGTGTCGGCAAGGTCACGGCGGAGCGCCTCGGGCGGATGGGCGTGGCGACTTGCGAGGACTTGCGTGGCTGGGACAGGTTGGCGCTGGTGCGTGAGTTCGGTGCCTTTGGCGAGCGATTGTGGGGGTTGGCCAGGGGGATCGACGAGCGAGAGGTCACGGCGGAGCACCGGCGCCAGTCCATGAGCGTGGAAAATACCTTCGATCGGGACCTGCCGGATCTGCCGTCCTGTATCGCACAGTTGCCGGAATTGCTGGCGGAGCTGGCGCGTCGCCTGGCACGGCTCGATGAGAGTTACCGGCCGGGAAAGCCCTTCGTGAAGCTCAAGTTCCATGATTTCACCCAGACCACCCTGGAGCAGGCGGGAGTGGGGCTGGAACTGGAGCACTACCGAGATCTGCTGGCGATGGCCTATGCGCGCCGCGGCAGTCCGGTAAGGCTTATCGGGGTGGGGGTCCGTCTGATCGACCTGCGGGATGAGTTCGAACAATTGCGACTGTTCTAGCATGGTCGCGACAACGCGGCTTGCGCCGAAACGTCAGCAGACCCGGGGCATCGCTGGGACGTTTTGCCCTCTGGTGCTTTGCTCCATGTTCGGTGAGCATGCGGCGGACGGAACAGGTGTCGGCAATTTGTCGGGGGCAGTGCCTGTTATCTGACTATGTTTGACCGGTTATCATGAGATGCCGGTATTCTTATGTTTTGACGAGTTTTTTAGTGTCTAATAGCACATTGATACTTATTGCTTTCATCTTCGTCATCCAGCAGTGGCCCACTATCATGTCGCCGGGTGCCGTATTCGGCACATTTCGAGAATGGAGTATTTGAGGCCGTGAGACTGTTTTCCCGGGGGAAGAAGACAAAAACCGTCGGACTGCTGGGCTTGGAAACCAGTCTGCAGGGTATCGCCGTGGCGCATGTCCACAGGACCCCCGATGCTGTCAGCCTGCTGCATTGCGAATACCGCGAAGCGGCCCGTGACCGGCAGCACGAAGAATTGAAGGCGCTGGTGGGCGATAACGGCTGGCAGGGCATGCCGGTGAACCTGCTGTTGCACCCTTCGCTTTATCAGATATTCCTGCTGGAGGCGGCCGACGTTCCGCCTGCGGAGCTGCGCGATGCCATGCGCTGGCGAGTGAAGGACATGATCGGCGAGCCCCTCGAACAGGTGGTCATCGACTGCTTCAGCCTGCCCGAGGATGCCTACCGCGGGCGCACTCGGATGGTTTACTGCGTCGTACTGGGCAAGGCCCGCGTTGCCGAATACGAGGCATTGGTGAGTCAGGCGGGATTGCGCTTGTCGAGTATCGACATTACCGAGATGGCCTTTCGCAACCTGGGGCTGCTGGTGGGGGCGGAGGGCATCAACCTGGCGCTACTGCGCCTGCGCACCAGCGAAGGGCTGGTCTGCATCCAGAATGGCGCCGACCTCTATATGGCGCGGCATATCGAGAATGGCCTGGCCCGCGCCGACCAGGACCTGTCCAATATGACACTGGAAATCCAGCGCTCCCTGGACTATTTCGAAAGCCAATTGGGCAAGGGCTATATCAGCCGCCTGTTGCTGCTGCCGATGAAGCAGGATGGTGAGCGCACCCGTGAAGCACTGATGCGGGACCTGGCGGTCAAACTGCAGCGGCTGGATATGCGCGAACTGTTCCCCGGGCAGCCACAGGCCGAGCTGGACGAGTCACTGCAGGCGTTTTGCATGGGGGCGGTGGGTGCCGCCTTGCGCCAGGAAATCGACTGAATGCAGAACATCAACCTCTATCAGCATGAACAGCGCGACGAAGGCGGCCCACGGCCGCGATCGCTGCTGCTGGGCCTGCTGCTGCTGAGCCTGCTGCTGGGGTTGCATGCCGCCTGGCAGGGGTGGCGCTCGTATCAGGCCGCAGAAGCCGCGCAAACGGCCCGGCAACAGGCCGCGCAAGCCCAGCAGCAGCTCGACGCGGTCAAGGCGAACTACCGCGAACCGGTGCTGGACCCGGCATTGCCGGCCCGGGTGACGGCGCGGGAAAGCGAGAACCGCCAGTTGCAGCGTATGGCCGATTACTTGCGTGACCTGGACTTGCAGCGCCGTGGCGGTTTCGTCGCCTACCTCCTGGCGCTGGCCGATCGGCATCCGCCGAGTGGCCTGTGGCTGACCCGTATCCATCTGCTCGACGGTGGCAGCGAACTGGCCCTGTATGGCCTCAGCCAGAATCAGGAGCTGTTCCCGCTGTACCTCGAGAGCCTGGGGCGCAGCGAAGTGTTCAGGGGGCGCCAGTTCGCCCGTTTCGAGATTCTGCGCGATCAGCGCGACCTGCTGGAATTCCGCTTGGCCTCACGACAGGCGGGGGAGGGGCGCGATGAATGACCTGCTGAAGCGCTGGCATGCCCTGGCGCCCCGTGAGCAATGGTTGTGCTACGCCGTCGGCCTGGCGCTGCTGGTCATGCTCTACTACCTGCTGCTGGCCGAGCCCCTGGCATTACGCGAGCAGACCTACGTGCGTGAGCGTCAGGACGCCGAGACGCGGCTGCAGGAAGCGCAGGCGACCCGGCTCGACCTGGAAGCCAGGATGGCCGCCGACCCCAACCTGCCTTATCGCGATGCCCTGAGGGTTGCCGAGGGCGTCAGGCAGGAGGTCCTGCGGCGTATCGATGAGGAAACCGGTTCGCTGATTCCGCCAGCGCAGATGAAGAGTGTCCTGCAGGAGCTGCTGCGCAATCAGCCGCGGCTCAAGCTGATCAACCTGGAAAGCTCCAGTACGCCGCTGGAACTGCCGGGCGATACGCCGCCGCAAGTGGGGAGTACGCCATCGGAGGTACCCTTGGCGCTTTACCGCCATGGCCTGAAACTGACCCTCGAGGGCGGTTATTTCGACCTGCTCGAATACCTGCGCGCGGTACAGGCATCGGGCTGGCGCCTGCACTGGGACAGTCTCGACCACCGGGTGAGCGAGGAGGGCCATGAAAAGGCACGCATCATCATCGACCTGCATACCTTGAGCCGTGACCAGGGGGTGCTCGGTGTCTGACTTGTCGAAGCTGTTCCGCTTTCCATTGCTGCTGGCCGTACTGGCGAGCACGCTCGCGCTGGCGCGCGACCCGACCCAACCGCCCGTGGAGTTGACACCGAAGGGCGCGCAGGCCCCTCCCGCCAGCCTGCAACTGCAGGCGATCCTGCGTTCGCCGCAGGTATCGCGCGCCGTCATCAATGGTCAACCCCTCAAGGTTGGAGAGCGCCTGGGCGATGCCCGCGTGCTGGCCATCCATTCACACTCCGTCCTGATCGAGCGCGAGGGGCAGCGTGAAACGCTGCGCCTGGCCACACCGGTCATCACTCCGAGTCGAGCAAAGCCATGATGCTGAAATACTTCCCGCACTTCGGTCTGCTGGGCATGATCGGTCTACTGACTGCCTGCCAGACATTCCCGGACGGGGACCAGCGCCTGTACGAGCAGAGTGACCGTCTGTTCGAGGAAAGCCTGGCGCAGAGCCAGCAGAAAGTCGTGCCGCCGCTTTCGGTACAGGCGGCATTGATACCGCAACTGGATATCGGCGTGCCCGCCGTGGCCAGGGGGCCGCGTTTCGATGTGGCGGTCAATGGCATGCCCGCCCCGGAGTTCTTCCTGAGCCTGGCCGAAAGCGCCGGGCAGAATCTGCTGGTGCACCCGCAGGTCAGTGGCGAGATCACCTTCAGCCTGCGCAATGTCACCCTCGACGAGGTGCTGTCGGCGGTGCGTGACAGTTATGGCTACGACTACCGTCGTACCAGCTATGGCTACCAGATACTGCCGAACGAGCGTATCACCCGGACCTATGACCTGAACTACCTGAACGTCCAGCGCCAGGGCAGCACCGATACGCGCGTCAGTTCGGGGCAGGTGGTCACCAGCGACAGCACCAGTTCCGGAGCGGCGGGCACCACCACCGGCACCAGTTCCGCCACGGTCAGTGCCAGCCAGTTGCTGACCAGCAGCACGGTGGATTTCTGGAGCGAACTGCGCGAGGTCATCGGCATGATGATCGGCGCCGACGAAGGCAACAATGTGGTGGTCAACCCGCAGGCCGGCCTGCTGGTGGTGCGCGCGCCCAGTGTGATCCAGCAGAACGTCGAGCACTTCCTGCAGCAGGCGCAGCGCAACCTGCAACGGCAGGTGATCCTGGAGACCAAGATTCTCGAAGTGAGCCTGTCGGATGGTTTCCAGTCGGGCATCAACTGGTCGCAACTCGGGCGGGGGCTCGGTGGCGCGGACTTTTCCCTGGGGATTGGCGGCGATACCCTGACCGGCCCGGAGGGGCTCGGCGGCGTGTTCAGCGCCAGCGTTTCCACCGGCGATTTCAGCGGGGTGCTGCAACTGCTGGAAACCCAGGGCCAGGTGCGGGTGCTGTCCAGCCCGCGCATTTCCACGCTGAACAACCAGAAGGCGGTGATCAAGGTCGGCACCGACGAATTCTTCGTCACCGATGTGTCGACCACCACCACCTCGCTGTCCGGCGGTACCACCGCGCCGGACCTGGATATCACCCTGACGCCGTTCTTCTCCGGGATTTCCCTGGATGTCACCCCGCAGATCGACGAGAACGAACAGGTCACGCTGCATGTGCGTCCCACCGTGAGCCGGGTAGAGGACCAGCAGAAGAGCATCCAGCTCGGCGGCGCGGACAACGTCTTCAACCTGCCGCTGGCACTGTCCACTACACGCCAGTCCGATTCCATCGTGCGTGCCCGCAGTGGCCAGGTGGTGGTGATCGGCGGCCTGCTGGAGAACCGCAATACCAATGAGGACGCCAATGTGCCCTGGGCATCCAGGCTGCCCCTGCTGGGTGTGCTGTTCCAGCAGCGGCGCAGGGAGCTGCAACAGACCGAACTGGTCATCCTCATGCGCCCGCAGGTGGTCACCGATCAGATCTGGCTGGACGAGTTGCGCAAGAGCGCCGAGTCCTTTCGGCAGGTGAGATAGGTCATCTATGTACGAGGCATTCTTCGGCCTGCGCGAGAAGCCCTTCGCGCTGACGCCGAACACCGACTTCCTGGTGCAACTCGCGCCCTACCAGGCCTGCCTCAACCTGCTGCGCGTGGCCCTGGGCGAGGGTGAAGGCTTTATCAAGGTCACCGGCGAAGTGGGCACCGGCAAGACCCTGTTGTGCCGCGCCCTGCTCAATGAGCTCGATAGCGAGCGCTACCAGGTCGCCTGGCTACCCAACCCGGCGCTCAACCCGATGGGGCTGCGCCAGGCCCTGGCCCATGAACTGCATATCGCCGATGTCGAGGAACTGGATAACCACGGGTTGTTGAGCGCCCTGCACCAGCGCCTGATCGAGCTGGCCGCCGCCGGCAAGAGCACCGTGGTGCTGATCGACGAGGCGCAGGCGTTGCCGAGCGCGACGCTGGAGGGCCTGCGCCTGCTGACCAACCTGGAGACCGAACAGCGCAAGCTGTTGCAGGTGGTGCTGTTCGGCCAGCCCGAGCTGGATGCGACCCTGGCCCGCGAGGATTTCCGCCAACTGCGCCAGCGCATCACCTTCTCCTACCGCCTGCGGCCGCTGGATGTGCGTGATGCCAGCCGCTACCTGCAGGAACGCCTGGCGGTGGCGGGCTATCGCGGCGAGCCACTGTTCAGCGGCGCGTCGGTGCGCCTGCTGGTGCGAGGCAGCGGCGGTATTCCGCGGCTGCTCAATATCCTCGCCAACAAGTGCCTGATGGCGGCCTATGGGGAAGGTGCGCGGCAGGTCGCGCCGCGCCATGTGCGACGGGCCCTGGAAGATACCGAGGGGGCGCGGCGGTCATCTTCGCGCCTGTCATGGTGGCTGCTGGCCGGCGGTGTTTCCGTCTGCCTGCTGTTGGCCGTCTGGCCCTGGCTGTCGCAAGTGCGCGAGGTGTTGCCATGAGCCTGGTCAACGATATGTTGCGTGATCTCGAGGCGCGCCGCGCGGCGCCCTCCGAACGCGAGCGACTGCTGGACATGCAGGCGGTGGACGAGCGCCGGCTCGCCCGACGCATGCGCTGGCAGCGCGGCGCGTTGGTCGGCGCGCTGCTGGTGGTGGTCGCGCTGCTGCTGGCGTTGCTCTACTGGCGCCAGTCGGGCGCGCCTGCCGTGCCGGACGTCGAAGCGCCACTGGCCGAAGTGCCCGCTGTCGCCAGTGAGCCGGCGCTGCTGGCCCTGGTCGAAGTGCTGCCACAGAACGATGGCCGGCGCTTCGTGCTGCAACTGTTGCTGGATGGTTCGCCCAGCTATCGCCGTACCGACCAGCAGGGGCTGGTCGACCTGCTGCTGGAAGGGGTGCAACTGCGTGGCGAGATGCGCAGTGGCCGTATCGAGAAGGACGGCCAGAGCCTGGCCTGGCGGGTCGAGCAGCAGGGCGGGCAGGTGCGGGTGCAGTTCGCCGGCCTGGGCGAGCGCCTGCAACTGCATGATCGCCTGGAGGCCAGCGCGGATCGCTGGCAGCTCTGGCTGGAAGTACCGCTGGAGCTGCAACGGGAAGGCCTGCCCGAAGTGGCCGGGATCGAACTGCCCGAGGCCGAGCCGGCCACCCTGGTCGATGCGCAATGGCCGGACTGGGTGACACGCACGGCGCCGGCGGTCGATGTAACCTCGCGCCAGGCCGGCGGCGAGCCTGTCGCCGCCGCTCAACCGAGCGTTCAACTGGCGCCGGCGGTGCGTGGGCCGACCTCCGTCAGTATCACCAGTCATACTCCAGAGCCCTTGTCCCAGGCGCGTCAATGGCTGGCCGATGGCGAGTACGGGCGGGCCATCGCCGCTCTGCAGGCGCTGCACGAAAAGCAGCCGGGCAATGTACAAGTCGTACGCTGGCTGGCGCGCGCCTACCTGGCGGCAGGGGAGCATGCCCGCTTGCTGGAGTGGTTGCCGGCACAATTGCACCAGCACCCGCAGGATGCCGAGTTGCGCCTGTCGCTGGCGCGCGGCCAGCTACTGGTCGGAGACAGCAACGCCGCCCTGGCCAGCCTGAAACAGAACCCGCCCGAACTCGCTCGCGAGCCGTCCTACCATGCCCTGCTGGCCGCGCTCTACCAGCAGGTCGAGGACTGGCAGGGCAGCGCCGCGACCTACCAGGCGCTGGTTGCCCTGCGCCCGGGGCAGGCCACCTGGCAACTGGGCCTGGCCATCGCCCTCGAACAACTGGAGCGGCCCGCCGAGGCCGGCCGCCATTACCGCCTGGCCCTGCTGGGCCAGGGGTTGGATGAAGACTCGCGGCGTTTCGCCAATGAACGCGCCGGCGCCCTGGGAGGCAGGCCATGAACCAGCAGGACATCCGTCAGCGCAAGGTCAGGATCGGTGACCTGTTGATACAGGCCGGGCTGATCAACGATGGCCAGTTGCAACAGGCCCTGCAGGAACAGAAACGTACCGGCTCGAAGCTCGGGCGCACCGTCGTCGACCTCGGTTTCATCGACGAAAAGCGGCTTCTGTCGACGTTGTCCGAGCAGTTGCAGATTCCTTTCGTGGAGCTCAAGCACTACAAGTTCGACAGCGACCTCACCCAGAGCCTGCCCGAAGCGGTAGCGCGGCGTTTCCGCGTTATTGTCCTGTCGCGCCAGGGCGATGGCCTGCTGGTGGGCATGAGCGACCCCCTCGACCTGTTCGCCCAGGACGAGATGGAGCGGCTGCTGGGCAAGCGCGTCTATCCGGCGGTGGTGCGCGAGAGCGAACTGCTCGACACCCTCGACCGCGTCTACCGGCGCACCAGCCAGATCGCCTCGCTGGCCGGCGAACTGGAGGGCGAGCTGCAGGAGAGCGAGTTCGACCTCTCGCGCCTTGGCTCCGACAGCAACAGCGACGCGCCGGTGGTGCGGCTGTTGCAGACACTGTTCGAGGACGCGGTGCAGATGAAGGCCTCGGACATCCATATCGAGCCGGACGATGGCGTAGTGCGTATCCGCCAGCGTATCGACGGCGTGCTCAACGAGCAGGTGATGAAGGAGCAGCGCATCGCCTCGGCGCTGGTCATGCGCCTGAAGATCATGTCCGGCCTGGATATCTCGGAAAAGCGCCTGCCCCAGGATGGCCGCTTCAATATCCGCGTGCGCAACCATAACTTCGATGTGCGTCTCTCGACCATGCCGGTGCAGTTCGGCGAGTCGGTGGTGATGCGCCTGCTCGACCAGAGCGGCAGCATGTCCACCCTGGAAGGCAGCGGTATGCCGCCGGGCATTCTCGAGCGTTTCCGCCGCCTGCTGCAACGGCCCCATGGCATGGTGCTGGTGACCGGGCCGACCGGTTCGGGCAAGACCACCACGTTGTATGCCGGGCTGGCCGAACTGAACAGCCCGGAACTGAAGATCATCACCGTCGAGGACCCGGTCGAATACCGCATGCAGCGCATCAACCAGGTGCAGGTCAACGCCAGGATCGACCTGACCTTCGCCCGCGTGCTGCGCGCCGCTCTGCGCCAGGACCCGGACGTGGTGCTGGTGGGGGAGATCCGCGACCAGGAAACCGCCGAGATCGCCCTGCGTGCGGCGATGACCGGCCACCTGGTGCTGTCCACCCTGCACACCAATGACGCCCTGACCTCGGCCATGCGCCTGATCGACATGGGCGTCGAGCCGTTCCTGGTCGCCACCGCCCTGAACGCCGTGCTGGCGCAGCGGCTGATCCGCCGTGTCTGCGAAAACTGCATGGAAGACCATGAGCCGACGCCGCAGCAGCGGCTATGGCTGGAGGCCCTCAACGGTGGGTCGCTGGGGAACGCCGTTTTCAAACGGGGCAGCGGTTGCCACCATTGCCATAACTCGGGCTACAGCGGGCGTATCGGGGTCTTCGAGCTGCTGGAGATGAACGAAGCGATGGTCGCCTCGCTACGTCGCGGCGACCCACAGAGCTTTGCCGAGGCCGCCCGCCAGCAGCCGCACTATCGCCCGCTGGCCGCCTGCGCCCTGGACTACGCCATGGCCGGCATCACCAGTGTCGATGAAGTATTGAAAGTCTGCGCGACGTTGAGCGACGAGGACATGCTGCAATGAGCGCATTCGTCCGTGCCTGGCAAGCTTCGCGGCCAGGACCGCTTCCCGGGGCGCCATATGTGGTCCATGTTTCGCCCGTAGACGTGGCCTTGCCCGCGAATGGCTTGCCAGGCTGGCACTGCAGGTATGAGGCCCGACACCGCGAGGCACACCCCTGATGCCAGCCTTTCGCTACACTGGCCGCGACGCCCACGGCAGCAAGATCGAAGGCTCGCTCGACGCCGCCAACGCCGATGTCGCGGCCAGCGAACTGCTGTCCCGGCGCATCACGCCCCTGACCATCGAAGCGGCCAGGGCCGAAGGTGGCGAGGACATCCTGGCCGCCTTGCGACAGCGCCTGCGGCGGAAAAAGGTCGACCTGGACGAACTGATCATCTTCACCCGGCAGATGTACAGCCTGACCAAGGCCGGCGTGCCGATCATCCGCGCCATCGGCGGCCTCGGCGAATCCAACCGCAACCTGTACTTCCGCGAAGTGCTGCAGGAGGTCCGTGGCGGGCTGGAAAGCGGCCAGTCCATGGCCGTCACCCTCAACCAGCACCCGAAGGTCTTCAACAGCCTGTTCGTCAGCATGATCAGCGTCGGCGAGAACACCGGCCAGCTCGACCAGGCCTTCCGCCAGCTTTCCACCTACCTGGAACTGGAGCGCGAGACCCGCAAGCGCATCAAGCAGGCCACCCGCTACCCGATCTTCGTGCTGGTGGCCATGGGCGTGGCGCTGGGCGTCATCAATATCCTGGTGATACCGGCGTTCGCCCAGGTCTTCGCGTCCTTCCATGCGCAACTGCCATTGCCCACCCGCATCCTGATCGGTACCTCCAGCTTCATGCGCGAGTGGTGGTGGCTGCTGTTACTGGGCATCGCCGGCGGCATCCATGCCTTCTTCAAGTGGACGGCG
This sequence comes from Stutzerimonas kirkiae, assembly GCF_004327335.1. Lineage (GTDB taxonomy): Bacteria > Pseudomonadota > Gammaproteobacteria > Pseudomonadales > Pseudomonadaceae > Stutzerimonas > Stutzerimonas kirkiae. Next base: position 59,007 of record NZ_QJUO01000002.1, on the reverse strand, counting down.
ACCGATGCCGGCTCACTCAAGTGGGACCGCCTGAAACTGCGCCTGCCCATCGTCGGCGGCATCTTCGAGCGGATCGCTCTGGCGCGCTTCACCCGTACCTTCGCCATGATGTACCGTGCCGGCGTGCCGCTGCTGCAAACCCTGTCGATCAACAGCGCCAGCGTCGGCAACCGGCATATCGGCGAAGCCGTGCTGGGCATGCGCGAAAGCGTCGAGCGCGGCGAGTCGCTGACCCGCTCGGCCTCCAACAGTGGCCTGTTCACCCCGCTGGTACTGCAGATGATGGCGGTCGGCGAGGAAACCGGCGCGCTGGACGACCTGTTCGTCGAGGTGGCCGACTTCTACGAACAGGAAGTCGACTACGACCTCAAGCAACTGGCCGATGCCATCGAGCCCATCCTTATCGTGGCCATGGGCATCATGGTGCTGGTACTGGCCCTGGGCGTGTTCCTGCCGATGTGGGAACTGGGCGCGGCGGCGCAGGGTCGAGGTTGATGCAGGGCAAGATAATCGAGCACGAATTTTGCAAAACTCACCGTAGCAAGGCGCAATAGGTGGAAAAATGACACAGACAGCGGTTCCGCGTCGGGAAACCGGCTTCACCATGATCGAGCTGGTGGTGGTGATCGCCATCCTCGGCATCCTCGCCGCCATTGCCCTGCCGCACTTCATCGACTCGGCCAAGGACGCCCATCGCTCCACCGTGCGCAGTGTCGGTGGTGCCCTGACCTCGGCGGTGTCGCTGGTACGCGGCCAGTACGAACTGAATCGCAGCGGCGGCCACAACGGCTGCACCGCCGACAACTGCCAGATAAACGTCATCGGCTATGGCAATGGCAGCATCGACGTCAATGCCAACGGTTGGCCGGTCGGCACCGAGCGCAGCGGCACACCCGCCGCCACCGCCGCCATGAGCGCCGACGAATGCCGCAACCTCTGGGCCAACCTGATGCAGGCCTCGGCCCCGAGCATCACCGGTACCAGCCCGGCCTTTACCGCCAGCGCCAACGGCGTGCGCTGTATCTACACCTACAACCTCGATGGCGGTGACGACGCCATCGAGTACAACGCCAATACCGGCGAAGTATTCGTCACATTCAACTGAACCTTGCTAAGGAGTTATACGATGAGAAGACAACAAAGCGGCTTTACCATGATCGAGTTGATTATGGTGATCGTGATTCTGGGGATTCTGGCGGCGGTGGCGTTGCCGCGGTTTGCGGATTTTGGCCGGGATGCCCGTATAGCCTCACTTAATGGCGCGTTGGGGGCAGTTAAGTCTGCTGCCGCAATTGCCCATGCCCAACAACTTGTGTCTAGTGCGGCCGTAGGAACCAATGTTCAACTAGAAGGTGGCGCGGTTACTATGGTGAACGGTTATCCTACAGCAGATGCGAACGGGATTATTATTGCTGCTCAGTTGGACGTTGCTGATTATTCAACCACTGGCGGGGGGGCTGTTGAAGCTTCAACTCTTACGATACAACTGGTTAAGTCTGCCACTCCGGCAACTTGCTCATTTACCTATACCGTTCCGGCAGCAGTAGTTGAGGATGGAGTTACTAGTTATCCTGCACCAACTTATGCGATTAATACTAATGGCTGCTGACAACTTCTAGCGCATAGGATGTGTTGAGCGGCATAGCGACGATACCCATCATTGGCGGCAAACGACGATGGGTATCGCTACGCTCGACCCATCCTACTTTGCTTATATCAATACAAGCAGGCTCGAATATGACCCGGCGACACGCTTCACCCTGGTCGAACGATCACGGTGATCGTGCTCCTTGGCATATTGGCGGTCGTGGCGCTTCCGCGCTTTGTCGATTTCACCGCCAATGCGCGGGCCAATGCCGATCCGGGGCTACGAGGCTTCAGGCGTCGAACCCGTAGGATGGGTCGAGGAGCATAGCGACGATACCCATCATCGACAGTCAACGATGATGGGTATCTACACACTGATGGATTCCGGCTGGAGGTTGCGATGCACGGATACAGCAAGGCCTTCACCATCGTCGAGCTGGTCATGGTGATCGTTATCCTCGGCATCCTCGCCGCCGTGGCCATCCCGCGCTTTTTCGACCGGCGTGACTTCGACGAGCGGCTCTACCTCGAAGAGTTGCTGAGTGCCGTGCGCTATGCGCAAAAGCTGGCCCTGGCCAGTGGTTGCCAGGTCAATGCCGTTGTCACTGCCGGGGGCGGCTACCAGTTGCTTTATAACGGCCAGCCGGCGAACTGCCCGCAGGCCGGTACCGCCGTACAGTCGCCAACCGGCGGTAACTATTCTCGGGCCGCGGCGCCCTCTGGTCTTACCGGAAGCGGCAGTAATCTTTCGCTGGTATTCGATTCGATCGGTGAGCGCATAGTGCCGGCTGGGAACGCAGACGCCAATGTCGCCATCCGCCGCTCCAGCGGTGGCGGTGGCGTGCAATTCAACGTCCAGCGTAATGGTCATATCAGGATATAGAGATGCGAAAGCAAGCGGATTTCGATAAGCCACAGGCACCTCGAGCGAACCGCTGCTTCAGCCCGCGCCAGCGCGGCATGACCCTGGTGGAACTGGTGATCACCATCGTGATCCTCGCTATCGTGCTGGTCGCGCTCTATAGCGCCCAGGCGCGTATCGTCGGGCGCTCCGCCGACCCGCTGCTGGTGCAGCAGGCGCTCTATATCGCCGATAGCGTGCTGGAAACCCTGCAGGCCATGCCCACTGTCGCTGGTATGCAGGCCGAGGCAGCCCTCTATGCGAACAACAGCCAGAGCCTGCCTTTACCGGCCGCGCTGGCTGCCGCTTATACCGTCACCGCCGTGGTAGTGGTGGAGAGTGTCGCGGGGCAGAACCTGAATCGTATAACGGTGACGGTGACGCCCAATGTCCAGCCGGGCTCGGCCGTGACCCTGGCCGGCTACAGGGGGCTTTAATGATGCAGTGCGGTCGGAATGGACAACGTCAGGCAGGCTTCACCCTGGTCGAGCTGATCATGGTCATCGCCCTGGCCGGCACCGTCGCGGTGCTGGTGGGCACGGCCCTCAACCGCCCGCTGCAAGCCTTCGTCGACCAGCGTAACCGAGCCGAACTGACCGACCAGGCGGCCGTGGTGCTGGACCGCATTACCCGGGATATTCACCTGGCGCTACCGAATTCCGTTCGGCTCGGCAATAACGGCCAGACCCTGGAGCTGATTTCCATCGCGGCAGCGGGGCGCTACCGGGCCAATACCCTGGCCGGCTCCGCTGAGCGCTTCGACCCGCCACGCTGCGCGGCGAATGCGCTGTGCAATATCCCGATCCTCGGTCCGGTCGATACGACGAATAGCAATCTCCCTCACTACCTGGTGATCTATAACACCAGCCCGAACGATATCTGGTCGCAGGGGGTGGCGCAGAAGGTTTTCACCTGGAACGCCGGTGACTGGGCCGATGGCAACGGCACATTGACAGGGGACTTCAGGACTAACGCCAGTGGCTTGAGCTTTCCCCAGGCGTCCCCGCAGCACCGCTTCTATCTGGCAAGGGAGGCCGTGCGCTATAGCTGTGCGGCAGGCAATTTCATACGTGCCGTGAATACAGGGGATTTCACTCAAGACAACTGGACCCAGAATGTCATCAGCAACCGTATTGGCAATGCCTGCGCCTTTGCCTATGACCCTGGTACCCTGACCCGCAATGGCCTGGCCACCATCCAGTTGAGTCTGACCCACAATGGCGAGTCGATAACCCTCTATCGCCAGGTACAGGTGAACAATGCGCCCTGACAGACATGCAACCCACCCCCTTTCCCCTCGCGGGAGGGAGCTGGGGGAGGGGGTGTGCAAACCACGATGCTGCCCGAGCGGCACCGGCCAGCATGGCTTCGGCCTGGTCGCGGCGATGTTCGTAATGATCGTGGTCGGCGGTGCCATCGCAGCGATGGTGCACCTCTCCAGCGTCCAGCACACCACCACCAGCATGGCCCTGCAACAGGCCCGCGCCTACCAGGCGGCGAGGGCAGGGGTGGAGTGGGGGATTGCCAACGCCATTTTGGGCAGTTGCCCCGCTAATACAAATCTGCCGCTTGGGGGCTTGTCTGGTTTCACCGTCAATGTCACATGCGTGAGAACGGCAGCACCAGTATTACCGGAGGAAAGTGCAAGAGCGGTGCCTCCGGTCTTTTACCAGTTGACGGCTACTGCCCAATACGGGCTGCCCGGTAGTCTGGACTACGCATATCGGCAGCTTGAGGTGGTTATCGAGGTCTAAATGAGCATGCGAGATATTATTGGCATTTCCCTGGGGCGTCTGCTTTGCGCAATGCTTATCCTGCCGTCTTCGCTCATGCAGGCTGCGGAATTGTGCTCTGTGGTTTTCCCCGGGGGAGTGCAAAGCCACTCTGCCACGGGGTTTATTGACCTGGGGTATCAATCCAGGATCTATGGAGGGGGGGATACCCTTATCGCCCCAAGGGTCACGCAGGCTGATGAGTGGTATTACCTGGAGCAGAATCCCTTGTGCGATGGGGCAAGATGCAAGGCCAGCGGTACCCACGCTGGTACTTCTTCCCCTGAGTTCAAGACGGAGTCGAAGGTGCCCAGTGAGTTCAAGACAGGCACGGCCAGTGACGGTGACGTGTCCAATGGCTACAACTCAGGCACGCTAGTCAAGCCTGTAGGCGATTACGGTACCGTTACGGTTGGCCAGGGTTCCGTCATTCGATTCAGCTCCGGTGGCGTTGGCGGTACTTATTATATGAAAGAGGTCAAGACGAGTTATCAGTCCGCCCTGGAGCTGGAGGCGGGAGACTACTGGATCAATGGCAATCTTGACCTGACTGCCGGCGGGTCGGTCTTGCGCCGGGTCGGTAGCGCCAGTGGCCCGGTTCGTTTGTATGTAAGTGGCAATGTGAACGCTGCCCAGTTGCAGTTCTCGGGTTTCTCCGATGGCCAGTTCGAATTGTATGTGACGGGCAATGTCAATTTTACCAACTGGGCACAGGTCCGAGTGCCAGGCGCCATTCATGCCGCGGGGGCTGTATCCCTTGGGCAGTATGCGGAAGTTTCCGGGGGCGTATATTCCAGTGCGCTGTCTACTGGCAATTCGGTATTGATCAGCTATTTGGGCGATGGCGGCGAGCGCTCCATGGGAACGCTGACTGCGGCTTATCAATCCGTCTATGAGTTCGGGCCGGGCGATTATTATATAGACGGCAATCTTACGGCCAATGTCGAATCGGTTTTTCGCAAGGTTTCAGGGGCGGGCAAGGTCAGGTTGTTCGTTCGTGGCAATATCGATATCGAGTATGCGGCCTCGTTTCAGGACTTCGCCGGTGGCGAGTTGCTGATGTACGCCACGGGCGATGTGAAAATAAACAGCCAGAGGGACCTGCCGGCATTCGTCTATGCCGCGGGTGATGTGAGGATAAATTTCAGTTCGGGTAGTCGCTATCAGGGAGGGATCACTGGGCGCAATATATATATAGGGCAGGGCAGTATCGTCGAGTATCTCGATCCGGTGGACTTGGGGTCATTGTGCGATCCCGAGCCGGTACAGACCTGTTTCACGGATGACTTCAATAGTTCGGCGTTGAACAGCAGTGACTGGGCTGTGACCAGCCGTAGTGGGAGTTTCGGTGCTCCTCGAATCGTCGGTGGACGCCTGCGTCTGACCGATAACAGCAACAAGGTCGCCACTGGTGCCACGTTGCAGCGCTTGCTGCCTGCCGCCGGGAACATCGTGCAGGTTGAGTTCAGGTATTACGCCCATCGCGGTAGCTGGAATCCGGCGGATGGTATGGCCGTTATCCTTTCCGACGCTGCTATCACGCCGCAACCCGGGGGCTATGGTGGGTCGCTTGGTTATGCGCAGAAATACGATGGTGTCCTGACCAGTGGTTTCGCGGGTGGCTGGTTGGGGGTCGGTCTGGATGAGTATGGAAATTTTTCCCGCGCCTCTGAAAACAGAGTGGGAGGTCCGGGCCAGAGGAAAAACGCAATAGCCATCCGTGGGGCCGGCTCAGGAACCACAGGGTATGCCTACCTGGCAGGGACAGCCGCGAACAGGATATCGAGTGGCGATATATATCGGATCACCATCGATAGTACGGTCATCGGCAAGGCCAAGGTCAAGGTCGAAAGGAAAAGCGGGTCTGGCTATGTCGCCTTGATCAGCGAGTTCGATGTATTGAGCCATTCCAGTCAGACGGCGCTTCCCGAGAACTTCTACCTGAGCTTTACCGGCTCTACCGGTGACTCGACCAATATCCATGAGCTGGATGACGTAACGGTCTGCGCCTATAAATGGGGAGAGGTCGAGCAACTGATCGACCATTTCGAGATAGTCTCACCTGCCCAGGGGCTGACCTGCAACCCGCTGGATATCACTGTTCGCGCCTGCCTGGATGCGGCCTGTAATCGCTTCACCGATCCGGTTACGGCCAACGCGACGCTATCGGTCGGCTCGTCGATCGTAGGCTCCCAGACCAAGGGGTTTACAGGGGGAGAGGGCGTATTCCAGCTTCGAAAGACCACGGCAGGGACTGCGGTATTGGGGATCAACGGCTCCTCGCCTTCCGTGAAGCCATTGAGCCAGACGCTATGCCGGATTGGCACGGGAAATCTGGGAAGCAATTGTCAGGTCGAATTCCTCGATAGCGGCTTCGTGCTCGATGTGCCCAATATGGTCGCCGCCAAGCCGGGCCAGGCTTATATCAGGGCCGTGCGCAAATCGGATGAGTCGGAGCAATGCGTGCCTGGTTTTGCCGATGTCGCCAGAGTGGTCAGTTTCACATCGGCATATCACACGCCGACAAGCGGGACCCAGGCTGTCGTGGTCAATGACCAGGGAGTGAAAAGTGACCCTGTTCAGCAGAATCTCATTTTTGATTCGAACGGAAGTGCACTACTTGAGGTGCGCTATGACGATGCCGGGAAAATGACGCTGAATGCCAGCTATACCGGCAGTGTCGAGAGTGGTGACAGTGGCCTGCTGATGACGGGCACGACGGATTTCGTCAGCAAGCCGTACGGTCTTTATCTGGAAACCGACTCCAGTTGTAGCAAGGCAGCCGTCAGCAAGGATTGCGTGCTTTTCAAAAAGGCTGGGGAGAACTTCCCTCTTCGTATCACGGCGGTCGCCTGGGAAAAGGATGGGGAAAGCCTGACGGCGGCGGATCTCGCGAATAATGCCCCGACGCCGAATTTCGCACTTGCGGGGATAAGCCTGGCCACTCGCCTGGTCGCGCCCGATGGTGGCGAGGCTGCCGAGGTTTCCCCGGGTACTTATGATCATGTGCTCGGCGACCTTACAGTGGCGTCCGTGTCCTTGTCCGAAGTGGGCATCTTCGAGATAGAGGCTACACCGGGAGCGGGAGGCTATCTGGATGGTGAAACCGTCAGCGGCGGTACCAGTGCTCTGGTGGGTCGCATTATCCCTGCCTACCTGCATGTGAGCGGCACCGGCAGCTTGGTGGATAACTGCTCCGGCACGGCCTACCAGGGACAGGATGTACCTTACGAGTTCGATCTGTATGTAGCGGGTAGAAACAGCGCGGGCGGGGTTACCCGAAACTATCGCCTGGGTGACTTTTTCCGCTTGCCGCAACGCGACCCGGAATGGCAACGCAAGGATAATGTGGCGATCGCGCAAGGTCGGTTGAGCACGACGCTTGCTTCCAGGACCTGGGCGCATGAGGGGGCGACCAGCAGTGGAGCGAGCAATGGGCGTTGGCTGATGTGGCGGGATGGCCGCGTCAACTACAGTCGCAGCGTCTCGCCGGACGCTACGGATATTCCTTTCAGGTATCGCCACTTTTTCTCGGAGACGGTGCTGACGGATGATGACGGTATCTGCATGGGGGCGACGGATTGCCAGGGGCTTACGGCCAACCTCGACAGCGGAGGAACGGTCCATCTCGGTCGTGTCATCAGTGAAAACATCAACGTGCCGGTTGGCAATGCAGGCATCATTCCCTTGCGCCTGGAGCACTGGGGTGCCAATGGCTGGCAGCCTGCGACGGATACTTGCAGCACGCTGCTCGCTCCGACCCCGGCAACCGATGAGCTTGTCTATAGCAGCCCGATTACCAATGCCACGGTCAATGCAGCGGCCTGGAACAGGACTAGTCTCGGCATCACTGTACAGCCTGCTGCCCCGTACGGCAGTGTGCTGCTCAAGCACCTATTGACCGGCCCGAATGCTGGCGCGGCCAATCAGCCGGCCATCTGGCTTTGTCAGTCGCGTAGCGGAGTAGAGGCACCATTGGGAGGCGTATGCAGTTATACAAACGCTGCCGGCCCGGCTGAAATCCGCAGTTCGGCTTCCTTTGGTGTCTATCGTGGGCCCGAGCGGCTGATCTTCCGCCGCGAGGTCTATCGCTGAAGCGGTGTAACGCGATGGGCTCGCCGGCAAGTCCATACAAGGGTGGGTTGAGGAGCATGGCGACGATACCCATCAGGCAGCGCGATGCTGGTTTCAAGCCCGCCACTGCCCGCATACCACCGGCCTGATCGTCGCCTTTCATCCCGGGAAGGCGCCGACAGGGCCGCGCTATGCCAGAATACGCCAAGGCCCGCCAGGGCCTTTTCATTGGTTGCAGGGAGTCGGGCATGTCCGAGCAGGCGTTGTTGTTGGTCAATCTGGGGTCTCCGGCCTCCACCTCGGTGGCGGATGTGCGCCGTTATCTGAATCAGTTCCTGATGGACCCCTACGTCATCGACCTGCCATGGCCGCTGCGGCGCCTGCTGGTGTCGCTGATCCTGCTGCGCCGTCCGGCGCAGTCGGCGCACGCCTATGCTTCCATCTGGTGGCCGGACGGCTCGCCCCTGCTGGTGCTGAGCCGGGCGCTGCAGCAGGCGCTGGCGCCGCACTGGGCGCATGGCCCGGTCGAACTGGCGATGCGTTATGGTGAGCCATCCATCGAAAGCACCTTGCTGCGCATGGCCGGCCAGGGTATCCAGCGTGTGACGCTGGCGCCCCTTTATCCGCATTTCGCCGACAGTACGGTGACCACGGTAGTGCAGGAAGTCCGCCGGGTGATCGCGCGGCATGGCCTGGCGCTGGAGGTCTCGACGCTGCCGCCGTTCTATGATCATCCCGCCTATCTGCAGGCGCTGCTGGCCAGTGCCGAGCCTTACCTGCAACAGCCTTTCGATCACCTGCTGCTGAGTTTCCATGGTCTGCCGGAGCGGCATCTGCACCGGGGGGACCCAAAGGGCAAGCAATACCTGCGAAATGATGATTGCTGCCTGGGGGCCTCTGATGATGTCATCGCAGGCTGTTACCGGGCGCAGTGCCTGAAAAGTGCCGCCGATTTCGCCGGCCTGGCCGGATTGGCGCGGGACAAATGGTCGGTTTCCTTCCAGTCGCGCCTGGGGCGCGACAAATGGATCGAGCCATACACCGAGGGCATGCTGGATACCCTGGCGGCGCGTGGCGTGAAGCGTCTGCTGGTCATGTGCCCGGCGTTCGTTGCCGATTGCATCGAGACGCTGGAGGAAATCGGTGACCGTGGCCGCGAGCAATTCCTGGCTGCCGGTGGCGAGGAGCTGCTTCTCGTGCCGTGCTTGAACGATCACCCGGCCTGGGTGCAGGCCCTGGTAGGGATGTGCGAGGACGTTACGGACGCCTGATCGAGCTTTCTGTCGGCGCCGGTTCTCTCTGTAATGCGGAGTGCCGTTATGACATGCGCTGCCAGTCGTTCTCCTGTCGATGCCGCGCTGGATTGCGGGCTGCGGGTGCGCTTCCTGGAGGTGCCGGATTCGGCGCGGGGGGCTGCCCTGGTTCGTGTGCACGGCGGTTCCCATGATGCGCCTGTGGCGTATCCGGGGCTTGCGCATTTTCTCGAGCATCTGCTGTTCCTGGGCAGTGCCGGCTATCCCGTCGAAGATGGCTTGATGGCCTGCGTCCAGAGGTGTGGCGGCCAACTCAATGCCTCGACGCGCGAGCGCCATACGGATTATTTCTTTCAGGTGCCGCAGCAGCGGCTGGAGGATGGGTTGGTGCGGCTGGCGGATATGCTGGCGGCGCCCTTGCTGGATATCGAGGCGCAGCGGCGCGAGCGGGAAGTGCTGCATGCCGAATACCTGGCCCGTTCACAGGATGCCGAAACGCTCTGTGACGCCGCCCTGGGCGTGCTGGTGACGGGGCATCCCTTGGCCGGGTTCCATGCCGGCAAGCGCGATACCCTGCCGGTGGATGAGGCGGAGTTTCAACAGGCGCTGGCGGAGTATCACCGCAGCTTCTACCACAAGGGGACGATGGAACTGCTGTTGGCGGGTCCTTTTCCTCGGCGGGAATTCGAGCGCTATGCACGACTTTTCGCTGCCCGCCTGGGCGGAGGCGGCGCCGGGGAGCGGCGGGTTGCGCCGTTGCGGGTGGGCCGTCGCCGAGCGCTACGCTTGCAGCTTGAAAGGCCGCAGGCATTCCTGCATCTGGCGTTCTATCTGCACGGGCTGGCGGCGGATGCGCCACTGGCCCTGGACTTGCTCGGCACGCGTATCGCATCCCGTGCGCGGGACGGCTTGCACGAGCGCCTGTTACGCGAAGGCTTGTGCCTGGATCTGCGCCTGCGTTGCCCCTACTGGCATGCCGGGCAGGCGCTGGTGGTCATCGAGGCGGCCCTGGGCAAGAGGGGGCAGGCCGATCCTGCGCGGATTGAGGCGTTGTTATCGAGCTGGCTGGCTTTCAATGCGGGCCAGGGGCTGGCTGTGCAGAGCTGGCGGGATCATGGCCATATCCGCCGTAATGCCCTGCGCAACATGACACCTCTGGAGCGCCTGAGGCATTGGGTCGAGCCCCATGCCTGGAGCGAGCAGTGCACCTATGAGACGTTGCAGCGTGCCTGGCGGGGGCTGATGACGAGCATGGCGAATCGGCGGCCATTGCATCTGTTGACGGACTGCCGCAGCGCCCCCCGGCTCGCTGGCGAGGGTTTCGAGCTGCGTCTGTGCGAGGAGGCCGATGTGGCGCCTTGCCGTGAGCGATGGCAGTGGCGCGAGCCGTTGCCGAATCCCTGGTTGCGGATGCCTGCGCCGATCGCCGAGGTATCCATGCCGGCTGCCTTGCAGCGAGTGGAGCTGGCGCAGCGCGACGGGCTTGGTAGCCTGCATATCCGCTGGCGTTTTGTCGCCGGTGGCCCAGCGTGCGTCCACTGGCAGTACCTGGACGCAGTCTTGCGCGCGCGTGCCTGGGCCGCCAAGGAAGCCGGGGTGCAGTGGCGGCTGGAGAACTTCGGTAGTGCCTGGTGCCTGACTTTGCGTGGGGTGGCGGACAGCATGGTGGGGGTGGCGAAGGAGGTCGCTGCCGCTCTGCACGAGCCGCCGGAACCCGAGGGGCTGTATTCCCCCACGGATGAGCGGATGCTGCTCGGGCGTTTGCTGGAGCGCCTGCCGGCCGTGCTGGATGAGGGGGCGCCACACTCCGGCCTGGGATTTCCGGCGCTATGGCAAGCGGCCCGCTGGGATGCACTGGCGGTTGGCGTTCCTTCGGCGCTGGGCTCGGCCCTGCTGGCGTTGCCCGGGGGGCCGGCCAGCGAGCGTTTTTCGCCGGGCACGGTCGCCGAATCCGGGGTTCGCTGGTTCGATGCGCGATTGCCCGCCAGCGAAACGGCGCTGCTGCTGTTCTGCCCGCTGCCGTCGCGGCTGCCGGCCGTCGAAGCGGCCTGGCGTCTGTTGGCGCGTCTGCTCGAGGGGGCGTTCTTCCGCAGGATGCGCAGTGAGTTGCAACTGGGCTATGGCGTATTCGCCGGCTTTCGTCAGTTCGGCGAGCGGGGCGGGATCGTTTTCGGTGTGCAGTCGCCGGTCGCCGACGCCGAGCGGATCCTTGGGCACATAGACGCGTTTCTGCAAACCTTCGATGCCTCGCTTGAGCGAATGGTCCGGGCTGGCCTGCAGGAACAGGCCCAGGCTGTCGCACGGCAACTGGACAATCCGTATTCCTCCGTATCCGAGCGTGCCGACCTGCTCTGGCAGGCATGCCTGGCTGGTTGTGATCTGGACCACCCGGCGCGGGTGGCCCAGGCGCTCCCGGCGCTGGAGCCGGGGGCATTACGTGACAGCCTGCGGCAATTGCGGGCGGGCGGCTGGCGGGTGCTGGTGAATGCGCGTTGAGGCTACGCAGCCTCTGCTCCGGGCCTTGGCGTCGGGAGCGATACCAAGGCGTTACTACTTAGGCGCTGGTGCCCGGCCTCTTGGTCTGCTGGCCGGTGGCGGATGCCAAAGGAGTAGCCGTCCGAGGCCATGGCATCGTATGAGGAGGGCATGGGGCTTTCGATAATCGACTCCGACACGACTGCCGTCGTCAATACAGCGGAGAGCGCCATGTACAAAAACAAGAAAGCCCTGATTCCCCTGACTCTTGCCAGCACCGTTGCCATGGCCCTGAGCCAGACCGCCAACGCCGAGATCGTTCTTTACGACAAGGATGACACGACCTTTTCCACCGATGGCTATATGAATGCCTTCTATGTGCACAGCAACGTCGACAGCGACAACGATGTGCGGGATCGTAACCAGTCGCGCGTGAAGATGGGCTTTCTGCCCAGTTGGATAGGTTTCAACTTCGGCAAGCAGATCGACGGACTGCAACTGGGAGGGCGTGCTTCCTTCTGGGTCACCATCAACGACAGTGACGACAACGGCACTGGTACCGATATCGATGTACGTCAGTTCTATGGCACCGTTTCCAGCCCGCAATGGGGGGAAGTGCTGGTCGGCAAGGACTTCGGCCTGTTCGGCCGCTCCAATATCTTCCTCGACGAATTGCTGGCCGGTTACGGTAACGTCAGCGACAGTCTGGGCCTGGTGGATGGCAATGGCGTCTCCTTCGGCAATATCGGTACGGGCTATGTGTATGCGTTCCCGACTTCACAGATCACCTACCGTAACAACAACCTGGCCGAGGGCCTGCGTGTCGCCGTCGGTATCATGGATACCTTCGACTCCAACCAGCTCGACAGCAGCGGCGTGAACGACAAGGCCTACCAGGACAAGCCGCGCTTCGAGTCCGAGATCAGTTACCAGTTCGAACTGGGCGGTTCGAAGATCTACAGTTGGGTCAACGGTACCTATCAGAATTCGAAGAACAGCGTCGACAACCCTGGCGCCTATGACGACGACCTGACCAGCAAGGGGCTCGGCTATGGCGTGCAGGCCAAGCTGGGTGGCCTGTCGCTGACCGCATCGGGCTTCCAGGCCAAGGGCATCAACCCGTTTTTCAGCAATAACGCGGGGCAGGCGATCCTGCGCGATACCGACAGCGACGGTTACCTGCTGCAGGGCTCCTACACGTTCGGCAAGAACCGTATCGCACTGTCCTACGGCCAGACCAAGGATGATGGCAATGGCCTGGGGGCGAAGGCCGATTACGAGACCCGTGGCATCGCCTATTTCCGCACCATCAACGACAACCTCAAGCTGGTCGCCGAATACAACGTGCATGAAACCGATGCCAAGGATGTCTACGTAGGCGCCGCGGCGGGCGCGGGCAGCATTCCGGACGTGGAGACCAAGACCTTTGCGGTAGGGGCTGTCGTCAGCTGGTAAGCGTCATACGAGTTTTCCCACGATTGGCAGGGGGCGCGAGCCTCCTGTGTTTTTCGTCGTTCCCGGTATCTGGTCGTTTTCGCGCATGGGGCTTCACCCGGATGTGACCTGGAGGCTGCTGCTTCCGTCTGATCTGTCATGAATCGGTGAGGTGCGTATGCGCGATCCCTTTGAAGAGTCCTTGCGTGACCTGCTCAACAAACCCTCGATACGCGATGACGATGCCCGTCTTGGCCGGGTGCTGAAGACGGCGAATCGCCAGGTCGGTGCCGGTGATATACTCAGCCTGATCGGGTGCTGGCTGCAGGCACTGCTGATTGCCCTGAGTGGCGGTTCTCGCCATGTCATGCCGGCCTCCCGGCGTCATTCCCCGTCCACCTCGTTCGACAAGGCCGACTGACCATGGAATTCGATCCCTGGACGCATAGTCTTCTTTCCGCCATGAGCTCCCTGTGGGCCTCCGTGGCCGCATTCATTCCCCGCCTGTTCGGCGCGCTGATCGTGGTCCTGATCGGTTTCGTCGTGGCGCGGCTGCTGGATACCCTGCTGTCCAAGCTGCTGGCCAAGCTCGGCCTGGATCGGCTCATGACCGGTACCGGCCTGAACAAGCTGTTGAGCCGTGTCGGCATCCGGGTGCCGTTGTCCGCACTGATCGGCAAGATCGTCTATTGGTTCGTCCTGCTGATCTTCCTCGTCTCGGCAGCCGAGTCCCTGGGCCTGGAGCGGGTGTCGGCAACACTGGACATGCTGGCGCTGTACGTGCCCAAGGTGTTTGGCGCCGCCCTGATCCTGCTCGGCGGCGTGCTGCTGGCGCAGTTGCTCAGCGGCCTGGTGCGCGGTGCCGCCGAAGGTGTCGGGCTCGACTACGCCGGCGGGCTGGGGCGTATCGCCCAGGGGCTGGTGATCATCATCAGCATCTCGGTGGCCATCGGCCAATTGGAAGTCAAGACCGAGCTGCTCAATTACGTGGTCGCCATCGTGCTGATTTCCGTGGGGCTGGCGGTCGCGCTGGCGCTGGGGCTGGGGAGCCGCGAACTGGTCGGGCAGATCCTGGCGGGTATCTATGTGCGTGAACTATACGAGGTCGGCCAGCGTATACGGCTCGGTGAGCTGGAAGGACAGATCGAGGAAATCGGTACGGTCAAGACCCTGTTGCTGACAGACGATGACGAGTTGCTGTCGATCGCCAACAAGGTCCTGCTGGAGCAGCATGTTGGCAGTCGCTAGGGCGGCTTATCTGGTAAAATCGCCATTCGATTCCGGCCCTGTGGCCGACGATTGCGTGCTTTCTGCCGGTTTGACGTGTTTTGACTAAATCCCATTCATCCTCCATGCGTTACAACCCGCGCGAGCTTTCGGATGAAGAGCTGGTCTTGCGTGCTCATGGGGAGCTGTTTCATGTCACACGGGCTTACGAAGAGCTTATGCGGCGGTATCAGCGTACATTGTTCAACGTGTGCGCGCGGTACCTGGGTAATGATCGGGATGCCGATGATGTCTGCCAGGAGGTTATGCTCAAGGTGCTTTATGGCCTGAAGAACTTCGAAGGAAAATCGAAGTTCAAGACTTGGCTGTACAGCATTACTTATAACGAGTGCATCACGCAGTACCGCAAGGAACGGCGCAAGCGCCGACTGCTCGATGCCTTGAGTCTGGACCCGATTGAAGAGGCTTCCGAAGAGAAGTCGCCGAAGCTGGAGGACAAAGGCGGCCTGGACCGCTGGCTGGTACACGTCAACCAGATCGATCGGGAGATCCTTGTGTTGCGTTTTGTCGCAGAACTGGAATTTCAGGAAATTGCGGACATCATGCACATGGGGCTTAGTGCGACAAAAATGCGCTACAAGCGCGCCCTTGATAAATTGCGGGAAAAATTTTCTGAGGAAATGGAAACTTAATCGGCGCTCAATGTCCTAATGCCAGGTGAACAGCTTGGGCATGCAGACAGCCGGTATCCTTAGATTGTTCTGATAACTAACCACCAGATGGGGATTTACGGATGAAACTGAAAAACACCTTAGGCGTCGTAATTGGTTCGCTGGTTGCCGCCACTTCTGTCAGCGCGCTGGCCCAGGGCCAGGGCGCTGTCGAGGTGGAAGCTTTCGGCAAGCACTATTTCACCGACAGCTCGCGTAAACTGGAAAACGGCGAGCTGTACGGCGCCAGCATCGGCTACTTCCTGACCGACGATGTCGAACTGGCTCTGTCGTATGGCGAGTACCACAACCTGAACTCCAAGGACCGTGTCCAGCCCAACGGTGGCCACAAGGACATCAAGGGCAGCCTGGCTTCCCTGGATGCTCTGTACCACTTCGGTCAGCCAGGTGTCGGCCTGCGTCCTTACGTTTCCGCTGGTGTCGCTCATCAGAGCATCGGCCAGGCCGAGCGTTCGGGTCGTGACCACAGCACCTTCGCCAACATCGGTACCGGTCTGAAGTACTACTTCAGCGAAAACTTCTACGCCCGTGCGGGTGTCGACGGCCAGTACAACATCGATGCCAACGAATCCGAATGGAGCGCTGGTGTTGGCGTGGGCCTGAACTTCGGTGGCGGTGCTCGCACCGTAGCCGCTGTAGAACCGACTCCCGAGCCGGCTCCTGCTCCGATCGTGGATACCGAGCCCGAGCCGGAACCGGAACTGGTTCGTGTCGAGCTGGATGTCAAGTTCGACTTCGACAAGTCCCGTGTACGTGAAGAAAGCTACGGCGATATCAAGAACCTGGCCGACTTCCTGAATCAGTACCCGCAGACCACCACTACCGTGGAAGGTCACACTGACTCCGTTGGTACCGATGCCTACAACCAGAAACTCTCCGAGCGCCGTGCAAGCGCCGTTCGTGACGTACTGGTCAACCAGTACGGCGTTGAAGGCGGTCGCGTAAGCTCCGTCGGCTACGGTGAGTCCCGTCCGGTTGCCGACAACGCTACCGAAGAAGGTCGTCAGATCAACCGTCGCGTTGAAGCTGAAGTAGAAGCCGAAGTTCGCTGATCCAGCGTTCCAAGGTTGATTGGCTGGTCCGGGCCTGAGTGCCCGGAGCGCTGATGGGAGGCCCGCATCGAAAGGTGTGGGCCTTTTTGCTGGCGTTGCGGGAGCCACTGTTGGCCCGATCCAGCGTGCAAAGTGCTTCGATCAAGGCGCTGGAGGCTGGAAGGCTGGACGAAAAACATCGGTTGCCACGCTCTTTCGTTCAGCCACCAGCTTTCCAGCGCTGTTTTTGGATCTTTGCCGTGCATGGCTCGATCGCGCTGGCGCTGATGGCGGCTTTCGTGACAGCTTCTTTCAATCGCTGGATAATGGTGCCTTTGTTTTCGAAGGCTGCGCTCGAGCCAAGGCTTGGGTGAGTCGATCCTGGAGTGCCTGGTTTGATTGTTTTCCGCTACCTGGCCCGTGAGTTGCTGGTCACTGTTGCCGCCGTCAGTGCGGTGCTGCTGGTGATCATCATGAGTGGCCGCTTCATCAAGTATCTGGCTCAGGCGGCGCAGGGCTTGCTGGACCCCGGCGTGCTGTTGATGATCATGGGTTTTCGGCTGCCCGGATTCCTGCAACTGATCCTGCCTTTGGGGCTCTTTCTCGGGATTTTGCTGGCCTATGGCCGTTTGTATCTCGATAGTGAAATGACGGTTTTTTCCGCCACCGGCATAAGCCCGCGGCGTTTGCTGGCCTATACCCTGGCACCAGCGGCCCTGGTTGCCGCCATGGTCGGCTGGTTGAGCCTGGGGCTGACGCCGCAGGGGATCGCCGAGGTCGAGCGGATACTCAATCAGCAGGATTCCCTGACCGAGTTCGATACGTTGATTCCCGGGCGCTTCCAGACCCTGCGCGGTGGAACACGGGTGACCTACACGCGTGAGTTGTCCGAAGATCGTAGCGAACTGGGCGGTATATTCATTTCCGAGACCAACCTCTCCCAGTCTGGCAAGAACCGGGGCGTTTCGGTGCTGGTGGCCGAGAATGGGCGGCAGGAAATACAGCCCGATGGCAGTCGCTACCTGATTCTGGAAAATGGCTATCGCTACGATGGCAGTCCGGGGCAGGCGGACTACCGTGCCATCGAATATGAAACCTATGGGGTGTTGCTGCCCAAGCCGGAAGTCTCCGGTGAGGCCAGCGAGCGTGAAGCGGCGGCCACCCGGGAGCTGTTCGGCAATCGGGACATTCGTTACCAGTCCGAGTTGCAGTGGCGGCTTTCCCTGCCGCTGCTGGTTTTCATCGTGACCTTGCTGGCCGTGCCCCTGGCCAGGGTCAATCCTCGCCAGGGACGCTTTCTCAAGCTGTTGCCGGCCATATTTCTCTACATGGCTTACCTGGCCTTGCTGATCGCTGCGCGTGGGGCGCTGGACAAGGGGCGGATTCCGGCCGCCCTGGGGTTATGGTGGGTGCATGGTCTTTTTGCCGTCATCGGTCTGTCGCTGGTGTATTGGGAGTCATTGCTCCTGTGGTTCAAGCGGCGCCGTGCGCTACGAGAGGTGATGAATGGGCAAGCTTGACCGCTATATCGGCGCTCATGTTCTCTGGGCCATTCTGGGTGTCCTTGGTGTGATCGTCGGCCTGGCATTGTTGTTCGCTTTCATCGATGAGCTGGGGGACATAAAGGGAAACTACGGGCTGTTCGATGCCTTCGAATATGTCCTGCTGACAGGCCCCCGCCGCCTCTACGAGATGTTGCCGATGGCAGCGCTGATCGGTTGCCTGGTCGGCCTGGGCGCTTTGGCCAGCAGCAGTGAACTGACCATCATGCGGGCGGCGGGTGTTTCGCTTGGGCGTATCGTCTGGGCGGTGATGAAGCCGATGATCGCGTTGATGCTTGCCGGTGTGCTGATTGGCGAGTACCTGGCGCCCTGGACCGAGGATGTCGCCCAGGCCAGGCGCTCGATGGCTCAAGGCGGGGGAGAGGCGCAGAGTAGCAAGCGCGGTCTCTGGCATCGCCAGGGAGACGAGTTCGTTCATATCAACTCGGTGCAGCCGGGTGGCGTCCTGCTCGGTGTGACTCGCTACCGGTTCGATGGGGATCGGCATCTCTTGTCCGCGAGTTTTGCTCGTCGGGCCGAGTATCAGGATGATGGCTGGCTGCTCAGCAATATCGCCACGACGCATTTTCGTGGCGAGCACACCGAGGTGCTGCAGGCAACGCAGGAGCGTTGGGATGTGCAGTTGACTCCGCAGTTGCTGGGGACCGTGATAATGGAGCCGGAGGCGTTGTCCATCTCCGGGTTGTGGAGCTATATCCATTACCTGGGAGAACAGGGGCTCAATAATGCGCGCTACTGGCTGGCCTTCTGGATCAAGGCATTGCAGCCGTTGGTGACGGTTGCCCTGGTCTTGATGGCGATATCCTTCATCTTCGGCCCGCTGCGTTCGGTGACGCTGGGGCAACGGATCTTTACCGGTGTGGTGGTCGGTTTCGTTTTCCGCATCATTCAGGATCTGCTGGGGCCGGCCAGCCAGGTATTCGGTTTCTCGCCCCTGCTGGCGGTGGTTCTGCCTGCCGGGGTATGCGCGTTGATCGGGATCTGGCTGCTGCGGCGAGCGGGTTGAAGGGCCTGCAGTAGGTTTCCGCCCGCAAAGCGCTTCGGGCGGCGCTATTTGCGGCCAGGGCTGCTCCTGCGTGCGGGGCGGCCTGTGGCCGGTCTATTTCTTGTGTATGTTCTTGGGCAGTTGCACGGTACGGGTTTCCGAGTACCTGTCGTGCCAGGTGCGTTTCTGCTTGTCCCAAAGGCTCCACCAGAAGCCAAGCCCCAGCGCTAGCCAGGAAATGATGGCGATCAGGAAGCGCAGCAGGGCCTGCCACAGGTCGATGGCGCTGCCGTCCGCATTTTGCACACGCACGCCCCATACCTGCATGCCCAGTGTCTGGCCGTTGTGCGTCCAGAACTTGGCGAAGAAGCCGAACAGGCTGAACAGCAGCAGGGTCGAGAGCAGGGGGTCGATATCCAGGTTTCCGCTTTCGGCCATGGCCTGCAACTTTTCACTGCCGTATATCAGGCGCAGGATCGCTTGCTGATAGAAGAGCGTCACCACGATCATCAGTGCGATAGAGAGCAGGCTGTCGTAGAAAATGGCAGCCAGCCGCCGCGGCAGTCCTGCGGGCTGGTATTGGCCTTGCGGGTGGAGCATGTGCTTGCGCGTGCGCATCGGTCGTCTCGCTGGTGGTGCGGACCGGCATTCTAGGAATTGCATGCGGGGGTGTCGAGCGGCGGGGCGGCGTGTTCGGGCACAAAAAATTGCCGGGCGCCATTTTCGACATCGCGGAGCGACGGTGCGCAGGTTGGCCGTCACGGATGGCGGACCACAAAAAAGCCCCCGCTGGCGACAGCGGGGGCTTTCGAGCGGTTTCGGCTCAGCCCAGGATCTGAACCTGGTCGGCTTGCATGCCCTTTTGACCTTGCACGGCGACGAAGCTGACTTTCTGGCCTTCTTTCAGGCTCTTGAAGCCGTTACCTTCGATTGCGCGGAAGTGCACGAACAGATCCGGACCGCTCTCGGGAGTGATGAAACCAAAACCTTTCTCGTCGTTAAACCACTTGACGGTACCGTTCTGACGATTCGACATATCTTTGTGTCCTTGAAGCTCAAAAGTAGAATTGCCCCTGCCATGGCGGGAAGCTGGAACTGGTTGCAAGGAGCTTAATAGCCGAACGGGAATCCAGCGGATCGAGAGATCTACCGCATCAGGTCACCATCAACTGCGACCCATGCAAACACAGTGGGCACACTCTACGATAACTCGCCGGGGAATGCCAACCCCTGAAAGTCATAGAGTCTGTCCACATCTGGCGCCATGTTTGACGCGATATTTCTGTGTTGTTGTTCTGTCGTTCGGTGCTGCGATCGTGGCATGTCGCGTTGCAGCCTGCCGCCGATCCTGTGGCAATCCGCGTTGCGGACTGTTGATACTTCGCTGGAAGCGTGGCGCGGCCGATATGGCGGGGCGCCGATGTTGCGCTCGGTATGACAGCCATGGCCATACCTGTCGATCTGGTGCCTCGAGAGAGACTCGAACTCTCACACTGTTACCAGCGGCGGATTTTGAATCCGCTGCGTCTACCAATTCCGCCATCGAGGCTTGAGCGCGGCGCAGTATAGAGGTGGGCGGACAGGCGGTCAATCGTTCTGTCATGGTCAGATTCCGGGCTATCGGCTAAGCTCTGCGACCTTTCACGTGTCGGCTTTTTCACATGCAAGTTGCTGATTTCTCTTTTGAGCTGCCTGATGAGCTGATCGCTCGCCATCCACTGGCCGAACGTCGGGCAAGCCGCCTGTTGACACTCGAGGGTGAAACGGGGCGTTTGGCGCACCGTTCTTTTGCCGATCTGCTCGATCTGCTCGAGCCCGCTGATCTGTTGGTCTTCAATAACACACGGGTGATTCCCGCACGCCTGTTCGGGCGGAAGGATAGCGGCGGTAAGCTGGAGATCCTGGTGGAGCGGCTGCTGGACGAGCGACATGTGCTGGCCCATGTGCGCTCCAGCAAGGCGCCGCGGCCAGGTACGACGATCATCCTTGACGACGGCAGCGAAGTAGGGATGCTGGCGCGGCACGATAGCCTGTTCGAACTGCAGTTTCCCGAGGATGTCCTGCCGCTGCTGGAGCGCATCGGCCATATGCCTTTGCCTCCTTATATAGACCGTGCCGATGAGTCCTCCGATCGCGAGCGCTACCAGACGGTCTATGCACTGCACGCTGGCGCCGTGGCCGCGCCCACGGCGGGCCTGCATTTCGACCAGGCACTGTTGGATGCCTTGCGCGAGAAGGGCGTGGAGACGGCATTCGTCACTTTGCATGTGGGGGCCGGCACCTTCCAGCCGGTACGGGTCGAGCGGATCGAAGAGCATGTCATGCACCGCGAGTGGCTGGAGGTCGGCCAGGACGTGGTCGACGCGGTGGCGGCGTGCCGGGCACGTGGCGGTCGTGTGGTGGCGGTCGGTACCACCAGTGTGCGTTCGTTGGAGACAGCCGCCCGTGGCGGCGTGCTCGAGCCGTTCCGTGGCGACACCGATATCTTCATCTATCCGGGCAAGGCGTTTAATGTCGTCGATGCCCTGGTGACCAATTTCCACTTGCCCGAGTCGACCCTGCTGATGCTGGTGTCGGCATTCGCGGGCTATCCCGAGACGATGGCGGCCTATGCCGAGGCGGTTGCCCAACGCTATCGTTTCTTCAGTTATGGCGATGCCATGTTCATTACACGCAACCCCGCCGCACGCGGGCCCGAGGAGTCCGTATGAGTCGCACCTGCCACATGAGCTTCGAACTGCTGGCGCAGGAGGGCAGGGCGCGGCGCGGGCGCCTGACCTTCCCCCGTGGTGTGGTGGAGACTCCAGCCTTCATGCCGGTGGGGACCTATGGCACGGTCAAAGGCATGCTGCCGCGGGATATCGAGGGTATCGGTGCGCAGATCATCCTGGGCAATACCTTCCACCTGTGGTTGCGGCCAGGCACCGAGGTGATCCGCGAGCATGGCGACCTGCATGATTTCATCCAGTGGCAGGGGCCTATCCTGACCGATTCGGGCGGTTTCCAGGTGTTCAGCCTGGGCGCGATGCGCAAGATCAAGGAGGAGGGCGTGTACTTTTCCTCCCCGGTGGATGGCGCCAAGGTGTTCATGGGGCCGGAGGAGTCGATGCAGGTCCAGCGCGAGCTGGGTTCGGACGTGGTGATGATCTTCGATGAATGCACTCCGTATCCGGCCGATGCGGAGGTGGCGCGGCGCTCCATGGAGTTGTCGCTGCGCTGGGCCGGGCGCTCCAAGACGGCACATGGCGATAACCCGGCGGCGTTGTTCGGTATCGTCCAGGGTGGCATGCATGAGGACCTGCGCATGCGCTCCCTGGAGGGCCTGTGCGAGATCGGTTTCGATGGCCTGGCGATCGGCGGGCTTTCCGTCGGCGAGCCGAAGGAGGAAATGCTGCGGGTACTGGATTTCCTGCCGCCGCGCATGCCGGACGACAAGCCGCGCTACCTGATGGGGGTAGGCAAGCCGGAAGACCTGGTCGAAGGCGTGCGCCGCGGCATCGATATGTTCGACTGCGTGATGCCGACGCGCAATGCGCGCAACGGCCATCTGTTCACCGCGGACGGTGTCATCAAGATTCGCAACGCGACCCATCGCCACGACGACTCGCCCCTGGAAGCCGAGTGCGATTGTTACACCTGCAAACACTTCTCGCGCGCTTATCTGCATCATTTGGACAAGTGCGGCGAAATGCTGGGCAGCATGTTGAATACAATTCACAACCTGCGCTATTACCAGCGCTTGATGGCCGGTTTACGCGATGCCATTCAACAGGGTAAATTGGCCGCCTTTGTCGATGCCTTCTATGCCAGACGCGGCCTGCCAACGCCGCCACTGGCGTAATGAGTTACCGTCATACACTTTCCTTCCGCAACTGGAGTGCTACATGAGTTTTCTGATTCCTGCCGCTTATGCCGATGTGCCTGCCGCCGCCCCCGCCGGTTCCGGCTTCGAGTGGATTTTCCTGGTCGGCTTCCTGGCGATCTTCTATCTGATGATCTGGCGTCCCCAGGCCAAGCGTGCCAAGGAACACAAGAACCTGATCGGCAATCTGCAGAAGGGCGACGAGATCGTCACTTCCGGCGGTATCGTCGGCAAGGTGGTCAAGGTGGCCGATGACTTTGTGGTGATCGAGGTTTCCGATTCCGTCGAACTGAAGTTCCAGAAGGTGGCGATTGTCGCGACGCTGCCCAAGGGCACGCTGAAAGCCATCTGAGTCGGTTCGATTTCATAGCAACGACGGGGCGCAAAGGCGCCCCGCGTCATTACGTGGGCGGCACCATGCTGAACAAATACCCCCTGTGGAAGTACCTGCTGATCCTGGTCGTCCTGGCCATTGGCCTGGTTTATTCCGCACCCAATCTCTATCCGGACGACCCGGCCATCCAGGTCACGGGCGCCAGTACCGCCCTGCAACTGGACCAGAGCACCCTGGACAAGGCCGGCAAGGCGCTTGCGGAGGCCGGTATCGCCGTCAAGACGAGCGAACTGAGCGAGCGCGGCGGGCTGATCCGCCTGACCCGGCTGGCGGACCAGTTGCCGGCCAAGGATATCGTGCGCAAGGCCATGGGGGATGACTATGTGGTTGCCCTCAACCTGGCCCCGACCACGCCGCAATGGCTGCGCAACCTGGGTGCCAGCCCGATGAAGCTGGGGCTGGACCTTTCCGGCGGCGTGCACTTCCTGCTGGAAGTGGATATGGACAAGGCCGTCAGCGCACGGCTCAAGGTCTACGAAGGCGAGGTCAAGACCCTGCTGCGCAAGGAGCGCGTGCGCTACCGCAGCCTGCCGGGCAGCGAGAACGCCTTCCAGATCGGCTTCAGCGACGAAGAGTCGCTGCGCAAGGCCCAGGCGCTGATCCGCAAGGACTTCACCGATTTCGAGCTGAGCACCGCGACCCGCAACGAATTGCAGGTGCTCACCCTGGCGCTGAGCCAGGCCAAGCTGGTCGAGATCCGCGAATACTCGATCCGCCAGAACCTGACCACGGTGCGCAACCGGGTCAACGAACTGGGCGTCGCCGAGCCGCTGGTACAACGCCAGGGCGCCAACCGTATCGTCGTCGAGTTGCCGGGCGTACAGGACACCGCCGAGGCCAAGCGTATCCTCGGCAAGACCGCGAGCCTGGAGTTCCGTCTGGCCGCCGAGGCCGATGCGCCGCGCGCGACCACCGAGAACTTCGAGTTCCGCGAGCCGGGCCGTCCGCCGGTGGCGCTGGAGCGCAGCCTGATCATCACCGGTGACCAGGTGACCGATGCCCAGGCCAGCTACGACGAAAATGGCCGCCCGCAGGTCAACATCCGCCTGGATGGACATGGTGGCGACCTGATGAACCGTGCCACGCGCAACAATGTCGGGCGCAGCATGGCGGTGATCTTCATCGAGCAGCGCCCGCTGACCCGCTACGTCATCCAGGAAGTCGATGGCGTCGAGAAGGAAGTGGCGATCCAGAGCTTCAAGGAAGAGAAACAGGTGATCAGCCTGGCGACCATCCAGTCCGCGCTGGGCAGCCAGTTCCGCATCACCGGCCTGAATGGCCAGGGCGAGTCGTCCGAGCTGGCGCTGCTGTTGCGTGCCGGTGGCCTGGCGGCGCCGATGTACTTCGCCGAAGAGCGCACCATCGGCCCGAGCCTGGGTGCCGAGAACATCGCCAAGGGGGTCGAGTCGACCTGGTGGGCGCTGATCTTCGTGTCGCTGTTCGTGATCCTGATCTACAAGTTCTTCGGTGTTCTGGCCACCGTGGCGCTGATCTTCAACCTGGTGCTGCTGGTCGGCCTGATGTCGGTGATCGGCGCCACCCTGACCTTGCCGGGGATTGCCGGGATCGTGCTGACCCTGGGGATGGCGGTGGATGCAAACGTACTGATCTATTCGCGCATTCGCGAGGAGCTCAAGGGCGGGCTGTCGGTGCAGCGGGCCATCCATGAGGGTTTCGATCGCGCCTATACGGCGATCATCGACAGTAACCTGACCACCCTGCTGGTGGGGGTGATCCTGTTCGCCCTGGGCACCGGGCCGATCAAGGGTTTCGCCGTCACCCTGTCGCTGGGGATCCTCACTTCCATGTTCACCGCCATCATGTTTACCCGCGGCATGGTCAACCTGATCTTCGGTGGCCGCAACTTCAAGAAACTCTGGATCTGAGGATAGGCCATGATCAAGAAAACCATTCCGTTCATGGCGATCCGCAATATTGCGTTCGCCATCACTGTGTTGCTGACCGTGGTCGGCCTGGTCAGCCTGTTCACCAAGGGGCTGAACTTCGGCCTGGATTTCACCGGTGGCACGCTGATCGAGCTGCAATACGAGCGGGCGGCCGACCTGGAACTGATCAAGTCGGAGCTGGGCCAGGCGGGTTATACCGACGCCGTGGTGCAGAGCTTCGGCGCGACTACGGATGTGCTGATACGCATGGCCGGGGACGATCCGCAACTGGGCGTGCAGGTCGGCGAGGCGCTGCGCAAGATCGATCCGGATACGGCATTCGAGATCAAGCGCGTCGAGTTCGTCGGCCCGCAGGTCGGCGAGGAGCTGCGCGACCAGGGCGGCCTGGCGATGCTGCTGGCGCTGGGGGGTATCCTGCTGTACCTGGCGTTCCGCTTCCAGTGGAAGTTCGGCGTGGGCGCCGTGGCTTCGCTGGCCCACGATACCATCCTGACCCTGGGTATCCTGGCCTTCCTGCAGGTGCCTTTCGACCTGACGGTGCTGGCCGCGGTGCTGGCGATGATCGGTTATTCGCTCAACGACACCATTATCATCTATGACCGTATCCGCGAGAACTTCCGGGTGATGCGCAAGGCCGACCTGATCGAGAACATCAACGTCTCGGTGACCCAGACGCTGCTGCGTACCATCGCCACGTCCCTTTCCACCGCCCTGGCGTTGATCGCGCTGCTGGTGTTCGGTGGAGATACCCTGGCGTCGTTCGCCCTGGCGTTGTTGATCGGGGTCTTCGTCGGTACCTATTCGTCGGTCTATATCGGCGCGACCGTGCTGGTCTGGCTGAAACTGACCTCCGACGACCTGATCCCACCGGTGGCCACCGAAGTCGACGAGCGCCCCTGATAGACCTCTGTGTGCCGTTTTCCGGGCGGGAACTCCAGCGATGGCCGCCTGTCGAACGGCACAGATTGGGCCGAGGCCCGGATGTCGGAGGAAGTCGCAGTGAACAAGTCCATGTTGGTCGGTAGTGTGTTGGGTGCTGTAGTCGTTACCGCGGGCGGTGCCTTCGCGACATACAGCCTGGTCGATTCGGGTCCCCGGTTCGCGCAGGTGGTGGGTGTCGAGCCGATAAAGGAAACCATCAGGACGCCGCGTGAAGTCTGCAAGGATGTGACCGTTACCCGCCAGAAGCCGGTGCAGGACCAGCACCAGTTGGCAGGCACCGCTGTCGGCGCGGTGGTCGGTGGCTTGCTGGGCAACCAGGTCGGTGGCGGCAACGGCAAGAAGATTGCCACGGTCGCGGGAGCTGTCGGTGGTGGTTATGCCGGCAACAAGGTGCAGGAGCGCATGCAGGCCAACAGCACCTATACCACCACCGAGACCCGTTGCAGCACGGTGACCGATACCCATGACAAGGTCGTTGGCTATAACGTGCGCTATGAACTGGACGGCCAGACGCGCAGTGTGCGAATGGAGCGTGATCCGGGCGGCCAGATTCCCGTCAAGGATGGGCAACTGGTGCTTTCGCAGAACTGATCCTGCCTGTCTCAAGGCAAACAAAACGCCCGGCAATCGCCGGGCGTTTTGCCATATGGCGTTTAGAGGCGAGTGAGCCGTTTCGCCACCCGGGGCGCTCGCATGAAATCCTGGTCCACGCTCCTGGAAGCCGGGTGGTCGTGCGCAGTGTCGTTGCGAGCGGATTGGCAATAGAGTGTTTGGCTACAGCGCGATCTCGGGCTCACCGCCTCCGTGCGAATGCCTGGTGGCGGGACGGGGCACGCGTGAATACATCCCTGTAGCTCTTCGCCGCCATCCTTGGCGGCGAAGACCCCGTCCCGCCACCAGGCATCCGCACAGCCACTATCGGCGGTGCCTGTGGGAAAGAGCCGGCGGCACGACGGGTACCAGGACACCGCCAGCAGTGTACGACAAACCGCAGACTTGATTGCCAATCCAGTCGCACTGTCCCGACCCTGAAACAGGGCATATGCTTGTTCGCGAACAGGGGCTACTGGGCATAAGGGCTTAGCGGCCAAGCGAACCTTTTTCTGTCATATGCAGTCGATACGGTACTTGTGAACGATATAGAGAGCCTATGAAGATGGATGACTATCAGGACGAAGTACTGGAGTGGCACGCGGCGGAGCAGGACTGCCAGGAGGCGGGCGAGGATGCGTTCGAGCTGTAGGCCTGGGCCGTCGTCTGTGCAGGGCCTCAAGGGGGCTCGCGGACGTGCCCATGCTCCGATGTCGGTGACGATCCGGCATTGCGCCGAAACTCCCCGGGCGTTTGCCCGGCCCAGCGTTTGAAGGCCCGCTGGAAGGCTTCGGCGGAGGAAAAACCGAGCAGCCAGGCGATTTCGCCGAACGATGCCTCGGTATCGCGGATATAGGCCACTGCCAGGTCTTGGCGGGTGGCATTGAGTAGCGCCCTGTAGCTGGTGCCTTCGCCGGCCAGGCGGCGCCTGAGTGTCCAGGCCGGCATGCGCAGGCGCTGGGCGATCTGTGCCAGCTCCGGCTCCCCGCCCTTGAGCAGTGGACCCAGCAGGGTGCTGACGCGCTCGCCGAGGCTGTGCGCGCGCAGGCACTGATCAAGCCGTTCTTCGCACAACTGCAGCAGTTCCCGCCATGTGCCCGGGCAGTGGTGGGGGTTGCGCAGTGCCAGGCTGTCCCTGTCCAGGTACAACTGGTTGTCCGTGGCCGCGAAGTGGATCGGGCAGTCGAACAGTCTTTCGTGCTCTTCGGCGTGGGCCGGCCGCGGGTATTCGATCTCGACCCGGCGCGGGGACAGCCGGGTTCCGGCCAGGGTGCGTAGTTGTGTCAGCCAGCCGGCCAGCACGCTGTCGACGACGAATTCGTTGTAGGCGTTGTAGGGGCTTATGGAGTAGAAGCGCAGCCAGGCACCTCCCGCGTCTTCGTGCAGGCTGGAGTTGCCGCGGTAGTTGCTGGCGTACAGGGGTTCGAAGCGGATCAGTGTGCGGGCGGCTTCGCGTACGTTGGGAGACAGCGCTGCCGTCACCCCGGCCAGCCCCAGGTGGGCGGCCTGGCGCAGCCGCCCCATGGCCAGTCCCAGCGCCGGGTCCCGGCTGGCCTGGATGGCGGCGTGGCCCAGGCGCATGAAGCGCGGGATCGACAGGCGCGCACGGGGTTCGGCCAGGCGTTGCGCATCCAGGCCATAGGCTGTCAGTAATGCTTGCGCATCCAGCCCCTTTTCTTCCAGCGCCCGGGCCAGGCCGAGCGTGAAGCCGACGGAAAGATCGCCCAGGCGAATGCGTTGCCTGTTCATGAGCCAGGCAACCAGAGGTTGTGCAGGCGGACCGGTATGCGCTGGCCAACGGGCTCGGCGCGGCGCGGCGAACCGACCAGGTTCCAGGGCAGGCCGAGCGTTCGCACGCTGAGCAGTGGAATATCCCGGGAGCGTCGGCAGCCATCCTCCGGCCCCCCCAGTGCCACGACCAGTTCGGCTTCGGGCGCGGCGTTCTCGCAACCGAATGTCACGCTCAGGCGGCCTGCGGGCGTGGCGCTGGTCTGTCTTGGGGCTTGTGCAATGGCTTCGCTGTAGCGACGCTCGTAGCGGCTCAGTCGCTGCTTGTGGTGCAGGGGCGGCAGTAGCTTGCCCTCGGGATCGAATACCAGGCTGATCTGGCGTAGCGGGCCGTCGCCGATACGCAACCGGTCCTGTTCGATATAGGGTTCGGGCAGTACGATGGAGCCTGCCACCAGGGTGATGCCATAGTCCCTGGCCAGGCCGGAGAATATCGCCTGGTAGGCCTTGGCCATGTCCTTGGCCCTGCTGCGCAGTACGGCTTCGGTGCGGCGGTCGTCGCTGCTGTTGTCGAACTGCTCGCGCAGGTAGTCCCAGGGGTTGCTCAGGGCCATCCACTGCATGGCGTCACGCAAGGTCCGTGCTTGTTGCACCTCGGCCTTTTCGCCGATGGCGAACAGCCCGGTGCCGACATGCTCGGGCAGGGCGACGATGCTGGAGGAGGAGAGCAGGCCGGCTTCCCGGGCCTGCTCCAGGTAGGTGGAGAATTTCAGCCGCAGGCGTTCCCTGCTCTGGTAGTCGGCGGGCTGCAGGCGGGCCTCGATGGCGAGCAGGTTGCCCGCCTGAGCGGGCGTGCCCTCGCTGGCGATGGGCCGTAGCCGCAGGTCCGACAGCAAGGGGCCGCTGCGCTTGTCCTGGGCCCAGTACAGGTAGGCCAGCAGCAACACCAGGCTGCTGGCCAGCAGCAGGACGGTCTTGATCAGCAGGTGCGGGATTCCGGGTCGGTTCACGGTGGTGTCGTCGTCCGCTTCGCAGGGGTGCGCTGGCGAGTGTCGAGATACAGCCCCTTCATGCCACGGTCGAGCCCTTGACCTGGTTGCGGCCATTGCGCTTGGCCCCGTACAACGCCGCGTCGGCGGCCAGTAGAAGGTTCACGCAATGTTCGTTGAGCGAGGCGCCCTCTGTCTCCGTTGCCAGGCTGGCGGAACCGATACTGATGGTGATGCATCCCGACGTGTTCAATGCATGGGGCAGATTGGCTTGCTGGACACTCTGACGCAAGCGCTCGGCGACCAGCAGGGCCGCGCTGGCATCGGTCTGCGGCAGGATCACCGCGAATTCGTCACCGCCATAGCGGCAGACCAGGTCGGCGGGGCGCAGCAGCCCGTTGCGCAATATCTCGGCCAGCAGGCGCAGGCATTCGTCGCCGGCCTGGTGTCCGTAGTGATCGTTGTAGGTCTTGAAGCCATCCATGTCCAGCATGAACAGCGAGAGTGGCAGGCGCTCACGCAAGGCCAGGGCGACTTCCCGTTGCAGGCTTTCGTCGAAGCGGCGGCGGTTGTGCAGGTCGGTCAGGTGGTCGCGCTCCACCAGTTCGTTGAGGCGCTTGTTGGCCTGCTCCAGTTGCCGGTAGGCCTGCGCCAGTTGCTGGCGTATGACGTGCTGCTCGGTCATGTCGCTCAGCGCCAGGGTCATGCCGATGACCTGTCCATCCCCGTCGGTTACCCGCTGCAGCGTGAGTTGGTAGTGGCGCATGCGCCAGTCCAGCGTCTGGCTGAAACGCTCCTCTCCCCGCTGCAGGCGTTCCAGGCAGGTTCGGCTATCGAGCAGGGTGGCGGGCAGGTACTGCTCGATGGGTTGCCCGATCAACTGCCCCGGATCGCTCCCCAGCAAGGTGGCCATTGCCTGGTTGGCATTGACGAAGCGTCCATCGCGGCCCAGCAGGCCCAGCGCGACAGGTGCCGCGGCGTAAAGGGCTTCGAGTTGCACTGAGCGGATACCCAGCGGTACGACTTGCAGCGAGATATCCCGGTCGATTCCCCGGTAGCCTGCGAACTCGCCCCGTTCGTCGAAGAGCGGAATACCGCTGGTTTCCAGTATGATCAGGCTGCCATCGGCTTTCAGGTTGCGATTGACCAGGCCATTGAAAGGGCGGCGGGCCTGGATGATTGCGTTGAATTCCGCGCCTACCCGTTGCGCCTCTTCGACAGGCATCAGGTCGAATGGCGTGCGCCCGAGCAACTGCTCGGGGGTGTAGCCGAGCAGTTGCAGGCACAGGGGGGAACAAAAGGTATAGCGCCCCTGGGTGTCGACTTCCCACAGCCAGTCGGAATTGTGCGCGATGAGTTCGCGCAGGCGGCGGATTTCCTGTTGCTGAGAGTCTTGCGCTGGATTGTCTGTTGGCATGCTGTCGAGGTGAACACTGGATATCCTGACCCTGCGTATTCGACATGACGATCTTCGCGAGCCGATAGCAGTCCTCTGCCGATGATGGCCGGCGTAGTGCCGCTATTGTACTCGTATGGGTTGCCAGGGGCTGGTGTCATTCGCCGACGGAAGGAATATCGGCCCGTCGTTCGGCATTTTCCAGGTGTTTGAGGCGGATATCGTAGGCCTGGCACTCGTCGCCCAGTTGTTCTCCACTGCGCTCGAGGTCCATCTTGTGCATTTCTTCGTTTATTTCACTGGCGCGTTGCGGATCGGATTGGGTGAGCTGGCTGATTCGCTCGGCCAGGTGCGCGGCTTTTTCGTTTGCCTCATCCACTGTACAGGCAAGGGCCAGTGGGCTGGCCAGAAGGCTGGCGAGCAGCGTGCAGGTGAAGATTCTCATGCGGTTTTCTCCATTGAACCCAGCCCAGGCGGGTGAGTCAGGGCGATGGCCTTGTGCAAGGCGCCTGTTGCGGTGGATTGCCACGAGGCGCTTTTGGTTCATCGCAGGAGACGTATGGCCGTTGCCCGCCACGAGTGCGTGCGGGCAGACATGCTGAGGTCAGGGCTGCGGCATGCCGTTCTGGCAATACTGCAGGCATAGCGGCGCCAGGCTGGGGTCGCGGCTGGGGGGCGGTACCACCAGTTGGCTGACCAGCTCCAGTGCCTTTTCGAAGGAGGGGTAACCGCTACGCGCCACGTCCAACTGGCTGTAGGCCAGACGGTAGTGTTCTGCCTGGTCAGGGTCGGCTTCGGCCAACAGGTAGGGCTGTTCATGCATCTTGTAGAGCAGTGCCGTCGCGTGGGGGTGGCCCTTGCCCGCGGCCTGTTGCAGAAGGCCGAGGATATCGCCTGCCGACGCCTCCTGGCGGATCAGCAGGATGGCGCGGTAGAACTCGACCTCGCCGCGCTGGTCTAGTCGGGCACTGCGTTCGAGCAGGGCCTGGGCCAGTTCGTAGCCTTCCTCGTCGCCCAGCGAGGCGAGTATTTTCGCCTGCATCAGGTCGTTCTGGAACAGTAGCCGCTCGGTCCGGCTGGATGCATCGCCTGCATCGAGGGTGCAGGGTTGCGAAGCACATCCGCCAAGGGTTGCCAGCAGTACCACCAGACAGGCTCTCTTCATCGGTGTTCCCTCCATTGTCGTGGCGCCAGTATGCCTGCTGGCCGGGCGCGAAGGAAACGGCAACAACCCCGGGTTGTCTGAGACACATGGACTGGTACCGTTGCCTGGTCCATTGACTCATGGAGGTGATTCATGCTGCGCCAATCATTGGCTTTTGTGTGCTGTTTTGGCCTGTCGTCGGCTGGGCTGGCCAGTACGGGCGAGGTCCGTTATTACGCCAGCGAGCAGGGGCGCATCAGTGTCGAGGAGCTGTCGGTGGGGTTGGAGCATCCCTGGGGCCTGGCTTTCGTACCCGTGGATGGCGAGTCGCGGCTGCTGGTGACGGAGAGGCCGGGGCGCCTGCGGCTGTTGCAGGGCGATGGCGGGGTGTCGGAACCGCTGCGGGGCCTGCCCGAGGTATTCGCCAGGGGGCAGGGCGGCTTGCTGGATGTACAACTGTCGGCCACTTTCGCCCAGGATCGCTTGGTCTATCTCAGTTATTCCGAGCAGGGGCGCGATGGCAAGGCCGGTACGACGGTTGGCCGTGGTCGCCTGAGCGATGATCTGCGCGCTCTGGAGGACTTTCAGGTGATCTTCCGGCAAACGCCGAAACTGTCCACGGGGCTGCACTTCGGCTCACGCCTGGTCTTCGATGCCGATGGCCTGCTGTTCATCGCGCTGGGGGAAAACAACGAACGGGCAACGGCACAGGATCTGGACAAGCTACAGGGCAAGTTGGTACGGCTGCAGGCTGATGGCAAGGTGCCGGCGGACAATCCCTTCGTCGGAAAGGACGGGGCGCGGGAGGAAATCTGGTCCTATGGGCATCGCAATCAACAGGGGGCGGCGATCAACCCCTGGAGTGGGGCGCTATGGACCCACGAGCACGGTCCGCGTGGCGGTGATGAGATCAATATTCCCCAGCCCGGGCGCAATTATGGCTGGCCGAAAGCGACCCACGGCATCAACTACAGTTTCCTGCCGATTCCGGAGGCCGAGGGCAAAGCGCTCGAAGGTACCGAGCCGCCACACTACGTCTGGGAGAAATCGCCGGCGATCAGCGGCATGGCGTTTTACCAGGCGAGCCGTTTCGAACCCTGGCAGCACAACCTGTTCGTTGGCGCCCTGGCCGACCGCTCGCTGATCCGCCTGCAACTCGATGGCGATCGCATCGTGCATGAGGAGCGCCTGCTCAAGGAGCTGAAGGTGCGCATCCGCGATGTACGCCAGGGGCCTGACGGTTATCTGTATCTGCTGACCGACGAGGCGCAGGGAAAAGTGTTGCGGGTTGGCCTGGAGGCGGACTGAGCCACGGCCATTGGTACGACCGTGAAGTGGACGATTTGCCCGGGCGTAGTGGCGGCCCTGGGCGCGCGAGGCGGGCGGTTGCTTCGCCGGCAAGCCCGCTCCGACGGAGGGATGAGGCCCCTCCGGCCAGGGGCCGGGGGACCCCGCCTGCGATCAGGCGGCTTGCGCCGACTCGCGCAGGGTGCGGTTGAGCGCGCTGAACAGGGCGCGGAAGCTGGCGGTGGTGATGTTCTCGTCGATACCGATGCCGTACAGCGGGCGACCGCCTTCCGCACGGATCTCGATATAGGCCGCGGCCTTGGCATTGCTGCCGGCGCCGATGGCGTGTTCATGGTAATCCATGATCTCCACCTTGACCGGCAGGGCGGCCACCAGCGCTTCCAGCGGGCCTTTGCCGATACCGCTCCAGCGTTGGCTCTCACCCTGGCCGATGACTTCGACATCGACCGCACTGGTGCCGTTCTCCTCCTGCAGGCGGTGGCTCTTGAGCGCATAGGGCGCGCTAGCCTGCAGGTATTCGCTGTCGAGCAGGGCGTGGATCTGCGCGGCGCTCATCTCCAGGCCAAGGCGATCGGTTTCCTTCTGCACCACCTGGCTGAACTCGATCTGCAGGCGACGCGGCAGGTTGATGCCGTACTCCTGTTCCAGCAGGAAGGTGATACCGCCCTTGCCGGACTGGCTGTTGACGCGGATCACCGCCTCGTAGTCGCGACCGATGTCGGCCGGGTCGATCGGCAGGTAGGGCACTTCCCACAATGCGTCCGCCTGCTGGCGGGCGAAGCCCTTGCGGATGGCGTCCTGGTGCGAGCCGGAGAAGGCGGTATGCACCAGGTCACCGACATAGGGGTGGCGCGGGTGCACCGGCAACTGGTTGCATTCCTCGACTACCTTGCGCACGGCGTCGATATCGGAGAAGTCCAGTTGCGGGTCCACGCCCTGGGTGTAGAGGTTCAGCGCCAGGGTCACCAGGCAGACGTTGCCGGTGCGCTCGCCATTGCCGAACAGGCAGCCTTCGACGCGGTCGGCGCCGGCCATCAGCGCCAGTTCCGAGGCGGCGACGCCGGTGCCCCGGTCATTATGGGTATGCACGCTGAGCAGTACGCTGTCGCGGCGATCGATATGGCGGCCGAACCACTCGATCTGGTCGGCGTAGTTGTTCGGCGTGGCGCACTCGATGGTGGCGGGCAGGTTGAGGATCAGTTTGCGTTCCGGGGTCGGCTGGAACACGTCGATCACCGCGTTGCACACCTCGACGGCGAAATCGGTCTCGGTGGAGCTGAACACCTCCGGCGAGTACTCGAAGCTCCAGCGGGTTTCCGGCGCGGCTTCGGCCAGGCGCCTGATGGTCTTGCCGGCGGCCACGGCGATGGCCTTGACACCGGCCTGGTCCTGGTTGAAGACGATCTTGCGGAAGCTCGGCGCACAGGCGTTGTAGTAGTGGACGATGGCCTGCCTGGCGCCCTTGAGCGATTCGAAGGTCCGTTCGATAAGATCGTCACGGGCCTGGGTCAGCACCTGGATGGTGACATCGTCGGGGATATGGCCGCCTTCGATCAGTTCGCGCACGAAGTCGAAGTCGGTCTGCGAAGCGGAGGGGAAGCCGACTTCGATTTCCTTCAGGCCGACCTGCACCAGGGTCTTGAAGAAGCGCATCTTCTTCTCGGCATCCATCGGTTCGATCAAGGATTGGTTGCCGTCGCGCAGGTCGGTGCTGAGCCAGATCGGCGCGTGGTCGATCACCTGGTCCGGCCAGGTGCGGTCGGGGATGCTGATCCGGGTGAAGGGGCGATATTTCTTCGAAGGGTCTTTGAGCATGCTCATCGTCGATTTCCTGGCGGCCTTGTGCCGTAGCGGGCAAGGTCGTGGTAGAGGGTGTGTGAAGAATTTATGGTCGGAATCTAGTGCCTTGCGGATATGCATGGCAATAGCTGTTTGAAAATTGGTATTTTTGACCAATAAATTCCATATGGCGCAATTTTCTATGGTTTGAGCGCGGAAAAGGCTGGCCGTTTTGCGTGGTCCCGCCAGGCTTTACAGCTCTCCGCTCAGTTTGCGCTGGTACTGGTAGCTCCAGCGTGTGTAGAGCAGTGCCGCGATGAACAGTGCCAGGCTGAACAGCACCTCCAGCGCGCCATAGAACTGACGGGCCGGGTCGATGCAGGCCAGTACGCCCTGGATGAAGTACAGGTTGACGATGAAGCAGGTCCAGGCATGCGCCCTCGGGCTACCGGCAATGATGCCGGGCGCCATCAGCAACAGGGGCAGCAACTGGATGCTCAGGACGACCCAGGTACGGGCGCCGTGCAGGTCCGCGAACAGCAGGTTCCAGGCCAGCAGGAGCACAGCCAGGGCAGCGAAACTGAGCAGGCTGAGCCAGCGGCTGAAGCTGACCCTGGGAGCCAGCCATTGCAGGGAAGGCAGGGGGCGGGGCTTTCTAGCCAAGGTCGTTCTCCAGGCTTCTGGCGGTCCGCGCCAGGCGCTGCCCAAGGGCACGGCACAGGGCGATTTCGTGTTCGTCCAGTGGGCGCTTGCCGTCGGCCCCGGCGTGGTGGCTGGCCCCATAGGGCGTGCCGCCGCCCCGGGTTTCCAGCAGGGCGCTTTCACTGTAGGGCAGGCCCAGCACCAGCATGCCGTGGTGCAGCAGTGGCAGCAGCATCGACAGCAGGGTGCTCTCCTGGCCCCCGTGCAGGCTGGCGGTAGAGGTGAAGACACCCGCCGGCTTGCCGACCAACTCGCCGGTCAGCCACAGGCTGCTGGTGCCATCGAGGAAGTATTTGAGCGGCGCGGCCATATTGCCGAAGCGTGTCGGGCTGCCGAGCGCCAGGGCCGAGCAGTGCTTGAGGTCATCCGGGCTGACGTAGACCGCGCCCTGTTCGGGAATGGCAGGGGCCACGGCCTCGCATTCGGTGGAGACTTCCGGCACGCTGCGCAGCCTCGCTTCCAGGCCGGCCATCTCCACCCCACGGGCGATATGGCGGGCCATTTCCGCGGTGGCGCCATGGCGGCTGTAATACAGCACGAGCACATAGGGCGCGCTCACGACAGTATCTCCAGTACACGCTCCGGCGGCCGGCCGACCACCGCCCGCTTGCCGACGACGAGGATCGGCCGCTCGATCAGGCGGGGATGCGCGGCCATGGCGGCGATGATTTTCTCGTCGTCCAGGCTTGCGTCGTCCAGCCCCTGGGTCTTGTATTCTTCTTCCGAGGTGCGCAGCAACTGGCGGGCGGGGATGCCCAGCCTGGCCAGCAAGTCTGTCAGCTCAGCCGGGCTTGGCGGGGTTTCCAGGTAGCGCACGATGCGTGGTTGCAGGCCGCGGGCCTGCAGAAGTTCGAGCGCGCCGCGGGATTTGGAGCAGCGCGGGTTGTGATAAAGGATGAGTTCGGTCATATCGTCCACTTCTGGCCAGTTCTGCGGGTATTCTAGCCGTTATGCGCCGCTGCCTGAATGACATGCCATGCAGGTGGCAGGACGATCGCGCGATGCACGGCAAACAGCCGAAAACAGCGCTGGAAGGCTTGAGGCCGGATGAAAGAGCGTGGCAATCGCTGTTTTTCGTCCGGCTTTCCAGCCTCCGGCGCTTTATCGAAGCCCCTTGCCAGTGAATAACGGCATCGCGCGATCGCCCGGCATGCA
Organism: Stutzerimonas kirkiae; assembly: GCF_004327335.1. Lineage (GTDB taxonomy): Bacteria > Pseudomonadota > Gammaproteobacteria > Pseudomonadales > Pseudomonadaceae > Stutzerimonas > Stutzerimonas kirkiae. Next base: position 22,078 of record NZ_QJUO01000002.1, on the reverse strand, counting down.
GGTGTCGGGTGGATCATGGACAAGGGCCGAAAGCCCGTAGGAGGGGCGCCCGCCAATGGGGTGCCGCTGGGCACCGGCGCTTTATGTCCGAGGCCCGCTCCTACGCTGCGAGAGACAGCTTTCAAGCAACGGGATAGTTCTTGTTTCATTGGAACGGGGCACGGGAGAAGTCGATGTCTGGAAATGCTTTCAAGGGGCTGTGGTTTGGCGCCGCACTGCTGTTGAGTGCCTGTGGCGCGGACTGGGGGCCTGACCAGCATGGCCGCACGGTCGAGTCGTCGGAACTGGAAGGGCGCTGGTTGCTGGTCAACTACTGGGCCGAGTGGTGCGGCCCGTGCCGGACCGAGATCCCCGAGCTGAATGAGCTGGCCGCCGCCGATACCGGGTTGCAGGTGCTCGGGGTGAATTTCGATGGTTTGCAAGGCGATGAACTGAGCGCCGCGGCGCAGGTGCTGGGGATCGAGTTCACCGTACTGGGCGATGACCCTTCAGAACGTCTGCAACTGCCACGCAGCGAGGTACTGCCGGTGAGCTACCTGATCGACGACAAGGGGGCGTTGCGCAGGACGCTGGTCGGTGAGCAGACCCGCGACGGCATCCTGGGTATCTGGCGGGAGGAGCGATAGCGGCAAGCAGAGCAGGCGAGTGGCCTCCCCGTTATCCATGGAGTGAGCACCTGTCATGCTTTGCCGCTTGTCGCCTCAGCGCGCCTGTTGCAGGCGGTCGAGGAGTTCCCGCTGCAATTCCGGGTCGTCGCGGGTCAGTTCGATCAGGCTCAGTTCCAGTTCGCTGGCTTCCTCTTCGAGGCCGAGTTGTTCCAGACGCTCGACACGCTGTACCCACTGGCCGACATCGTCGCTTTCCAGGTCGCCGAAGATCAGCTCGTGGGCTTCATGCAGTGTCTGCTGCAGGTCGCGGCTGACGAGCAGCACTTCGTCGGCCCTGACGTGATCCTGGGGGTCCTCGACGCTCAGGTGCAGCCGGTCGGCCTTGCCGAGGTCTTCGTCCAGCAGGTTCAGGTGCAGGATGCCGTTGCGGTCGGTGAGCAGTTCGTGGTGCTGCGAGGCGGCCCTCACGGCCACCGGGCGTTCCGCCCAGGGCAGGCTGGAGTATTCCAGCCGTGCGGCGCGGCGTTGTTCTTCCAGGCTGGCCAGGTTCTGCTGCGAGCGACCGTTGGACTCCACGTTCATGAATGGATTGAGCCCGGCGAAGCCATAGTCGATCCAGCCGCGGGTGACGCTTTCCGGCAGGCTGCCGAGCAGGAGCACGTTGAGGATGTTGGCGCCGACACCCGCCACCACCGCGACCGCGCCCAGCGGGATTTCGTAGAGTTCGCGCCAGGCCTGGTAGGGTGTGTAGCGGTCATAGCGGCGCGTGACCTCGAAGTCGGTGACCTCGAAGGTCTTCTGGTCCTGGATACGGATACGCCGCTGCGGCAACTGCAGCACCGGTTCGCCGACCTCGATGCGCAGGTTGTGATCGACCAGCGTCCGTTCGGCGCGGGCTTCTAGCTCGCTGCGCTGTGGCAACTGGTTGGCGCAACCGGCCAGGGCCAGCGCCACGCAGAGTGATGCAATGGAACGTCGGGTAGGCATGATTTCCTGTCAGCGTTGAACTCGCGATTGAATAAAGGACAGGATATCGGCCAGTGCAATGCTCTGGGGTTGTTCATCGCGGCGGTGCTTGTACTCGAGGGCACCTTCAGCCAGGCCACGCTCGCTGACGACGATGCGATGCGGTATGCCGATCAGTTCCATGTCGGCGAATTTGACGCCCGGACTGGTCTTTTTGTCACGGTCATCGAGCAGGACTTCGTAACCTGCGCCGGCAAGCTCGGCATAGAGCCTGTCGGTGGCTTCGCGTACCACTTCGCTGTCGTACTTCATCGGCACCAGGGCGATCTGGAAGGGCGCCAGGGCATCCGGCCAGATAATGCCGCGCGCGTCGTGACTCTGCTCGATGGCCGCCGCGACCACACGGGATACGCCGATACCGTAGCAGCCCATGGTCAGCGTGGCCGGTTTGCCATTCTCGCCCATGACGGTGCAGTTCATGGCTTCGCTGTACTTGGTGCCGAGCTGGAAGATATGCCCGACCTCGATGCCGCGCTTGATCACCAGCTTGCCCTGGCCATCCGGGCTCGGGTCGCCTTCCACCACGTTGCGCAGGTCGGCGACCTGTGGCAGCGGCAGGTCACGCTCCCAGTTGACGCCGAAATAGTGCTTGTCCTCGATATTGGCGCCGGCGCCGAAGTCGCTGATCAGGGCGACCGAACGGTCGATGATGACCGGGATCGGCAGGTTCAGCGGGCCGAGGGAGCCAGGGCCGGCACCGATGGCGGCGCGTATCTCGGCTTCGCTGGCGAATACCAGCGGGCTGGCGACCTGCTCCAGGTTGGCGGCTTTGATTTCGTTCAGTTCGTGGTCGCCGCGAATCACCAGGGCAACCAGTTGGCCTTGCTCGACGCCATGCACGACCAGGGTCTTGATGGTCTTCTCGATCGGCAGGCCGAACTGCTCGACCAGCGCGGCGATGGTCTTGGTATTCGGCGTATCGACCAGGCGCAGCGTTTCGCTGGCCGCGCCACGTTCGCTTTCACGCGGGATGGCTTCGGCCTTTTCGATGTTGGCGGCGTAGTCGGAGCTGTCGCTGAAGGCGATATCGTCCTCGCCGGAGTCGGCCAGGACGTGGAATTCATGGGAGCCGGTACCGCCGATGGAACCGGTATCGGCCTGCACCGGACGGAAGTTCAGCCCCAGGCGGGTGAACACGTTGCAGTAGGCCTGGTGCATGCGGTCGTAGGTCTGTTGCAGGGATTCCTGGTCCAGGTGGAAGGAGTAGGCATCCTTCATCAGGAACTCGCGGCCGCGCATCAGGCCGAAGCGTGGGCGGATCTCGTCGCGGAACTTGGTCTGGATCTGGAAGAAATTGATCGGCAACTGCTTGTAGCTGCTCAGTTCGTTGCGCGCCAGATCGGTGATGACTTCCTCGTGGGTCGGGCCGACGCAGAACTCGCGGTCATGGCGGTCCTTCACGCGCAGCAGTTCCGGGCCATATTGTTCCCAGCGGCCGGATTCCTGCCACAGTTCGGCGGGCTGGATGGCGGGCATCAGCACTTCCAGGGCGCCGGCCTTGTTCATCTCGTCGCGCACGATGGCTTCGGCCTTGCGCAGGGCGCGCAGGCCCATCGGCATCCAGGTATAGAGCCCCGACGCCAGTTTACGGATCATCCCGGCGCGCAGCATCAACTGGTGGCTGATGACGACGGCGTCGGAGGGCGTTTCTTTCAGGGTCGAGAGCAGGAACTGGCTGGTACGCATGGCTGTCCGGGATGTCCTTGCAGGAAGGCGGATGGGAATGGACGGCATTGTACGGCCCCGCTCGGGGTGCGTACAGGAGGCGATACGGGGAAAGCGCCCGCCCTGAAAGGGCAAAACCCGGCGGATGCCGGGTTTTGCTCGTTACGAACGATCAGGCGTCCCGGGTTACAGGATGCTCAGCGGGTATTCGACGAATACGCGGACTTCGTTCATATCGTTCCAGTAGCCATTGCTGGTTTTCAGGATCGAGTTGCGGACCTTGAAGGACAGGTCCTTGGCCGGGCCGTCCTGGATAACGTAGGAAACCTGGTTGAAGAACTCGCGCTCGCTGCCCGCGCTCCGGTCTGCGCCGCGGTCGATGTTGCTGCCGCGGATATAGGCGGATTTCCAGAACAGGCCGGGTACGCCGTAGCCGGAGAAGTCCAGCTCGTAGCTGGCCTGCCAGGAGCGCTCGTCCTTGGAGTTGAAGTCGGACAGGAAGGAGTTGGCCAGGTAGATGGCATTGCCGCCGTCGCCGATGTCGTACTTGTAGCCTTCGTCGCCGGTATTACGCTGGTGGGCGAGGATGAATGCATGGGCGCCTACCGAGTACTTGGCAGCCAGACTCCAGATAGTATTGCTACGACTTTCGCGAACGCCCGGGATGCCGTTGTCGACGTCGGTGGTATAAGACTCTACGAAGCCTTTTTTGTAGTCGGTCTTGTAGATATTGAAGTCGAAGCCCAGGGATTGCTGGTCGGCCAGCGGCAGGACATAGGCCAGGTTGGCGTATTTCTTCTCGGCGACATCCTCGATGTCGGAGTAGTACAGCGCCGCGCTCAGGTTGTCGTTGAAGGCGTAGCTACCGCCGATCACGTCGATGGACTTCAGGCTGTTGCTGCTGTCCCAGCCTGCGGTGTTCTTGTCGTTCTGCGAGGTGAAGCGACCTGCGTTGACTTCCAGGCCGTCGATCTCGTTGCTGGTCAGCAGGGTACCGGTGAAGGTCTGCGGCAGCAGGCGGGTGGTGTCGTGGGACAGTACCGGCAGCGATGGCAACTGGTTGCCGTATTTCAGTACGCTGCTGGATACACGGAACTTGATGGCTGCGCCGGCTTCGGAAACGTCTTTCTGTGCATCGCCGTCGCTGTCGGTGGCGAAGAAGCCGATGCCGCCGTCATTGCGGCTCTTGCCGGTATCGAGCTTGACGCCGAGCAGGCCGTAGGCATCCACGCCGACACCGACGGTGCCCTGGGTGAAGCCGGATTCGAAGGTGGCGATGAAGCCCTGGCCCCAGCGGGACTGATCCTTGACCCTGTCGCCATGGTCACGAAGGAAGTAGGCGTTGCGCAACAGCAGGTCGGCTTTCGCGCCTTCGACGAAGCCCTGGGCTTCGGATTGTTGACCGGCGATTGCGATTTGCGAGGTACCTGCTGCGACGGCGAGCGCCATGACGCTCCATTTCATCAGTTTCATCTTGGGTGCTCCATTGGGTTTAAATCAGTAGCTCTGTTTATCGCTCTTGTTCTATGAAAAAAAGCCTTGTCCTGTCCGAGCTATTCCGTGTGCCGTCCCTGCGTCGGTCTGTGCCGGTACGCCGGGAGGTGGCCGGCATTATATTCATACCTGCGACTTTAGTCTCCGCTTCCGTCCCATGACCCGGGGCGATCGCGCCATGCGCTGCCAAGCGCCGAAAACAGCGCTGGAAAGCTGGAGGCTGGACGAAAGAGCGCCACCGCCGGTGTTTTTCGTCCAGCTTTCCAGCCCCCAGGCCTTTATCGGAGCAGCTTGCCAGCGGATCACGACATCGCACGGCCCCGTGCCCCATGACGCGCTACCCTGGTCGCGATGATCCGTCTTGCGGTGTGGCCCGCGCTTTGACTGGCGTGGGTTTTAGCGACACCATGTCACACCGCTATCCGAAGGAGTTTTGCCTATGTTCATTCTCGATTCGCGCCTGGAGCGGGATACCGTATCGCTGGGCGATTTCCCCCTGTGCCGGCTGTTACTGATGAACGATGCGCACTATCCCTGGTTTATCCTGGTGCCACGGCGCGAGGAGGTCAGCGAAGTGTTCCAGTTGGATGTCGCCGATCAGCGGCTCTTGTGGCAGGAGGCGGGCCGCCTGGCGGAAACGCTGAAGGACACCTTCGCCGCGGACAAGATGAATGTGGCGACGCTGGGCAATGTCGTCAGCCAGTTGCATGTGCATGTCATCGCCCGGCGCCGGGATGATGCCGCCTGGCCTGCCCCGGTATGGGGGCGGCAGACGCCTATCGCCTATACGGACGAGCAGATACGGGGCATCAGGGACAAGTTGCGGCTGGTTCTGACCGATTTCGATTTCGGAGCCTGAAATGGATATGCAGGCCCGCATCGACGATCTTGAAAGCCGCCTGGCGTTTCAGGACGACACCCTCCAGACACTGAGCGATGTGATTGCCACTCAGCAGCGCGTACTGGAACGTATGGGGCGACAGATGGAGTTGTTGCTCAAACGGCAGGAAGAGCTCTTGAGCAGAGTAGGCGGGGGCGAGGAAGAGGAAGCGCCACCCCCGCATTACTGACAGGGCGACAGCCCGCGGCGGCGGGCTGCCCTGTATCGGTCACAGGATACTGACATCCTCGGCCTGCAGGCCCTTGTCACGCATCATGATGGTGAACTCCACCCGTTGCCCTTCGACGAGGATGCGATGCCCATCCCCGCGGATCGCCCGGAAGTGCACGAAGACATCATCACCGCTGTCCCGCGAGATGAAGCCGAAGCCCTTGGAGGTGTTGAACCACTTCACCGTGCCTTGCTCCCGGCCGATGGCATTGCCGGTTGCCTGCTGGGGGGCGCTGCGAGTGCGATTGACGCTGGCGCGGCGGCCTTTGATCTGGTCGGCGCACAGTTGCAACAGGGTCGCGACCACCGCCAGCAGCAGGCTGGCGAGCGTGGCCGGCTGGCCGGCGAGGAAACCGAGGGGAACCAGCACGATCAGGACCTGGATAGCGACTGAAAGTACCAGTAGAGCCGAGACAGCAGCGATGACCGGGCGGGTCCTGCGGTCGGTATTCAAGTGTTTTGATGTGATGAACTGGATATTCAGCAGGCCCAGCAGGAACAGGCAGAGTGCTTCGGGTTGCAACAGGAGTGGGATTTCCCCGCGCAGGCTGGGGATGAATGACAGCAGCAGGGCGACGATGCCCGTCAGAACATGAACGATTTTCAACATTTTCAATGACTCACGGTTGATGACTCGACAGATGATGACCGCCGCCGCCGAGTGCGCGATATAGAGGCTCGATCAGTCGAGAGAGAAACGGCCTGGATGGAAAGGCGTCTCGGGGGCGTGCAGCGCGGCGTATTTAACAGGAAAGGGCGCTGGCGCTCAAATGAGCTTGTCGAGGGTATGTTTCAGGGGGCAGCGAAGTGCCCCCCGCGGTGCGCTATACCGTGGTGTGCCGGATCATTTGGCCAGCAGGCTGCGCAGCATCCATGCCGTTTTTTCGTGAATCTGCATGCGTTGCGTCAGCAGGTCGGCAGTCGGTTCGTCGCTGACCTTTTCCAGCAGGGGGAATATGCCGCGTGCGGTGCGGACAACCGCTTCCTGCCCCTGAACCAGCAGGCGAATCATTTCTTCTGCACTGGGAATGCCTTCTTCCTCCTTGATCGAGGAAAGGCGCGCATAGGCCGAATAGGTTCCGGGTGCGGGGAAGCCCAGGGCGCGAATCCGCTCGGCGATCGCATCGACGGCCAGGGCCAGCTCCGTGTACTGGGTTTCGAACATCAGGTGCAGCGTGTTGAACATCGGTCCGGTGACGTTCCAGTGGAAGTTATGGGTCTTCAGATACAGGGTGTAGGTGTCCGCCAGCAGGTGTGCGAGGCCATCGGCAATGGCCGAACGATCCTTTTCTGTAATACCGATATCGATTTTCATGTACTTCTCCTCTATGGCTACCCGGTGATTCATCGCGATTTCAGCATAGATCGCCAAGGCGCGAAATGTTCGTTTTCAATGCATGGGTATTGGAAGCGTCCGCGAGCGACTGGTTCCCTGTTTTTTCAACGAGCGGCTTCGGGCGGCAGGCAAAAAGCAGGCGATGCACCCAGGGGCGCGCCATGTCGGTATCCAGGATAAATGCGCTTCGGTAAAAGCGCTGGGGGCTGGAACGCTGGACGAAAAACACTGTTGCCCCGCTCTTGCATCCAGTCTTCCAGTGTTCTTCTGGACGCTTTCCCGCGTATGGCGCGATCGCCCCGATGGCATGGCCAGGGCGATCGCATGAAACCCCGTTCCATGGCCGTGGAAGCCGGGTAATTGTGAGCTGTCTCGTTGCGACTGGATTGGCAATAGTGTTTCTGGTTTCTGGTTTCTGGTTTCTGGATCGTAGAGCGTGATCTCGGGCACATCGTCCCTGTGCGAATGCCTGGTGGCGGGATGGGGCACGCGTGAATACATCCCTGTAGCTCTTCGCCGCCATCCCTGGCGGCGAAGGCCCCGCCCCGCCACCAGGCATCCGCACAGCCACTATCAGCGGCGCCTGTGGGAAAGCGCCGGCGAAACCGAAAGCCCTACCAATGATCGCGCAGTGCGCTGACGGATTTTTCCATAGTCGTTCCGGTATTTGCCGCGCGCCCGACCAGCCCCGCTACGAAACCTTCGCCGACAGGGGTGTCGACGAAGAGCACCCCCTTATTCATATGGGCGACGGGTTCATGCGTGTTTCGTAGCGGGACTGGCCGGGTTCGCGACACCACGGACACCAGGATACTGCCAGCGGCGTACGATGAAACGCACACTGGATTGCCAACCCAGTCACACCGTCTCGCCTCCTGACGCAGGACATATGCGTGCCCGGGAGCTGAGGTGAGCGTTCATGCGATTGCCCCGATGGCGTAGCCTGGCGAGAGCGTTCAGCGGGGAAGCAAGTGCTAGAATGCGGGCTTTTCGAACGCGAGCCTGCCGATGGAGCGTCCACGTTTCCGTATCTATTTCCTGCACCCGCGCTTCTGGCCGCTCTGGCTGGGGCTTGGGTCGCTGTGGCTGCTGGTGCAGTTGCCCTATCGTGTCTTGCTGGTGCTGGGCCGCGGGCTGGGGCTGGCCATGTATCGGCTGGCGGGGGCGCGGCGGCGGATCGCCCGGCGCAATCTGCAACTGTGCCTGGGCCACCTCGATGCTGGCCAGCGGGAGCGCCTGCTCAAAGCGAATTTCATTTCCACCGGCATTGCATTCTTCGAGATGGCGATGAGCTGGTGGTGGCCGCAGCGGCGGTTGCAGCGGCTGGCGCACGTCGAAGGTCTCGAGCACTTGCAGCGTGCAGCCGCCGAGGGGCAGGGTGTGATCCTGATGGCGCTGCACTTCACCACGCTGGAGATCGGCGCGGCACTGCTCGGGCAGCGGCATACCATCGACGGCATGTACCGCCAGCACAAGAACCCGCTGTTCGACTATGTGCAGCGCCGCGGTCGCGAGCGGCATAACCCGGATGCCACCGCGATCGAGCGCGAGGACGTGCGCACGATGCTCAAGGTGCTGCGTGCCGGGCGGGCGATCTGGTATGCGCCGGACCAGGATTACGGGCGCAAGCAGAGTCTGTTCGTACCCCTGTTCGGTATCAGCGCCGCCACCGTGACCGCCACCAGCAAGTTCGCCCGCCTGGGCAAGGCCAGGGTCGTGCCTTTTACCCAGGAACGCCTCGCCGATGGCTCCGGTTACCGGCTCACCCTGCATGCGCCCCTGGCGGATTTCCCAGGCGAGAGCGAGGCGGCGGACTGCCTGCGCATCAACCAGTGGATCGAGCGGGAAGTCACGGCCCTGCCTGAGCAGTACCTGTGGGCACACCGACGCTTCAAGACCCGGCCGGAGGGGGAGGAGGGGCTTTATTAGCGGCAAGCCACAAGCTGCAAGGAAAAATGGCCTGGAGCCATGTTTAACGTCGCGCAGCGACGGCCCGAAGGGTGGCTGCCATGAATGGCAGGCCATAAAGGGCCTGGCAGGGTTTCTGGAGCGCCTTCCACCCTGATTACGCTTGTAACTGCTTATTCCTGTATCTGCAATTCCCTGGCCTTGCTGTAGATGTAGCGCAGCTTCTCGTATTCGAATGGGGAGTTGAGCTGGCCATAGCGGAATGGCGTGCTGTAGCGGATATCCACCAGACGCAGTGCGGTCAGTTCCAGGCCTTCGCCGCTGGCCTGGGCATAGTCGAGGTAGTTCATCTGGCGTTCGGCGGCGAAGTCGAACACTCGGCCACCGGTATCGCGGGCATTCGAGGGGCCGAGCGCCGGCAGGATCAGATAGGGGCCGGCCGGTACGCCGTAGAAGCCCAGGGTCTGGCCGAAGTCTTCGCTCTGGCGCACCAGGCCCATGCGGGTTGCCGGGTCCCATACACCACCCACGCCGATGATGCTGTTGAACAGCAGGCGCGCAGTGGCATTCATGGCGCGAACGCCTTTGCCCTGCAGCAGGCTGTTGCTCAGGTTGGAAATCTCGCCCAGGTTATTGAAGAAGTTGCTGACGCCGGTCCGCACGAAGCGAGGAGTCACCGCCTGATAGCCGCGCACCGTGGGCAGCATGACCCATTGATCGAGGCGATAGTTGAAGTGGTACATGCGCCGGTTGAACGATTCGAAGGGGTCGTGAATCTTCAGTGCGCGCAGGGTCGCCCGTTCGAATTCGTGCTGGTCCAGGCCTGGATTGAAGGTCAGGCTGCGCAGTGGCTGTTTGAATCCGTCGCTATCGGGTTGCGCCTCGTGGGCATGGGCGCAGGGCAGCGTGAGCAGCAGGGCCGCGAGAAACGGGATATGGCGGCGGTTCATCGGTCATTACTCTTCGCAGAGGGTTGGACGGCGGCGATGTCGGTTGCTGGCGGCTGTGCCTGGCCGCTCATGAACTCCAGCATATGGCGGACGTTGTCGGTGTAGCCGAAGTTGCCGCAATGCCCGCCGTAGGGGTAGAGGGTCAGGCGCTCGCCGAAGGTCTGGCGCAGGAAGCCCAGGTCTCCCGGGCCGAGGATGATGTCGTCGGCATTGTGCATGACGGCGATCTTGCGGTTGCCGTGCAGATAGTCTCGCAGTGCATACAGGCTGACCTGGCTGACCAGTTGCTGCAGGTCGCCACCGTTGTGCCGCTTGCGCCAGAAGGGCATCAGTTGTTCTTCCATGTAGCAGCCGAAATTGCATTGCAGCGCCTTGCGGAACAGCGGTTCGAGGCTGGTGCCTTCGCTGATCTTCTGCCCGGGCGTGGTGATCAGGCCGCGGCGGTTGATCAGGTCCGAGGTGAAGGCCATGTCCGCCGAGAAGAAGCGGAAGGTGATGCCGATCAGCATGGCCAACTGTTCATCGGTCAAGCGCTGCGGGGACTGCTGGAAGTCGAAAAGCATCGCTTCGTTGAGGTCGATGTAGCCTTTGCGCTGGTAGTAGCTGGCCAGTTTGTCGAGGATCAGCTCGTAGAAGGTGGTCTGCCGGTCCAGGTCGGGTACTTGCGCCTGCACCAGTCGGTCCATGTTGCTGATCGAGGTATGCAGGTTGACCGGAGGGTTGAGCAGCAGCACTCGCTTGAAATCGAAGCTGCGCCGGGTTTCGTCGAGCTGGCTGACGAATGCGGCGTGCAGGGCACCGAGGCTGTAGCCGGCCAGGAAGTAGTCGGTGACCGGCAGTTCGTGCTGCTGGGCGCGGATGGCCTGCATCACCCGGTAGATATCCTTGGCGTCGTCGGGGCTGTAGCCGGGGGTGGCATTCTGGGAGGCTGCGGCCATGAAGTCGTAGCTGGTGGGGGAGGAAATCTGCACGACGTGATAGCCGGCGCCGTAGAAGATCTTTTTCAGCAGCTCGTTGCTGCCGGTGGCGTAGTTGGAGCCGGTGCCGGCGATGATGAATATCAGCGGCGCCGCTCCCGATTGCCGGGCCAGGCGATAGCTCAGGCGCTTCACCGGCCAGAAGTTGGCGGGCAGGCGGTATTCGCGTTCCGGCAGCAGCCTCAGGCTGTAATCCTTCTGGCGGATGGCATCGTCATCCGGCAGGTCGGCACGCAGGGCTGCGGGGGTGCCGGCGATCGTCGCCTCGAATGGGTTGTGCAGTGGGTATCCGTAATGTTCCGGGCGAATATCCGCTGCATGGCCCGGGAGGGCCAGCAGCATCGAGGCCAACACGCTGATGCACAACAACAGGGGCATGCGTTAATTCTCCATGGGGGCTACGGGCGCGCTGTACTATCTAGCCGGGCGCCGTCGGGTGTCCAGTGGGATGCCACAGGGTGATGCGTCATGCGCTGTACGGCTCGGAAAAAACGCCTGGCACAGCATAACCCTATGGCGCGATTGCCTGACATTGGCAGGCCTCGATGATTTTCAGACTACTTGGAGTTTATGAATGCCGCATCGTTCGGCTTTTGTATGGGGTGGGGCGTTTGTATGGATTGGTGCGTTTGTATGGATTGGTGCGTTGGTGGGGGTATTGCTGGCCGGCAGCTATGGCATACGCATGGGCCTTATGGAGGATACCCGATGGCTGGCGCTGTGCGGCGATGATCCGGGCCTGTTCGCGTGCCGCCTGCGTGACCTGCTGGGGCTGGCGATCCATCTGCGCCTGGCCGGCTGGCTCGGGCTGGCGGCGGCGCTGCTGGCCTTCGTCTGGCCAGGGCGCATGGGCGGCTGGCTGGCTGTCGTGGCGCTGGTATTCGCCGTTCCGGCCTTGGTGCTCTATAACGCCACCTTGGCCTCGTTCGCCCTGGTGCTTGCCGGGTTGCGCCTGGTGCGCTGACGCTTTGGCGACAGCCACGTAGTAGACAGGGTGGACTGGGCGCTGGAGTCTGGGGGCACGCGAGGAAAGCAGGCGTACGCCACAGTGGTGTGTTTCCTCCTCGTCGCGAGCGGATTGTCAATAGTGTGCGGCTTCAGGATTGTGGAGTGCGCTCTCGGGCTCAGCGTCCCTGTGCGAATGCCTGGCGGCGTGACGGGGCACGCGTGAATACCTCCCTGTAGCTCTTCACGCCATCCATGGCGGCGAAGGCCCCGTCCCGCCACCAGGCATCCGCACAGCCACTCTCGGCGGCGCCTGAAAGAAACAGCCTGCGAAACCGAAAGCCTTGCGAATGACTCGGCACTGCACTGACGGCTCTTTCCATCGTCACCTCGGTATTCGCCGCGAGCCCGGCCACCAGGGCACCGCCAGCGGCCTACGATGAGCCTCATACTGGATTGCCAATCCGCTCGCACTGTATCGCCCCCTGAAACAGGGGATTGCCTGCCTGGGAATGACCGTCGCCGCTCACAAAGCGCTGCTACGAAGGCTCCCGTGCGCGCAGGCCGCGCCAGAGCGCCAGGGCCAGCAGTAGGCTGACCAGCGCCCAGGCCACCGCCTGATGGTTGGCCAGCCCTTCCTGGTAGAGCTGCGGGGTAATTCCGGCGCAGAGCAGAGCCAGCAGCAGCGACGATTGCCGCGGGTAGGCGGGTACGGCGCGGTAGGCATAGGCGAGGGCCGGCAGTAGCAGGGCCGTGCTCGGAAACCCCCGGTAGCGTGCGTCGAAAACCAGGCCCAGGGTCATCACCGCGCCGGCGAAGCCGCTGGCCAGCAGTAGCCGCGGGGCTTGCGCGTCGAGCCAGGCGAGGGCCGGGGTTCGCCATGCCTGGCGGCTGCCGTGGGCCAGGCTGGTGTGCAGCAAGACCACGAGGTTGAGTGCCGCGAGGGCCAGGGCCCAGGCCAGTTCCGCCTGGTTGCGGCTGTCTTGCATGAGTGCCTGCAGCCAGAGCGCCAGGCTGATGGCGCCGACCGCTCCGATCAGGCAGTGGGCGGGTATGTCGCGCAGGCGCCGGGGCATGCCGCCGAGGGCGAGCGCCAGCAGCCACAGGCCCAGGCTGCCGGCCAGCCAGAGCGGCCAGAGCGGCTGGTTGGACAGCGGGCCGTGCAGGATGCCCTTGTCCTGGCGGTCGGCGTCGTACAGCCCCCAGTAGCCGCCCACGGTTCCTTCGCTGGCGCGTTTCCAGGGTTGGTCGAAAGCCTCGATCAGGTTGTAGCGCCAGCCATTGGCGTTGGCCAGTTGGACGAAACCGCGGATGAAGGCGGCCTGGTTGATCCTGTCGGCCACGGCGCTTTCACGCTGGCGGCCGGCGCTCGGCCAGCCGGTTTCGCCGATCAGAATGTCCTTGGGCGCGAAGGCGTTGCCGAACACCCGGCGAACCTGCTCGACTTCGTGCAAGGCGTCCTCGATGGCGCTGGGCTCGTCCTCCCAGTAGGGCAGCAGGTGGATGGTCAGGAAGTCGACGGCGGGTGCGATCTCGGGATGTTTCAGCCAGAACTCCCAGACATCGGCATAGGTGACCGGCACGGTGACCGCCTGTCTGACCTGTGCGATCAGGTCAGCCAGGTGGCTGGCGGTGACTTCCCGGCGCAACAGGGTTTCGTTGCCGACGATCACGGCCTGGACGATATCGCTATTGGCGTTGGCCAAGCGGACCAGGGTGTCCAGCTCCTGCCGGGTCTGTTGCCGGTCGGCGCTGACCCAGGCGCCCATCAGCAGCTTGAGCCCATGTTTGCGGGCCAGTTCGGGGATGCCTTCCAGGCCGCTGGTCGAATAGGTGCGGATGCAGTCGAAGCGCTCGGCCAGCAGCGCCAGATCGGCGTCCATGCGTTCGGGGCGCAGTGCCAGGGGCTGTTCGAATGGCGACTGGTGCTTGTCGAAGGGGCTGTAGGAAACGCACTGCAGTTTTGCCTGGGCCGGCAGGGCATCCGGCATTTGTACCGTTCGTCCGGACATATGCCAGAAACAGGCCATCAGCAGGCTCGTGAAAATACAGGTAACAAAATAGAGGGGGCGTAGAGGGGGCGAAAACGGGCGCATTGGGCCGGAAACCGTATGACGGGCGTACTTGCCGGCCTATGGTCGTCGATCTGTAAGCATTGTGCGAGAGCGGTTGCTGCCGAAGGTGTGGTGTCGGTAAGAAATTGTCGAAAAAAGACGACTAAGGTCGTGTGGAAAAGCCCGGTGGTGGCCCTAAAGTAGCTTCCTGCTCTCCTGCAACGTGGGGGGCTGAACGTGTGGAGCATAAAAATCCAATGAACAATGAAAATGTGTACCGCCAAATCTACGAGAATCCCCGCTTCAAGGAACTGGTCGGCAAGCGCAATCGCTTTGCCTGGACCTTGTCGGCCATCATGCTGCTGGCCTACCTGGCCTTTATCCTGGTGATCGCTTTCGAGCCGCATCTGTTCGGCATTCCCCTGCATTCCGGAACCGTGATTACCTGGGGTATTCCCCTGGGCCTGGGGGTGATCTTCCTGGCCTTCATCCTGACCGGTGTCTACGTCCATCGCGCCAACGGCGAGTTCGACCGTATCAACCAAGAAATCCTGGATGAGGTGCAGCGATGATCGCTCGTCTGTTCTCCGCAGCCGCCCTGATGGCTGCATCCCCTTTGCTGATGGCGGATGCGCTGACTGGCGCCGTACAGAAGCAGCCGACCAACTGGACGGCGATCGTCATGTTCGTGGTGTTCATCATCGCGACCATGGGCATTACCAAGTGGGCCGCCAAGCGCAATACTTCGACGTCCGACTACTACACGGCTGGTGGCAGCATCACCGGTTTCCAGAACGGTCTGGCGATCGCGGGTGACTTCATGTCGGCCGCCTCCTTCCTGGGGATTTCCGCGCTGGTGTACACCAGCGGCTACGATGGCCTGATCTATTCCATCGGCTTCCTGGTCGGCTGGCCGCTGATCCTGTTCCTGATGGCCGAGCGCCTGCGCAACCTGGGCAAGTTCAGCTTCTCCGACGTGGCGTCCTATCGCCTGGGGCAGACGCAGATCCGCATCCTCTCGGCGCTGGGTGGCCTGACCGTGGTGGCCTTCTACCTGATCGCGCAGATGGTCGGCGCCGGCAAGCTGATCCAGTTGCTGTTCGGCCTCGACTACTATGTCGCGGTGATCCTGGTCGGCGTGCTGATGGTCATGTACGTGCTGTTCGGCGGCATGCTGGCCACCACCTGGGTGCAGATCATCAAGGCGGTCCTGCTGCTGTCCGGCGCCACCTTCATGGCGGTCATGGTGATGAAGCACGTCGGCTTCAACTTCGGCGCGCTGTTCTCGCAGGCGGTCGACATCCATGAGAAGGGTACCGCGATCATGAGCCCTGGCGGCCTGGTCAGCGACCCGATCTCCGCGATCTCCCTGGGCATGGCGCTGATGTTCGGTACCGCCGGCCTGCCGCACATCCTGATGCGCTTCTTCACCGTCTCCGATGCCAAGGAAGCGCGCAAGAGCGTGTTCTACGCGACCGGCTTCATCGGCTACTTCTACATCCTGACCTTCATCATCGGTTTCGGCGCGATCCTGCTGGTCAGCACCAACCCGGACTTCCGCGACCTCACCGGGGCGATCGTCGGTGGCACCAACATGGTGGCCGTGCACCTGGCCAGCGCCGTCGGTGGCAACCTGTTCCTCGGCTTCATCTCCGCCGTGGCCTTCGCCACCATCCTCGCGGTGGTCGCCGGCCTGACCCTGGCGGGCGCCTCCGCGGTTTCCCATGACCTGTATGCCTGCGTGATCAAGAAGGGCAAGGCCAAGGAAGAGGACGAGATGCGTGTGACCAAGATCACCACGCTGTCCCTGGGTGTGGTCGCGATCCTGCTGGGTGTCGCCTTCGAGAAGCAGAACATCGCCTTCATGGTCGGCCTGGCATTCTCCATCGCCGCCAGCTGCAACTTCCCGGTGCTGTTCCTCTCCATGTACTGGAAAGGCCTGACCACCCGCGGTGCGCTGGTCGGCGGTGCGCTTGGCCTGTTCACCGCGCTGGCGCTGACCGTTCTCAGCCCGACCGTGTGGGTACAGGTACTGGGCTACGAGCAGGCGATCTTCCCGTACTCCTACCCGGCGCTGTTCTCCATCCTGGTTGCGTTCATCGGTATCTGGATCTTCTCGGTCACCGACAAGTCGCAGTCTGCCAATGAGGAGCGTGCGCGGTTCTTCCCGCAGTTCGTTCGTTCGCAAACCGGGCTGGGCGCTACAGGTGCGGTCTCGCACTGAGTCTTGAGCCGTAGGCAAGGAAAGGGGTGGCCGGTGACGGCTGCCCCTTTTTTTTGGTGCGCCAGGCATGGCGCGTTGCGCGTGAGCCGCAACCAGCTTGGCTGTGGTGGCCTCGTTGGTGACTTGGAGGTGAAAGTCCTCTACACACCCGGCAAGGGGGAGTGTTAGCTGAACGGCAAGGGTGTCGTGGGTGACTGCGAGTCTGAAGGAAGCCGAAGGCAAAATGCTGGCCTGACGAACAGGAAGCGGATAGAGGCGGCGTAGCGGGTAAGGTAGCCATGATTGCCAAAGCCCAATACTTGCACGGAACGCTGCGACGTAAATCCGACAGGCATAAGCAGGAAGGTCGCGCGAATTACCCAGGGAGATCTGTTTGGCCTGCCATGTGCTACCGGTATCGCGAGATGACGGGATGGGCGAACAGAAGTCAGCCGAGGCCGTAGTAGTTGCCCGAAACCGGAGCAGCGAAGGGCTGAACCTGCCATGAGTGGATAGTCAGGTGTGATCTCTGTTGGAGCGTAAAGCAGAAACGTCGTGAACAGCGGCGGTCGAGACCATCAGGAGGCAGGAGTCGGAAACTCCGAGGGCCGGCCTGGGCGCTTGGATACCACAGGCGACACATCAACGGAACCAAGCCCGCTGAGGTGGTTTATCAGTAGGCGGGAACCGCCGTATACGTAACCGTACGTACGGTGGTGTGGGAGGACGGCGGGGGCGACCCCGCCTCCTACCCGATTCAGAGCGGACGCGCCATGCCGTTACCCGCGGCGAAGGCGCCGCGATAAAGATCCTGGAGGCCGGGGCGCTGGATGAAAGTACGGGCTATCCCGTGTTTTTCGTCTAGCCTCCAGTTTTCCAGCGCATAGGGCGGTCGCCCGGTTTTTCATATCGGCATCTTTGTCTGTCGATGAGAACAATATGCATAATCGGCGCATGCCGGTTTCCACATTCAACCAAGGAGATACACCATGCATTACGTTACCCCCGACCTGTGTGATGCTTACCCCGAACTGATCCAGGTGGTCGAGCCCATTTTCAGCAACTTCGGCGGGCGCGACTCCTTCGGTGGCGAGATCGTCACCATCAAGTGCTTCGAAGACAACTCTCTGGTCAAGGAGCAGGTCGAGCTAGACGGCACGGGCAAGGTGCTGGTGGTCGACGGTGGTGGTTCGCTGCGCCGGGCGCTGCTGGGCGACATGCTGGCCGAGAAGGCCGCGCGCAACGGCTGGGAAGGCATCCTGGTGTATGGCTGCGTGCGCGACGTGGATGTGATCGCGCAGACCGATCTGGGTGTCCAGGCCCTGGCCAGCCACCCGTTGAAGACCGACAAGCGTGGTATCGGCGACCTGAACGTGGCGGTCACCTTCTGTGGCGTCACCTTCCGCCCGGGCGAATATGTCTACGCTGACAACAACGGCATCATCGTCTCGCCCCAGGCATTGAGCATGCCGGCCTGAGGGAGGTTGGGCGGAAGCGGAATTCCACGTAGGGTACGCCGTGCGCACCGGGGGCTGCGCGGCGCTTGCCGGTGCGCACGGCGCACCCTGCAGCGGCTTCCAGATGCTTCTGCCCGATAATGGTCTTTCGGCGATGCTGGGAGGCATGCGCCCGCTTACCCGATGGGGCCGGGCTTCGCCTACCGTGGGCAATTGGCCGGGGTGTGTCGCTATTCCAGCCAGGCATTGACCTTTTCAGGGTTTTTCTCGACCCAGGCCTTGGCGGCGGCAGCCGGCTTGGCGCCATCGTGGATGGCCAGCATCACTTCGCCGACGTCCGCCGCGCCCCAGGAGAACTTGCCGAGGAAGGCGACGGCATCGGCGGCCTTGGGTCTTAGGCCGGGGTTGATCACCGTGTCGATGTGCTCGGCTTCGCCGAAGACTTTCTGTGGGTCTTCGAGGAAGCGCAGGTTCCATTTGGCGAACATCCAGTGCGGAATCCAGCCGGTCACCACGATCGGCTTGCCGGCCTTCTCCGCACGGGCCAGGGCGGTGGCCATGCCTGCGCCGGAACTGGGCAGCAGGCGAATTTCGCTGAGGCCATAGGCCTTGATGGCGTCCTCGGTGCGGCGCATCACACCGGCACCGGCATCGATGCCGACGATCTGCCCCCCGAAGTCCTTGGCGTAGGTGTCGAGCTCGGCGATGCTCCTGGCCTGTACGTAGTCGGGCACGATCAGGCCGATCTTGGCCTCCACGTAGTTGGGGCCGAGCACTTCGATCCGGTCCTTGAGCTTCTCGTGGTATTCGCCATGGGTGGCCGGCAGCCATGCGGAGAGGGTGGCGTCGAGGTCGCCGCGGGCCACGCCCTGCCACATGATGGCCGGCTCGACCGGTTTCAGTTCGATCGGGTAGCCGAGCCTGCTCTGCAGGATCTCGCCAGCGACGTGGGTGGCGGCGACGCTATCGTCCCAGCCATTGACGTAGCCGATCTTCAGGCTGGGTTTGTCGGCGGCGAAGGCGGTGCCCATGCCGAGGGCCAGGGCGGCGAGGCCCAGGCGGATGCTTTTGAGTCTGTGCATTGGTTGCTCCGTAGGTCGATTGATGTTCCTGGTTCGCTTCGAATGTGGTCCTGTGTTCTCGGCTTTATGGCCGTTGTTGCCCGATAGCACGTTGCAAGGCTTGGGCTTTAAAGCCCGATGTGTTTCTTCACCGCGAGCACGCCGTCCTGGCCGTCGAAGGTGGTCACGCCGCTCAGCCACTGGTCGAGGATTTCCGGATTGGTCTTGAGCCAGTTCCTGGCCACGGTTTGCGGGTTTTCATTGTTCAGTACCTTTTCCATCAACTGGCTTTCCTGCTCGATGGTGAACTGCAGGTTGTGCAGCAGTTTGCCGACGTTGTGGCAACGCGCCTCGTAGTCCGGCGGCACCACGGTGTAGACCTTGGCGGCACCGTAGTCGGGGCCGAATACGTCGTCGCCGCCGCTCAGGTAGGTTATGTCGAACTGGGTGTTCATCGGGTGCGGGGCCCAGCCGAGGAATACCACCGGCTCCTGGCGCCTGATCGCGCGGGACACCTGCACCAGCATGCCGGCCTCGCTGGACTCGACCATCTTGAAGTCGCCGAGGTCGAACTGGTCGTTCTTGATCATGTCGGCGATCAGCAGGTTGCCGTCGTTGCCCGGCTCGATGCCGTAGATCTGGCCACCGAGCTGCTCTTTGAACCTGGCGATGTCCTGGAAGCTCTTCAGCCCGGCCTCGGCGCTGTAGGTGGGCACCGCAAGGGTGTACTTGGCGTTTTCCAGGTTGGGTTTCTCCAGCACCTTGACGCCGTTGTTGGCGAGGAAGGGCTCGATCACCGAATCCATGGAAGGTGCCCAGTAACCGAGGAAAACGTCGACCTGGCCATTCTTTATGCCGGTGAAGGCGATCGGTACCGAGGCCATGATCTGGCGTGTTCGGTAGCCCAGGCCTTCGACCAGGGTCATGGCCACACCGGTGGTGGCGGTTATGTCGGCCCAGCCGATCACGGCGAAACGCACCTGTTTGCAACTGGCAGGCTCCTGGGCCTGGGCACCCTGCATGAGTGCGCAGGAGAGCAAGCCGACTGCGGTTATGATCTTGATCATTTTCATCTACGGGTCCTCATGGGCGAGACAGTGACTTACTGGTTTTGCAGTTTGCCGCTGAACCAGGCGAGCAGGCCGCGCCTGGCCGTCAGCGGGGTGCCGAAGCTTTCGGTGATGCGGTCGAGGATGATCGCCAGCAGTACCACGGCCATGCCGCTCTCGAAGCCGAGGCCGATGTCCAGCCGCTGGATACTGGCCAGTACGTCGTTGCCCAGGCCGCCCGCACCGACCATCGAGGCGATGATGACCATCGACAGGGCCATCATGATGGTCTGGTTGACGCCGGCCATGATCGATGGCATCGCGTTGGGCAACTGCACCTTGAACAGCAGTTGCCAGTTGTCGCAGCCGAACGATTGGCCGGCCTCGACCAGTTCCTTGTTGACCTGGCGGATGCCCAGGCTGGTCAGGCGCACGGCCGGTGGCATGGCGAAGATCACCGTGGCGATGATCCCTGGCACCCGGCCGAGGCCGAACAGCATGGCGGCGGGAATCAGGTAGACGAACGCCGGCATGGTCTGCATGAAGTCGAGGATCGGCCGGATGACCATGGCCACCCGTTCTCGCCGGGCCGACCAGATACCCAGAGGTATGCCGAGCAGCAGGCTGATCAGGGTCGAGGAGAAGGTCAGGCCGAGGGTCACCACGGTCTGTTCCCAGAAGCCGGTGAGCACGATCAGCACGAAGGCGATGGCGGTGAACAGTGCGAAGCCTATGCCTATGCGCCACAGGCCGAGGGCGGTGAACAGGCCGATCAGCAGCCAGGCGGGTGGTAGCAGCAGAAGTGTCTCGACGCCATTGGAGAAGCCGCTGACCAGGCCGCCGATGTTATCGAATACCGCACTATGGTTTTCCAGCAGGTGGTTCACGGTTTCGTTGACCCAGTTGCCGAGGTCCAGTTTTTCACTCATCGCCTTATTCCTCCTGCAGGCGGCTCAGCAGCCGGCCTTTGCTGATTGCGCCGGTATAGAGGCCTTGGTGGTCGACCACCGGGATCGGCCCCTCGTTGTTCACCAGACGCTGGATCACCTGGTCCAGCGGCAGGTCTTCGGGTACCGGTTCGATTTGCTTGAGCAGGTCCGCCTCCAGGCGCAGTTGGTCGTTGCCTTTCACCAGCAGGGCGATCCTCTCGAGGCTGATGGAGCCCTGGAAGTTGTTCCGCTGGTCGACGATGAACGCGTAGTGCTTGTCGTTGGCCAGCAGTTCCCGACAGACCTGCCCGGCGTCCGGCGCCTTGCCGTTGTGCACGTAGACCGGCACGCTGTCGCTCTTGAGCTGGCCGGCGGTGAGGTAGCGGCTGGTATCGACCGTGTCGAAGAAGTTGCGCACGTATTCGTTGGCGGGGTTTTCGATCAGTTCCTGCGGGGTGCCGACCTGGATCAGCCGGCCGCCTTCCATGATGCCGATGCGGCTGCCGATGCGCATTGCCTCCTCGATGTCGTGGGAGACGAAGATGATGGTACGGCGGTCCTTCCTCTGCAGTTGCAGGAGGACATCCTGCATTTCCCGGCGCTTGAGCGGGTCGAGCGCGGAGAAGGCCTCGTCCATGATCATCAGCGAAGGGTCCACGGCCAGCGCCCGGGCCAGGCCGACCCGCTGTTGCATGCCGCCGGACAACTCATGCGGGTACTTGTGGGCGAAGCTGGCCAGGCCGACCTGTTCGAGCACCTGCATGGCGACCTTCTCGCGCAGTTTGCGCCCATCGCCGGCCACTTCCAGGCCGAAGCTGGCGTTTTCCAGGATGGTGCGCGAAGGCATCAGGGCGAACGACTGGAATACCATGCTCATGTCGCGGCGGCGCAGCTCGATGAGTTTTTCCCTGGACAGCTTGGCGACGTTCTGGCCATCGATGAAGACATCGCCGGCGCTCGGCTCGATCAGCCGGTTGATCAGCCGGATAAGCGTGGATTTGCCGGAGCCGGAGAGCCCCATCAGTACGAATATCTCGCCTTTCATGACGCTGAACGAGACATCGCCGACGCCGACCACCGCGTTTCGCTCGGCGAGCAGGCGTTCCTTGCTCCAGCCCTGCTTGAAACGTTCGACTGCGGCCTGGGGTTGTGAACCGAATACCTTGAACAGGTTTCTGACCACGACTTTTTCGGATTGCATAGCATGTTTCCTCAGTATCCAGTCGGAGCGCACCGCCGCTCTGGCAAGCCGGGCGCCCGGTTCACGGTGGTGTTGCATGGGCAGCATGATGGTCTTGCCTGCAT
>NZ_QJUO01000029.1 GCF_004327335.1 Stutzerimonas kirkiae | reverse complement strand
TTCTCGTCAAGTCGTTTTCGAAGAATTTTTCGTTTCTTCTCAACCCCTTGCGCTTCGACCCCGACTGAAGCGGGAGGCGAATTCTACAGCTCACAAGAGAACTGTCAACCACCTTTTTCCGCTTCAATCCGTTGACCGGATCGACCTTCCCAGCACACCGGAAAACCACTCAAACCTAATGTAACTTGTTGATTTGAAAGCCGTTTTCCTTCTCTACCGCGCCGGAAGTGGTGCGCATTATAGGGGCTCAGGAAACAGCGTCAACCGTTATTTCATACTTTCGTCAAAACCCCTTCGAAGCGGCGGCGCCCCTTGAGGCCGAGCCACAATCCGAGAAAGCAGAACAGCGCGAACAGCCACCCGGACAGGGCGCCTGCCATGATGCCCGAAAGCAGGGTTCCCACGGTGCAACCGAGGCCGACCATCGCCCCCCAGCCCATCAGGATGCCCCCGCCCAGGTTACGCAGTGCCTCGGTGAGGCCCGGCCATCGCGGACGGAAATCCCCGGCAATCAGCGCACTGCCGAGCGAGGCCAGCACCAGCGCAGCGATGAAGACGCCATTGTTCGATAGCAGGCTTTCCTTGATCACGGTCGCACAGCCGCGGAATCCATCCAGGCCATGCAGACGCTCAGGCAGCCAGCCCTGCCCTGACGCCAGTGTGCGCGCAATGCTGCCCAGCTCGGCCGTCACCCCCAGGGGCGCGACCCGCAGGTAGGCGATGGTGCCGATAAAGGCGACCAGCAACCCACCGCACCAGACCGGCCAGCGTGTGCGCAGCAGGATCTCCGGCAGCGACCGAACAGGCTCGGGGGTAGCCTGCGTCTGTGCAGGCCGAGAACGCCTGGAGAGCCACAATGCAATCACGGCAAGCACCGCCAACTGCAGCAACAGCGAACCGGCGTACCCCAGAGAGTGCGGTAACCAGATGACTGGCGAGGCCTGGATGACACTCAGGTACAACCCATTCCAGCTCAGAAACCCCAGGATGAAACCGAACAGTGCGCCAACCAGGGCCGCCAGCGAGGCGATGGAACCTTCCCCCAGCCTATAAAGGTGGGCACTGATACAAGAACCCGAAACCGACATACCGATACCGAACACCAGTGCAGCCAGCGCCAGTACATAACTGACAGGGCCGATATGCGCCCCTGGTGGCAGCCGCCCCGCCACCGGTTCAGGCAGAAAGGCGCCGAAAACGCCATGGTAGCCAACCAGACCAACCGCCAGGGCTGCGATCAGGCCGAGCAGGCCACGCCCATCCCGCTCTTCCAGATATTCGCGGGAAATGCAGAAGAAACAGAAGCGCGACCGTTGCAGTACCCAACCGAAGGTGCCGCCGAGGATCAGGGACAACCCCAGCAGACGGCCCTCGTGGGAACCATCGTCCAATCGCCAGCCCGCCAGCAGCAACAGGGAAAGGATCGAGGCGCCGGCAATGACCGGTAGCCATGCAAAACGTGTGTCGACGGTCATCCATGGACTCCAAGCATGAAAAAGCCGTACGCCACGATGGGAAGCGTGGCGTACGGCATCGAAGTCGATGACTTACTGGTTGCCCCAGACAGTCCCGGCCAGGTTGGTGATCGGCACACCGACCGAGTTGCCATACTCGGTCCAGGAGCCATCGTAGTTACGCACGTCATAGCCGAGGATCTTGCTCAGTGCGAACCAGGTATGGCTGGAACGCTCGCCGATGCGGCAATAGGTGATGATCGGCCTGGAACCATCGACGCCCTTGGCGGCATAGAGCTTCTTCAGTTCTTCCCTGGACTTGAAGGTGCCATCCTCGGCCACGGCCTGCCCCCAGGGCACATTGACCGCACCGGGCACATGGCCGGCGCGAATCGCCAGTTCCTGGAAGCCTGGAGCGGCGAACAGCTTGCCGCTGTATTCATCAGGGCCACGAATGTCGATCAACGCGACATCCGCTTCCTTCTTCGCCGCCGCCACGACATCGGGCAAGAAGGCACGCAGGGACTTGTCGGCTTCGGCCAGGGTCACATCGCCGGCCTTGTAGGTCTTGGCCACAGTGGCAAGCGGACGTTTTTCGTCTTCCCACTTCTTGCGCCCGCCATCCAGCAGCTTGACGTTGTCGATCTGGTAGACATCGAACACCCAGGCGCCCCAGGCGGCGAACCAGTTGTTGCTGTCGCCATAGAGGATGGTGGTGGTGTCCTTGGAGACACCGGCCTTGCGCAACAGCGCCTGCAGTTGCTCACGCGAGGCGATGTCACGGTTCACCGTGTCGACCAGGTCGGTGTGCCAGTTGAGATTGACCGCCCCCGGGATATGCCCTCGTTCGAAGACACCAGGGTTCACACTGACCTCGACGATCCGTACCTTGGGATTGTCGAGGTTCTTTTCCACCCAGTCGGTATTGACCAGGTAGTTGCTGGCCCAGGTAGGGCCGGTGGAGAGGATTGCAAGCGCCCCCGCGACGAACAGCTTTCTCAATGTCATATCGGATTCTCCATAAACCGTAGGTCTTTCGGCCCTGACGGACCTTATGGAGAAGATAGAAGAATAAAAAATATTCTATAAATAACTTTTAAGAATTTGCTTGGATCAAAAACTCACTGGCTTCCCTGGCCCGCATAGCGGGGCGGTTCGACCTTACCAAGGTCGGCAAGCAGGAAGGCCGGAGAAGGGTATAAGTCCAGGGCAATCGCGCCATGCATGGCAAACAGCCGAAAACAGCGCTGGAAGGCTGGACGAAAGAGCGTGGTAGCCGGTGTCTTTCGTCCAGCTTTCCAGCCTCCAACGCTTTTATCGAAGCACCTTGCCGGTGAATAACGGCATCGCGCGATTATAAGTCCCGGCGCTTATCCAGCATGTTCTTCAGGCCTTGGCGATCAGCCGGGAAGCACGTTCATTGCGAAACTTCAGTTCCGCCATGGTACCGGGAGCCTCCTCCGCCTGACGACGGGCTGCCAGTATCTTGCCGTGATCGGCCGATTTACTGCAGACAGGGTCGGCATTGCTGGCATCACCGGTCAGCATGAAGGCCTGGCAACGGCAGCCGCCGAAGTCCCGCTGTCGCTCATCGCAGTTGCGACAGGGTTCCGGCATCCAGTCATCACCGCGGAAGCGGTTGAAGCCAAAGGAGTGCCGCCAGATATATTCGATGCTGTGCTCCAGCACACTGGGAAACTCGACGGGCAGT
This sequence comes from Stutzerimonas kirkiae, assembly GCF_004327335.1. Classification (GTDB taxonomy): domain Bacteria; phylum Pseudomonadota; class Gammaproteobacteria; order Pseudomonadales; family Pseudomonadaceae; genus Stutzerimonas; species Stutzerimonas kirkiae. The sequence goes on along the minus strand of NZ_QJUO01000029.1, from coordinate 55,049 downwards.
TGCCGTGCGCTGTGGCAGGGTAACGCCGTGCCATCCGGGGTGATATCGAGGAACAGGTTGCCCCAGCCGTTCATGCAGGCCTTCGGGCGCTCTTCGTAATAATCAGGGGTGACGAAGATCAGTTTGCAGGGATGGTTCTGCGCCGCCAGTTTCTCCCGCCACTGGTTGGTGATGGCCTCGGCACGCACCAGTTGCGCCTTGCTCGGCAGCAGCCCGGCCCGGTTCAGTTCGGCCCAGCCATAGAACTGACAGGTGGCCAGCTCGACGAAATCCGCCTCCAGCTCGACGCACAGCTCGATGATGCGCCCGATATTGTCGATGTTGTGCCGGTGGGTGACGAAGTTGAGCACCATCGGATAGCCATGGGCCTTGACCGCCCGCGCCATCGCCAGCTTCTGCGCGAAGGCTTTCTTCGAACCGGCCAGCAGGTTGTTCACCTCCTCGTCCGCGGCCTGGAAGCTGATCTGGATATGGTCCAGCCCCGCCGCACTGAAGGAGGCGAGCTTCTCTTCGGTCAGGCCGATGCCGGAAGTGATCAGGTTGGTGTAGTAGCCCAGCTCACGCGCAGCCCCTATCAGAATGGCGAGGTCCTGGCGCACCAGCGGTTCCCCTCCGGAAAAACCCAATTGGGCCGCTCCCAGAGCCCTGGACTGGCGAAAGACTTCGATCCACTGCTCCGTGCTCAGCTCCTGCTTGCTGCGTGCGAAATCCAGCGGGTTGGAACAGTAGGGGCATTGCAGCGGGCAGCGGTAGGTCAACTCGGCCAACAGCCACATAGGCGGGCCGGGTTCATGCCCCGGCTTGCTGAAACTCGATCCATAGCTGTGCATGGGCAATCTCCAGAAACGCCAGGATATCTGCGGCCACACCGGGAATATCGGGATAGCGGCGTTCGAGTTCGGCGATGATGGCCGCGGTATCACGCCGGCCATCCACCTGCAGGAGTATTTCCCCCGCGCTTGCATTCAACGTGATCATGCCCTCCGGATAGAGCAGCACATGACAGTCCTGCACCGGCTCCCACTGCAGGCGAAAGCCACGGCGGATATGCGGGATACGGTCGTACGCTGAAAGGCTCATAGCAAACCTCCACGATGCCAGACGCGCTCCGCTGTCACGCTGTGATAAGGCGGGCGCTGCAACTCATAGGCCATGCTCATGGCATCCAGCATGCTCCAGAGTACGTCCAGCTTGAATTGCAGGATCTGCAGCATGCGTTCCTGGGCCGAACGGGTACGGTAGTGGTCGAGGGTGATGCGCAGGCCATGCTCGACATCGCGTCGAGCTTCCTTCAGGCGCTTGCGGAAGTAGTCGTAGCCACTGGCGTCGATCCAGGGGTAGTGCTGCGGCCAACTGTCGAGCCGGGACTGGTGGATATGCGGTGCGAACAGTTCGGTCAGGGAGCTGCTGGCCGCTTCCTGCCAGTTGGCCCGCCGGGCGAAATTGACATAGGCATCGACGGCGAAACGCACACCGGGCAGGACCAACTCTTCGGAAAGCACTTGCTGGCGGTCGAGCCCGACGGCTTCCGCCAGGCGCAGCCAGGCCTCGATACCGCCCTCCTCGCCCGGCTCGCCGTCGTGGTCGAGGATGCGCTGGACCCATTCGCGACGGCTATCCCGGTCAGGACAGTTGGCCATGATCGCCGCATCCTTCATCGGGATGCTGACCTGGTAGTAGAAACGATTGGCGACCCAGCCCTGGATCTGCTCGCGGGTCGCGCGCCCTTCGTACATGGCCCGATGGTAGGGATGGTGGATATGGTAGTAGGCGCCCCTGGCGCGCAACGCCTGCTCGAATTGCTCGGGACTCATTGCCGGCTGGTTCATGGCCTGTCCTTTTATTGTCGTCGTAATAAGGCAGCGAACTAGAGTTCGATGTTCATGCCATCCCAGGCGACCTCTATCCGCCGCGCCCGCAGTTGCGCACGCTCGGGCGAGTCCTCGTCGAGGATCGGATTGGTATTGTTGATATGGATAAGGACCTTGCGTTGCTCGGGGAAACCTTCGAGCACCTCGATCATGCCGCCCCGTCCGCTCTGCGGCAGATGGCCCATCTCGCTGCCCAGCTTGTCGCCCACGTCGCACACTCGCATTTCATCGTCGCGCCAGAGTGTGCCATCCACCAGCAGGCAATCGGCCTGGGCCATGGCCAGCAGCACCTCGGCGGTTATCTGCCCGAGGCCTGGGGCATAGAACAGCCGCCCACCGCTCTGGCGGTCCTCGATGAGCAGGCCGATGTTGTCGCCCGGATGCGGATCATTGCGATGGGGCGAATACGGCGGCGCGGAGCTGAGCAAGGGAATGGCGCGGATGCTCAGGCCGGGGCATGACGGCACCTCGAAGGTAGCGTCCAGCGAGATCCTGTTGTGCTTCAGGCCGCCATTCCAGTGGCTGAGCATGTTGAACAGCGGAAAGCCTGTCGTCAGGTCCTGGTGGACCATGTCGGTGCACCAGACATCGTGCGGGCAGCCCTCGCGCAGGGTGAGCAGGCCGGTGGTATGGTCGATCTGGCTGTCGAGCAGGATGATGCCGCCGATGGCCGTATCACGCAGCTTGCGCGCCGGCTGCAGGGCCGGGAAGGACTCGAGCTGGCTGCGGATGTCCGGAGAGGCATTACAGAGAACCCACCGCTCGCCGGTATCGCTGATAGCGATGGAGGACTGGCTGCGCGGGCTGGCATTCAGTTGGCCGGAACGTACACCGCGGCAATTGCGGCAGTTGCAGTTCCATTGGGGAAAGCCACCCCCGGCAGCCGAACCCAGAATCCGTACGAACATCGGTACAGCCTCCCCTGGAAAATGGAGCCCCGGAAAACCGGGGCGGAACAGTCAGCGGTTGGCGAAGTACATGGTGACTTCGAAGCCAATGCGCAGATCGGTGAAGGCAGGTTTAGTCCACATGGGGCAATCCTCTTGTTGTCCAGGGAGGCCGGATCATTCCGACGCACCGAGTTAACCACCAGCCCCGCGGCGGCCGAATGGTACTTTCGAAGGAATTGCCGCTTGATTTGGTAGCGGGTGGTTTCGGGACAGGGCAATCGCGCTATAGCGGTCAAGGAGCAGTCTTGCGATAGGATTGGCAAGTGAGTCTGTACTTTGACCATAGGGGCAATCGCGTTGCCCTTATGTCCGAGGCGTTGCGATCCCGCTCACCCCCTCGACGAAACACGCATGAACCCATCCCCGGGGCTCTTCATCGGCGTGCCTGCCGACGAAGGTTTCTCCGAAGGGTTGACCGGGATCGCAGCGACTACCGAAGTGAATGTGAGAAAAAGCTTTATCGTCGCTGCACCCGTACGAACTGGAGCCTGGATGAGTAGTTGCAGCGTTTCTCTACAGTCACCACCGAAGATGGCTGTGCGGATACCAGGTGGCGAAGAGCTACAGGGATGTATTCACGCGTGCCCCGTTCCGCCACCCAGTATTCGCACAGAGGCGCTGCACCCGAGTTCACGCAGTACGCTCGATAGACCAGAGACAAAATTACCAATCCGGTTGCAACCTTTTACATCGCGCGATTGCCCTGGCTTTCGGGCGGCGGCGGATGCCGAATACCCCCGCAATGCAGTAAAGTTCACCACTCCGGCGCCCTCGCCCGCACTTCGAGCCTGATACATGGACCATCGTGAATCCATCATCGCACTGCGCCAGTACCTCTCCAGCCAGATACTGGGGCAGGACAAACTGATCGAGCGTCTGCTCATCGCGCTGCTCGCCGACGGCCATATCCTTGTCGAAGGCGCTCCGGGCCTGGCCAAGACTCGCGCCATCAAGGAGCTGGCCGAGGGCCTGGAGGCAGAGTTCCACCGTATCCAGTTCACCCCCGACCTGCTGCCTGCCGATATCACCGGTACGGAAATCTACCGTCCGGAAACCGGCAGTTTCGTCTTCCAGCAGGGCCCGATCTTCCACAACCTGGTACTGGCCGACGAAATCAACCGGGCACCGGCCAAGGTCCAGTCAGCACTGCTGGAGGCGATGGCCGAACGTCAGGTGAGCATCGGCCGCAGCACTTACGAGCTGTCGCCGCTGTTCCTGGTCATGGCCACGCAGAACCCCATCGAGCAGGAAGGCACCTACCCGCTGCCCGAGGCGCAACTGGACCGTTTTCTGCTGCATGTGCGCATCGGCTTCCCCGATGCCTCGGTGGAGCGGCGCATCCTGCAGCAGGCCCGGGGCGAGGCGATCAACGGGGAAAGCGCGCCGCAGCAGCGCGTCAGCCAGCAGACGATCTTCGCCGTGCGCAAGGAAATCCTCGGCCTCTACATGGCCGATGCGGTGGAGGAATATCTGGTGCAACTGGTGATGGCCACGCGCACGCCGGCAAAATTCGACAGTGAACTGGCCGAGTGGATCACCTATGGCGCCAGCCCGCGCGGCTCTATCGCACTGGACCGCTGCGCGCGGGTCCATGCCTGGCTGGCCGGACGCGACTTCGTCAGCCCCGAGGATATCCAGGCCATGCTGTTCGATGTATTGCGCCATCGGCTGATTCTCTCTTTCGAGGCCGAGGCCGCCGGTATCGACCAGGACCGGGTGATCCAGCGCATCCTCGACGTGGTGGCGGTGGCCTGATGCAATCCAGCGCGGATGACGCCATCCGGGTCGATCTGGCCGGGCTGATCGACATGCGCCACCATGTCCGCGAGGTTCCCCTGTTCAGCACCACGCACCGGCGCAGCGCGCTGGTTGGCCTGCACCACTCGAAGCTGCGCGGGCGCGGCGTCGATTTCGACCAGGTGCGGGTCTACCAGGCCGGCGACGACGTACGCAATATCGACTGGCGCGTCACCGCCCGTACCCAGGAGCCGCATACCAAACTGTTCCACGAAGAACGTGAACGGCCCATCTATATTCTCGTGGAACAGAGCCGCCGACTGTTCTTCAGCAGCGGCCGGGTCTTCAAGTCGGTACTCGCGGCCCGCGCCGCCAGCCTGATCGGCTGGGCCGCGTTGCACCATAACGACCGCGTCGGCGGGCTGGTCTTCGGTAGCGGCGAGCACCACGAGATAAAACCCCGCCGCAGCAAGCAGAGCCTGCTGCAACTGCTGCAGCGCCTGGCCCGCGCCAACCAGCGACTCGACAGCCTGAGCACCCTCGGCACAGACAGTTTCGCCCCGGCCCTGCGCCGCGTGCGAGAAGTCCTGCGCCCCGGCAGCCTGGCCGTGATCATCTGCGACGAGCGGACCCTGAACGAGGCCGCCGAGCAGCAACTGAGCCTGCTGTCGCGGCATGTCGACCTGCTGCTGCTGCCAGTGTTCGATCCGCTCGACCATGCCCTGCCCGCCGCCGGCCTGCTGCGCTTCGCCGAACTGGGCGCGCGCCTGGACCTGGACAGCCATGACAATGCCTTGCGCCAGGCCTACCAGCGCCAGGGCGAGGAACGCAGCAACCGCTGGCAGCGTCTGGCGGATCGTCTGCGGGTACCGATCATGCCGCTGAACACGCAATACGAGCTGATCGAACAACTGCGTACCCATCTGTTGCAGAAGGTGCTCCGATGAACGCCCTGGATCGCCTGGCGGACAATATCCCGCCGCCACCCATCTCCTGGTGGCCCCCCGCGCCTGGCTGGTGGCTGCTGGCCCTGCTGCTGCCGGTATTGTGCGTGCTTTGCTGGCGGCTGCGCCCGAGGCCGGGCAAGCGCCTGCCGCCCCCCGCCCCCGGCGGCGAACTGGAGCCGCAGCGCCAGGCGGCACTGGACGAGTTGAAGCAGTTGCCGCGCCCATACGATGACCAGCCCGCCAATGCCTGGCTGCAACAGATCAACGCCCTGCTCAAGCGCCTGTGCCGTACCCGCTATGCCAGCGAACACCCACATACCCTGACAGGCCGGGCCTGGCTGGCCTTTCTCGATAGCCGCTGCCCCTCCGCCGGCCTGACACGCTGGATGGTACTGGTCGAAGGCGCCTATCGGGCCGACTGCCGCCTCGATGACAAGGCCATCGAGGGGCTGGAACAGGCCATCGAAACCTGGATACGCAAGCATGTTTGAGTTCGCCTGGCCCTGGCTGTTCGCCCTGCTGCCGCTACCCTGGCTGCTGCGCCGCCTGCTGCCCGAGGCGGACAGCGCGGAAGCGGCGCTCAAGGTCAACTTCCTCGATGAACTGGAGCAACTCAGCGGCCGCCGCGCCAACAGTCATCTGCCCGACTGGCGACAACAACTGCCCTATCTCGCCATCTGGCTGTTGCTGCTGTGCGCCAGCGCCCGGCCACAGTGGCTGGGCCCACCGCTGCCGGTACCGGCCAGTGGTCGCGAAATGCTGCTGGCGGTGGATGTCTCCGGCTCGATGGACTATCCCGACATGCAATGGCAAGGCGAGGCCATCAGTCGCCTGCAACTGGTCAAACACCTGTTCGGCGACTTCATCGAGGAGCGCCGGGGCGACCGGGTCGGCCTGATCCTGTTTGGCGACAAGGCCTACCTGCAATCACCACTGAGCTTCGACCGGCACAGCGTGCGCATCTGGCTCGATGAAGCCCAGGTCGGCATCGCCGGCAACAACACCGCCATCGGCGATGCCATCGGCCTGGCCGTCAAGCGCCTGCGCGAGCGCCCGGACAACCAGCGCGTGCTGATACTGATCACCGATGGCGCCAACAACGCCGGGCAGATCGCACCGCTGACCGCGGCCCGCCTGGCTGCCGAAGAAAAAGTCAGGGTGCACACCATCGGTATAGGCGCCAGCGTGGAATCCTCCGGCATGCTTCATCCATCCGGCTTCAACCCGGCACTGGAACTGGACGAAACCTCCCTCCAGGCCATTGCCCGGGAAACCTCCGGGGAATACTTCCGCGCCCGTTCCAGCACGGAATTGCAAGCCATCGGCGAGTTGCTGGACCGCCTGGAACCGGTGCGCCAGCGCTCGACCCAGAGCCGCGTCGCCCAATCCCTGTATGCCTGGCCGCTGGCGCTGGCACTGATGCTCAGCCTGCTGCTGGCCGGGCGCACGCTCTGGCCTGATCTCGCCGGCCACTGGAAGGCTCGCCATGCTGCCTGAACTGCTACGCCCCGGCTGGCTGATGTGCCTGCCGCTGCTCGGCTGGGTACTGTGGAAACTCTGGCACCGGCAGCGCAAGGTCGGGCGCTGGCAGCGCCTGATTCCCCAGGCGTTCCATGGCACCCTGCTGACCCGCGGCCGCCTGCGTAACAGCCGCCTGCCATGGATCACGCTGGGGCTGGCCTGGCTGCTGGCCTGCCTGGCGCTGCTCGGCCCCAGTTGGCAACGTATCGAGCAGCCCAGCCTGCAACGTGCCGACCCGCTGGTCGTACTGCTGCAAACCACCCCCTCGATGCTGGCCGCGGACGTTCCACCGAGCAGGCTGGTACAGGCCCGCTACAAACTGATCGACCTGCTGCGCAGCCGCCAGGACGCACAGACCGCGATCATCGCCTACGCCGGTAGTGCGCACACGCTGGTACCCCTTAGCGACGACCTGGAAACCGCCCGGCACTTGCTCGACATCCTGCATCCACAACTCATGCCCGAGCCTGGGCAGCGCGCCGACCTGGCCGTGGCCCAGGGGCTGGCGCTGATCGAACAGGCCGCCCAGGGCCGTGGCCGGCTGCTACTGATCGGCAGCAGCCTCGCCCCCCGTGAACGCGAGGGCATCGCCCGCCTGCTCGAACGCCAGGACAGCGAGTTGCTGATGCTTGGCATCGGTACCGCCCAAGGCGCCCCCGTGGAGCAGGAAGATGGCAACTTTCTCAAGAACCTGGATGGCTCGATCCTGATCCCGCGCCTCGATGGCGACAGCCTCGCCGCCTTCATCGAAGGAACCGGCGGCCACTACCAGCCGGCACAACTGGACAACAGCGACTTCGAGCGCCTGGGCCTGCTGGATGCCAGGGGGCGGCCGCTGATACGAGAAGAAAGCGCCAGCCTCAGCCTCTGGCTCGACCAGGGTTACTGGCTGCTGTTGCCCCTGCTGCTGCTGGCCAGTTGTGCCGGCAGGCGCGGCTGGCTGTTCTGCCTGCCATTACTGTTGGCCGCGCCGCCTCCGGCACAGGCGCTGCAATGGCGGGACCTGTGGTCACGCCCGGACCAGCAGGGGCAGGCACTGCTCCACGCCGGGCGCCCCGCACAGGCCGCCGAGCACTTCACCGATCGGCGCTGGCGCGCCCATGCGCTCCACCTGGCCGGGGACTTCGGCGCAGCCGCGCAACTGCTGGCCGAGAGTGATGAAGCCATCGACCATTACAACCGTGGCAATGCCCTCGCTCGGGCGCAATCGTGGCCGGCGGCCATAGAAGCCTATGAGCAGGCACTGGAGCTTGACCCGCAGTTGCAACAGGCACGGTACAACAAGGAATTGCTCGAAGAACTGCAGCGGAGCCAGACCACCACGCTCGACGAACCTCAGGAACCGGCAGCGCAAGATGGCGACGACATGGCGGCCCATTCCGAAACCTCGCGGATGGCTACCTCGGACGATGGCGAAGACGAGCCCGCCGAGGAACCGACGCCAACCCAGGCGCAGGAAGACGCAGCGGCGCCGACGGCAGCCGTCCCGAGCGAGCCGCCCGGCACTGCGGCCCAACCAACCAGCGATGAGCAGGAACAGGCCTTGCAGCAGTGGCTACGCCAGGTCCCCGACAATCCGGGTGAACTGCTGCGACGCAAATTCCTCTATGAACAACGCAAGCGCCAGGAGCCGAATCGATGACCCGCAGAATCGTGCTCATGCTTGGCCTGCTGGCCATCAGCCTGCAATTGCAGGCCTCCGGGCTGGTCGCCAGTGTCGACCGCAGCCGCCTGAGCCTCGACGAAACCTTCGAACTCACGCTGGAATCCATGGATGCGACGCTGTTCGGCAAGCCCGACCTGCAGCCACTGGATGATTCGTTCAAGGTCCTGGCCACCCGCCAGTTCAACCAGTTGGCCAATGTCAACGGAGAGAACAGGGCCGTCACACGCTGGCTGGTGACCCTGCAGCCACGCTACAGCGGCCATGTGCTCGTCCCGCCGCTGAGCCTGGGAGAATGGCGCAGCGAGCCCATCGAACTGCAGGTACAACAGGCCAGCGATAGCGTGAAAAGCGGGCAACTGGCGCCGATCTTCATCGACGCCAGCCTCGACCAGGAAAGTGTCTACGTGCAGGCGCAGGCGATACTCACCCTGCGGATCTACCATTCGGTATCGCTTTACGATGACAGCACCCTGTCACCACTACAGGCGCCAGACATGCTGGTGGAGCGCCTGGGGGAACCGCGTACCTACGAAAAGCTCATCAACGGCATCCGCCACGGGGTAATCGAGGTGCGCTACGCACTCTATGCGCAGAAAAGCGGGGAGTTACTGATTCCCGGGCAATTGTTCAGCGCCACGCCGGTCAGCCAGGGCACCGGTATTTCCCCTTTCGGCCAGCGCCCCGGCGCCGCGACCCAGGTCAGCGCCCCGGCCATCCCACTGCAAGTACGCCCGAAGCCCGCGGGTTATCCGCCTGACCAGCCCTGGTTGCCCGCCCGGAGCCTGGAACTGAGCGAAACCTGGAGCGGCCCGGCGCAGGGCATGCGCCAGGGCGAGTCACTGACCCGCACGCTGGTCCTCAAAGCCCAGGGGCTGGTCGCCAGCCAGCTCCCGCCGATACCGGCCACGGAAAGCCATGTGTTGCGCGTCTACCCCGAGCAACCCGGGCTTTCCAGTGAAACCTTCGAACATGGCGTGACCGCCACCCGCGAACAACGCGAGGCGCTGGTGGCGGTCAACGCCGGTAGCGCCGAGCTGCCGGCCATCGATATCGCCTGGTGGAACACCCGCGAAGACCGCCTCGAACATGCGCACCTGGCGGCACGCACGCTGGAGATCGAGGAAAACCCGGCCCTGCTGCGCAGCGAACGCCCGAGCGCCGCCAGTGATGCGACGCTGGCGCAAGCGACGCTCTGGCCCTGGCAATTGAGCAGCGGCCTGCTGGCCTGCAGCACACTGCTGGGATTCGGCCTGTGGCTGCGCGCCCGACGCCAGCCGCCGATCCTGCGCCAGCAGCAGAGCGGGCCGACGCCACGCAGCCTGCTGGATGACCTGAAAAAGGCCTGCCAGGGCAATGACACCCAGGCCACGCGCCAGGCACTGGACGCCTGGGCCCGTCAGCAACCGGAGACTCTGGCGGAAATGGCGGCACGCTTCGTACCACTCTCGCAGGCGCTGGACGCCCTCAACAGCGCCCTGTACAGCGAAACAGGCCGACGCTGGCACGGCGAAGCGCTGTGGCAGGCGATCCAGCACCTGCCACCGGCCCAGGAGCCGATCAGCGTTCAGGAGAACAGCAGTCTGCCACCGCTCTACCCGCGCTGAAACCCTGCCGCGGCAGCGTCAGCCAGTGCGCAAGCTCATCCCCCGGCAAGGGCCGCGAGAAAAGATAGCCCTGCGCCACGCGATAACCCAGCCCCCGGAGGATTCGATACTGCTCCCAGGTCTCGATGCCTTCGGCCACCGCCGTCAGGTTCAGGTTATCGCTCAGGCCAGCCACCGCCTTGCTCAAGGTGCGGCTGGTGGCATCCTGCTCGAGATCACTGACGAAGCTGCGGTCCAGTTTGATTTCCTGGATCGGCAACCGCTGCAAGTGGCTCAGGCTGGAAAAGCCCGTACCGAAATCGTCCAGCGACAGGCGCACGCCGAGCCCGCGCACTTCCTGCAGCACCTTCAAGGTGTTCGAGCTGGTATACAGCAATACGCTTTCGGTTATTTCCAGGGTCAGGTCGCTGGGAAGCAGTCCGCTCCCGGTCAGCGTCTGCAGGATCACCCCGGGAAGTCCGGGATCGTGGAAATTCGACGGCGACAGGTTGATCGACAGAGAAGGCACATCGAGCCCGGCCCTGCGCCAGGCCGCCAGTTGCCGGCAACCCTCGGACAGGCTCCAGCGCCCCAGTTCATCGATCAGCCCACATTGTTCGGCCAAGGGTATGAAGCGGACCGGAGAAATATCCCCCAGTTCGTCGTGTCGCCAGCGGGCCAGGGCCTCGACCCCATAGAGGCTGCCATCGGCCAGCGACACCTGCGGCTGGTAATGGAGCCGCAGTTGGCCGTGCTCCAGCGCCGAGCGCAAGGCACTCTCCAGAGGTAGCTGCTCGACCCCCGGCGGCGTCAGTTCATGGCTGAAGAAACAGATCCCCTCCGGCAGGGATTTGGCCCGCCCCATGGCCGTATCGGCATGCTGGATCAACTCGTCGACGCTGTCTCCATCGTCTGGAAACAGGCTGATGCCCAGGCTGACCGAGGGCGTATAGGTGATTCCGGCGAGCGGGCAGGACGCCTGCAGGATGGCGCGCAGGCGCAATGCCTGCGCGCGTGCCTCGGCCCTGTCGCAACCGGGCAGGAGCAGGACGAACTCGTCGCAGAACAGCCGTGCGACAAGATCGCCCGGCTGGCGGCCAGCCTGCAGCCGCTGTGCGATCAATTGCAGCAACCCATCGCCAGCCGGAAAGCCGAAGGAGTCGCTGACCCATTTGAAACGGTCGATATCGACGAAGATCGCCGCCAGCGCCCCACCGTCGCGCCGCGCCTCCGCGATCGCCTGCTCGGCCTTCAACTGCAGCAGGCCGCGCCCCGGCAGGCCAGTCAGGCCGTCATACAGGGACATCTGCGCGATACGTACGGTACCCGCGTGGTCATCGCCCTCCTGCAAGAGCGAACGAATGAAGATGACCACCACCCGCTCCTGCTCGGTTTCGACCTGCAAGGCGGAGATAAGGCCCTGGCGCCGTTCTCCGGAGCGATTGTGGAGATCGAGGCGCAGACTGTCGTTGAGGTCGGCATGGCAGCGGGAAACCAGCTCGGGCAACAGCAGGTTGGCACTCTGCCCGATCACCTCATCGCGCGAGCAGCCCCAGAACTCCTCCGCCGAGCGGTTGAGCAGCAGCACGCGGTTATTCCGATCTACGATCATCACCGCATCGCTGGCCTGCTCCAGAGCATTGGAGCAAATACCGAGGAGTTCTCTAATACCCCACATAGGAGCACCGTCCTATGGCCATCGGGAGATGAAGCGATATGCGCAATGAGAAGAGGTCCGTTGAAGTAGCACTTTGCCACCCGCCGGCAGTCTCATTCATCATCGCCGCCCACACTCCAACAGACCCATGCACCCCCCGCATAGACAGTTCTGACTGGGCCAACATCCATTCCTCCATGATCTAGTGGGGCATAACAGCAAAAAGCCATCAATGACCTTTCACGTCAACAGAATATACGGGATACGTCCTTCGCTTGCGAGTCTCGGGCCGAGAAAATATCGCCAGGCGTCATACACAATGACGCGAGAGGCCAAGCTATGAAGGACAGAGGATTAGTGTTTCGGGTGGGAGCCGCCATAGCTCGCCGCCGCAAAGCCAGAGGACTGACACAGGCACAGATAGCTGAAATGATCGGAGTCGAGAAGGAGACCATCAGCCGGATGGAAAATGGCGTCATCTCCCCGACCCTGCCCAGGCTGCAGCAGATCGCCGATATATTCGGCTGCTCGCCTGTCGAACTGCTCCACACGGAAACAGGAGAAACAGCCGCTCACGCACAGTACATCGGTGAAATCATTCAGGAGTTGTCCGAGAATGAACGCATCCTCATCGTCGGTTTCGTCACCGAAGTGGTGCGCCTGCTGAAAACCCGCGAACCCACGACAAGCGAATAGCCCCCGTCCCCGGAAACCTCCACGGCCCAGGCCCCCGCCGCCACCGGGTGCGCCATGCGCACCCGGACCTGTACGGCAACCCTGGCCGCGAGACGTGAAAGGCATGGCTCTCAGTGCGCGAACAGAGAGCCACCCTTGCTGCCTGCCAGCTTTTCCGGCCGGATCAGGAAATATGCCAGCGCCGGCAACAGCCACAACGCGCCGAACATGTTGACGATGAACATGAACGTCAGCATCAGCCCCATGTCGGCCTGGAACTTGATCGCCGAGAATATCCAGGTCGCCACTCCGATCGCCAGGCACAACCCGGTGAACAGCACCGCCTTGCCGGTCGAGCGCAGGGTCTGGTAATAGGCCTCCTGCAATGGCAACCCGGCGCGCAGGAAGCTTTCCAGGCGACTGTAGATATAGATGCCATAGTCCACTCCGATACCGACCCCGAGGGCGATCACTGGCAGGGTCGCCACCTTCATGCCGATGCCCAGGAAGGCCATCAGCGCATTGCCGAGGATGGAGGTCAGGATCAGCGGCAGCACGATGCAGACGGTCGCGGCCAGCGAACGGAAAGTGATCAGGCACATGCCGGCCACGCACAGATAGACCAGGGAAAGAATCGTCAGCTCCGAGCTGGCGATCACTTCGTTGGTCGCCGCCTCGATCCCGGCGTTGCCCGCCGCCAGCAGGAACTCCAGGCCCTCGCGATTGTTCTGCGCGGCGAAGGACTCCACCGCCGCCACCGTGCGTGTGAGGGTCTGCGCCTTGTGGTCGTTGAGAAACACCATCAGCGGCGCCAGCGAGCAGTCCGCGTTGTACAGCCCGTCCGCCCTGGCGATGGAATTGTTGAGGACATCCTGGTTGCGCGACAGCGTCTCCCATTTCAGGCTGCCCTCGTTCATACCCTTGATGCTCTGGCGCGCCACCGTCACCAGCGACACGGCGGACTGCACGCCTGGGGTGTTTTCCATCTTCCAGGTCAGGGCATCCATGGCCGCCAGGGTGTCATAGTTCGAACAGCCTTCCGGCTCCGTCTTGACCATGACCACCAGTACATCCGAGCTGGTCGAGTAATTATTGATGACGAAATCGTTGTCCTTGTTATAGCGCGAGTCCGGGCGCAGTTCGGGGGCGCCCTGGTCGAGATCGCCGATCTGCAGATTGTTCTTCTGGTAGAAAAACCCGCCCACCGCCAGCAGCAGCGCCAAGGCGACCGAAACGGGTGCCATCCTGGGATTGGCGAAGCCGGACAGCAGGCGCCAGAACGGATGCTCGACATGCGCGTCCTTCTTGCTGCGCTCGATCGCCTGGCGGCTGATGCCCAGGTAGGAGATCGCCACCGGCAGCAGGATCAGGTTGGTGAAGACGATCACCGCCACCCCGATCGAAGCGCCGATGGCCAGCTCACGGATCACACCGATGTCGATGATCAGCAGCGTGATGAAGCCCACCGCATCGGCCAGGATCGCGATCATCCCTGGCAGGAACAGTTGGCGGAAGGTCCGCCGCGCCGCAGTGAGGGCATTGTCGGCATCACCGGATTGCTGGGCGATGCCGTTGATCTTCTGTACCCCATGGGAAATGCCGATGGCGAAGATCAGGAACGGCACCAGCATCGAATAGGGGTCCAGCCCGAAGCCGGCCAGGTTCATCAGGCCCAGTTGCCAACCCACGGCGATCAGGGTGGTGACCAGCACCGACAGGGTGCTGCGGATGCACCGAGTGAACACATACAGCAGCACCAGGGTGATCAGGAACGCGGCAGCGAAGAACACCACCACCATCAGCAGACCATCGATCAAATCACCGACTTTCTTGGCGAAACCGACGATATGGATCCGCACGTTCGGGTTCTGGGCCTGGTACTTGTCGCGAACCTTCTCCTCCAGTTCATGGGAAAACCGCTGGTAGTCGAGCTTCAGTTGCCGGCCCTGGTCCTGTGGGTCCGCGTAGCTTTCCTGCAAAGGCACGTCGATGATCGAAGAGCGGAAATCGTTCGCCACCAGGCGGCCGATCTGCCCGGACTTGAGTACATTGCCACGCAGTTCGTCGAGACTTGCCGCCGAGCCATCGTAGGTCTGCGGAATCACCTCGCCGCCATCGAACCCCTCCTCGGTCACTTCGGTCCAGCGCACGCTCGGGCTCCACAGCGACTTCATGGCGGCGCGGTCGACACCCGGGATATAGAACACCTCGTCATGGATCTGCCGCAGTGTCTCCATGTAGTCCGCATCGAAGATGCTGCCCTCGCGGGCCTCGACCGAAATACGCACGCTGTTGCCAAGACTGCCCAGGTCATTGCGGTGCTCGATCATCTTCTGGATATAGGGATGGGCGAGCGGGATCATTTTCTCGAAACTGGTCGAGGGGCGAATCTGCACGGCCTGGTAGAACAGCAGCAGGCTGACCAGTAGGCAGAGAAAGATCACTAGCGGCCGATTGTTGAAAATCAGGCGCTCGAGGAACGTAGCCTTGTTCTGGTGGTGCTGGCTCATGCGGTGGCTCCCCGGAATATTATTGTTGTATAGCGTCCAGGCCGGTCGCCGTGGCGGTGCGCACACCGCCCTGCCCGACCAGGATCAGTTCGCCCTGGCGACTGCAAGCGACAGCGGCCAGCGAGCGCCGGTCGGGACGGTGAACGACACTGAAAGTGCGCCCGCGATCAGTGCTGACCAGCACCGCCCCGGCATGCCCGACGATGACGATACGCCCGTCCGCGAGCAGGCTCGCTCCGGCCAGGCCGGTCACGAAGGCCGCGCCCTGCTCGTGCAGGCCTATGGCTTGCCAGGAGTCCCCGGCATCGCTGGAAAGCAGCAGGTTGCCACGCAGGCCATAGACCAGCAGCTCGGACGGAGTCCCACTGGGCAGAACCCCGAACAGCGATCCGTCATAGGGCAATGCGATGGATACCCAGCTCTGGCCGTCGTCCTCCGAACGGAACAGCGTGCCCATCTCACCGACGATGAACAGGCCCGCCCCCTCGACCCGGGTAATGGCGTTCAAGTGGTAGCCATCCTCATTGTCCAGGCGCTCGTCGATATCCAGCCAGGTGCGCCCGCCATCCCGGGTTTCCAGCAGCGCCCCATAGGCGCCGACGGCGATACCATGGAGAACGTCCTCGAACCAGACATCGAGCAGCGGCGCCTCACGCTCCACATCCTCGAACTGCAGGCTCCAGCTTTCCCCACCATCGCTGCTGGCGAGAATCGACGCATCATGCCCCACGGCCCAACCATGCCGGGCATCGACGAAATGCACCGCAGTCAGCATCTGCCGGGTCGGCACCCTGGCCTGCAGCCATTGCCGGCCATCGTCATCGGAATAGAGAATGTGGCCACGCTCACCGACTGCCACCAGGCGCTCGCCAGCCCTGGCGATATCCAGCAGCAGGCTGCTGGCAGCCCGGGGTGACTCGATGGAGTAATGCGGAGGAATATCCAGTGCAAGGACATTCGGGGGAAACGCGAACGACAGCACACAGCACGCCATACCGACGGCTACACGCCATGACCCGCCACGCCATGGGACGGACTGCATACATACCCCCTTTTATTATTGTCAGGTAAGGCCCGCCGAAGGCAGGCCCGGCCATGCTAGCCAGCTTTCGCGGGCACTGACAATTGGCGGGGCGTTATCTTTTGTAGCTGCAATCCTCAAGCGGCAAGCTGCAGGCGAGAAACAGTGACGCGCTCAGCTTGCCGCTTGGAACTATGCTGCCAGGCTCTTGCTGACCACCTCATAGACATCGCTGGACAGTTCGCCGGAGGCCAGGATGCGCTCCAGTTCGGCCTTGAGCAGTGCCTGGCGCCGCTCATCGTACTTGCGCCAGCGGGTCAGCGGTGCCAGCAGGCGCGCGGCGATCTGCGGGTTGAGCGCGTTGAGGGTGATCACCTGGTCGGCCAGGAAGCGGTAGCCGCTGCCATCGCCCTGGTGGAAGTTGACCAGGTTCTGGTTGGCGAAAGCACCGATCAAGGCACGCACCTTGTTCGGGTTCTTCAGGGTGAAGGCCGGGTGCCGCATCAGTGCCTGCACCCGTTCCAGGCCGCCCGGGCGGGTATTGCCGGCCTGTACGCTGAACCACTGGTCCATGACCAGCGGGTCGTCCCTGAACTGCTCGGCGAAGTCCGCCAACGCCGCATCGCGCTCGGCCTCGAAGGGCGAGTTGACCAGCACCGCCAGCGCGTTCAGGCGCTCGGTCATGTTGTCGCTGCTGCGGAACTGCTCAACGGTGGCTTCCAATACTTCGGCTCGCTCGCTCAGCATCAGGTACGACAGGGCGATGTTCTGCAGCGCACGCCGGGCGAAATGGGCGGCCTCGGCGACATAGGCGGTCTGGCGCGACAACTCGCGGTTGGCGCTGTAGCGCTGCCACAACGGCTGGTACAGCGCCTCGGCGATCGCCTTGCGGGCGAACTCGCGGGCGGCATGGATGGCGTCGACATCCGCCACCTCGCTGATCTCGGTGAGATAGGCTTCGCTGGGCAGCGACAACACTTCCGCCACCATCGCCGGGTCCAGCGCTGCATCCGCCAGCACCGCGCGCAACGCATCGAGCAGGCGTGGATCGAGTCGCAGCGCCTCGCCGGCGCGATGCTGCCCGATCAGTTCCTGCAACACCTGCACCGCCAGTTGCTGCCCGGCTTCCCAGCGGTTGAAGCCATCGCTGTCGTGCTGCATGAGGAACAGCAACTGGTCGCGACTGTAGGGAAACTCCAGCTTCACTGGCGCCGAGAAACCACGCAGCAGCGAGGGCAGCGGGCGGGTATCGACATCGACGAAGACGAAGCTCTGCTCCGCCTCGGTCAGCGCCAGCACCCGTGTACCACTCACCGCCTGCGCTTCGCCCTCCAGGCGCAACGGCAACTCACGGCCCCGCCCATCCAGCAGGCCCAGGGCGAGCGGAATGACGAACGGCAGCTTCTCCGCCTGCTGCGGCGTGGCCGGGCAGTTCTGGCGGAAGGTCAGCCGATAGCGACGGGCACTGGCGTCATAGTCCTCGCTGACCTGCAGGCGCGGCGTGCCGGCCTGGCTGTACCAGCGCTTGAACTGGGTCAGATCGACGCCATTGGCATCCTCCATGGCCCGCACGAAATCGTCGCAGGTCACCGCCTGGCCATCGTGGCGCTCGAAGTACAGGTCGGAACCCTTGCGGAAGCCCTCGGCGCCCAGCAGGGTCTGGATCATGCGCACCACTTCCGCGCCCTTCTCGTAGATGGTCAGGGTGTAGAAGTTGGAAATCTCCATGTAGGACTCGGGGCGCACCGAGTGCGCCATCGGCCCGGCGTCCTCGGCGAACTGGTGGGTACGCAGGTAGGCAACGTCCTCGATGCGCTTGACCGTGGGCGAGTTCATGTCGGCGGAGAATTGCGAGTCGCGCAGTACCGTGAAGCCTTCCTTGAGCGACAGTTGGAACCAGTCGCGGCAGGTCACGCGGTTGCCCGACCAGTTGTGGAAATACTCGTGGGCGACGATCGCCTCGACCCGCTGGTGCGCGGCGTCGGTGGCGGTTTCAGCGCGCGCCAGCACCGCGCTGGAGTTGAAGATGTTGAGGCCCTTGTTCTCCATCGCGCCCATGTTGAAGTCGTTCACCGCGACGATCATGAAGATATCCAGGTCGTACTCGCGGCCATAGGCTTCCTCGTCCCAACGCATGGCCTTCTTCAAGCTGCCCATGGCGTGCTGGCACTTGTCCAGGTTTTCCGGCTCGACATAGATGCGTAGCGCCACCTCGCGACCGCTGGCGGTGACGAAGCTGTCCTCCAGCGCCCACAGGTCACCGGCCACCAGCGCGAACAGGTAGGCAGGCTTGCGGAATGGGTCCTCCCAGGTCACCCAATGGCGGCCATCCTCCTCTTCGCCACTGGCGATCGGGTTGCCGTTGGACAACAGCACCGGGTAGCGCTGGCGCTCGGCGCTGACCGTGGTGGTGAAGCGGCTCATCACGTCCGGGCGGTCGAGGTAGTAGGTGATCTTGCGGAAACCTTCCGCCTCGCACTGGGTACAGAACATCTTGCCGGACTTGTACAGCCCTTCCAGCGCGGTGTTGTTCTCGGGATGGATCAGCACCGTGCTGTCGATGACGAACGCGGCGCTGGTCGGCTGCAGCGTCAGGCTTTCGTCGCTCAACTGGTAGTCGCCCCCGCCCAGCGGGCGATCGTCGAGCGCCAGCGCTTGCAACTGCAGTTCCTGCCCATGCAGCGTCAGCGGCGGCAGCGCCGCGCCCTCGCTGGCCGGGTTGCGGCGCATGACCAGTTGCGCATGCACCAGCGTCCTGTCCTCGAACAGCTCGAAGGTCAGGTGGGTTTCATCTATCAGGTAGGCTGGCGCCTGGTAGTCCTGCAGGCGAATGACTTTCGGTTGTTCGGTACGCATGGCGGGCCTCTTCGGAACAGCTTCAAGCTGCAAGTCAGGTTTTCATCAGCTTGCAGCTTGTGGCTTGCAGCTTATGGCGAGTTGATAAGCAGTGTACTTGCGGATATTGATGACACCGCAGTCGAGTATCAAGTATTGCCCCTTGATACCGCGTAACACACCCTCGATCACGGGCGTCTTCTCCAGGTCGAGGCTGGCGATCTTGGTCGGGTAGGCCTCGACCGGATAGCGGATTTCCAGCACCTCGGCGGCCGGCAGCGGCTGGATGGCCTGCAGGCCGAAGCGTTGCTGCAGCGCGACGATACCCTCGCCGCACTGCTCGAACAGATTCTCGCGCATGGCCGGCAGGTCCTGCGGCTCGGCATCGCCCTTGAGCAGCGCACGCCAGTTGGTGCGGTCGGCCACCTGGCTGCGCAGCAGGTCTTCCACCAACCCCGACTGCTGGCGCGTGGCGACGCGCAGGATCGGCAACGCCTGGCTCGCGCCCTGGTCCAGCCAGCGCGTCGGCAGTTGCGTGGCGCGGGTGATGCCCACCTTGATACCCGATGAATTGGCGAGGTAGACCACATGATCGCTCATGCAGAAGTCTTCACCCCATTGCGGGTCACGGCAGGTGCCCAGCGCATGGTGGCACTTCTCCGGGCTGACGATACACAGGTCGCACTGGGGCAGCTTCTTGAAG
Organism: Stutzerimonas kirkiae; assembly: GCF_004327335.1. Taxonomy (GTDB): domain Bacteria; phylum Pseudomonadota; class Gammaproteobacteria; order Pseudomonadales; family Pseudomonadaceae; genus Stutzerimonas; species Stutzerimonas kirkiae. The sequence continues at coordinate 35,373 of NZ_QJUO01000029.1, read as the reverse complement.
CAGGGGTAGCAGTAGCCCTGGCTGAAACTCTTGTTGGTGCGCCGGCCACAATGGATACAGTGGATGGCCCCCAGGTACTCCAGTCGCAGGCGCTGGCCGATCAGCGGATTGAGCGGTACGCAGGCATCGTCCAGCGGCAGCCCGTACTGAGCCGGCCCTCCCAATTGCACGCGCATCTTGGCGAGGCGCCCACGGCCCAGTTCAAGCATCAGTGGCGGGTTCCCGAGGCCGGCGCGAACAGGCTGGTGTCGATGGCGGCCTTGGCCTTGGTCTGGGAGGCGCACTCCTGGCCGCCCAGGTAGCCGGTGCGCTCTTCCTCGGGCAGGTTGCGCAATTCCCAGGCGATCATCGCCTGCATGCAGGTTTCCTTCTGCTCGGCGCTCAGCTTGCGGCCATCGCCCCATTTGCCCAATTCCACCGCGCGCTTGAGGTTCTCGTAGATTTCAGGGGTGATGTTCTCGATTGCTTCGATAAAGGACGACATGGCCGGCTCCCGGGAAAACGAAGCGGCATTCTAGCGGAAAAAGCGCCGGCGGTCGGCAGGCCATAGGGGCCGGCAAACAGCCGAAAACAGCGCTGGAAGCTGGAGGCTGGACGAAAGAGCGTGGCAACCGGTGCTTTTCGTCCAGCCTCCAGCGCTTTTATCGAAGCCGCTTTCCGGTAAATAACGACATAGCGCGATCACCCTGGCTCGCCGCTACTGCTAGTGGCTTGCCGCTCGCCGCTGCTGCTAGAATCACCGGCCATCCAATCCATGGGCCGCGCTATCGGCGCCCGTGACTCCCGACCCTCGAAATATTCCCGGAACCATGAGAGCCAGACCCTACGCCCTGCTCCTCAGCCTTCTCGTCGCTCCGTTCGCCCATGCGGCGGCCGAAAAAAACATCTATGGACTCAACGAGCGCGTGGCACTGCCCGACTTCGACCTGGAAGTCTCCGCCAAGCTCGACACCGGCGCACAGACCGCCTCGCTGAGTGCGCGGGATATCGAACGCTTCAAACGCAACGGCGAGAGCTGGGTGCGTTTCTACCTGGCCGTCGACGAGGCCCACGCCCACCCGATCGAGCGGCCGATGGCGCGCGTCAGCAGGATCAAGCGGCGCGCCGGGGACTTCGATCCGGAGGAAGAAAAAACCTACACCGCACGCCCCGTGATCGAACTCAATCTGTGCATGGGCAAGACATTGCGCACGGTGGAAGTGAACCTCACCGACCGTAGCGCTTTCCAATACCCACTTCTGATCGGCTCCGACGCCCTGACCCGCTTCGGCGCCCTGGTCGATCCGAGCCTAACGAATGCGGTCGGCAAACCCGATTGCGCCAACGCCTCCGACGCGGACGAGTAATACCCATGCGCTCTCTTACACTGCATCTGAAAGTCCTGATTTTCCTGCTCGTCAGCCTGGGTGTGGCAATCACGGCCTACCAGATATTCATCCTCGGCATCCCGGTCACCGAGGATGAGACCGACGACCTGTGGAACATCGACGCCAAGATCGAATTCCAGGCCAACCCGCGCGAGCCGGTCAAGCTGCAGATGTACGTGCCACCGCTCAACCAGGAGTTCGTCAGCCTCAACGAGAGCTTCATCTCCAACAACTATGGCGTCAGCATCAACCGCGCCGATGGCAACCGCCGTGTCACCTGGTCGGCACGCCGCGCCAGCGGCAAACAGACGCTGTACTACCGCCTGGTGCTGACCAAACGCTACAGCGGCGAACAGACCAAGGCCAGCGGCCCGATCTTCCGCGACAGTATCCCGGTCGAAGGCGCCGAGAAGATCGCCGCCGAGGCGCTGTTGTCGCCAATCCGCCAGCACTCGGCGGATGTCGAGACCTTCATCGGCGAAGCCATCAAGCGCGTCAACAACACCAGCGATGACAACGTCAAGCTGCTGCTCGGCGGCGACAACTCGGTCAGCAACAAGGCGCGCGTCATCGAATTGCTGCTGTCCATCGCCCATGTGCCGATGGAGCGTGTGCACACCGTGCGCCTGGTATCCGAACTGCAACAGTCGCCGGAACTCTGGCTGCGCAGCTTCAACGGTAACAACTGGCTCTACTTCAACCCCGACAGTGGCCAGCAGGGGCTACCCACCGACCGGCTGGTCTGGTGGACCGGCGATGAGCCGTTGCTCAGCCTCGAAGGAGGGCGCGCGCCGCAAGTGACCTTCACCCTGAACAACAGCGAGATGAACGCCATCCGCCTGGCCAAGCTGACCGACGAGAACACCGACGCCGACTTCCTCGAATACTCGCTCTACGGCCTGCCGCTGCAGACGCAACTGACCTACCAGGTCATGATCATGATCCCCATCGGCGTGCTGGTGATCCTGGTCCTGCGCAACCTCGGCGGCCTGCAGACCCTCGGCACCTTCACCCCGGTGCTGATCGCCCTGGCCTTCCGCGAGACCCAGCTCGGTTTCGGCATCATCCTGTTCACGGTGATCACCGCCCTCGGCCTGTCGCTGCGCTCCTACCTGGAACACCTCAAGCTGCAGATGCTGCCGAGGCTGTCGGTGGTACTGACCTTCGTGGTGGTGCTGATCGCCGTGATCAGCCTGCTCAGCCACAAGCTCGGCCTCGAACGTGGGCTGTCGGTGGCGCTGTTCCCGATGGTGATCCTGACGATGACCATCGAACGCCTGTCCATCACCTGGGAAGAGCGCGGCGCGGGGCATGCCTTCAAGGTCGCGGTGGGTACATTGATCGCGGCGACCCTGGCCTACTTGCTGATGAGCATTCCGCAACTGACCTACTTCATCTTCACCTTCCCGGCGGTACTGTTGATCATGGTGGGCTTCATGCTGGCGATGGGACGCTATCGTGGCTATCGCCTCACCGAACTCTTCCGTTTCAAAGCCTTTTTGAAGGATTGAGCCCATGTTCGGCCTGATCAAGACCTGGAAAGCACTCGAAGCCAAGGGGATCATGGGCATCAATCGCCGCAACGCGGACTATGTGCTCAAGTACAACAAACGCAGCCTGTACCCTATCGTCGATGACAAGATCATCACCAAGGAACGGGCCATCGAAGCCGGCATCCATGTGCCGGAGATGTACGGCATCATCGAGACCGAGCGCGATATCTCCAAGTTGCGGGATATCGTCAAGGACCATACCGATTTCGTCATCAAGCCGGCCCAGGGCGCTGGCGGCGATGGCATCCTGGTCGTCGCCGACCGCTTCGAGGGCCGCTACCGCACGGTGTCGGGCAAGATCCTCAGCCACGAGGAGATCGAGCACCAGATTTCCAACATCCTCACCGGCCTCTATTCCCTCGGCGGCCTGCGCGACCGCGCCCTGATCGAATACCGGGTCACCCCGGACCCGATCTTCAAGAGCATCAGCTACGAGGGCGTGCCGGATATCCGCATCATCGTATTGATGGGCTACCCGGTGATGGCCATGCTGCGCCTGCCGACCCGGCAATCGGGCGGCAAGGCCAACCTGCACCAGGGCGCCATCGGCGTCGGTGTCGACCTGGCCACCGGCGTCACCCTGCGCGGCACCTGGTTGAACAACAAGATCAGCAAGCACCCCGACACCACCAACGCGGTGGATGGCGTGCAACTGCCCAACTGGGACGGCTTCATGAAGCTCGCCGCGGGCTGCTATGAACTGTGCGGCCTGGGCTATATCGGCGTGGACATGGTGCTCGACCAGGACAAGGGGCCGCTGATCCTCGAACTCAACGCCCGGCCCGGCCTGAATATCCAGATCGCCAACGACTGCGGCCTGACCCATCGTACCCATGCGATCGAAACACGCCTGGCCGAACTCAAGGAAAAGGGCACCCGGGAAACCCCGGAAGAGCGCATGAAGTTCTCCCAGGAACTCTTCGGCCATGTACCGACACACGCCTGAGCGGATTCGCTCCGGGTGTCGGGGCGCTGGTCGGCGGGCGGCGACTGCTCGTCTTCGCCGCCGCGCTGTCGCGCACATCCGTAGGAGCGGGCTCACCCCATGACGACATTTGATCCATGAACGACACCAGGGCCGAACCCGCGTCCCACGCCATGCCCTACTGCACGCTTCATCCCCTCCCCTACCAGAGCGACCCGTGCGAGCGCTTCGAACGGCTGCGCCAGGCACCGGGCGCCATCCTGCTGGACTCCGGCCGCCCGCTGGCGCTGCGTGGGCGCCACGACCTGATCAGCGCCTGGCCACGCCAGGTGCTGCGCGCAGAGCATGGTGAATCCGCGGCGGCCTACTTCCAGCGCTTGCGCAAGGCCCTCGCGACGCTAGGGCCGGCCCGCCTGCCCGCGGACTTCCACTCGCCCTTCGCCGGCGGCCTGATCGGCATGCTCGCCTATGATTTCGGTAAACGCCTGGAACGCCTCCCCGCCACCGCCCTGAACGACCTGAAGCTGCCCGATGGACAGTTGGGGCTGTACGACTGGGCCCTGGTCAGCGATCACCAGGAACAGGCCAGCGCCCTGGTATTCCATCCGGGCATCGAGCACGGCGAGCGCCAACGCATCATCCGGCTCTTCGAGGGCAACGCGCAGGCACTGTGCGGACGGGATGATTTCCGCTTGCGCGCGCCTTTCCGGCCAGACCTGCGAAAAGAAGACTACCGACAGGCGATCGAGCGCATCCAGGACTACATCCGGGCCGGCGACTGTTACCAGGTGAACTTCACCCAGCGCTTCCGCGCGCCCTGCCAGGGCGACCCCTGGCAGGCCTACCAGGCCTTGCGCAAGGCCTGCCCGACGCCCTATGCCGGTTTCGTCAGCCTGGAACGGGGCGCCATTCTCAGCGCCTCTCCCGAGCGCTTCCTCCACCTCAGCCAGGGCCAGGTGGAGACGCGCCCGATCAAGGGCACCCGTCCCCGTGGCACGGACCCGCGGAGCGACGTGGCAGCGGCCAGGGAGTTGCTGGAAAGCGACAAGGACCGGGCCGAGAACCTGATGATCGTCGACCTGCTGCGCAACGACCTGGGGCGCAGTTGCGGGATCGGCAGCGTGCGCGTGCCCGAACTGTTCGCACTGGAGAGCTACCCCAACGTCCATCATCTGGTCAGTAGCGTGATCGGTCGCCTGCGGGACGGGCTGGACGCCTTCGACCTGCTGGCCGGCAGCTTTCCCGGCGGCTCGATCACCGGCGCGCCGAAAATCCGCGCCATGCAGATCATCGACGAACTGGAAGCGGCCTGCCGCTCGATCTATTGCGGCTCGCTGCTGTACCTGGACGTACGAGGCGAAATGGACAGCTCCATCGCCATCCGCACCCTGTTGGTCGATGGCGCCCAGGCCAGTTGCTGGGGCGGCGGCGCCATCACCCTCGACTCCGACTGGCAGGCGGAATACCAGGAGTCGCTGGACAAGGTGAAGGTGCTGATGGAGACACTGGAGCGGCTTTAGGCTGGAGGCTGGAGGCTGGAGGCTGGAGGCTGGAGGCTGGAGGCTGGAGGCTGGAGGCTGGAGGCGTCATCAGTGTGCGAGACGGGACCAAAACTCTGTCAAGCTTTTCCTGTTTTTTCCTCCAGCCTTCCAGACTCCAGCGCTCTTATCGGCTTTTTACTTCCAGCTTCCAGCCGCTTCTTAGATCTCCAGCTTACGATTCGACGCCCTGACGAACTCGCGCTTGAGATCTTCGTAGGTGTGCACGGCGGGGAACTGCGGGAACTCGTCGATGACGTTCTGCGGCGCGTGGAACAGGATGCCGGCATGCGCTTCGGAGAGCATGGTGGTGTCGTTGTAGGAGTCGCCGGCGGCGATGACTCGATAGTAGAGGCTCTTGAAGGCCAGCACCGACTGGCGCTTGGGGTCCTTCTGGCGCAGTTGGTAGGAGACTACGCGGTCGTTCTCGTCGGTGATCAGGCGATGGCAGAGCAGGGTCGGGAAACCGAGCTGGCGCATCAGCGGCTGGGAGAACTCATAGAAAGTGTCGGACAGGATCACCACCTGGAAACGTTCGCGCAGCCAGTCGACGAACTCTACCGCGCCGTCCAGCGGCTTGAGCGTGGCGATGACTTCCTGGATATCGGCAAGCTTCAGTCCATGCTCGTCGAGGATACGCAGGCGCTGCTGCATCAGCACATCGTAATCCGGGATGTCCCGGGTCGTCGCTTTCAGCGATTCGATGCCGGTTTTTTCCGCGAAGGCGATCCAGATCTCCGGGACCAGTACACCCTCAAGGTCAAGACAAGCGATTTCCACAGGCTGCTCCTATCAACGGATACGAATGAGGCGGCAACTCTATCCGCTCGCCCGCAGCCACGCAACGAAAGGTCAACAGCCCCTGGCGCTTTTGCTACCATCGCCCACCTCATGCCCACTAGCCCCTGGAGCCCTTGCAATGGACCTCGACCTGGAACGAATCAACGCCGAGTTCGCCAACCAACCGGAAAAGCTCATCGCCTGGGCACTGTCGCTGGGCAAGCCGGCGATCTGCACCACCAACTTCCGGCCCTTCGAGGCGGTCATCCTGCATATGGTCACCCAGGCCCAACCAGACCTTCCCATCGTCTGGATGGACAGCGGCTACAACACCGAGGCCACCTACCGCTTCGCCGATGAAGTAGCGCGCAAGCTTGATCTGAACCTCATCACCTACCTGCCCAGGCGCAGCCGTGCCCACCGCGAAGCCCTCGAAGGGCCGGCACCGGGCCTGGATGATCCGCGTCATGCCGCCTTCACCGAAGAGGTCAAGCTGGAGCCCTTTGCCCGTGCGCTGCGGGAAACCGCCCCAGGCGTCTGGTTCACCGCGCTGCGCGCCAGCGACACCGCCGTGCGGGCGCAGATGGAGCCGGTCAGCATCAACCCGGACGGCCTGATAAAAGTCGCCCCACTGCTGCCATGGACCTCCAAGGACCTCTATCAGTACCTGACCGCCCATGACCTGCCGAACAACTTCGACTACTTCGACCCGACCAAGGGCGAGGAAAACCGCGAGTGCGGCCTGCACCTGAGCCACTGATGGTCCACGGCCTGGCCATGCCAGCGCAGGGCGCGCCGCGTGGCTGCGTTATCCCCCGCTACCCACGGCGCGCCCGGGAACCCCGTCTCCGACTGCTTTCAGCTCGATGAAGGTCTTTGCAGGGCGTTACAAGCCATGGCTCCAAGAACCTGTTCAGGCTCTCGCGAGCCAGAGCCCTGCAAGGCGCACGCCCGAAGGCTGGCCCGCCAGGGTGAGCGCAGCGAGTCAAGCGCAGTCTACGAGTGGCAAATGAGCATGACTCGCTACGCTCGCCTCTTCGCTGCCGCACTGGAGGTGCGTTAGCCGCAAGCGGCTTGCCGAACCCGTTTTAACCGCAGCAGATCGGCAACAGGTTCTAACTCCTTGTAATTGCCGTGCTTTCTGGACAAGCAAATTTGTAGTGAATGGTAATTATCATTAACATCCACCGCCTTCTTTCACTGAAACAGCCAGAGGTCCCCAATGAGCGAGGCGGCCAATAGCGTGCCGGATACCATCCATACCGAAAAAACGCAGCGGCCCCTGGCCTTTCGCTTTTCGGGAGAGGGCTTCGAGTTCTTCCGTATATGGATCGTCAACCTGGCGCTGACCATCGTGACACTGGGGCTTTATTCCCCCTGGGCCAAGGTGCGCACCCATCGCTACTTCTATGGCAATACCCACCTGGACGGCAACAGCTTCGAGTACCTGGCCGACCCCGTACGCATCCTCAAGGGGCGCCTGATCGCCATTGCCTGCCTGGTGGTCTACGTCGTCGCCGAACGCCTCCTGCCGCTACTGGCGCTGGCCCTGGCGGCGATCTTCGCTTTGCTCGTGCCTTACATCGTTGTCCGCGCGATCGCCTTCCACCATTACTACTCGGCCTGGCGCGGCATCCGCTTCGGCTTCAATGCGCCCATGGGCGAAGCCTACAAGGTATTCCTGCTCTGGCCACTGCTGGCGACCCTGAGCCTCGGCCTGCTGTTCCCCTATGTCCTGTGCCGGCAGGAACGCTTCATCATCGGCCATAGCCGCTACGGCAAACAGCACTTCGATTTCTCGGCCAGGCCGGGAGCCTTCTACCGCGTATTCCTGATCCTGATCGGAATCATCCTTCTCGCTGGCGTGGCGGGTGGTATCCTCAGCCTGCTGTTCGCACCGCTGCTGGTGGTGGCGATCACCGCAGGCTACCTGCTGGCCTTCGCCCTGGGCAGCGTCCTGTTGGTCAACCTGCGCTTCAACCACATGACCCTTGGCGAACAAGGCTTCCACGCCAATTACCGGGCCGGCTCCTATGCCTGGCTGGTGCTGAGCAACACACTTGCCCTGCTCCTGACCCTGGGGCTTTTCTACCCCTGGGCGCGCGTACGCACCGCACGTTATGCCGCCGGGCATATCGGTATGACGGTCAGCGGCGATCTCGATGAGTTCGTTGCCGCCAGGCAGCAGGAGCAATCCGCCCTCGGCAGCGAAATGAGCGATGTATTCGACGTGGACCTGGGGCTCTGATGCGTATCGCCGGGCACTTCATGGATGGGGTCAGCTCGGCACGCCAGCCGGCCACGCTGCTCGTCGAGGACGGGCTGGCACGGCTGCTGGATGCGCATGACCGGCCACTGCACGAGCCATTCGCAGCCACGCGACTCAAATGTTCTTCGCGAGTGGGCAACGCCCCACGGTTCGTCTACCTGGCGGATGATGCCCGCTTCGAAACCCGGGACAACGATGCGCTGGATGCCCTGCTCGAAACGCACAGGCCCGCAACCGGCCTGGCCTATCGCCTGGAGTCGAAATTGCGCTATGCGCTGCTGGGCCTGCTGCTCAGCGGATTGTTCATCTTCGGTTGCGTGCACTGGGGGGTTCCGGCCCTTGCCAGGACAGCGGCCTTCGCCCTGCCGCCATCGGTCAACCAGCAGGCGGACCGCATGGTCATGCAACTGCTGGACCGGCAGTTCCTCGCACCCAGCACCTTGCCGGCCGCTGAGCAGCAGCGCCTGCTGCGGGTCTTTGCCCCGTTCATCCAGGAGCAGGCGGCGGATATCCGCATCGACGTGCAGTTCCGGGACGCGGAGAAAACCCTGGGCGCCAATGCCCTGGCATTGCCGGCAGGCACCCTGGTCTTCACCGATCAGTTGGTACGGCTGGCCGAACATGACGAAGAACTGCTGGCGGTGCTGGCCCACGAGATCGGCCATGTCGCCCACCGCCACGGCATGCGCAGCTCGCTGCAGGCCTCGGCCGTCGGGGTGCTGGCCGCGCTGGTGGTGGGCGATGTGTCGTCAGTGTCGTCGGCGGTAACCGCCCTGCCGCTGATTCTCACCGAGCTGGGCTACTCGCGCCGCTTCGAGCAGGAAGCCGACCGCTACGCCCTGGAAACATTGCAGCGGCACGGCATCTCCACCCAGCGTTTCGCCGATATTCTCCGGCGACTGGATGGCGATGAAGAGGATGCCGGCGTCGGCGCCTACCTCTCCAGCCACCCGCCAACGGTGGAACGCACGCGGATGATCGAACGGCAGAAATGAAAATGGCGCCCAAGGGCGCCATTTTCGCTTTCAGTGTTCGGGCAGCTCGACACCCTGGAACAACTCCTCCAGCTCCGCCTTGTTGCGGCACTGGATGGCCTGCGCCAGTATCTTGCGCTCCAGGTGGGGCGCGAACGCCTCGATGAAATCGCACATGAAGCCGCGCAGGAAGGTGCCACGGCGAAAGCCGAGCTTGGTCACGCTGGGCTCGAACAGCTCGCCGGCATCGAGCATCACCAGGTCGGCATCGAGCTTCGGGTCCACCGCCATTTTCGCCACGATGCCGACCCCCAGCCCCAGGCGCACATAGGTCTTGATCACGTCGGCATCCGCCGCGGTGAACACTACCTTGGGCGACAGCCCGCGCTGGCTGAACGCCTCATCCAGCTTGGAGCGCCCGGTGAAACCGAAGACGTAGGTCACGATCGGATGCTCGGCCAGGGTTTCCAGGGTCAGCTTGCCCACCTTGGTCAGCGGATGCCCCTGAGGAACGATCACACAGCGGTTCCAGCGATAGCAGGGCATCATCACCAGATCGCCGAACAGCTCCAGGCCTTCGGTGGCGATGGCGAAATCCACGGTACCATCGGCGGCCATTTCGGCGATCTGCGTCGGCGTCCCCTGGTGCATGTGCAGGGAGACATCCGGGTACTGGCGGATAAAGTTGCTGATCACCGGCGGCAGGGCGTAACGCGCCTGGGTATGGGTGGTGGCGATGCTCAGCGTGCCCTTGCGCTCGTTGGAGAACTCCTGGGCGATCTGCTTGATGCTTTCGCACTTGCGCAGGATTTCCCCGGCGGTATTGATGATCCGCTCACCGGCCGGGGTGACACGGGTCAGGTGCTTGCCGCTGCGGGCGAACACCTCCACCCCCAGTTCATCCTCCAGCAGGCGGATCTGCTTGCTGATACCCGGCTGGGATGTGAACAGGCTCTGGGCCGTGGCCGATACATTGAGGTCATGGTGGGCCACCTCCCAGATATAACGCAATTGCTGAAGCTTCATAGGTCATCCTCAAGGATATGGCATCACGACGAACGCCACGACGCTTATAACTTTATTGCTTATTAGAGGCCTATTCTAGTGCTTTTTATAAAGGAATATAGGTTCTACGCCGACTGGCGCGCCGCGATGAAGCGCAAGGCCCGGAATAGAGCCTCCGTCCTCGGCATCTCGACGCCCAGCCGGGCGGCCGCGGCCAGGGGGGCGGCATAGATGGCTTCCAGTTCCATTGGCCGTCCCTGTGCGTGATCGTGGTACATGCTGGGCAGGTAGTCAGGCATATGGCGGGTGGTCTTGAGCATCTTCTCCGCCAGACCTTCCGGCAAGGCATGCCCTGCCGCCCGGGCTACGCTTACCACCTCCCGCATGATCGACTCCACCAGCGCGACACTGTCGGGGTTGTCCATCAGGGCCCGGGTATCGGCCTGCAGCAGGACCGCGAGGCCATTGTAGGGCGCGTTCCAGACCAGTTTCTGCCAGCGCGCCTGCTCCAGGCTGGCCGCGGCATGGCTGTCCAGGCCGGCCTCGCGGAACATCGCCACACCCTCGTCGATTAGCGCCTGCCGGTCCGGCCCCAGCGCCGGGCCGGAGTGATAACCAAGGCTGATCGCTCCCTGTGACTGATGCTCGACCACCCCCGGCGCCTCGCGGTGCACACAGATGAAGCAAAGACCGCCGAGCAAATGCAGCGTATCCGGCAACAGCGGTCGCATGGCATCCTCCACCGCGATGCCATTCTGCAACAGCACGACCTTCGCCCCGGCTGCCGCGGCCTGTACGATCGCAGGTGCCAGCGACGGGTTGCTGGTGGTCTTGGCGCCAACCAGCAGCCAATCGCAGGGCGGCATGTCGGCCACGTCGCGGTAGGCCTGCACCTTCCGCAGATGCAGCACGCCACGGGGCACGCTGTTCACCCGCAGGCCATGCTCGCGCACCGCCTCGAATTCGCTACGCAGCAGGAAATGCACATCGAACCCGGCCTGCGCCAGCATCGCCCCATAAAAACCGCCAATGGCGCCGGTACCCATGATGCCAATGCGGGGCCGAGACTCATGCATGCAAAACTCCAGTTCATATCAGTTGAGGTGATCTCGCCGGGCGCTTCGACGCCCTGCTCTCCATGCCCACAGCTTATCAATGTCATTGTCGTGCCAGCGAGTACGCGCTAAGGTTCGTCTCCCCGTTGCGCTCACAGCCCTGATCCGCCGCACCGGGATAGCTGGCGGATGGCACCCGTGACTTGATGAGAACATGATGGCTGATTTACCGATCGACGACCTAAACGTTGCCTCCAACGAGACCCTGATCACTCCCGAGCAACTGAAGCGCGAACTGCCACTGACCGCCAGCGCGCAGAAGACCGTCGCCAACGGCCGGCAGGTCGTCCGCGACATCCTCGACGGCAAGGACCACCGTCTGTTCCTGGTCATCGGCCCATGCTCCATCCACGACCTGAAGGCGGCCCACGAATACGCCGAGCGCCTCAAAGTGCTCGCGGAGAAGGTTGCCGACACCCTCTACCTGGTGATGCGAGTGTATTTCGAAAAGCCGCGCACTACCGTCGGCTGGAAGGGGCTGATCAACGACCCTTACATGGATGACTCCTTCAAGATCCAGGACGGCCTGCACATCGGCCGCAAGCTGCTGCTGGAACTGGCGGAAATGGGCCTTCCCACCGCCACCGAGGCCCTCGACCCGATCTCCCCGCAATACCTGCAGGACCTGATCAGTTGGTCGGCCATCGGCGCCCGTACCACCGAGTCCCAGACCCACCGCGAAATGGCCTCGGGCCTGTCCTCGGCGGTCGGCTTCAAGAACGGCACCGACGGCAGCCTGACCGTGGCCATCAACGCCCTGCAATCCGTCTCCAGCCCGCACCGCTTCCTCGGCATCAACCAGGCCGGCGGCGTCTCCATCGTCACCACCAAGGGCAACCGCTATGGCCATGTGGTACTGCGCGGCGGCAACGGCAAGCCCAACTACGATTCGGTCAGCGTCGCCGTCTGCGAGCAGCAACTGGACAAGGCCGGCATCAGTGCCAACATCATGGTCGACTGCAGCCACGCCAACTCCAACAAGGACCCGGGCCTGCAACCGCTGGTCATGGACAACGTGGCCAACCAGATCATCGAAGGTAACCAGTCGATCATCGGCCTGATGGTGGAAAGCCACCTGGGCTGGGGCAACCAGCCGATCCCGGATGACCTGTCGAAGCTGCAGTATGGCGTCTCCATCACCGACGCCTGTATCGACTGGGCGACCACCGAGCAGGCCGTGCTCGGCATGCAAGCCAAGCTCAGGGATGTCTTGCCGCGACGTCATCGCGGCTGATGCCTGAAGTCGCGGGGTGCGCCATGCGCACCTGAGCGGTCGGCATCGCCAACGGCGACGCGCACGGCGCACCCTGAGCCTTCCGGCGCGAGGCGCCGGCTCAGTCCTCCCCTCGCGCCTTCTGCTCCTGCCGCCAAAGGTCATCCATATAGCGCTCCACATAGGAGCAGGATGCGATTACCTCGTACCCTTCCCGCTCAGCATAATCGAGCGCATGTTTTGCCAGGCTCGCGGCGATTCCCCGGCCGCGCAGGGCGTCCGGCACGAAGGTGCGGTAGATATCCAGCGTGCGCTTGCCCAGGTCCATGTAGGCCAGATACGCCCGCTGCCCCTGCACAGTGGTTTCGAACTGATGGCTGGACGCATCGTGGTGAATCACAGGCGTATCGCTCATTTCCGGCTCCCGGGCAGGCACGGCCTGCGTCGATGGTTTTATTGTTGTTGTATCCGGGGTTGGCACAGGTACCGTCCCGCGTCATCAACTCTAGATCAGTTGACCGGAATCACGCACTTATACGCCTGGCTCAGTTTACTTGCCCGAAGTTACGGGTAGTATGTGTGCGCCAACTTTCGATGGCGGAAGTTGCCTATGGATTTCCACTTCAAGGGGAACACGATGAACAACGTTCTGAAATTCTCTGCTCTGGCTCTGGCCGCAGTTCTTGCTACCGGTTGCAGCAGCAGCATCACCAAAGAAAGCGAAGCGCGTCTGACCGCGACCGAAGACGCTGCCGCCCGCGCCCAGGCCCGTGCCGACGAGGCCTACAGCAAGGCCGACCAGGCTCTGGCTGCCGCCCAGAAGGCCCAGCAGAGTGCCGATGAAGCCAACGAGCGCGCACTGCGCATGCTGGAACGCGCCAGCCGCAAGTGACGGGTAGCGCCTGAGAAAAAGCCGAACCCTGTGGTTCGGCTTTTTTATGGACGGCCATCAGCGGCGGCCAGTGCACGTGCCGGGGTAGCCGAGGGAAATTGCACTTGCCGATTGAGGCACATCCCGCGCCAGGGCATCCGGGTACACGCCAGTATTCTCGATACTTGATGCGCCGGCCTGTTGAGGCTTCGTCGCAAGCCGCGTTGTCGCGACGAAGCCTCAACAGGCTCTAGAACAGGGAATCGCTCTGCGGCTCCAGCACCGTTTGCAAGTCGGCGATCTCGATCGGCAAACCGTCCTCGCCGGCGATGATCTCGCGAATGACTTCCCAGTCGAGACGCAGGCTGCGTGTCGTGGCCTGCTCCTGCAACAGGGCATTGGCCACCTTCGCATGTTTGTCCAGCAGGGTAAGCCCGGCTTCGCCCGGCAGTGGCGCATGGGCTTCGAAATAGACCCGCCCGCCACTGATGCCGAACTTGTACGGCTCGTCGATGATGCGCACCGGCGTACCGACCCTGACCATGCGCGCCAACTCCAGGACATTCTCGTTGAGCATGCGGAAACAACCATGGCTGACCTGCATGCCGATACCGAACTTCTTGTTCGAACCATGGATCAGGTAGCCTGGCATGGACAGGCTCATCTTGAATGGCCCGAGGGGATTGTCCGGCCCGGCCGGCACCACGCTCGGCAATGGATCGCCCGCCTCGGCATGCTCCTGGCGAATCGAGGCCGGCGGATACCAGGCCGGGTTCGGCGTCATCGCGGTGATACGTGCGGTGCCCAACGGCGAGCCCCAGCCTTCGCGACCGATCCCGAGCGGATAGGTATGCACCACCTGCTCGCCGGGCGGGTAGTAATACAGCCGGTATTCGGGCAGGTTGATGACGATGCCCTCGCGCGGGCCGGGCGGCAGGATGAAGCGGGTCGGCAGGATGATGTCCGTGCCCTCGCCCGGCAGCCAGGGATCGACCCCCGGATTGGCCGCGACCATCTCCAGATACCCCAGGTCGTTGCTCTCGCCGATCAGCGCGAAGGTGTCCTCGTAGCGCGCCTTGACCACGCGGATTTCGCCGATCACGTCCTCGCCTTCCGGCGGCAGCGGAAACTCCAGCGCCTGGCTGGTGCCAGCCAGCAGCAGGGAAGACAGGCACAGGGCGAACAAGCGAACCAGCATGGCAAATCCTTGATGAAAGAGCGCTCTAGTAGGGTCTGTTGACGTTTCGTCGCGACCGCGCCGGAGCCAGTTTTTACACGAGGCAAGGCGCGAGATGCGAAGTTTGTTCAGCGCGTCCAGGCGCTTCACCCCTTCGGGGCTTACGCCCAAAAACGCTCCTGGCGTTTTTGTAGTGGGCTAAATGAGTCATCGAGTAACGCAGCCTCGTGTAAAAACTGGCCCGGCCCTCCGGATTGTGCGAGAAATTCCTCCCGCTGTCGTTGCCGGACTTGGCAAGGGAATGAGCATTGCCTGCGTCCTGCGCAATCTCCAGGAATGGAGTGAATGCCGCAAGCCCGTCGGGAACGGGCGCGGCCTGGCCGGGAGGAATTTCTCGCGACAACGCGGCTCGCGACGAAACGTCAACAGACCCTAGACTTCAGGCCGCAAACCCGCTTGCAGCTTGAGCCAAGACCCTACCAATAGCTGACAGCCGACGGAAGCCCCTGGCGCCGCGCCTGCAACGCCTTGCGGCACAATGGGCACAGGCGTGGGTCCTTGAGGATGTCCGCGGGCAGATCGCGCCACAGCGGCCTGGCCGGCAGCAGGCCATCGCATAGCGTACGGTCCACATGGCCGTTCAACTCCAGTTGCCGGGCAACGAGATGCAGGCGATTTTCACGGCAGGCGAACAGATCGAACTGCTCGTCCGGCACGATCATGCGGTAGGCAAACAGGGTCCTGGCGATACGCGACATCGGTGGCTCCAATCGAGGGCGCGACAGTAGCCGTGCGTACGCCTCAAAGCAAGGGGGCCAGTGCCGGCAGCACGTTATCCAGCAGCAGCGGCTGGGCATCGGCGGTCGGGTGGATGCCATCACGCTGCATCATCCCGCTCACCCCGCCAACACCTTCCAGCAAGAAGGGCACGTAGGCCAGTTTCCGCTCCCGCGCCAGACTGTCGAACGCCTCGGCGAACGCCCCGGTGTAGCGTACGCCGAGATTCGGCGGCAGACGCATGCCCAGCAGCAACACCTGCGCCCCGGCCTGTTGCGACTTGTCCACCATGGCGGCAAGATTTCGTTTCAATTGTTCCGGGGGCTGGCCACGCAGGCCATCATTGCCGCCAAGCTCCAGAATCACCACCTCGGGACTGTGCTCGTCCAACAGCCGCGGCAGCCTGGCAAGCCCGCCAGCACTGGTATCGCCACTGATCGAGGCATTCACCACCCGGTGCTCTCCAGGCTGCCCGCGCAAGTGTTCCTGCAACAGCGCAACCCAGCCCTGGCTGGTTTCCAGGCCGAAAGCGGCACTGATACTATCCCCAACCACCAGAACGGTTCCGGCGAGCGCGCCCTGAGACCAGACCAGCACCGCCAGGCTGAACCCTTTCCACCACTTACCCATCGGACTCTCCATGAGCGCCAGTATTCTCGTTGCGCGGAACCTTAGCAAAGTGGTCGACAGTGCGGAAGGCGAGTTGAGTATCCTCGCCGATCTTTCCCTGGAACTGGAAAAAGGCGACAGCCTGGCCATCGTCGGCGCCTCGGGCTCGGGCAAGTCGACCCTGCTCGGCCTGCTCGCCGGCCTCGACCTGCCGACCACCGGCGAAGTGATACTGGCCGGGCATGCCCTGTCGAACCTCGATGAGGACCAGCGCGCCCAGGTGCGCGCCGAACACGTTGGCTTCGTGTTCCAGTCCTTCCAGTTGCTGGACAGCCTCAATGCCTTGGAAAACGTCATGCTGCCGCTGGAACTGGAAGGCCATGGCGATGCCCGCCAGCAGGCGCAACGCCTGCTGCAACGGGTAGGCCTGGGAACGCGCCTGAGCCACTACCCACGCCAACTGTCCGGCGGCGAGCAGCAGCGCGTGGCAGTGGCCCGCGCCTTTGCCGCCAACCCCGACATCCTGTTCGCCGACGAGCCGACCGGCAACCTGGACAGCCAGACCGGTGCGCATATCACCGAACTGCTGTTCGAACTCAACCGGGAGCACGGCACCACCCTGGTGCTGGTCACCCACGACGAACGCCTGGCCCGTCGCTGCCGGCGGCAACTGCACCTGGAGGGCGGACGCCAACTCGACGACGGGCAAGCGTCATGACCCGGTTGCCCGCTTCCAGGCTGTTGTCCCTGGCCGCCCGCCAGCTCCTGCGCGAATACCATAACAGCGAGTTGCGTGTACTGTTCTTCGCCCTGGTCATCGCCGTTGCCACCAGCAGCGCCATCGGCTACTTCGGCGCCCGCCTGAACGACGCCATGGCACTGCGCGCCGGAGAATTCCTCGCAGCCGATCTGGTGCTCGACGGCAGCGCACCCACGACCGCCGAACAAGCCGGGCTGAGCCGCCAGGCGCTACTGGAGCACAGCCAGTTGGTGGAGTTCTCCAGCGTGGTGGCCACGGACGAAGGCATGCAACTGGCCAGCGTCAAGGCCGTCGCCGCGGGCTATCCGTTGCGTGGCCAGTTGCGCAGCGCCGCCGCCCCCTACCAGCCTGAACAAGCCGGTGGCGCGCCGGCCGCCGGCGAGGCCTGGGCCGAGGCGCGGCTGTTCGCGGCCCTCGACCTGCAAGTCGGGGACAGTATAGAAGTCGGCCACAAGACCCTGCGCCTGACCCGCGTGCTGACCTACGAACCCGACCGCGCCGGCGATTTCTACAGCCTGACGCCCAGGGTGCTGATGCACCTGGACGACCTGGCCGCGACCGGCGTGGTGCAGCCCGGCAGCCGGGTGCGCTACCGCGAGTTGCTGAAGGGCGACGGCGCCGAGTTGGCGCGCTACCGCCAGGCGCTGGAACCGACCCTGCAGCCACACCAGCGCATCAGGACCGTGAAGGATGGCAACCGGCAGATCGGCGGCGCTCTGCAGCGCGCCGAACGCTACCTGAACCTCGCCAGCCTGGCGGCAATCCTGCTGGCCGGTGTCGCCGTCGCCCTGTCGGCCTCGCGTTTCGCCGCCAGGCGCCTGGACGCCAGCGCACTGCTGCGCTGCCTGGGGCTTTCCGCACGGCAGGCGCTGCTGCTTTACACCAGCCAGTTGGCCATGCTCGGCGTCCTCGCCTGCCTGATCGGCGCGCTGCTGGGCTGGCTGGGGCAGAATGTGCTGTTCTTCCTGCTGCGCGACCTGCTGGCAAGCGCTATCCCACGGGGCAACCTGTGGCCGGCACTGGGCGGTATCGCCACCGGGCTGGTCGCCCTGGCCGGCTTCGCCCTGCCGCCCCTGGCCGCACTGGGCCGGGTGCCGCCACTGCGGGTACTGCGCCGTGACTTGCTGCCCACCGCGACGGCCACCTGGCTGGTGTATGGCGCGGCCATCCTGGCCTTCGGCCTGATCATGTGGCGGCTGAGCCTCGACCTCGGCATGACCCTGGCCCTGCTCGGCGGCGGCCTGCTCGCCAGCCTGTCGCTCGGCGCCCTGCTGCTGTTCGGGCTGTCCAGCCTGCGCCGCCTGCTCGCGCATGCCGCCCTGCCCTGGCGCCTGGGTCTGGGGCAATTGCTGCGCCACCCGCTGGCCGCGGCCGGCCAGTCCCTGGCCTTCGGCATGATACTGCTGGCCATGGCGCTGGTTGCCCTGCTACGCGGCGAACTGCTGGATACCTGGCAACAGCAGCTACCGGAAAACGCACCCAACCATTTCGCCCTGAATATCCTGCCCGACGAACGCCAGGCCTTCCAGCAGCGCCTCGCCGCCCTGGGCGCCCGCGCCGCGCCGCTCTACCCGGTGATACCGGGCCGGCTGACCGCCATCAACGGCGAAGCCGTGCGCGAATTGGTCAGCAAGGACTCCGAGGGCGAGCGCGCCATCCGCCGCGACCTCAGCCTGACCTGGTCGGAGCGACTGCCCGACGGCAACCACCTGAGCGAAGGTAGCTGGTGGCAACGACCTGCGGCCGGGGCCCCGCCCGAGGTATCGGTGGAAAGCGAGCTGGCCGCCAGCCTGGGCCTGAGACTCGGCGACCGCCTGCTGTTCAACGTCGGCGGAATCGAGCGTGAAGCACAGGTCGGCAGCTTTCGCGAAGTCGACTGGGACAGCTTCCAGCCCAACTTCTACATGATCTTCGCGCCCGGCACCCTGCAGGACCTGCCGGCCACCTATCTGACCAGCTTCCACCTGCCCGCAGGCCACGAGCGAGAACTGAGCGAACTGGCCAGGGCCTTCCCGGCCGTCACCCTGCTGCAGGTCGACGCCCTGCTGGCGCAACTGCGCAGCATCCTCCAGCAGGTATCCCTGGCGATCGAGTATGTGCTGCTGTTCGTGCTCGCTGCCGGCCTGGCGGTGCTGTTCGCCGGCCTCCAGGCCACCCTCGACGAGCGCATGCGCCAGGGCGCGCTGCTCAGGGCGCTGGGGGCGCGGCGTGGACTGCTGCTCAGGGCCAGGGCCGGCGAGTTCGGCCTGCTGGGCGCCTGCAGCGGCCTGCTCGCCGCCCTAGGTTGCGAAATCGTCAGCGCCCTGCTCTACCATTACGCGTTCGAACTGCCCTGGCGACCGCACCCCTGGCTGTTGCTGCTGCCCCTGCTGGGCGCCCTGCTGATCGGTGGCGCCGGGCTGCTGGGCACCCGCCGTACACTGAATGCCAGCCCATTGAGTATCCTGCGTGAAAACTGAGAACCTGCAATTCCGAGAGACAGCATGAGCCGCTATCGCCCTCCCCGTAGCGCCGGCACGCCCCTTATCACGCCCGAAGGGGAAGCGCGCCTGCGTGCCGAGCTGCACGAGCTATGGCATGTGAAACGCCCCCAGGTCACCCAGTCCGTCAGCGAAGCCGCGGCCCAGGGCGATCGCTCGGAAAATGCCGAATACACCTATGGCAAGAAGATGCTGCGCGAGATCGACAGCCGCGTACGCTTTCTGAGCAAGCGCCTGGAAAAGCTCAAGGTGGTCAGCGAACGCCCTTCAGACCCAGGCAAGGTCTACTTCAGCGCCTGGGTCACACTGGAAGACGAAGACGGCAACGAAGCCCGCTACCGCATCGTCGGCCCCGACGAACTCGATCTGAAACAGGGGCTGATCAGCATCGACTCGCCCCTGGCCCGCGCCCTGGTCGGCAAGCCGCTGGACGCGGAAGTCCGGGTCGAGACGCCGACGGGGCAGCGAACCTGGTATATCGTCGCGATAACTTACTAGGTGCTGTTGCCGGCACAGGGCTTGTCGACCGAGACGGCAAAGGGCCGGGCGGGATTCGCCATTCACCAGGATCAAGGTAAGTGCCACGTCCGGCAGAAAGGTATCGCCGGACGCGTCAACCCGCCTCCGTCGGTACCTTGATCGTGCCATCTTCGATATGCGCATCGCCCCATTGCTTCAAGGCCGCGATCACCGGCGCCAGCGTCTGGCCGTGGGCCGTCAGGCGATATTCCACTTTGGGCGGCACTTCGGCATAGACCTTGCGGGCCACCAGGCCATCGCGCTCCAGCTCACGCAACTGATTGGTCAGCATGCGTTGCGTGATGTTGGGCAGAAAGCGGCGCAATTCGTTGAAACGCAGCACCTGCTCGGCCAACAGGCGGTAGAGGATGACACCTTTCCATTTGCCACCGATCAGGTTGAGGGTGGCCTCGACCGAGCAACCGACGGCACAGTCGAATGTTTCATGGGGGATACGGGCCATGACAGTACCTTTCCGGACACTATGTGCAAATCATGTGCGTTCTATGCCAACCCACGAATAGACGCAAGAATGGCAAGTAGTGTTTCACAACGACAGGAGTTACGTCATGCAAGCCATTGGCTTCAAGCAACCTTTGCCGATTTCCGATCCCCGTT
Source organism: Stutzerimonas kirkiae (assembly GCF_004327335.1). Classification (GTDB taxonomy): domain Bacteria; phylum Pseudomonadota; class Gammaproteobacteria; order Pseudomonadales; family Pseudomonadaceae; genus Stutzerimonas; species Stutzerimonas kirkiae. The sequence continues at coordinate 14,823 of NZ_QJUO01000029.1, read as the reverse complement.
CACTGGTCGACCTCGACCTGCCGGACCCCGCCCCCGGTGAGCACGACCTGCTGGTCGAAGTGCAGGCCATCGCGGTCAATCCGGTGGATACCAAGGTACGCTCAGCCGCCCAACCCACGACGGATACATGGCGCATCCTCGGCTGGGACGCCGTGGGCCGTGTGAGTGCAGTAGGCAGCCGGGTCAATGGCTTCGAGGTGGGCGACCGGGTGTTCTATGCCGGCGCCATCGACCGGCCGGGCAGCAACGCCCGGTTGCAGGCCGTGGATGCGCGGATCGCGGCGCATGCGCCCGCCAACCTCAGCGACGAGGATGCGGCGGCATTGCCACTGACCACGCTCACGGCCTGGGAAACCCTGTTCGAACGCCTGCGGGTGGAACAGGCCGTGGCCGGCGCGGCCAATGCCATTGTGGTGATCGGCGCCGCCGGCGGCGTGGGTTCCATGGCTATCCAACTGGCACGCGCGCTGACGGACCTGACGGTGATCGCCAGCGCTTCGCGCCCGGAAAGCGTGGCATGGGTAAAGCGGCTGGGCGCCCAGCATGTGATCGACCACCGCCAACCGCTGGCGGCGCAGGTTGCGGCCCTCGGCCTGGGTGCGCCAGCGTTCGTCTTTTCCACCACGCACACCGAGCACTACCTGGCGGATATCGTGGAGCTCATCGCACCGCAGGGGCGCATTGCCCTGATCGACGACCCCGAGTCGCTGGACATCGTTTCGCTCAAGCGCAAGAGCCTGTCCATCCACTGGGAGTTCATGTTCACGCGTTCCTTGCTGGGAACGGCCGACCTGGTCCGCCAGCACGAGATACTCAGCAGCCTGGCCGGGCTGGCCGAGCAAGGAAGAATCGTCACCACACGCACCGAGACGCTGGGGCCGATCAACGCGGAGAACCTGCGCAAAGCCCACGCCTTGCTCGAAAGCGGCAAGGCCATTGGCAAGACCGTGCTTTCAGGCTGGTGACGCGGGCGCCGTTGCCGCTCCGGTGCGTTCGCGCCGGAGCCTGCGCGGTTTCATCGTCGGCGCGGGCTCGCGTTCATGGCTCGCGTTCATGGATTGTGCTTCTCGCTCGACACCGCTGCGGCGCCCTTCACCGTGGCCCCCGGCACTTCCTTGATCACCCAGTCCCCCAGCAGGCTATAGGCGACCGCCAACAGCGTCGGGCCGAGGAACAGGCCCATGAAGCCGAACGCCAGCACGCCGCCGAAGATCCCGAGCAGCACCACCACCAGCGGCAGGTTGCCGCCACGGCTGATCAGGTACGGCTTGAGCACGTTGTCCACGCCACTGATGACGAACATGCCCCAGATGCCGAGGAAAATCGCCATCCCATAGTCGCCCTGCCAGAACAGCCAGGCCACCGCCGGCCCCCAGATCAATGGTGGCACCATCAGGAAGCTGCAGGCGAAGGTCAGCATCCCGAGCACCAGCGCCCCCGGCACACCGGCGATGGTGAAACCGATATAGGCCAGCAGCGCCTGGGCCGCAGCAGTGCCGATCACACCGTTGACCACACGCTGCACAGTGCCCGCCACCAATTCCAGATAGTGGTCGACACGCTCGCCGATCAGGCGGTACAGCACATTGCGCACGAAAGCCGCCAGGTGCGGGCCATCGCGATAGAAGAAGAACACCAGTACCAGGCTCAACGCCAGCTCCAGCATACCGCTACCGATACGGGCACTGCGCACCAGCAGCCAGTTGCCGACCTGGCCGAAATAGGGACGGGCCGTGGCGAACAGCGCCGAACCCTGCTCACCGACACGCTGCCAGAAATCCAGCAGCCAGCCACCGATCATCGGCACCTGGCCCAGCCAGTCGGGTGGCGGCGGCATGCCATCGACCTGGATGTTGTGCACCAGTGCGTTCGCCTCGCGAATGTAATCGGCGATATTGAACCCCAGCCATACCAGGGGCACCGCTACCAGTACCATCCAGACCAAAGTCAGCAGAGTCGCCGCCAGGGTCGCGTTACCCTTCAGCCAGCGCGTCAGCACGCGCATCAGCGGCCAACTGGCGAAAGCCAGCACGGCGGACCAGAACAGCGCGGAAACGAAGGGCGCCATCACCCACAGACAGGCACCCAGCAAGGCCAGAAGCAGTATCTGCACCAACAGACGGTCATTGTTGAGCATCGAGGGAAACCTTTCTCCAGTGGGGTTGGGGCCTGTTGCCGTTTCGTCACGGTCGCGCCGGAACGGCAGCAGGCCCTAACGCAGCAATCCGATCGACAACCCGGCCTCATCCCCCTCATCGAGCTCCAGGCGTGTCGCCCTGATCCGCTCACCGATCAGCGCTTCGCGCCAGGCCGCAGCCGAAGTGCCGGACAGCACCACCCGCTGAGTGCTGTCCAGACGCAGCATACTGGCCAGCAACGCTACCCACTCGCCCGCGGGCTCTCCGCTCAGATGCGCCAGGCGCAACGAGCCGACACTGCGCAGTTGGCGCGACAGGGTCGCCGCGGTGGGCAGTATCTCCGCCAGGGAGCGCTCGGTGAGCAAGCGCTCCACCTGGAGATAGGCCCGCCCGTTGCCGCGGGTGATGCCATAGAGTGCGAACAGGCTCTGCTCGTCGCGCGCCAACAGATAGGCCTGTTGGGCATCAGGCCCGTACAGGCTGGAGCGCCCGAACACCTCGTTGGCCCACAGGCTGCTTGAACCACACTCGCGCCCTTCGCACCAGAACAGCAGTTGCCCGCCGGCATCGAGCAGTGTCTGGCGTGCCTCGGTGAAAGCCTCAAGCCCCGAATGCGCCGCGGGCAACTGGTAGGTGATCCGCGTCAGTTCGCCGGAAGCGGCGACCTGCGCACTCATGCGCAGTTGCCCGCTGATACGGCGAATCGCGTCCTGCGGGAAGATACGCTCGGCGACCGACTCCTGCCGAAAGTCGATGATCTGCGCCTGGGGATAGCGCGGCAGCATCTGCAGATCAGCGCTCCCCGGGGGCTCCACGGCCCATACGCTGGAAGCCAGCAGGGCAAGTCCTGCAATCCATGGACTACGCATTGGACACCTCAACGCATCGAGTGCGTATGGACAACGGGAAATGCGCAGGAACAGGCGGCACAGGGAAAGTCGGTCATGGGCAATGGCTCGAAAAAGACGATGCACCAGCCTCGCCAGTTGCCCGGAGCAAGTCAAGCAAGGCTTTGCGACATTGTCTTGCATAAGGACGGGCTGCAAGCTGCAAGCGTAATCAGTGTGAAAGGCCCTTCCAAAACCCTGTCAAACGCTTTTTCGCTTTTGCCTGCAGCCTACAACCTTCCGCCCTGCAGCGGAATCACCGCCACGGTCAGGCGGGCGATGCAGCTCGGCTTGCCGTCCTCGCCACTCAGGCGGATATCCCAGACATGGGTGGAACGCCCCAGGTGCACCGGCCGGCATACCCCGCTCACCCGCCCGCTGCGCAGGCCGCGCAGATGGTTGGCGTTGACCTCCAGCCCTACGCACTGGAAAGCCGTGGGATCGATGCACAGGTAACTGGCCATGGACCCCAGCGTCTCGGCCAACACTACCGAGGCACCGCCGTGCAGCAGCCCGTAAGGCTGGTGGGTACGCGCATCCACCGCCATGCTGGCACTGATGGAGTCGCCGTCGAAAGACTCGAAACGGATATCCAGCACCTCGCCGATGCTGCCCTTCATACTCTCGTTCAACGCGGCGAGGCTGGGTTCATGTTGCCAGATGCTCATGATGGGCTTCCTCTGGAATGTCCAAGGGTGCGTTCGAAAAGCCGCCAAAGCACAGAAGACCGGGCGATAAGCAAGGCATCCCGCCTCGCTCGGCCCCAAGCCGCCTCTGGCGGCTTTAGCGGCTTTTACCGACGAGGTTCATCAACCCCGCCGCGACGGCTTCGCCTTCGAGTCCGACCAGGCTACCGGTGCTCATCGACAGGGGGTCGCCACGGTGGCCATTGACCAGCCAGCCCGCCAATGCGCCGACGAACGGCTGATGGGTCACCAGCAGGATATGCGTCTCGCTGCGCCGGTCCAGTTGCCGCATGGCTTCCTCCGGCTCGGCATCGGGGATCAGCCAGTCATGTGTTTCGTACGCCCCCTCATACCCCAGCGCCTGACGGACCACATCGGCGGTCTGCTGTGCCCGCCGGTAGGGGCTGACCAGCATCACCTGGAGAGGCTCGCCCTGCAGACGCCGGGCATTGTGCGCCACCTCCAGCCGGCCTTCGTCGGTCAGGTGCCGATCCGGATCATGCAATGTCCGCCGCTCCGCCTCGCCATGGCGCAACAGCCAGAGCTTCATGCCTTCGGCTCCTCGGGCGTGACGACCTGGACCACTTCGATATCGGCGGGCCGTGGCACCGGCCAGTCGGACAGCGGCCAGGGTTTGCGTTCGCTATTGAAGGTGGCATAGCGACCGATCTGCGCCAGGTACTGGCTCAGGCTGTCACCGAACGCCTGCAATCCCTGATTGATCGAGCCCTGCGCCAGGCGCAGCACCAGTTGCGCCAGCACCACGGCCAGCAGCACCAGCTCGGCCAATTGCCAGACAAAGAAGAAAATCAGCAACCAGAAGCCTCTCAGCAACAGGGACTCACGTTCGGCAGTGCGTTGGATACGGTTCATTTCGTGGCCTCGCCATTCATCATTCCATCAATGGATATGAAATCCACATCGGTCTTGGGTTCGCCACGCATCAGCATGGCGATCACCTGGTCCAGCGTACGGCCTTCGAAGAGCACCGCGTGCAGGCCGGCCACCAGGGGCATGTAGACCTGCAACTCCTCGGCACGGGATTTCAGCACCTTTATCGTGTTGACCCCTTCGGCCACCTCGCCGAGACGCGACACCGCCTCATCCAGGCTGAGCCCCTCGCCCAGCGCATGGCCGACCTGGAAATTGCGGCTCTTCGACGAGGTGCAGGTGACGATCAGATCGCCGACCCCCGCCAGCCCGAGGAAGGTGATCGGGTTGGCGCCGAGCTTCACCGCGAACCGCGTCATCTCCGCCAGCGCCCGGGTAATCAGCATGCTGCGGGTGTTTTCGCCCATGCCCATGGCCGCCGCCATACCGGCCATGATGGCATAGACATTCTTCAAGGCGCCGCCCAGCTCGACGCCGAAGCGATCGGAACTGGCATAGACCCTGAAGGTCGGCCCATGCAATACGGCCTGGACTTCACGGCACAGGGCGTCATCGCTGCTGGCAACGACCGTGGCGGTCAAGGCATGCTCGGCCACCTCGCGCGCCAGGTTCGGGCCGGACAGCACACCGATGCGCGCCTGCGGCGCGATATCCTCGAGGATCTGGCTCATCAGCCTGAACCCCTGGGCCTCGATGCCCTTGGTCGTACTGACCAGCGATTTCCCGGCCAGCAGGTCCGCATGGGGCTGCAACGCCTGGCGCAGGGCACTGGAAGGCAGCGCGACGAAGATCAGCCCGCTGGCGGACAGGGCAGCCCTCAGATCGCTCCCCGCCGCCACCCGCTCATGGACATGCACCCCCTTCAGATAGCGAGGATTCTGGCGCAGGGTGCGGATACTCTCGGCCTGCTCCGCATCACGCATCCAGAGCGCCACCGGATGCCCGTTCTCGGCCAGGAGATTGGCTATCGCCGTCCCGAAACTGCCCCCCCCGAGAACCGCAATGGATTGCTGTTGTGTCATGAGATTTCCATCATTCGCCACGTCACAGTGGCAAGCCGGGCATTATACGCGCCACCACCGGCCAAAGGCGAAACACCCCATAGCCGGCGCAACCGGCCACCGGCGCAGCCCCCTGCGGGCATCGTCGATAGTGGCTCAATCCTGCGTTTTCTATCCATATCTGTTCGATCCGCGACGAAACATCGTTACCTTCTACCTTCTTCACGGCCTCGGTAGTGTTAAAGTAGCGTCCGTTTTTGCCTTTGCCGCCTGCCGGCTCTGGAAAACTGGGCGAAATGATTGAGTGAAATGAAGGATGCCCCGCGCGTGTGACTTTATGCACAACGCGGCAGTCTATGACTAGTCTTATGACCAAGCTCTCGGACTCCTGGGGCCGATGAACGCAGCAAGCCCCCCCGGAAAGGGGCCATTGAGGAATACGCATGACCAAACAACAGGCATTCACTCGGGAAGACCTGCTTCGTTGCAGCCGCGGCGAACTGTTCGGCCCCGGTAATGCGCAACTGCCCGCGCCGAACATGCTGATGGTCGATCGCATCGTTCACATCAGTGAAGTCGGCGGCAAATATGGCAAGGGCGAACTGGTTGCAGAGCTGGATATCGATCCCGACCTCTGGTTCTTCGCCTGCCATTTCGAGGGCGACCCCGTCATGCCCGGATGCCTGGGCCTGGATGCCATGTGGCAACTGGTAGGTTTCTACCTGGGCTGGCAAGGCAACCCGGGTCGCGGTCGCGCCCTGGGTTCGGGTGAAGTGAAATTCTTCGGCCAGGTCCTGCCGACCGCCAAGAAGGTCACCTACAACATTCATATCAAGCGCACCATCAACCGCTCGCTGATCCTCGGTATCGCCGACGGCACGGTCAGTGTCGATGGTCGTGAAATCTACAGTGCCGAAGGTCTGCGTGTCGGCCTGTTTTCCTCCACTGACAGCTTTTAAGGGTTATCCGCATGCGCCGTGTCGTGATCACCGGTCTGGGCATCGTTTCCTGCCTCGGCAATGACAAAGAAACCGTTTCAGCCAACCTGCGCGCTGGCCGTTCCGGTATCCGCTTCAACCCGGAATACGCCGAAATGGGCCTGCGCAGCCAGGTTTCCGGCTCCGTCGACATCAACCTGGACGAAGCGATCGACCGCAAGGTCCGGCGTTTCGTCGGCGATGCCGCCGGCTATGCCTTCCTGGCGATGGAACAGGCGGTCAAGGACTCGGGCCTGAGCGAAGACCAGGTCTCCAACCCGCGCACCGGCCTGATCGCCGGCTCAGGCGGCGCCTCCACTTTCAACCAGATGGAAGCGCTGGACATCCTGCGCGAGAAAGGCGTCAAGCGTGTCGGCCCGTACCGTGTGACCCGCACCATGAGCAGCACCGTCTCCGCCTGCCTGGCCACCCCGTTCAAGATCAAGGGCCTGAACTACTCGGTCGCCTCGGCCTGTGCCACCAGCGCCCACTGCATCGGCCTGGCCATGGAACAGATCCAGCTCGGCAAACAGGACGTGGTATTCGCCGGCGGCGGCGAGGAAGAGCACTGGAGCCAGAGCTTCCTGTTCGACGCCATGGGCGCGCTGTCCAGCCAGTACAACGACACGCCGCAGAAAGCCTCCCGCGCCTACGACGCCAAGCGTGACGGCTTCGTCATCGCCGGTGGCGGCGGCATGGTGGTGGTCGAGGAGCTGGAACACGCCCTCGCCCGCGGCGCGCGCATCTACGCCGAAATCGTCGGTTATGGCGCCACCTCGGACGGCTACGACATGGTCGCCCCGAGTGGCGAAGGCGCGATCCGCTGCATGCAGCAGGCGCTGTCCACCGTCAAGGAGCCAATCGACTACCTGAACACCCACGGCACTTCCACCCCGGTCGGCGACGTCGCCGAGATCAAGGGCGTGCGTGCGGTGTTCGGCGACAAGGCCCCGGCCATCAGTTCGACCAAGAGCCTGTCCGGCCACTCCCTGGGCGCCGCCGGCGTGCATGAGGCGATCTACAGCATCCTGATGATGGAAGGCCGTTTCCTCGCCGCCTCCGCCAACATCGAAGGGCTGGATCCGGAAGTCGCCGACCTGCCGATCCTGCGCGAGACTCGCGAGAACGTCGAAGTCAACACCGTGATGAGCAACAGCTTCGGCTTCGGCGGCACCAACGCCACGCTGGTACTGCAACGCTGGAAAGGCTGATCCCCTGCCCGACCATGAAAACGGCGCCCACGGGCGCCGTTTTTCGTTTCCTGCCCTCGATCAATCGGCGATTTCCCGCTGCCGCTTCTTCGGCAGGATCGACAGGAAATTGTCCCGCGCCACCTGCATCGCCACATCCTCGGGCAAGGCATCGAGGAAGGGTACGAAAGCCCGCAGCGTCTGCCCGACCTTGTCGAACGAGCCGACCACGTCCGAGCCCAGCATGAAGCGTGCCGGGTATCGCTTGACCAGTTTCACCCAGCCCGCATCGGGCTTCCCCCCAGCGTCGAGCAGATAAGGCTCCAGCACCGTCCAGGACAGATCTATATAGAGGTTGGGATAGGTTTCCAGCAGGCGGGTCAGCGTCGGCAGCAGGAACTCCAGTTTCTCCTGGTGACGGTGCAATTCCATGCTGGTGCCGGCATGCGCCCAGATGAAACGGGTCTTCGGATGCTTCTCCAGCGACTCCTCCAGTTCCTCCAGATAGAGCGGGTTGCGCTCACGCTTGGAAGTGATATTGGAATGCAGCATCACCGGCAGGTCATATTCGGCGGCCAGGCGATAGACCCGCGCCAGCGCTTCATTGTTGGCCCGAGGCGCATCGCCGTGGATCAACGCGGTGAGGTCGTCATGGCGGGTGAAGATCTCGCCGATACCCTGCCACAGGCCGGGGTCGAGCTCGAGCATACGGCGGACATGCGCATCGGCGTTCTTGTCGTTGGGATTGAAGCCCGAAAGGAAGGGGTGAAAACGCTCCTGCTGCTCCGGCGTCAGTTGCCTGTAGGCATCGGCGATCAGCACATCGGTAGCGCTGTACCAGTAGGCGTTGGCGTCGTCGCCAGCGTAGTAGCGTGGCCGCTTGGGCTCGTTCTCGTCCCACTTCTTCGCCACCGGGATGCCGGAAAGCATGATGTGGTCGATGGCGAACTCATCCATCTGCCGCAACAGCTTCGCCATCCCGTCGCTTTCCTGGAAGAAGTCGACGTAATGCAGGTGGGCATCACTATAGCGGTAGTCGCGGGCCTGGGCGGTGGAAACCAACAGCAGTGCGGACAAACAGAGAACACAACGAAGCAAGGACAAATGCAGCCCCTCATGCGGCAAAGGTGAATTTCATAGACCCTCGAAGGAAGTTTTCCGTTCACCCTCGCAGGAGGCAGGCCATATTCCTGTGAAAAATCACTGCCCAGCCGCAGCAACGAGCTTCTGTGTGTGGCGGTACCCCATTCACGAGCCAGCCCCACGCTCATCTCATCGCAGGCCGCTGGCGGTGTTCCGAGGCAGCGCAGTGGCGCAGCTACAGCGGCCAGCGCGATAAAGACCAACGCCCCGGCAAGCCGGGGCGTTGGTCCGTCACACGGTAAGCGTCAGGCGGACAGTTCCACCAGCAGCTTGTTCAGGCGCTGCACGTAGGCGGCAGGGTCCTTGAGGCTGTCGCCGGCAGCCAGTGCGGCCTGGTCGAAGAGGATGTGCGAGAGGTCGGCGAAGCGATCCTCGTCCGGCTCGGCATCCAGCTTCTCGATCAGCGGGTGGCTCGGATTGAACTCGAAGATCGGCTTGGAGTCCGGCACCTTCTGCCCGCTGGCCTCGAGGATCTGGCGCATCTGCAGCCCCAGGTCCTGCTGGCCGATGGCGAGAATCGCCGGCGAATCGGTCAGGCGGTGGGACACCCGCACCTCGGCGACTTCGTCACCCAGCGCGCTCTTCAGGCGCTCGACCAACCCTTCCTTCTCCTTGGCGACTTCTTCCTGGGCCTTCTTGTCCTCTTCCGAGTCCAGGTTGCCGAGGTCCAGGTCGCCACGGGCGACATCGACGAACTGCTTGCCGTCGAATTCGCTCAGGTGGCTCATCAGCCACTCGTCGATACGGTCGGTGAGCAGCAGCACCTCGATGCCTTTCTTGCGGAACACCTCCAGGTGCGGGCTGTTCTTCACCTGGTCGTAGGACTCGCCGGTGAGGTAGTAGATCTTGTCCTGGCCTTCCTTGAAGCGCGACACATAGTCGGCCAGCGCCACGCTCTGCTCGCCGCCCTCGCCCGCGGTGGAGGCGAAACGCAGCAGGCCGGCGATCTTCTCCTTGTTGGCGAAGTCTTCCGCCGGGCCTTCCTTGAGCACCTGGCCGAAGGCTTTCCAGAAGTTCTTGTACTGCTCCGGATCGTTCTTCGCCAGCTTCTCCAGCATGTCCAGCACACGCTTGGTCAGCGCCGACTTCATCGAGTCGATCACCGGGTCCTTCTGCAGGATTTCGCGGGAAACGTTCAGCGACAGGTCGTTGGAGTCCACCACACCCTTGATGAAGCGCAGGTACAGCGGCAGGAACTCATCGGCCTGATCCATGATGAATACACGCTGCACATAGAGTTTGAGGCCCTTGGGCGCTTCGCGGTGGTACAGGTCGAACGGCGCGCGGTTCGGCACATAGAGCAGCGAGGTGTATTCCAGCTTGCCCTCGACCTTGTTATGGCTCCAGGTCAGCGGGTCGTCGAAATCATGGGAGACATGCTTGTAGAACTCCTTGTACTGCTCGTCGGTCACCTCGGTGCGCGGGCGGGTCCAGAGGGCGCTGGCGCGGTTGATGGTTTCCCACTCGGGCTCGGCCGGCTTGTCTTCCTCCTTGCCCAGGTGCTCCTTGGGCAACTCGATCGGCAGGGCGATATGGTCCGAGTATTTCTTGACCACGTTGCGCAGGCGCCATCCATTGGCGAACTCGCTTTCGTCCTTCTTCAGGTGCAGCACGATACGGGTGCCGCGCTCGGGCTTGTCGAGGGTGGCGATTTCGAACTCACCCTCGCCCTTCGATGCCCAGTGCACACCTTCGCTGGCCGGCAGGCCAGCACGGCGGGTGAAGACCTCGACCCGCTCGGCGACGATGAAGGCCGAATAGAAGCCCACGCCGAACTGGCCGATCAGGTGCGAATCCTTCTTCTGGTCGCCGGAAAGATTCTTCAGGAAATCGGCGGTACCGGACTTGGCGATGGTGCCCAGGTGCGCGATGGTCTCTTCGCGGCTCATGCCGATGCCATTGTCATCGAGGGTGATGGTGTTGGCTTCGGCATCGAAGCTGAGGCGAATCCTCAGTTCGTCGCCGCCTTCCAGCAGTTCGGGCTTGGCCAGCGCTTCGAAACGCAGCTTGTCGACCGCATCGGATGCGTTGGAGATCAACTCGCGCAGGAAGATTTCCTTGTTGGAATACAGCGAGTGAATCATCAGGTGAAGCAGTTGCTTCACTTCGGTCTGGAAGCCAAGGGTCTCTTTCTGAGTCTCCGCACTCATCCTACATCCTCCAATAATCAATGGCAGGGACCGCGACAGCGGCGATGCCAGGAGAGATGGGGGCATGCGGGATGATTTCAAGGGCCCGGGGGCATCCGTGCAGGGCGATTGCGCCATGCACGGCCAACAGCCGAAAACAACGCTGGAAGGCTCGAGGCTGGACGAAAGAGCGTGGCAACCGGTGTTTTTCGTCCAGCTCTACAGCCTCCAGCGCTTTTGTCGAAGCACCCTGCCGGTGAGGATATCCAGGGCAAATGATTGGCCGCGAAAGGCCAGGCCCGCTACTCCAGCGCTGTCTCGACAGCCGAGGTCGGGGTGTACACCATCACCTTGAGCACATCGGAATGGAATTCGCGGCGATAGAGGATCGCCACCACCCCCGCCGTCACCAGCATGAAGAACCATGGGCTGATGAACCAGGAGAGGATCGACATACCGAAGTAATAGGCGCGCAGGCCGAAGTTGAACTGGTTGGCCGCCATCGAGATGACCCGCGCGGCGCGCTTGGCGAAAGCCCGGCGCTCCAGGTCGCTGACATTGTGTTCGCCGACCATGGGCGCCGAGGCCACCAGGATCGCCGCGAAATTGTACTGCCGCATGCACCAACTGAAGGTGAAGAAGGCATAGACGAACACCACCGCCAGCCCCAGCAGCTTCACCTCGGACAGCCCACGGCTGGCCGGCTGCGCGAACGGCAGGTCGCCCAGCAACGATACCGCACGCTCGGAGGCCCCCAACGCGGTGACGATACCCGCCAGGATGATCAGGGTGCTGGAAGCGAAGAACGCGGCATTGCGCTCCAGGTTGCCGATCACGTTGGCGTCGGCGATGCGGTTGTCGCGCTGCAGCAGGCGGCGCATCCAGTCCACCCGGTAAAGATGCAGCACACTGGCCAGGCAGGCGGTGTCCCGCCCCCGCCATTCGGCATAGAAGGTGTAACCCACCCAGCACACCAGGAACCAGCAGACGGCCAGCAGGTGTTGCCAGAATTCATGGACGAAAGTCATCAGGACCTCTCTTGTAGCTGCGGACGGCCATGGGCGCGATCCACGATGATAGCCAGCGCCAGCGCTACCGGAGCCACCCAGCCCATGCCCAGATCGGCCAGGGGCAGGCGTTCCAGGCCCCAGGGCAAGTCGCTGGCGAACCCGCTCGAGCGCAAGCCGTCAATAATGCCAAACAGCAACGTTACCGCCATGACCGGGATCATCACGCGGCTGGAAGAAAGCCAGAAACGGTCGAGCAGGCTCAACCCGACCAGCACGATGGCCAGTGGGTAGAGACTGGCCAGTACAGGCACCGACAGGCCGATCAATTGGTTCAGGCCGATATTGGATACGGCGAAACTGAACAGGCTGAAGACCCAGGCCACCATGGCATCGGGAACCCTCAGCAGGTCGCTGAAAAACTCTCCGCAAGCGACCAGCAGCCCGACGCCGGTGGTCATGAATCAATGAGGTATGACGCTCCAGCCTGTCACCTCGGCCAGCGCCTTGCCGATCTCGTCCAGCGAGCGCACGGTCCTCACCCCGGCATCCTCCAGGGCCGCGAACTTCTCCTGGGCAGTGCCCTTGCCCCCGGCAATGATCGCCCCGGCATGCCCCATGCGCTTGCCCGGCGGCGCCGTCACACCGGCGATGTAGGAAACCACCGGCTTGCTGACATGGGCCTTGATATAGGCCGCCGCCTCTTCCTCGGCGGAACCGCCAATCTCGCCGATCATCACGATGGCTTCGGTCTGCGCATCGGCCTCGAACAGTTCGAGGACATCGATGAAGCTGGTACCGGGAATCGGATCGCCACCGATGCCGACGCAGGTGGACTGGCCGAACCCCGCATCGGTGGTCTGCTTCACCGCTTCATAGGTCAGGGTGCCGGAACGCGAGACGATGCCGACCCTGCCCGGCAGATGGATGTGCCCCGGTTGTATGCCGATCTTGCAGCCGCCCGGGGTGATCACACCCGGACAATTGGGGCCGATCAGGCGCACGCCCAGTTCATCGCACTTGACCTTGACCTGCAGCATGTCCAGCGTGGGAATGCCCTCGGTGATGCAGACGATCAGCCTGATACCGGCGAATGCCGCCTCCAGGATCGAGTCCTTGCAGAAAGGTGCCGGCACGTAGATCACCGAGGCGTCCGCGCCGGTGCTGTCCACCGCCTCCTGCACGGTATCGAACACCGGCAGGCCGAGGTGCCGGGTGCCGCCCTTGCCCGGCGTGACGCCACCGACCATGCGCGTACCATAGGCGATCGCCTGCTCGGAGTGAAAGGTGCCCTGGGAGCCGGTGAAGCCCTGGCAGATGACCCGGGTGTCCTTGTCGACGAGGATGCTCATTCAGTTGCCCTCCGCGGCTTTGACGACCTGGATGGCCGCATCGGTCAGGCTGGTGGCGCCGATGATATTGAAACCGCTCTCATCCAGCATCCTCGCCCCCAGCTCGGCATTGTTGCCTTCCAGGCGCACCACCACGGGCACCTTGACGCCCACCTCGCGCACGGCATCGATGATGCCCTCGGCGATCATGTCGCAACGCACGATGCCGCCGAAGATATTCACCAGCACCGCCGCGACGTTGCTGTCGGAAAGGATGATCTTGAACGCCTCGCTGACCCGCTCGCCGGTCGCGCCGCCGCCGACATCGAGGAAGTTGGCCGGCCGCCCGCCGTAGAGGTTGACGATATCCATGGTGCCCATGGCCAGCCCGGCGCCGTTGACCATGCAGCCGATATTGCCATCCAGCGCCACATAGTTGAGTTCCCAGCGCGCCGCATGGGCTTCGCGCGGGTCGTCCTGGGAAGGGTCCTGCATACCACGCAGGCGGGGTTGGCGGTAGATCGCGTTGCCATCGACATTCAGCTTGGCATCCAGGCAGTGCAGGTTGCCGTCCTTCCTGATCACCAGCGGGTTCACTTCCAGCAACGCCAGGTCGTAATCGACAAAGAGCTTCGCCAGCCCCATGAAGATATGGGTGAACTGCTTGACCTGCTCGCCTTCCAGCCCCAGTTGGAAGGCCAGGCTGCGCGCCTGGAAGGGCTGGGCCCCGACCAGCGGGTCGATGCTGGCCTTGAGGATATTCCCGGGGGACTCATGGGCGACCCGCTCGATATCGACACCGCCCTCGGTCGAGGCCATGAAGACGATACGGCGACTGGAACGATCCACCACGGCGCCCAGGTAAAGCTCCCTGGCGATCTCAACGCAGGCCTCGACAAGAATCATGTTCACCGGTTGCCCGTTGGCATCCGTCTGGTAGGTCGCCAGGCGCTCGCCGAGCCAGCGCTGGGCGAACGCCCGCGCCTCATCCTTGCTCCGCACCCGCTGCACGCCGCCCGCCTTGCCGCGGCCACCAGCGTGTACCTGCGCCTTGACGATCCATTCCGTACCGCCAATCTTGTCGCAGGCTTCGGCGGCCTCCTTCGGGCTGTCCACGGCATAACCCTGGGAAACGGGCAGACCGTACTCGGCGAACAGTTGCTTACCCTGATACTCGTGAAGATTCATGCTTGCCTACCATTGATTGGACTTGTAGTGGTATTGCGCATTTCCGTCCAGGATCCTGTCCATGATCCTTTCCCGGAATTTTACGTGAATTGACTCGGTTTCCGTGACGATAGCGACTATCAGGTTCAGGTAGATACCGTCTTGGCCCTCACCGAGCAAGTGCCAATTCGGGGTTAAAGGGCACACCGGATTTCAGCACGCCATAAACGATGCACAGGAGCTTGCGCATCGCCGCGCAGATGATCTGTTTACCGG
>NZ_QJUO01000028.1 GCF_004327335.1 Stutzerimonas kirkiae | reverse complement strand
GGGAGGAACTTGTCCACCCCCTGAACGACCGAGTAGATGTCGTACATGCCGCCGGAATTGGCGCATGAACCCATGGAAATGACCCACTTGGGTTCGAGCATTTGCTCGTACAGACGCTGGATGACGGGCGCCATCTTGATGAAGCAGGTACCTGCTACCACCATGAAGTCCGCCTGGCGCGGCGACGCCCTGATCACTTCGGCGCCGAAGCGGGCGACATCGTGCGGGGCGGTGAAGGCCGTGGTCATCTCCACATAGCAGCAGGACAGACCGAAGTTGTACGGCCACAGGGAGTTCTTGCGTCCCCAGTTGACCGCACCGCTTAGCACGTCTTCCAGCTTGCCCATGTAGATGTTGCGATGGACCTGACCTTCTAGTGGATCGGCGACTGTCTCCTGCTGACCGATCGGATAGCGGTCGTTGGCCGCCTCCGGGTCGATCCGGGTGAGTTTGTATTGCATGTGAAGAGCCTCATTGTTTTAGCTTCGCCTGTCGCTCGCGACGGCTTGCGGGCGCCCAGTCGAGCGCTCCAACCCGCCATAGATAAACAAGACCCGCCAACAGAATTGCTATGAATACGGTAGCTTCAATGAGGCCCGCCCAGCCGCTTTCGCGCACTGACACGGCCCAGGCAAAGAGGTAAAGGGCTTCGACGTCGAAGATCACGAAGAGCATCGCGACCAGATAGAATTTGGCTGAGAGGCGCAGGCGCGAACCGCCGGTCGGCACGATGCCGGACTCGAAGGGTTCGTTCTTGCTGCGACCGAATGCTTTGCTGCCGAGCAGGCTGGAAACGCCGAGCATGAAGGCGCAGAGCGCGACCACACCCAGAAGAAAGGCGGCGAACCCCAGGTGATGGGGCAGGACGGTTACATCAGGCATGCCGGACTCCTTGAAGGAACGGCTTATAATTTCCGTCGCGACTGCGGCAAAGCGTCGCGAAACTCGATTCCGGTAATTGTATGACTTTTGCCGAGTCAAGTACACCGGCACCCATCAAGTATTTCAAGGGTTGTGCAAGAGCGGCTATCTGCCCGAAGCAGAGGGCGCAATGTGCTCTGGCATGTGCCTTATGGCGATCGTATCTGCTTGTTTCCGCTTGTTGGCGTTACGCAGGGACTTGAACCCCGGACCCCAGCATTATGAAAAAAATGAGGACGGCCATAGCAGCCCATACAGGCCCATAAGTCGTGCTTTCCCGCTGCTCTGCTTCCTCTCTGCACCAGTGTTTTCCAGGAAAAATGTCTGTTTTGGTCTATTAGTATCTGTGGCTCTATTGTCAGTCTGTCTGTTATGTCTGTAGAATTTTAGTGTTTTCAAGGGTGCTTTTAAATAGGCTATTCGAGGTGCTTTTATGACTTTCCCTGTATTGGCAGATATCGCTGCTTCCGTAACGGACCTCAAACGGGACCCCATGGGGACCATCCGCGAGGGGCAGGGTGAAACCGTGGTCATTCTCAATCGTAACGAGCCGGCTTTCTACGCTGTTCCTCCTGCCCGCTATCAGGCCATGCTGGATTTGATCGACGATATGCGATTGGCTGATATTGTTCGGGCCCGCGAGAATGATCCGGTTATCGCTGTTGATATTGATGATTTGATTGCTCAGGCAGGTGGGGCTGATGCCTAGATTTACTGTTGGGTTTAGCGATAAGGCGCTCAAGGAATGGAACAAGCTTGACTCTACCATCCGGCTCCAGTTTGCAAAAAAGCTGAAAGAGCGCTTGGGCCTGCCGCGTATCGAGGCAGACCGTCTCAGGGGAATGCCGGATTGCTATAAAATTAAACTGCGCTCTGCGGGATATCGTCTTGTATATAAGGTTGTTGATCAGCGTTTGGTTGTCACAGTGATCGCTGTGGGCAAGCGTGAACGATCGGATGTATATGAGGAAGCCAGAAAGCGGCTTGAGTAGTTTATTGTTACATTTGGTAGGTCTGCATTGTTAATGCCTTGGCAATAACCTCTGGGTTATTAGAAGTTTTTCAGTTGTGCGGGCGCTCTGTCTTGTTCTGGAGTTATATGGCTGATACTTGGTTCTGTTCTGTCGTTAGCTGTTTTTTCGCTCGTAAAGGCCGTAATGCTTTCTCGGGATACTATCTCAGGAAAGGCTAGTCTGATCTGCTCAGTTGACGGCATGATCTCGCATCGCCAGCGCACAATGCGGATTCCCGCTGCCGTTAAGGTTTTATCCTTCTTGGCGTCCGCTTTGTGGCGTTCTTCGTTTGTGTAATGGGTTTTATCATCAAGCTCAATGGCTGCAATGGTGTTGAGCTGCTGGTCGGCGATTACGAAGTCCACACTCATTTGATTGATGCGTAAAAACCAGCGTTTGAAGTCATGGCCTTTTTTGACGGATACCAACTGGGATAGCTGTACTTGGGTAAATATGTAGTGCTCAGGGAAGGCTTCGCGCAAACGTTGGAATAGTAAACTTTCGGTGTCTGTGATGAGCTGGCGCTTCTGGAAGGGCCATTCTCCATCCGGGTCGTAACGGAAACCGTTCGTGGGTGTTTTGCTTTGCTGGGAGGCGAACGACTTGGGGGTACTGCTGGCGGTGGTGGTTCTGCTCTCAGAGGTGGGCCAGGTTGGGAATCTCCGCTTGTTGTAATTGCGCGGTGTCTTCTTTTTTCCTGTAGCCATTGCAACGCCGATAGCAACCATTATCGCGAATATAAGAAAGAAAAAATCCATATGTGCTTCCTGCGTGCTACTTATGAGTGCCAATCTCTTCGGGCATACCAGCGCTTGGTTACTTCCCGGGTGAGTGCTATCCCGCTCTTGGATTTGTCAAGTTTCGGTTTGCTTCATCATAGTCAGGGCTGGTCTGGCCATTCTCTGGTATCACTTCGCCAGTAAGCAACCACCAGCGATAGGCTGGGAAGACTCTCCCTAGTATCTCTATCTCTTCTGCGCCTAGTCGCGCACGCCCGCGTTTGATGTTCTGCCATCTCACATACTCTGTGCTTCCTGCGGCGGCCAAGGTTTTTATGCTGGCAACGTCCAGCAATGCAAGGCCTCTATCGGTTATCCCTTCGCTCATTGAAAAATGCCATTAATGTTCTATGTACATTTTGCCTGCCTTGGGTATTATGTACATGTGTATTTTGTACATTTGGCTTGGCGCTGATAGCAATGGATGATTATAGGGGTAATCACATGGAACAGTCTGGTGTAGTGGGGCTTTCGATCTCGGGGGGCGCCCAGCGCGTAACGGATTTCCGCGACGCACCGTTCTGCACGAAGTACGTGCTGGCTCAATTGCTGGGCTTTGACCAGATCACTGAAGACGTGGTGCGTGGCTGGATCGAAAGCCACACGGTGCCTACCGTCAAGATTGGCCGCCACCGGGTTATCAACCTGCATCGCATCCGCCGTGACCTCGACAGAGGAAAGACGATCTTCTGCGCGGGGGACTACAGCGATGAATAAGCCAGACCTTTCCCAAGCCCTGTGCGGACTGTTGCGCCTGCTGGTGGTGGTCCGCACTGAACGGACTGACTTGGACAGATTATTGGTTGGCGTCCAGCTCGGTCGCTGCTGGGGCTGCATTAGTGCGATGCGCGAAGCTGGCCTGATATCCCTGGACGAATCTTTCCGCCTGGATGCCCTGGTCATTTTGGCATTCGAGCATGCCGGTGAGCCTTTCCCTTCCTCGTTCAATGCCGGCCCATGCATGCCGATCAGTGTCCTCCTGAAGCGCGAACGTGCTGATCGGGAAGCTGCCGCGAACGCTTTAGCCGTCCAGATTGTCGAGGCGCCTGCCGATGATCCCGTCGAAGTACCTGCATCAGCCTCACGCCCTGGACTGTACCTGCTCTGTCTGCTGGGCATCGGTCGCGCTGGCCTCGAATTCCAGCCCGTCGCCACCAGCCGATCGAAAGCGCCCCGTGCGGATATTCGAGGTCATTGGCGTCATGCAACTGATCGACGGGAAGTGGCGAAAGGTTTCGAGTACCTGCCGTGTGGAACGGGACTCTACTTACGTGCCTGCACCGTCAAGGGAGAAGCCGGAAAAGTGGTGGTACAAGATCCACGACAGCGGCAAACCCGGTGCCCTTCGTGCCGATCCACGAACCGTTCGAACTGGAAGGCTGACGGTATGACTGCTCCAGTCCGTGGCTGGGGATTTCCCGCCTTGGCTCGTAAAGCCCACTACTTCGTTAATGGTACGTCTCTTTGCCGGGGGTGGTGGTTCACTGGTGAACTGGTTGACCAAGGTCATGCACTGCCTGACAACTGCGCCACCTGCATGCGCCTCCGGTTACGGAAGCAGCAGGCAACTGAGAACGGGGATTAACCCATGCCTATAGTCATCGTCCTGACTCCCGCGCAAGCCTTCGAACTGCTGCCCTTGGCCAGTGCTCGGCTTGAATACCTGAAACGCCAGCAGAACGCTGCTGACGTGGCAGGCTGCCGCGAGAACTGGGGCGTGACGATGTGGGCCGAGATTGTCCGGGCCCTGCGCGGCGACGGATCGGTGAGGGCAACGGCATGAGACTCGCTCTCGCTTCTGCTTTTAAAGGATCAAATATTGATCCGCTTTGTACTGGGGCCGAGTGGGGGTCCCCCGCTTGCGGGGGTCGAGGCCTGACACATATCCACGGGCGAAGCCGGTGGATATGTGTCCCAGTCAACGCGGTAATGGCACCGAAGTAAACAACGCAAGTACGAGATTAAGGAAACCCAAAGCAGCGCCTAATTAACCGACTCACAAGCAATGCGACGCAATTCGTGAAGTTGGCGCACGGGGCTGCTTTGTCTTTGAAACGCGCACAAGCGCAACTAAGCGAGGAAACAAAAGATGGCACGTTCGACTATGGAAGTTGCATTCCTGGGTACTCAAAAGACCGAAATGGAAGGGGCCAAGTATGTGAAGGTCTTCTACGGCGACGAACCGGATGGTAAGACTGAGCATGGACTTTCCATTATCGGCATATCCGCTGCTGACGACGTGGCGGATGAGGTTTTCTTTGCTGGTGTCCAGTTCGAGCCGCTGGAGCTGGTGCGCATTACCTTCGATGTAGCGCGTGGTGGCCAGAACAAGGGCAAGAATCTCGCCCTGCATATCGAGGCCGTCAATCCGAAGAAATCGACCGGCCAGGGCACCGCTGCCGGACCTGCGGGCCAAGTACAGCAGGCTGTCGCCAAGCCCGGCGACGCTGCCAAGTCCTGATTTAAGGAGCCTGACCGATGAACCGGGAAACCGTCCTTGATCTGCTATTGGCCTCGCTGGTCTTCGCCAGTGGCTATGCCCTGGGCAACGCTGACGGGTTTCTGGCTAGTGTGAAATTAATCGATCAGGTCCTGCAATGAATTTGATTGCTTGCGATGGCCTGTTGGCAACCGACAGTGACGGTTATATCCGTTGCACCGGGACGCTGCAAGTTATGGCTAGCGATCAAATAGCCGGCAATGCTGGCTTAACTGCTGATGATTCAGCGCAACTGTATGACGCAATGCTTCAACTGTTTGCGGCTGTTTTCGTCTTTCTCGTTCTCAAAAGAGTAATAAGGTGATTCTTATGGAACTTCGCAACGTGGTCAAAAAGTACGGTCGCAAGTTTGCCTCCGTTTCCATCCTCGGTTCTGCCGTGACCGGTCAGGCGTTTGCTGATGCTGCGGATGCCGCTGCGACCATCTCGGGTGGTACTTCGGATGTCAATACCATCGGCTGGGCGGGTATCGGCGTTCTGGCCGCTGCTGTCCTGTTCAAGTATATCCGTCGCGCTTTCTAAGTGCTGGCGGTGGCTG
Organism: Stutzerimonas kirkiae; assembly: GCF_004327335.1. GTDB lineage: Bacteria > Pseudomonadota > Gammaproteobacteria > Pseudomonadales > Pseudomonadaceae > Stutzerimonas > Stutzerimonas kirkiae. The sequence goes on along the minus strand of NZ_QJUO01000028.1, from coordinate 52,483 downwards.
TTTTCTTCGGTTGAGGCTGCAAGGCCGTAGAAAACAGCCTATGGCCTCGCTTAGTCGGGGCCTTTTTTTTGAGGGGTGTTTATGTATATTGATCCTAATTCATTTGCACTGGTCTGTTTATTTGTGGCGTTTGCTGCTTTGTTCTTTGGACGGATCTGATATGCGATTTATATTTTTTGTTCTCGTAGCCTTATATCCTGTTCTATCTTTTTCGAATGAACGGCCTGTTTTTATTTATGCATTGCCGGGTCAGTCTTTTGTGTCTTTCGAGTCCGCATGTGAATCGGCGATTTCGGGCATTATTTCTTATAATAATTCCGTTACTACTCGTGACGATTATCTTTTGATTTCTCTTAGTCTCTATTCTTCCGCTAATGGTTCTTGCCGGTATTCTTATGTTCGTGCTGATGGTGTATCTGGTACTAGTGGCGGTTCTTCTTCCTCTGGTCCGGCTTCTGCTTATTATGGGTCTTCTTGCGTTTCCGGTAGTTCTTTATCTTTGAGTTATCCTCTTTATCGGACCAATGTTTTAACCGGCTCCTTCCAGCAGTTCGGTACTCCTGGCCGCGTTTGTAGTTCTGGATGTTATGCGGATGTGGTTGGCGCTTTTGGTAGTGAGTCAATAGAAGACGATCCTATTAATTCTGGTTATTCAATTGCTTGGGGCGACGTTGAGTACCAGAGAACTGGTGAAGCTTGTGCTGGTCCTGCTGAGCCTGACAAGCCTATTCCTGGCCTTCCTGATGATGGCTCCGGTGATGGTGACGGATCGGATGACGGTGGCGGTGATGATTCTGGTGGCGGTACTGTGGGCGGCAATGATGGTTCTGATGGTGATGATACTGGCGGTGGTGATTCGGGAACTGGGGGCGGCGGCAATGACTCCGGTGATGGCGGTGATGGCGGTGATGGCGGTGATGGCGGTGGTGGCGATAAGTGCACTGGCGACAATAGTTGTAATGACAATGATACCGATGATGGACCGGGCGATAGTTCTGCCTACGGAATGGCCTGTGATTCAACATTAATGTGCGAAGGTGATGCTATCCAGTGCGCAATTCTTCAGCAGCAGAAAGCCGCACGTTGTGAAGCTCAGGATTTGTTTGACTTGGATAAGCACCGGGGGGCAATAGAAAGCTTCCTGGATGATGATCGGTTTAAGCCGGGTGATGTAGCTGAAGGGGATTCTATTCAGATTCCTGATTTTATATCGAACAATACTCGATTCTTGCCCTCTAGCTGCCCGCCTCCTATTGCCTTGAACCTATCGGGACGCTCCTTGAGTTTTTCTTATGAGCCGCTTTGCTATATCGCAAATCTGCTTTCTCCGTTGATTGTGATTCTGGCTACGGTGGCTGCTGCCATGTATGTGGGTCGATCGTTTGGGGGTAATTGATATGCCGGTTATAGTTACTTTTATCTTTATGATTGTCGGTCCTATGATCTGGTATGTATTCAGGATCATTGGCTTAGGGTTCGTGACTTACCTTGGTTTTAATGTGGTCGTCGATCAGGCTTTGCAGTATGCAATGAGCAATGCGGGTGCGTTGGCTCCTGCACTGCAAAATTTGCTTGGCATTGCCAAGTTTGATGTGGCAGTTAGTATTTATTTCTCCGCTATCACGACTCGCATGATCATCGCGGGAATAAATAAGGCGCAGGACCTCAAGCGGGCGCAGGTATGGAAACCCTGGACTGGCGGGAAGGAAATGTAAGTATGCTTTATATTAGGACGGGTCTTCAGGGGCATGGTAAAACCCTTAACACAATCAAAGAGGTAGATCAGGCGGCAAAGGCTCAGGACCGCCCGGTCTATTTTCATAATGTGACGGACCTCGATCCGGCAAAGTTGCAAGCGTCTTGGTATCCTTTCGATGACCCATTACTCTGGTATGAGCTGCCAGATAATTCCATGGTGGTGATTGATGAGGCGCAAGAATGGTTTGGTTCGCGCGATTCTCGCCAGCCGGTTCCTCTGCATATTTCGCGCTTTGAAGTCATGCGCAAGCAAGGCTATGAGGTGCATTTGATCACCCAGGACCCGCGCTTTATCGATGTGCATGCACGGCGCTTGTGCAATAAACATATCCATTACTGGCGCTTGTTCGGCTCTGCAAAGTTGGCGCGCTATGAATCTGAACGCTGTGTTAATGAAGTTGAAAAGTTGGCCCATAACAAGGATGTTGATAAGAAAGTTGTCAGCCTCGATAAGCGGTATTTTGGTGTTTATACCAGTGCCAAGGCGGGGCACCATTTCAAGTTCAATCCTTCTAAAAAGTTAGTCTTGGCAGTCTGTGCTTTCCCTGTTATTGGGTATCTCGTTTATGACGTTTACGCTCTGATCAATAAGCCATCTGCCGAGGCTCAGTCGGCGGCCAGTACGCCAGTTGCAAGCTCTAGAAGCGTTGTAAGTGATGCGGTTGAGGCGGCTACTTTAGTCTTCCCGTCTGCGGCTTTGAAGGCTAAGGGCGATAAGGGTGATGTGTTATCAACTGACGATTACCTTGCACTGCGGGTGCCTCGTATTCCGTTGGTCCCGTCTTCTGCCCCTATCTATGATGAAGTGGCCAAGACAATTGATTATCCGCGCCTGACTTGCATTTCAAGAATTGGCGCGATATCTGATGGCGCTAATAGGACTAGACCTTATGTTATCGGTGGCCAGCCTGTAGCGTGCCAATGCTATACCCAACAGGGGTCCAGATATGAGACTCCGTTAGGTTTCTGTATGAGCGTGGTGCGTAATGGTGTCTTCGATCCTGGCCAACAGCCAAACTCCTTTATGGGGCAGTCCAGCCTCCCTGGTTCAAGTCAGGCACCTGATATCTCCGCTGCAATGCCTTCGGCATCCTCTGTTGTAACTGTTGTTTCCGATTCTGAATATTCCGCCAGGCCATGGCGCAAGTGAGAGTTGCGATGAAAAAGTCTCTTGCCCTGGTCGTTGCATTGTTCTGTGCAACGGCTGCTGCTGAAAGTCCGCGTGTCACGCTGAACAACCAAGATATTGATATCCGCGTTGCCATCCCGCTTCTGGCTGACTTCTGCGGTCGTAGCATTCTGCTCGGACCGTCCGTCCAGGGCGCGGTTTCGATGAACTTTCAGAACGTGGATTGCGATACGGCTATCAGCATGTTGTTGAGCAGCAATGGGCTGGCTGGTCGCTATTTCGGTGATGTGTTTGTGGTTACGGCCATGAATGATGTTGTCTCGACGGGGCGTGATGAAGCCTCGTATCGCATTCACAGTGAGCTATCTGGTGAAGTTGTGCGCGAAGTGCTGCCGGTCGTGCATGCACGCGCTGCCGCTGTGGCTGAGCTATTCCGTGCCTCATACTTGGGCGCTGCTGACTTGCCGGGTCTATCGATAGCGGTGGATGAAAGAACCAATGCGATCTTTGCCGCCTTGCCTGCTCCTTTCATTGATAGCCTGAGAGGGGTTATTGCGGCGGTGGATGTGCCTGTCCGGCAAGTGGTGATCGAGGCATCCATCGTTGAAGCCAATACGGATTGGTCGAAAAACCTTGGTGTGCGCTGGACCAGCTCGGCCAGTGCTGGCAACTGGACGGGGTCGACCTCGACAGCAGTAGCCGCCGCTTCGGCCTCGACCTTCGGGGGCTTTGGCTATCTGAGCAGCAGCCTGTCGCTAGAGATGCAACTAAGCGCGATGGAGTCGAGCGGCCAGGGCGACGTTGTGTCAAGGCCGACAGTGCTTACGCTCGATCGGGAAACCGCCACGATCTTGCGCGGCACTGAGATCCCGTACCAGCAAAGTGCAGGTGATGGTGCGACCAGCGTCCAGTTCAAGCGCGCCGCGCTGAGCCTTACCGTGACGCCAGCCATAGCGCCCGATAGCGCGGTGGTGATGCACGTTGCCATTAACCGCGATACGCCTGATTACGGCGCGGCCATCAACGGTGTGCCGCCTGTGTCCACAAATCAGCTCGACGCGAAAATCCGCATAGCAGACGGCCAGACGGTTGTCCTGGGTGGCGTCTATACCGGCAGCCGCCAGGCCGGTGTGGATGGTGTGCCGGTGCTTTCGAAAATTCCGGGTATCGGTCGGCTGTTCAAACGTCGCTCGGATAGTCGGGAGAAGTCCGAGCTGCTGATTTTCCTCACGCCTAGGGTGATTGATCCAGGGGCCACTGCGGGGCGTCCTGTAGCGAACGTAGACCCCCGTATGGAGTTGTTCTGATGTTGCTTGACCAGTCGTGGCGCGATGCGGCGGCGCACCTATGCGAGGCACGAGCCAGGGCGCGCCGCATCTCGCCGGTGACGTCCCTGTAACACGTCTTATAAACCCATTTCAGTAACCACGTTAAGCCAGAGTGATACATAAATGACCAAGGCCAAGGATTTGCTTCGTATCGACCTTGAGACGGGGTTGGAAAGTCGAGACAGTCGTTTGTTTGTTGATCCTGGAACGGCTGCTTTCGTTGATCTGTCGGACGTCCGTTTGCTGCGTTGCGGGGTGGATACGGTCCGCCAGTTGTACCGGGGGATGATTCGCCCGGAAATCATGTGCCTGTTCGAGAAGCCGGGTACCCTGGTCGAGTTTGCTGGAGAAAGATGGCATGCCGGTCGAGTCGGACGCGACTCGGGCTACCAGTACAAGCTGCAAAACGCTGACCTTGGCATCATCCTGCTGATTAAGAACTTCAACGCCAAGCTGGAAAACATCGGGCCGCACCTGAAGGTCGAGGTGTCGCCCCATGCCATCGACAGCCAGTCGCCGGAAAGTCTCCAGGCGCGCATGGACGAACTGGCTGGGGAAGTGCTGACCCATATCGAGCAGAACCAATGTGCTGTCCACCTCGCGCTGGACCTGCAAGGCTGGGTGCCACCTGCCGACTTGACGGCCCGGATGCACTGCCGTGCCCGCAACGTGCGTGATATCTCCGGCATCAATGAACTGCACTGGGACACAAAGAGCAGCGTCTACGGCCGCGGGGAAACCTTCATGTTCGGCTCGGTGGGTGGCGTCCAGTTGGCTATCTACAACAAAACCGAGCAGGCCAGGGCGACCGACAAGCTGGACTACTGGGAAAGCGTCTGGAAGCGTGGCGACAGCTTCGATGAAGGCGACCCGGCCAACTATGATCCGGAACAAGACGTGTGGCGTGTCGAGCTGCGTTATCACCACTCGATCATCCAGCAATTCGCCAGTGGCTCGGTGGATATCCATACCGGCGCGGTGATCGACACGCGCACCTTTGCGGCCTTCTCCGGGCATCTGGACGGGCTGTGGCGCTATGGCATGCTCCAGTTCAAATTGCTGAGGCGTCCGGGCTACTTCGAACCGATTTGGACCTTGATCCGTGAAGACGTGCGGGTCGATCTGCCCGTGTTCTCGCTGATCGATGACACGGCCTACAAGCGCTACTACAAGACCAGCAAGGGCTTCAGCGGCAAGAACGTCGAACTGTTCCTAGGAAACTTCATAAGCCTGCTTGCTCGGGAATGTGTCCCGGCAAAAAAGGCATATAGGTGCCTGAAGCAATGGGACTGCTGGCCAGTGATTCGCGACCACTACGCGGCCAAGGACATGACCGAGGCCATGCTGTTCCACCATATCGAAATGCTGCTGGAAGAGCGGCATGTCAGGTGGGGTAGGGCTGTATGACGTCGAGGCGGCATGCTGATGGCTGGATGGCGGATTTCTACTACGCCAATAAGCGGATCAGGAAGTATGGCTTTGCCACCAAGTCGGCAGCGATCCGCTATGAACAGGACTATCTGGCGCAACGTGATGCTACTGGTCGTCCCCTGGATGATCGTCTATCCGATCTGGTGACGCTCTGGCACAAGCTGCACGGCTGCACCTTGAAGGATGAGAAGTTTCGTCTCTCTCGGACGCTGGCCTTGGCTGATCGTTTAGGCAATCCGCTGGCCTGCGATTTCAATGCCCTGGCCTGGTCGAGCTACCGTAGTGATCGACTGAAAGCGGTTTCCCCCCATACGGTCAACCATGAGCAGCGTTACCTCTCGGCGGTGTTCTCTGAACTGATACGGCTGGGCGCATGGAATGGGGAGAACCCATTGGTCAAGGTCCGCCAGATACGTACGGATCAGACCGAGCTGACGTTTTTGAGCCTGGATCAGCTTAAGCAATTGCTGGATGAGTGCAAGGCCAGCAGTAACACGCATTGCTATCCGGTAGCGCTGATCTGTGCCTCTACCGGTTGCCGTTGGAATGAAGCCGAGACCTTGCCGCGTTCGGGTATCTTCGCCGGAAAGGTGCACTTCCATCGGACCAAGAATAGTCGCAGTCGCTCTGTGCCATTGTCTTCCGATGTTGAGCAACTGGTCCTGGAGCGGGGGCTTCCTGGTGGTCGCATGTTCATGTCATGCCGTGCGGCCTTTCGCAGTGCTTACGAGCGTTGTGGCTTCGATACACCTGGGCAACTGACGCACATTCTCCGGCACACCTTCGCCAGTCATTTCATGATGGGGGGAGGGGATATCCTGACGCTGCAACGTATTCTGGGCCACGGTGATATCAAGATGACGATGCGCTATTCGCATCTGTCGCCTGACCATCTGGCGAGTGCTTTGCGCTTTTCGCCGTTGGCACAGTTGGGAGGGGTGTAGGCTACTTTTGGGCTATTCTTGGGCTACTGCCAGAAACGACAAAGGGCTAACCGAAGCTAACCCTTTGTTTTATATGGTGGCTACGCAGGGACTTGAACCCCGGACCCCAGCATTATGAATGCTATGCTCTAACCAGCTGAGCTACGTAGCCAATGTGGCGCGCATTATTCTCGCCTGTGGTATGACTGTCAAGCCCCAGTTGGCAGGAATTTATGTGTGTTTTTCAAATAGTTATGCAGCCGTGTCGAGCACTCAGGGGGGGGCCACGGGCATCAGTCGGTATGCCAGCGGATTTCCCGTTCGCCGTCCTGGCCGACGCTGATCCAGCGGTCGGCTTCTTCCAGGGCTTCTTCTTCCTGCCAGCCGCCGGGGGCGCAGCGGATTTCCACGGCGAGGGCCTGGTGGGCAGCGTGGGCACAGGCGAGGTCGTCGGGCCAGGGGGTGGCGGCGCTTTCCAGCAGCAGGCAATGCCATTTGCCGACCGCGCGGGGCAGCCAGGTGACGGGAATGCCGTTCGCATTGCACTTGAAGGTCTGCCCTTTGCGCTGCCAGGGCGTGCAGGCGCCAATGGCCTGTTGCAGCCAGTCGCTGACGGCTTGCTGGCTGGCGTCCTTGAGGTAGATCTCGATATCGGGTTGGCGCATGTCGGCTTGCCTTGCAGGTGGTTGGGGTCAGTCCCGCTGAATCCAGTCGTAGCGTATCGCAACCCGTACGCTCAGGGGGCTGTCGATTACGGCGGCGCGGCGTTCGGCGCTGGCGCGCCAGCCGTGCGGGGTCATGGCCAGCAGGTCGGCGCGGGCCTGGGCGTCGTCCAGTCGCAGTTCGTAGGAGAGCGTTTCGCTGTGGGCCAGGTGCATGCCTTGCGGGATCAGCGACAGGTGCTTTTCGTCATCGTAGTCGCGCACTTCGTCATACAGGCGCTGGCGTAACTCCAGCAGGTGCTCGCGTGTCGGCCCCATGCGCAGCAGGCCGCCACCGGGGGGGAGCAGGCGGCGTGCTTCCTGCCAGTCCAGAGGGCTGAAGACGCTGGCCAGCAGGTCGCAACTGGTGTCGGCCAGGGGGATGCGGGCCATGCTGGCGACCAGCCATTCGACTTGCGGTGCGCGTTTGCAGGCACGCTTCACCGCTTCGCGGGAAATGTCCAGGGCATAGCCTTCGGCGGCTGGCAGGGCCTGGGCGATCCGGGTGCTGTAGTAGCCCTCGCCGCAGCCGATGTCCAGCCAGCGCCTGGGTTGGCGCTCGGCGGCCAGTTGCGCCAGGCGTGCGGCCAGCGGCGCGTAGTGCCCGGCGTCGAGGAAGCGCCGGCGAGCCTCGACCATGGCCTGGTTGTCGCCGGGAGCGCGGCTGTTCTTGTGCTGCACTGGCAGCAGGTTGAGGTAGCCCTGGCGCGCCCGGTCGAAGCGATGGTCGGCCGGGCAGGCGACGCCGTTGTCCACCGACTGCAGGGCGCCCTGGCAGATCGGGCAGGTCAGCATGCGAGCAGGCGCTTCAGGGTCTGGTAGTAGATGTCGGCGAGCAGGTCAAGGTCGCTGGCGAGGATATGTTCGTCCACCTGGTGGATGGTGGCGTTGAGCGGTCCCAGTTCCACCACCTGGGTGCCCAGGGTGGCGATGAAGCGCCCGTCGGAGGTGCCGCCGCTGGTGCTCGGGGTGGTTTCGCGGCCGGTGATGTCACGGATGCTGGCGGCGACGGCATCGAGCAGGGCGCCGGGCTCGGTGAGGAACGGCAGGCCGGACAGTTCCCACCGGACTTCCCAGTCGAGGCCATGCTTGTCGAGGATGGCGGCGGTGCGGCGCTTGAGGTCTTCGACGCTGGACTCGGTGGAAAAGCGGAAGTTGAACAGTGCCTCCAGGGTGCCGGGGATGACATTGGTGGCGCCGGTGCCGGCATTCAGGTTGGAAATCTGCAAGCTGGTCGGCGGGAAGAAGGCGTTGCCGGCGTCCCAGTGTTCGGCGGCCAGTTCGGCCAGTGCCGGTGCGGCCAGGTGAATGGGGTTGCGCGCAAGGTGCGGGTAGGCGACGTGGCCCTGCTTGCCGCGTATGGTCAGGGTGCCGCCGAGGGAGCCTCGTCGGCCATTCTTGACCACGTCACCGAGTTTCTCGGTGCTGGAGGGTTCGCCGACGATGCACCAGTCCAGGCGTTGCTGGCGTTCGCGCAGGCGTTCGACCACGGCCTTGGTGCCATGCAGGGCCGGGCCTTCTTCGTCGCTGGTGATGAGGAAGGCGATCTGCCCTCGGTGGGCCGGGTAGTCTCGTGTGAAGCGTTCTACGGCGGTCACCATGGCGGCGATGCTGCCCTTCATGTCGGCGGCGCCACGCCCGCGCAGCATGCCCTGGTCGTCCACCCGGGCCCGGAACGGTGGGGTGCTCCAGGCATCCTCCGGCCCGGTCGGAACGACATCGGTATGGCCGGCGAAGCACAGCACCGGTCCTTGTGCGCCGCGCACCGCCCAGAGGTTCTGCACGTCCTCGATGTCCATCCGCTCGATGTCGAAACCGCAGGCCGCCAGCCGTTCGGCGATCAGCCGCTGGCAACCTTCGTCCCGTGGCGTCACCGAGGGGCGGTCGATCAACTCGCAGGCGAGTTGCACGGTGGGGGACAGGCTGGCGGCGGTCATCATGGCTCCTGGGGGCGGGCAAAGGGTGCTCATACTAAATTAAAAAGCCTCCGGGCAGGAGGCTTGGGGCCGGGCCCTCCTGCTAGTCCGGCAGCTTGTCCTCATGCGCCGCCAGGCGTGGGCGGGCCGAGAGCAGGGCCATGATCAGGGCGGCCAGGTAGGGTAGCGATTGCACCAGCAGGACGATGATCCAGAACAGTACATCCAGCCCGCCCTGTTTCTGCGTCAGGCTTATGCCCAGCGCCGCGCCCCAGAGCAGCAGCATGATGAAGACTTCCTCCCGGGCTTCGTTCAGGGCCACCAGCAGGCCGTGGTTGCTGCGCATCTTCGGTGTGCGGAAGAAGGGGATGCTGCGGGTGGCGAAGCCATACAGCACCGCCTTGGCGATGGTGTGGGACAGGGCCAGGCCGGCGATGGCCGCGGCGATGGCGTCACGCATGCGCACGCCGACGGCGCGGCGGTAGAGGAAGAGGATCTTGCCCAGCTTGAACAGGAACAGCGCCAGCGGCGGCAGGGCGAAGAGCATCAGCGGCGGGTCGACCCGGTTGGGGACGATGATCATCGCTGCCGACCACAGCAGGGCACCGAAGGTGAAGAAGATATTCAGGCCATCGGCGATCCACGGCAACCAGCCGGCGATGAAGTGGTAGCGCTGGCCGCGCTTGAGCTGGCTGCCCTTGCCCAACAGCAGGCTGGACAGGTGGCGCTTGATGATCTGGATGGCGCCATAGGCCCAGCGGAAGCGCTGTTTTTTGAAGTCGATGAAGGTGTCGGGCATCAGGCCCTTGCCGAAGCTGTGTTCCGAATAAGCCGCCGACAGGCCCTTCTCGAAGATGCGCAGGCCGAGTTCGGCGTCCTCGGTGATGCACCATTCGGCCCATTTCAGTTCGTCGAGCACGCTGCGCCGGGTCATCGTCATGGTGCCGTGCTGGATGATCGCGTCGCGGTCGTTGCGGGTCACCATGCCGATATGGAAGAAACCCTTGTACTCGCAATAGCAGAGTTTCTTGAACAGCGATTCCTGCTCGTCCCGATAGTCCTGCGGCGACTGCACCACGGCGATGTGCGGGTCGGCGAAGTGCGGCGCCATCTGCTTGAGCCATTCGGGGGCGACACAGTAGTCGGAGTCGATCACCGCGATGATTTCGGCGTCCGCCGCCGTGTGTTGCAGGGCGTAGTTCAGGGCGCCGCCCTTGAAGCCGGCCAGCGGCGCGACATGGAAGAAGCGAAAACGCGGCCCGAGTTTTTCGCAGTGCGCCTGCAGCGGCTCCCATACTTCCGGGTCGCGGGTGTTGTTGTCGATCACCAGCACTTCGAAGTCGGCATAGTCCAGGCGCGACAGCGCGTCGAGGGTCTGGATCACCATGCCCGGCGGTTCGTTGTAGCAGGGCACGTGCACCGAAACCTTGGGGCGGTAGCCGCTATCGCCGGTCACTGGCAGGAACGGGCGCTGGCGCTGGCGCTTCCAGACCGTTTCGGCCAGTTCGTGCGCTTCCGTCAGCAGCACAATCATCACGCCGAGAGCGCCCAGTGCGAGCAGGAGGCCGACGGTGATGCTGAACCAGTTGGCGTATTGCTGGCTGAAGTCGTAGGCGATCCACACCAGCATGGTGGCGACCAGGAAGGCGATGATGGTGAGGAAGGTGCGGCCGCGCTGGCGCAAGGCGCTGCCGTCGATCATCAGCAGCGCCAGGGCCAGCAGCGCCAGCACGCCGGAGGCGCTGGCCAGCAGGCGCCACTGCGGGATTTCCACCACAGGCCCGGTCATGGGGAATTTCATCTGCCGTTCGGCGTTGAATACGCCCCAGTAGGCGCCCACCGAGCCTTCGTCGCTGGCCTTCCAGGGCTGGTCGAAGGCTTCGATGATGAAGTATTTGTAGCCGTTGCCGTTCAGGGCGTTGACCAGCTTGCGCAGGTACAGCGCCTGGTCGGCCTGGTTGGCCTCGGCGCGGCCCTGGGCGCGCCCGTTGCTCGGCCAGCCGACCTCGGCCAGCAGCAGGGGTTTTTTCGGGAAGGTCTTCTTCAGTTCGCGCGCCCGTTGCAGCACGTAGTCCACCGATTGCTCCTGCGGGATGAATTCCCAGTAGGGCAGCACGTGGGCGGCGATCAGGTCGACGTGGCGGGCCAGTTCCGGGTATTTCTCCCAGATATGCCACTGCTCGGCGGTGGTCACCGGGACTTTCAGCGCTGAGCGCACCCGGTCCAGGTAGCCGGCCATCTGCTCGGCGCTGACCTCCTCGCGGAACAGCGCCTCGTTGCCGACGATCACGCGTACCACGCTGCGCTCGCGCCTGGCGATCTCGATGCCTTTTTCGATCTGCCATTCGTTGGCCGCCAGGTCATTGCTGATCCAGATGCCCAGGGTGACGCGCAGGCCCGATTCCTCGGCCAGGCGCGGGATTTCCCCGAGCACGCCATCGACCGAGTAGGTGCGGATGCTGTCGGTCTGAGCGGCCACCAGTTCCAGGTCGGCGCGCACTTCGTCCTCGCTCGGGTAATGGGCTTGCTGAGGATTCTGGTGCAGGCGGAAGGGCGAGAAGGAGTAGCCGGATATCTGCTCGGGCCAGTCGGGCGCCGAGAGCGGCTGGTTGTACCAGGCCCACAGGCCGGTGAACAGGGAAGCCACGGCCACGACCATGACCAGGTTGAGACCAAATTTGCGTGCGGACATGAATTCAAGGGTTCCGAGAGAGGAACAGGGCACCAGCGAATGCTGGCCGGTTATCGTACTCTTGCGCTCGAGAGGTTGTACAGGCATCGGTGGTCGAGAGGCGCTATGCCGTTATTCACCGGCAAGGTGCTTCGATAAAAGCGCTGGAGGCTGGAAAACTGGACGAAAAACACTGGCCGCCACGCGCTTTCGTTCATCCTTCCAGCGCTGTTTTCGGCTGTTTGCCTGCATAGACCGATCGCCCTGGGCCAAGAGCCAGGCCATGGCCGCTGAGACAGGGGCCCGACTGTGCGGGAGTGACGATACTTTCCAGCTTCCAGCCGCTCTTCAGCGGTTATAATCGCCAAGCTTTTGTCACCTGAATCAGCCGGGAGTTTCGATGGTCCTCGATGAGCAGCGCTTTGGCGGCATCGCCCGTCTTTATGGCCGTGAGGGCCTGGAGCGGCTGGCCGCCGCTCATGTCGCGGTGGTCGGTATCGGCGGCGTCGGTTCCTGGGCCGCCGAAGCGCTGGTACGCAGCGGTGTCGGCGAGATCACGCTGTTCGACCTGGACGATGTCTGCGTGACCAATACCAACCGCCAGGTGCATGCGCTGCAAGGGCAGGTCGGACGGCCCAAGGTCGAGGCGATGGCCGAGCGCCTGCGCCTGATCAACCCCGCCTGTGTGGTGCATGCGGTGGCCGATTTCGTCACGCGCGAAAACATGGCCGAGGCTATCACCGAGGGACTGGATTTCGTCGTCGACTGCATCGACAGCGTGATGGCCAAGACGGCGCTGATCGCCTGGTGCAAGCGGCGCAAGATCCACATCGTCACCACCGGTGGGGCGGGTGGGCAGGTCGACCCGACGCAGATCCGTATCGCCGACCTGAACAAGACCTTCAACGATCCGCTGGCGGCCAAGGTCCGTTCAATGTTGCGGCGCGAATACAATTTCTCGCGTACGCCGGGGCGGCACTACAGCGTGCCCTGTGTCTTTTCCACCGAGCAACTGCGCTACCCGGCGGCGGATGGCGGGGTCTGCCAGAGCAAGGGCTTCGTGGGTGAAGGTGTGCGCCTGGACTGCTCGGGCGGCTTCGGCGCGTCGATGATGGTCACCGCCAGTTTCGGCATGACCGCGGCGGCCAAGGCGGTGGAAAAACTGGTGGCGGGCGCGCGCCGGCCGAGCGAGCGGGGCTGACCCGGCCCGGCGTTGTTCAGCGCTGGTCGGCCTTGCGGGTTTCCTGTGCTGCGGACCAGATGCGGTAGCTCACTTGCACATCCCGAGGGGTGTAGACGACGATGGGTAGCTTGCTGTTGTAGCGCACCAGGGTGGGGTCGCCGCCGAGCGTCACCAGGGCCTTTTTCTTTGCCTGGCCGGGGCAGTCCATCAGTGTGCCCATGGGGCCGGTGAGCTTATCCAGTTGGTAGTAGTCGTATCCCCAGCCGCTGACGGTCTTCTCCTGTAACTGTCCGCCGAACCAGTGATGGTTACAGTCCACTTCCAGCTCCTTGCCGATGATCAGTTCGACTTTGTACGACGCCTCGTCGTCGCGGGGTTCGAGCTGGATGATCTGGCGGACATGGCCCGCTTCGGCGGGTGGGTAGGGGGCCAGCTCGGTGCCCGGGCTCGCGCAGGCGAGCAGGGGGGCGCAGGCGATCAGAGTCGCGATTTGCTTGAGGTCGCTCATGGTGTTTCTCCTGTCGGTGTCGTGCCGCATGAGTCGGACAGAGTGCCTGCCTCGAAGTTCTCGGCCGCAAGTGGCGGAAAGCCGGTTATCCATCCTCGATGCGGTATCGGCAGTGCTCGACATGATCATGATTCTGTCATTTGTGGTCATTGAACGCCTGCCTGGCCTGGCCTATCGTCCTTGCCAACAGAGAGATCGCTCCCTACGAGGGGCGGCGCCGATGATGAGGATAAGCCATGACCACCTATCCGACCCTGCTGTCCGAGCTGGACCTTGGGTTTACCCGCCTGCGCAACCGTACGCTGATGGGCTCGATGCATACCGGGCTGGAAGAAATGCCGGGCGGCTTCGAGCGCATGGCCGCCTATTTCGCCGAGCGTGCGCGTGGTGGCGTCGGGTTGATGGTGACCGGCGGCGTGGCGCCCAACGAGGAGGGCGCGGTACGCCAGGGCGCGGCGAAGCTGTCCACGCCGGAGGAAGCGCAGGAGCACCGGGTCGTCACGCAGGCGGTGCACCAGGCCGGCGGGATGATCTGCCTGCAGATCCTGCACGCCGGGCGCTATGCCTACAGCCCGCAACTGGTGGCGCCAAGCGCGCTACAGGCGCCGATCAATCCGTTCACGCCGCGTGCGCTGGACGAAGAGGGTATCGAGAAGCAGATCGCCGATTTCGTCAACTGCGCCAGGCTGGCGCAGCAGGCCGGGTATGACGGCGTGGAGATCATGGGGTCCGAGGGTTACTTCATCAACCAGTTCCTGGTGGCGCATAGCAACCATCGCCAGGACCGCTGGGGCGGCTGCTACGAGAATCGCATGCGCTTGCCACTGGGGATCGTGCGACGAGTACGCGAGGCGGTGGGGGAGCGCTTCATCATCATTTATCGCCTGTCCATGCTCGATCTGATCGAGGATGGCAGCTCGTGGGACGAGATCGTGCTATTGGCGCAGGCCGTCGAGCGGGCTGGCGCGACGTTGATCAATACCGGTATCGGTTGGCATGAGGCGAGGATTCCGACCATCGCCACCAAGGTGCCGCGCGCGGCGTTCACCCGTGTCACCGGCAAGCTGCGGGGCGAGGTGTCGATCCCGCTGATTACCACCAACCGTATCAACACGCCGGAGGTGGCCGAGCGCGTACTGGCGCAGGGCGAGGCCGACATGGTGTCGATGGCGCGCCCTTTCCTGGCCGATCCCGAGTTCGTCGCCAAGACCGCACAGGGGCGGGCGGACGAGATCAATACCTGCATCGGCTGCAACCAGGCCTGCCTCGACCATACCTTCGCCGGCAAGCTGACCAGTTGCCTGGTCAACCCACGCGCCTGCCATGAGACCGAACTGAATTACCTGCCGGCGGCCAGGGCGAAGCGTATCGCCGTGGTCGGCGCCGGGCCGGCGGGGCTGTCGGCGGCCACCGTGGCGGCGCAGCGCGGGCACCGGGTCACGCTGTTCGATTCCGCCGATGAGATCGGCGGGCAGTTCAATGTCGCCAAGCGCATACCGGGCAAGGAGGAGTTCTACGAAACCCTGCGCTATTTCGGGCGCCGGCTGGAGGTGACGGGCGTCGAGGTACGCCTGCGCACTCGGGCGACGGTCGAGCGGTTGCGTGAAGGGGGCTTCGACGAAGTGATCCTGGCGACCGGTATCGTGCCGCGCCTGCCGCCGATCGAAGGTATCGGGCATGCGAAGGTGATGGGCTATCTGGATGCGATCCTGCAGCGCCGGGCGGTGGGCGCCCGTGTCGCGGTGATCGGGGCGGGCGGTATCGGCTTCGATGTCTGTGAGTTCATCACCCACGAGGAGCCTTCCAGCAGTCTGGATGTCGGGCGTTTCTGGGGTGAGTGGGGAATCGACCCGACGCTGCGGGCGCGGGGTGGGGTGGCCGGCATCCAGGCACAGCCGCAGGCGACGGCGCGTGAAGTGTTTCTGTTGCAGCGCAAGAAATCGAAGGTCGGCAGCGGCCTTGGCAAGACCACCGGCTGGATTCATCGCGCCGGCCTGAAGAACAGGCGGGTGCGGATGATCAGCGCGGTGGAATACCTGAAGATCGACGATGAGGGCCTGCATGTGCGCATTGCCGAAGGCGAGCCGCAGTGCCTGCCGGTGGACAGCATCATCGTCTGTGCCGGGCAGGAGCCGTTGCGCGAGTTGCAGGAGGGGCTGCTGGGGGCCGGGCTTGCTGTGCACGTGATCGGCGGCGCCGATGTCGCGGCGGAACTGGATGCCAAGCGCGCCATCGACCAGGGGGCACGGCTGGCGGCGAGCCTGTAGAAAGCGCATGGGGTCCCTGCCCTTGGCCACTGGATGCGGGGTAATCGTGCGCCGCCTGGTTGCAACTGGATTGGCAATAATGTGCCTGGCTATCGGACCGTAGAACGTGATCTCGGGCTCATCGTCCCTGTGCGAATGCCAGGTGGCGGGACGGGGCACGCGTGAATACATCCCTGTAGCTCTTCGCCGCCCCGCCACCTGGCATCTGCGCAGCCACTATCGGCGGTGCCTGAAGGAAACAGCCTGCGAAACCAAAAGCCCTGCGAATGCCCCAGCCCTGCGCCGATAGCTCTTTCCATGATCGCCGTGCCGTGGGCCGGCCAGCAGGGCTGGCCGCGCTATGCCGTTATTCACCGGCAAGGTGCTTCGATAAAAGCGCTGGAGACTGGAAAGCTGGACGAAAAACACCGGTTGCCACGCTCTTTCGTCCAGCTCAAGCTTTCCAGCGCTGTTTTCGGCTGTTTGCCGTGGATAGCGCGATTGCCCCGGGCTTGCCGGTGCGTACGGCATCCTGCAACGGCTTGCGGCTGTACACTCATGGGTTTCGAACGGGCAGTGGTGGCCTGCATGCTATCTATGGATGAATATCGCCCTGGGCCGTTGCCGGCGCTACAGCCGCTGGCGCTGGACTGGCTGGCGCAGGCCGCCGTGCAGGTGGCGGTGTTGCGGCTGGATCGGCTCGATCCCGAGTTGTCCGGCAACAAGTGGTTCAAGTTGCAGCACCACCTGCGCGCCGCGTGCGAAGCGCGCAAGCAGGGGCTGATCAGCCTGGGTGGTGCCCATTCCAATCATCTGCATGCGCTGGCCGCGGCGGGGCGCCGCTTCGGCCTGGGTACGGTCGGGCTGCTGCGCGGCGAAGCCTGCCTGACGCCCACCGTGCGGGACTTGCAGGACGCCGGCATGCAACTGCACTGGCTGGGCTACGGCGGTTATCGGGCGCGCAACGCTCCCGGTTTCTGGACGCCATGGTTGGAGCGCTATCCGCAGTATTACCCGGTGCCCGAAGGCGGCGGCGGGTTGCCGGGCGCCCTCGGTTGTGCCGGGCTGGTGGCGCAATTGCCAGCGCTGTTGCCGGCGTTGGGCTGGAGCGATTACGACGGCTGCTGGCTGGCGGCCGGAACCGGCACCACCCTGGCGGGCCTGGTTCTCGGGGAAGCGGGGCGGCACCCCGTCTATGGCGCATTGGCCGGTCCGCCCGCGCATGGCGTGGCGGAGAATATCGCGCGGCTGCTGGATGAAGCCGGGGTGGCGAATGGCGGGTACCGTTTGTTCGAAGCCTGTCGGGGCGGTTTCGGTCGTTTCGATACGCAATTGCTGGCGTTCATCCGGCAGGTCGAACGGCAATGCGCCCTGCCGGTGGAGCCGGTCTACACTGGCAAGGCGCTGCTGGCCCTGCGCGAGGCGGTGCATTCGCAGGTGTTCCCTGCCGGTACGCGCCTGCTCTTCGTGCATACCGGCGGCCTGCAGGGGCTGCGCGCCCTGGAGTCCCAGCCCTGCAACGCATAGTGCGGGGGGCTGGCAGAATGACGGCCAGCCGGAACATGCACCCTCAAGCCTCAAGCTTATGGCTTGCCCAGAACGGTCTTACGGACAAGGTGCTTCGATAAAGGCGCTGGAGGCTGGAAAGCTGGACGAAACACACCGGCTGTCCCGCCCTTTCGTCCAGCTTTCCAGCGCTGTTTTCGGCCCTTTACAGTGCATAGTGCAATCGCCCTGCAAGTTTCTGGCTGGCCACTTGCGGCTGCTTTTATCGGCAGCTTTGCCCATAATCTGCAACCCTGTGTGGTATAGCCACGAACCTCACGCTATCTGGAGCGGCAATGGAGCAATTCCGTAATATCGGCATCATCGGCCGCCTGGGAAGCGCCCAGGTACTGGAGACGATTCGTCGGCTCAAGCGTTTTCTGATCGAGCGCAACCTCAATGTCATCCTGGATGAGAATATCGCCGAGGTGCTGCCGGGGCATGGCTTGCAGGTTTCTTCTCCCCAGCGTCTGGGCGAGTGCTGTGACCTGGTGATCGTGGTCGGCGGCGATGGCAGCCTGCTCGGCGCGGCGCGGTTGATGGCGCGGCACCGCGTACCGGTGCTGGGGATCAACCGCGGCAGCCTGGGCTTTCTCACCGATATCCGCCCGGATGAGCTGGAAGCCAAGGTCGGCGAGGTGCTGGCCGGGCAGTACACCCTGGAGAATCGTTTTCTGCTGGAGGCCCAGGCACGGCGCTTCAACGAGCCCATCGGCGAAGGCGATGCGCTCAACGATGTGGTCCTGCACCCGGGCAAGTCGACGCGGATGATCGAGTTCGAGCTGTATATCGACGGCCACTTCGTCTGCAGCCAGAAGGCCGACGGCCTGATCGTGGCCACGCCGACCGGCTCCACCGCCTATGCCCTGTCCGCTGGCGGGCCGATCATGCATCCGCGGCTGGATGCCATCGTCATCGTGCCGATGTACCCGCACACCCTGTCGAGCCGGCCCATCGTGGTCGATGGCAACAGCGAATTGAAGATCGTCGTATCGCCCAATATGCAGATCTACCCGCAGGTTTCCTGCGATGGGCAGAACCATTTCAACTGCGCGCCCGGTGACACCATCACCGTGCGTAAGCGCTCGCAGAAACTGCGCCTGATCCATCCCCTGGACCATAGCTATTACGAAGTCTGCCGGACCAAGCTGGGCTGGGGCAGCCGACTGGGTGTGCAGGAGTGACGGCGGTGCAGGGTATCCGTAGCCGCGCCAGGGGGGCGGGATGCTGATCGACCCCGAGCGCAGCTATGACCTGATCGGCGATGTGCATGGTTGTGCCGACGAGCTGGAGCGGCTGCTGGACCTCCTCGGTTACCGCAAGCACGGGGCGGTCTGGCGGCATCCCTGGCGGCAGGTGATATTCCTTGGCGATATCATCGATCGCGGGCCGAGGATTCGCGAGTCCCTGCATCTGGTGCAGGGCATGGTCGCCACGGGCGAAGCGCTGTGCATCATGGGCAATCATGAGTTCAATGCGCTTGGCTGGTATGCCCCCGCGCCACCCGGGAGTGGCAAGACCCATGTCCGCGAGCATTCGTCCCGCTATGCGACGCTGCTGCGGGAGACTTTCCAGCAGTTCGAGCACTACCCGGAGGACTGGAAGGCATTCCGCGCCTGGTTCTACGAGATGCCGCTGTATCTGGAAAGCGAGCGTTTTCGCGTCGTGCATGCCTGCTGGGACAACCGGGTCATCACGCGCCTGCGTCCACACCTGGACGAGGGCCGTATCGATCCGCAGTTGCTGGGCCAGGCCGCGTTCGACGATGGCTTCGTCGGCAAGGCGCTGGATCGCCTGTTGCGCGGCACCGATATGCCGCTGCCCGAGGGCCTGACGCTGACCAGCGAGGAGGGCTTCACGCGCTCGTTCTTCCGCACCAAGTTCTGGGAAGAAAACCCGCATACTTATGGCGATGTGGTATTCCAGCCCGACGCGCTGCCCGAACATGCTGCACGGATGCCCCTGACCCAGAGTCAGAAGAGCCGGCTGTTCCTGTATGGCCCGGAGGAGCCCCTGCTGTTCATCGGCCATTACTGGCGGCGCGGACGGCCCGGGCCGTTGCGGGAAAACCTGGCATGCCTGGATTACAGTGCGGTCAAGGGCGGTAAGCTGGTGGCTTACCGTCTCGACCGGGAAAGGCACCTGGATGCGGGGAAATTCGTCTGGGTCGATGTCGCGAGATAGCAGGATAGGAGAATCGAGTTGCTGGAAGCCTTGCGTTTACCGTTGTCCGAAGACCTCAGTGGCTTCGTCATGCTGTTGCAGCGCCTGGGCGTTCCCTGCCGGGTCAGCGAAGAAGCGGGCGAGCAGGTGTTGCGTGTGCCGGAGGCGCAACTCGAGCAAGTGCGCGAGCTTTATCGCCATTACCCCCTGGGTGATGGTGTGGCCGTGGAAGTGTCGCCGCCGCACCCTGCCGGCAGGGGCGGGTTCGCCCAGGCCCTGCTGCGGCACCCGCTGACCGGCCTGCTATTGCTGGTGACGCTGATCGTCGCCGGGCTGACCCAACTGGGTGACAACCTTGGCGCGGTGCGCTGGTTCAATTTCACCGATTTCCGCATCGAAGGGGATTATGCCTATTTCGCGCCGCTGGCCCAGACCCTGGACAGCGGGCAGTGGTGGCGCCTGCTGACGCCGATGTTCGTGCATTTCGGCGTTCTCCATCTGGCGATGAACGGCTTGTGGTTCTGGGAGCTGGGGCGGCGTATCGAGGTACGCCAGGGGGCCGTTCCGCTGCTGCTGTTGAGCCTGTCGTTCGGAGTGGTGGCCAACCTGGCCCAGTACGTCTTCGGCGGGCCGGGCATCTTCGGTGGGCTGTCCGGCGTCCTGTATGGCTTGCTGGGGCATTGCTGGCTTTACCAGAAACTGGCGCCGGATGAGCGTTACCGCCTGCCGCGAGGGGTGGTCGTGCTGATGCTTGCCTGGCTGCTGGTGTGCCTGTCCGGAATCATCGACCTGGCCAGTTTCGGCACCCTGTCCATCGCCAACGCGGCCCATGTCGGCGGGTTGGTGGCGGGTTGCATTACCGGACTGCTGGGTGGCTGGCTGGCGCGGCGGCGTCTTGCCGGGGCTTGAACTTTTTTTTCGAATGTGGGCGTACGGTCGAAAGCGGGCTGTTCAAAGACTGAACAACATGCTAAAAACGACCACAGGTCAAATGATCTAGCCGCTTGAAAAAGAAGGGAAAACCATGACCAAGTCGGAATTGATCGAGCGTATCGTCAGCCAGCAGGGCCTGCTTTCGTCGAAGGATGTCGAGTTGGCCATCAAGACCATGCTCGAGCAGATGGCCCAGGCATTGTCGACAGGCGATCGTATCGAGATTCGGGGATTCGGTAGCTTCACCTTGCACTATCGGGCACCCAGGGTTGGCCGCAACCCGAAGACCGGGCAGTCGGTACCGCTCGAGGGCAAGTTCGTCCCGCATTTCAAGCCGGGCAAAGAGTTGCGCGACAGGGTCAACGAAGACGAGTGACGGCCCACCTTTCCTTCCGTTCGTAGCCACGCGGCTCGAACAGCCCCCTTCCTTCCCGCCGGCGCCCGCAACAGCGTCCGATACGAATGGGCTCGGCCTCCGTGGGGTAAGAGCGGCCACGAACTTCAAGTGGCCAGCTTCAGAAAATGCCCGTTCCGGCCTGCAAAGGCCCCAGGCCTGCCGCCTGAAGCCTGTGGTCGCTAGAAGTGCGCCTTGACCAGCAGGCTGATGGCGCTCTGGTTGGTACCGCCGAGCACTTCATCGCCCAGGTAGCTGTCGTTGTCGATACCGTACTTGTGCTTCCAGTAGTCGTATTCGACACCGACGTAGAACTTCTCGCCCCAGCCCATGGCCTTGGCCAGGTCGTACTTGATCTGCGGGTTGATGTGCAGGTTGGCGTGGTAGCTGTCGTCGTTGTCCACCACCCAGTCGATGAAACCGTCGATCACCAGGTCGGAATTGCCGACCGGAATGGTGTAGCTCCAGACCGGTGTGACCTGCCAGACGTTCCGCCCTTTGCGGTTGCCGTCCGGCCGGCGCAGGTAGGTGTTGAGCTGGAAGTAGTCGAAGCCGGGGATGTTCAGGTCCAGCGCCGGGCCGAGCATGTAGGTTTCCACATCGTCTTCGCCGAACTCGTAGGTGGCGGACAGCAGCACGTCCTTGACCGGGCCGAAGGAGAGGTCCGCGCCGCTGATCTTGCCGAGCGACAGGCGCGGGCTGATCTCGCCATAGAAGGTATGCCCGTCGCCGGCGCCGTTGGTGGCGTCGGTGTTGTATTTGATGCCGTCGACGAACAGGAACAGGTCGCCGAAGCTCCAGCCGCTGACATGCTCGAAGGTGACGGTCTGCTGCTTGGGCGGGTCGACCTTGAAGTCGATACCGTTGAGGTAGGTCAGGCTGTTGTCTTGCCACAGCAGCAGATCGCCGGCCATGGCCGGGGCGGTTGTCAGCAGGCTGCCTGCCAGTATCAGGGAAGTTGCGACGCGCGGCATGAGCATACTCCAGGAAGTGTCGGGTAGGGTTGTGAACCTGTCTTGTCGGTCAGGCATTTTTCCATGAGCAAGAAAAACGCCAGATCCTGTCCATATGGACAAAAAACGTGGATTTTCCGCGCATGGCAGCCGTGCGGCCATGCGGACTGGCGGGCGATGGGCAGAGGGGCCGGGTGCGGGGAATTCTATGTGCCCGGGCTTTGGTGGTGAAGTGTTTCGATGTCGTCGATGGTGCGTGGCGGGGGGCGGGTGCATCGCTATTGTGCAGGGAGCGCTGCCGCAAGGCGGGTAGGCTGCGCCGCGCGCACCGGGGCGAGCGACGCCGCTATGCTCGTTGCGCGGCTATCGGAGCAGGCGCGCGTCCAGGCTGTTCTGCGCCAGCCGGCGAGCCTGTTGCTCGGTCATGCCGAGGCTTTCATGCAGGGCCATGAAGTTCTCGTTGATATAGCCGCCGAAGTAGGCCGGGTCGTCCGAGTTGACCGTGACCTTCACGCCGCGTTCGAGCATGGCCAGGATGTTGTGCTGGCTCATGTCGTCGAACACGCACAGCTTGGTGTTGGACAGTGGGCAGACGGTCAGCGGGATCTGTTCGTCGATCAGCCGTTGCATCAGCCGTTCGTCCTCGCTGGCGCGTACGCCGTGGTCGATACGCTGGACCTTGAGCAGGTCGAGCGCCTGCCAGATGTATTCCGGCGGGCCTTCCTCGCCGGCATGGGCGACGGTGAGGAAGCCTTCGCTGCGCGCCTTGTCGAACACCCGCTGGAACTTGCTCGGTGGATGGCCCAGCTCCGAGCTGTCCAGGCCCACGGCGACGAAGGCATCGCGGAAGGGCATGGCCTGTCGCAGGGTGTCGAACGCCTCTTCTTCGGAGAGGTGGCGCAGGAAGCTGAGGATCAGGCCGTGGCTGATGCCCAGGCGTTTCTCGCCGTCGAGCAGCGCCTGCTGGATGCCGCCCAGCACCACTTCGAAGGGGATGCCTCGCTCGGTGTGGGTCTGCGGGTCGAAGAAGGGCTCGGTGTGGACGACGTTCTGCTCCTTGCACTTGAGCAGGTAGGCCCAGGTCAGGTCGTAGAAATCCTGCTCGCTGCGCAATACACCGGCGCCCTGGTAGTAGAGGTCGAGGAATTCCTGCAGGTTGTTGAAGGCATAGGCGGCGCGCAGGCTGTCCACGTCGTCCCAGGGCAGGGCGATGCCATTGCGCTCGGCCAGGGCGAACAGCAGTTCCGGCTCCAGCGAGCCTTCAAGATGCATGTGCAGTTCGGCCTTGGGCAGGGTGGCTAGGTAGTCGTACATGGGGGTTCCGTAAAGTCTGCTACAAGCCATTAAGCTACAAGCTGCAAGCCGTGAGCGACAAGTTGGAAGAAAAGTCTTGGCAGATTTTCCGCCACGCCGCGCGCACTGTTGCAGCTTGCAGCTTGCAGCTTGCAGCTTATGCCTGCTTGCGCCGATACGCATAGGTGTCGGCGAACCGCGAAAGCATATAGTCGCTACAGGAGATCGGCGGGTACCTGGGTGGGTTGTCCGGTCCCGAGCAGTTGGGCAGGCAGGCGATTTCCGTGTCCGGGTGCGGCTCGGCGAAGAACGGCATGGAGTAGCGGTCGACCCCCTGCGGGCTGATCACCCGGTGCGGGGTGGATTTATACAGGTCGTTGCTCCAGCGCGCCATCATGTCGCCGATGTTGACCACATAGGTGCCCTCGATCGGTGGCGCGTCGATCCACTCGCCCGCGAGGTTCTGCACTTGCAGGCCTCCGGCGTTGTCCTGGTAGAGCAGGGTCACGCAACCATAGTCGGTGTGGGCCCCGGCGCCCTGTTGCCCGCTGCCTTCGGCGCCGGCCCGGGGCGGGTAGTGGATCATGCGGAAGACGCTGATCGGCTGTTCGAAACGACGATCGAAGAAGTCGCGTTCGATGCCCAGGGCCAGGGCCATGGCGCGCAGCAGGGTTTTCGATAACTCGTGCATGTCCTCGTAGTGGCGCTGCATCAGCGCCTCCCAGCCCGGGATCTGCGGGTGGCGGTTGGGGCCGCGCAAGGGTTTGCCGGCGAGCACGTCGGGATGTTCGGCGGGCATGTGCAGGCCCATGTCGAAGGTTTCCTTGAAATCGCTCGGCTGGCTCGGGTCCAGTTGTTCGGTGGCGATGGCGCCATAGCCGCGATGGTGCGCGCTGCGCGTGATGTCGATGCGCAGCTTCTCCTCGCTCGGGCGGGCGAAGAAGTCCGCGGCGGCGGCCTTCAGCTCGGCGATGCGCTGGCTGCTGATCGGCTGGCCTTCGATATAGAAGAACCCCCATTCGCGGCAGGCCGCATCGATGGCCTTGGCGACGGCGAGCCACGCACCCTGGTCGTCGCCGTAGAGGGGGGCGATGTCGATGATTGGCAGTGTATTCATGTTGGCTCCAGGAAGGATGGGCCGCCGTGCGCGCCGCGGTCGCCAGACTCTGCGCAGGAACGGCCTTGACCGCGCACGGCACTGCCCGCAAGCGCTTTGCGGGCAAGCCTGTGGCACGCGGTCCGATGGCAGTACGGCACGCTGCGCCAGAACGTGGCGTGCCGTGCAGGGCGCCTTACTTCGGTAGTTCTGCAGTGATGCCTTTGACGTAGTAGTTCATGCCGGCCAGCTCGGCATTGCTGGCGCTCGCGCCCTCGGCGATCCTGACGGCGCCGCTCTGGTCGGCGATCGGTCCGGTGAACGGGTGGAAGGAGCCGTCCTTGATACTGGCGATGATGCCCTCGGCCTCGGCTTTGACATCGGCCGGCACCAGGTCGCTGATCGGCAGTTCGATGGTGCCTTCGCTCAGGCCGCCCCAATAGTCCTGGGATTTCCAGGTGCCGTCGATGACGGCCTGGGTGCTCTTGATGTAGTGCGGGCCCCAGTTGTTGACGATGGAGGTGAGGACGGCCTTCGGCCCGAAGTGGGCCATGTCCGAGGCATAGCCGACGGCGAAGACGCCGCGCCGCTCGGCGGTCTGGATTGGCGCCGGGCTGTCTGTGTGCTGGAAGATCACGTCGACGCCCTGGTCGATCAGCGCGTTGGCCGCATCGGCTTCCTTGCCCGGGTCGAACCAGGAGTTGACCCACACCACCTTGATCTCGCTGCCGGGGTTGTACTTGTCCA
Organism: Stutzerimonas kirkiae; assembly: GCF_004327335.1. GTDB lineage: Bacteria > Pseudomonadota > Gammaproteobacteria > Pseudomonadales > Pseudomonadaceae > Stutzerimonas > Stutzerimonas kirkiae. The sequence goes on along the minus strand of NZ_QJUO01000028.1, from coordinate 27,565 downwards.
GGGCCAGTTGGATGGAGTTGATATCACGGATCACTTCCGGAATCGGGAAGGAGGCGACATAGCCGATCTTCTTGGTCTTGGTCATCTTCGCCGCGAGGAAGCCGCCGACGTAGCGCCCCTCATAGGAAGTCGACAGGTAGGTGGCTAGGTTCTTGTCCTGCTTGTAGCCGGTGGCGTGCTCGAAGGTCACCTTGGGGAATTGCTTGGCGACCTTGGCGGTTGGGTTCATATAGCCGAACGAAGTGGTGAAGATCAGGTCGTAGCCGCCCTTGGCCATATTGCGGATGACCCGCTCGGCATCGGCGCCCTCGGCCACGTTTTCGACGAAGCTGGTTTTCACCTGCTCGCCGAAGTGCTCGATCACGGCCTGGCGCCCCTGTTCATGCTGGTAGGTCCAGCCGTGGTCGCCGATCGGCCCGACGTAGACGAAACCGACTTTCAGCGGTTCGGCGGCGGAAGCGCCGAGTGTGGCGCTGAAGCCCAGGGCGGCGACCAGGGTGCGCAGGGTTCTTTTGGCATTCTTGTGCATGGCGGGTGGGGCTCCTTTGCGGATTTTGGTGTGTCGGCCCGAGGGCTTCCGGACGGTTGCAAAAAACTGACCAACTGGACAGATAATCGAAGGGCCGGGACTTGCCGCGGTGGCGCGGTGGCTGTCGGTGCCTGGTGATGTTTCGGCTTGGTGCGACCTGCCGCTGGATTGCCATGCGCTGGTGCGTGATCGGGCGCTGGCGTCGCGGTGCCGGGCGCACAAGGCGCCATGGGGGTCAGTGGCCTCCCTTCCACGGCTTGCCCAGGGAAACCGGCGCATACAGCCGGGTCTTGAGCGCATCGCGGGACAGCAGCACCAGCACCAGGATGGTCGCCACATAGGGCAGCATCGCCAGCAGGTTGGCCGGGATGCTCACGCCGATGCCCTGGGCCACCAGATGCAGGATGCTGGCCAGGCCGAACAGGTAGGCGCCGAGCAATACGCGGAAGATCCGCCAACTGGCGAACACCACCAGCGCCAGGGCGATCCAGCCGCGCCCGGCGCTCATGTTCTCCGCCCACATCGGCGTGTAGGCCAGCGACAGGTAGGCGCCGGCCATGCCGGCCATGGCGCCGCCGAAGAGAATCGCCAGGCTGCGCACGCGCAGCACCGGCAGACCCATGGCGCTGGCGGCGTCGGGGTTCTCGCCGACCGCCTGGAGGATCAGGCCGATGCGGCTCTTCAGCAGTGCCCAGGCGACCAGCGCGAACAGCGCGAAGGACAGGTAGACCAGCAAATCCTGGTTGAACAGCATATGGCCGACCAGCGGGATATCGCTGAGCAGCGGGATGGCCACGGGCTCGAAGCCGCTCAGCGGCTTGCCGACCCAGGCGCTGCCGACGAAGGCCGACAGGCCGACGCCGAAGATGGTCAGGGCCAGCCCGCTGGCCACCTGGTTGGCCTGGCAGCCGAGGGTCACCAGGGCGAACAGCGAGGACAGCAGCATGCCGGCCAGGCAGGCCAGCAGTACGCCGAGCCAGAGGTTGCCGGTGGCGAAGGCGACGATAAAGCCGGTCACCGCGCCGAACAGCATCATGCCCTCCTGGCCGAGGTTGAGCACGCCGCTCTTCTCGCACACCAGTTCGCCAAGGGCGACCAGCAGCAGCGGGGTGCCGCAGCGCACCATGGCATAGAAAATATTGGTCAGCAGGTCGATGTCCATGAGCGTCAAGCCTCAAGCTGCAAGCGGCAAGTGAAAAGCGAACGGGTGAAGGTCATGCGGCGGACTCCTTGCTTGCGGCTTGGAGCCCGCCCCACGCGAAGCGTGGCCGATAGAGAATCAGCACGTCGCAGGCGAGCAGGTAGAACAGCATCATTCCCTGGAACAGCTCGGTCAGCGACTGCGGCAGGTTGAGGGTCATCTGCGCGTTCTCACCGCCCAGGTAGAGCAGGGCCATGAGCAGGCCGGCGAAGAGAATGCCGAACGGGTTGAGGCGGCCGAGGAAGGCCACGGTGATCGCCGCGTAGCCATAGCCCGGCGAAACCTGCGGCACCAACTGGCCGATCGGCCCACTGACTTCGCTGACCCCGGCGAGGCCGGCCAGGCCGCCGCTGATCAACAGCACCAGCCATACCAGGCGCTTCTCGCGGAAGCCGACGAAACCGGCGGCGCGCTTGTCCAGGCCGAGCACCCTGACCTGGAAGCCGAGGAAGCTCTTGTGCAGCAGCACCCACACCGCCACCAGGGCGAACAGCGCGAAGAACAGGCCGATGTGCACGCGGCCGTCCTCGAACAACTGCGGCAGGCGGCTGGCGTCGCCGAACATCGCCGACTCGGGGAAGCTGAAGCCGTCCGGGTCCTTCAGCGGGCCGTGGACGAAGAACAGCAGCAGGTTGAGGGCGATGTAGTTGAGCATGATGGTGGTGAGGATTTCGTTGGCATTGAAGTGCGTGCGCAACCACGCTGCCAGCCCGCCCCAGGCGGCGCCGCCGAGGATGCCGCTGGCGATCACCATGACCAGCACCAGCGGGCCCTGGCGGTCGATCAGTTGCAGCGCCACGGCGCTGCCGACCAGCGCGCCGATCAGCAACTGGCCCTCGGCGCCGATGTTCCACACCCGTGCCTGGAAGGCCAGCGCCAGGCCGAAGGCGCAGAGCAGGATCGGCAGGGCCTTGATCAGCAGTTCGGAGATGCCGTAGAAATCGCTGATCGGCTCGATCAGCAGGGTATGCAAGGTCGCCAGCGGCGCATGGCCGAGGGCGGCGAACAGGATCGCGCCGCTGACCAGGGTCAGTACCCCGGCGAGCAGCGGCGAAAGCAGCAGCATGGCGCGCGACTGCTGGGTACGGGGTTCCAGGGATAACAGCATGGCGGCTTCTCGTCAGGCGGCGTCTTGCGGGGAATCGAATTGGCCGGCCATCCAGCGGCCGACCTCCACGGTATGGGTCTGCGCGGTGGCTTTCAGCGGCGACAGGCGCCCACTGCAGAGCGCACCGATGCGGTCGCTGATCTGGAACAGTTCATCGAGGTCCTCGGAGATCACCAGGATCGCCGCGCCGGCATCGCGCAGGGCGATCAGCGCCCGGTGGATGGCCGCCGCCGCGCCGACATCGACGCCCCAGGTCGGGTGCGCGGCGACCAGTAGTTTCGGTTGCTGCATGATTTCGCGGCCGAGGATGAACTTCTGCAGGTTGCCGCCGGAGAGGCTGCGCGCCGGTGTCTGCGCATCCGGGGTCTTCACCGCGTAGCGGCGGATGATCTCGTTGGCCAGCGCCAGCACCTTGTGCCCGCGGATCATGCCGTGGCTGAGCAGGCCCTGCTGGAAAGAGGTGAGCAGGGCATTGTCGGCCAGGCTCATGTCCGGCACGGCGCCGTGGCCGAGGCGGTCGGCGGGGACGAAGGCCAGGCCGCGCTTGCGCCTGGCGTCCGGGTACAGGTTGGCCAGCGGCTGCTGGTCGAGGGTGATGCGTTCGCGTTCGCCGTTGGGCAGCCGCACTTCGCCGCTGAGCAGGGCGAGCAGTTCGTCCTGGCCGTTGCCGGCTACGCCGGCGATACCGACGATCTCGCCACACCGCACCTCCAGGCGCAGGTTGCCCAGGGAGGTGCCGAACGGGTCGTCGTTGCGCCAACTGAGGTCGTCCACCCGCAGGCGTACCAGGCCACCCAGTGCCTTGGGGTAGCTGGCCTCCAGGCCCTCGGCGTCGCCGACCATCAGCCGCGCCAGCTCCAGGTCGCTGCAGGCGGCCGGTACGCAGTCGCCGGATACCCGCCCGCCGCGCAGCACCGTGGCGTTGTGGCAGAGGGCGCGCACTTCGCCGAGCTTGTGGCTGATGAACAGGATGCTGCAGCCCTCGGCCGCCAGGGCGCGCAGGGTGACGAACAATTCGTCGACTTCCTGCGGAGTGAGCACCGAGGTCGGTTCGTCGAGTATCAGCAGGTGGATGTCCTGCATCAGGCAGCGGATGATCTCCACCCGCTGGCGCTCGCCGATCGACAGGCTGTGCACCAGCCGCTCCGGCTCCAGGCCCATGCCGTAGCGTTGCGCGACCGCGCGGATCTTCGGCGCCAACTGTGTCGGCGTGCCGGCTTCGCGGCCCAGGGCCAGGGCGATGTTCTCGGTCACGCTGAGGGTTTCGAACAGCGAGAAGTGCTGGAACACCATGCCGATGCCCAGGCGCCGCGCCTGGGCCGGGTCGCGTACCTGGACACGCTGGCCCTGCCAGCGGATTTCGCCGGAATCGGGCTGGGTCACGCCATAGATGATCTTCATCAGGGTACTTTTGCCGGCACCGTTCTCGCCGAGCAGGGCATGTATTTCGCCGGCCTGGATGCACAGGTCGATACGGTCGTTGGCCAGGCAGCCGGGGTAGCGCTTGCTGATCGCGTGCAGCTCCAGGCGTGGCATTGCAGTGGAGTGGGGCATGGGCGGCTCGATGGTTGTGCTTCGACCAGTGGGATAAAGCAAAAAGCTGGCCAGTTAGTCAGGAAATTCCGCGAATCCCGCCCGCCGCGGGCCGGTGGGCGCCAGCGCGGCACGATTCGCAGAGGTGTGGGCAGGCGATGCTCCGGGCTGGTGCGGTTCGCCCCGGATTGGCGAGGCGCCCGCTCAGAGGTTCAGTGTCAGCCGGGCCGATCGGCTGCGTGAGCAGCAGAGGGTCATGTGCCCGGTGCGTTCCTGCTCGCTGAGCACGCTGTCGCGGTGCTCGGGAGTGCCTTCCAGCACTTCCACCGTACAGGCGCCGCAGATACCCATTTCACAGGACAGCGGCACGTCCACACCCGCTTCCAGCAAGGCGGCGGCGATGCTGCGGTCGGCCTCGACGCGGATCAGCCGGCCGCTGGACGCCAGCAGCACCTCGAAGGCCTCGTCGCCCTCGGCGGGCGGCTCCGCCAGCGTGCCGCCGAAGGCCTCGCGGTGCACGCTGGCCGCGGCCCAGCCATGCTCCAGGGCCAGCTCGCCGAAGCGTTGCATAAAGGCTTCCGGGCCACACAGGTACAACTGGCCGCCAGGGGGGGGCGCGCTGATTTCCCTGGGGATGTGCTGGCGTGGGCTGGCGCCGTCGCGGCTGTGGTGCAAGTATACGCGGCCATGGCTGAAGCCACGCAGCAGGCGCTCGAGGAAGGGCACCTGCTCGCGCGCCCGGCTGTAGTGATGCAGCACGAATGGGCGGCCATCGCATTCCAGGCTCTCGGCCATGGCCAGCAAGGGCGTGAGGCCGATGCCGGCGCCGACCAGCACCTGGGTTTCACCCGCGTGCAACGGGAACAGGTTGCGCGGCGCGGAAATCCGCAGTTCGGTGCCCACCTGCAATGCTTCGCAGACATATTGCGAACCGCCGCGCGACTGCGCCTCATGCTTGACGCAGAGCAGGTAGTGGTCGCGCCGGTGGGGCGCGCTGGCGATCGAATACTGGCGCACCAGGCCGTTGGGCAGGTGCACATCGACATGGGCGCCGGCCTCGAAGGGTTGCAGTTCGCCGCCGGTCGGCTCCAGTCTCAACGCCTGGTTGCCGAGGCCTTCGGGGCGGGTTTCGGTGATCGTGACGTGCTGCAGGACCATGCTGATCGCCTCAGTGCAGGAAAAAGCTGCTGTAGCCCAGGTTGCGCAGGCCGCGCCGGTAGGCGATGGAACTGCGGTCGGCGGGGATGTGCACTTCCAGGGTCGGGTCCAGCGGCAGGTATTCGGGCTTCTGCGACTCGACCATGTCGCGGTCTTCCTCGAACACCCGCAGGTTGAAGTCATGCACGTCCGGCACGGGTACATCGAGGTCGAAGTTTCGCGCGATCGGCGCGAACATCCGGGTCCGCAGCGCGGAAACCGGCGAGGCGGCATTCATGATCACCAGCCGGCCATCATCGGGGAAATGAATGGTCAGGGTCGCGGTGAAGGGCAGGTGCACGCGGAAGTGGCGTTTCCAGACGAAGTCGCTGGCCGCGCGCTCCTCGCCGGTCGGGCCGATCGGGTAGTTGCCGACGTTGCTCAGGTACACGGCCTCGAAGCCGTCGCTGGTTTCGCGGGTGGTGTAGTCCGGTACCTCGGCGTTGTCCGGGTCGGCGAAGGTCCCGGTGTGCACCCAGGCGAAGTGCGCCACGTCGATGAAGCCCTCCACCTGGCGCCCGGCGAAACCGGCGACATCGAACACCGGGCAGACGATCTGTTGGAAGCCGGCATCGTCCCAATGCGGCATCGGTGGAATAACGGCATCGGCGTTGTCCTGGCCGCTGCGCGCCAGGCAGACCCAGACCAGCCCGTAGCGCTCCACCGCGGCATAGGTGCGCAGGCACATCCTGGCCGGGATGTTCTGGCTCGGGCTGGCGGGGATGCGGTTGCAACGTCCGCCGCTGCCGAAGCGCAGGCCGTGGTAGGGGCAGACCACCCCCTGGCCGTCGTGCTGGCCCTTGGTCAGGGGCACGCCACGGTGCGGGCAGACATCCAGGGCCACCACCAGTTCGCCGGCGACCCGGTAGGCCACCAGCGGTTCGTCGAGCAGAGTGGCCTTGTAGGCGGTTTCGCCGATCTCGCGGCTTTCGGCGATGGGATACCAGTTCTGGCTGAGCAACGTCCAGTCGCTTTCGCTGAAGGTGCAGTGGCGAGGCAGGGGCGAGGCGGTGTTCATGGTCGATCTCCAGGCTTATCGGGTTGGCGCTATGGCTGCGCTTGGCCTGGACTTTAGGGAGCTTAGGTGATGCAATCAAACAGCGTTTTTTCACTTGCCCATTGCAAAAAATGGAACGCTACCATGCTCGCCTTTTCCCGCTTCACCCGTTATTTCATCGAGGTCGCCCGCCTGGGCAGTATCCGCAAGGCCTCGGAAACCCTGCATATATCGGCCTCGGCCATCGACCGGCAGATTCTCCGGGCCGAGGCGGAACTGGGCACACAGTTGTTCGAGCGGCTGCCCTCCGGCCTGCGCCTGACCGCCGCCGGCGAACTGCTGCTGGCCGACGCCCGGCGCTGGGAAAAGGGCTTCCGGCGTACCCTGGAGCAGTTCGACGAACTCAAGGGGCTGCGCCGCGGCCATGTCGAGATCGCCATGATCGACGCCCTCAGCGAGGGTCTGCTGGCACAGGTGATCGCAGCGTTGCTGGGGGAATACCCGCGGCTGACCTTCGGCCTGCAGACGGCGCAGAACCAGGATGTGGTGAACAAGGTGGTGTCGGCGGAGGTGGATTTCGGCCTGCTGCTGGACCCGGTCAGCGGCATCGACCTGGAAGTCCGGGCGTTCGCCGAGATCCCGCTGGGGATCGCCATGCCGCTCGGCCACCCGCTTGCGCGCCGCGAGTCGCTGCAATTGAACGATACCCTCGACTATCGACTGCTGCTGCCCGCCGCGCCGCTGATCGTGCACGAGCACGCCCAGTCGCTGTACCAGCGCCAGCGTATCGACACCCAGCACCTGACCTGGTGCAACGACGTGCGCATGATCCGTGCGTTGATCCGCCAGGGTGTCGGCGTCGGCCTGCTGTCATGGCTGGATGTGGCACCGGACCTGGAAGAGCGGCGGCTGGCCTTCGTGCCGCTGCGCAAGGGCCAGACCAAACCGCTGACCCTGTCGCTGTGCGTGGCGCCACAGCGGCAGTTGTCGCGGGCGGCACAGTTCACCCTGCAGGCCCTGGTGGCGCGGATCGAGGCGATCAGCGGCTGAGGCCGGTCCCCCGGGCCTGCCTGCGCCGGGCGGCGACAGGTCCCGGGGCTCAGTCCTCGTCGTCGCGGATCAGTACGTATTCGGGGCCGTCGTCGCCGTCGATCTGCTCATAGACGAAGTACATGGTCACGCCGCTGCGGTTCTGCACCACGGCGACGAAGTCGCCGGGCGCGGCTTCGAAGTGGTCGTCGCTGGAAGGCTCGGCCTCGCATTCGATGCGCGCGCTGAAGAACAGCTCCGGGTCGCTGCCGTCGTAGTATTCCTCGAGTTCGGCCGCGTCCCAGTCGGCGGGCGGCTCGAAGCGGCCCTCGAACAGCACCTTGGCATCGCCGAGGTCGCGCTCCTCGGCATCCGGGTTGTCTTCGTCCAGCCGGTACAGTGTGCAGTTGAAGGCCGAGTCATGGTTGAGCACGGCATTGCGGTCGATGGTGGGCATGGGGATGACTCCGGATAGGGAGGCACAGGCTACAGGCTTCGAGCCACAGGCTACAAGCGACAGGGCGATCGCGCTGTGCCGTTACTCACTGGCAAGCTGTCTCGGTAAAAGCGCTGGAGGCTGGAAAGCTGGACGAAAAACACCGGCTGTCACGCTCTTTCGTCCAGCCAGCGTTGTCTTCGGCTTTTCGAGCACATGGCACGATCGCCCGGCTCCAGGCTTGTCACTTGGCGCTCATCGGCGGTGCACGCTGTTGCCGGCAGCGAAGGTTTCTTGTACCACCCGGTCGTCGCCGAGGGTGATCAGGGCGAACAGTTTTTCCTCCAGGCTGCGGGCCTGGCGCAGCCGATAGTCGATCAGCGGCGTGGCCTTGAGGTCGAGGACGACGAAGTCGGCGTCCTTGCCGGGCAGGAAGTTGCCGAGGTGCTGGTCCAGGTACAGGGCCTTCGCGCCGCCCAGGGTGGCCAGGTACAGCGACTTGAAGGGGGTGAGGCTCTGGCCCTGCAGTTGCAGCACCTTGTACGCCTCGCCGAGCGACTGCAACTGGCTGAAACTGGTGCCGCCGCCGACATCGGTGCCGAGGCCGACGCGCACGCCATGGCGCTCCATTTTCGCCAGGTCGAACAGACCGCTGCCAAGGAACAGGTTGGAGGTGGGGCAGAAGGCGATCGCCGAGCCGCTGCCGGCCAGGCGCGCGCATTGGTCGTCGCACAGGTGTACGCCGTGGGCGAACACCGCGCGCGGACCGTTCAGTTGGTAATGCTCGTAGACATCCAGGTAGTCCCGGCGCTCGGGGAACAGCGCCTTGACCCAGTCGATCTCCCCGCGGTTCTCCGACAGGTGGGTGTGCATGTACAGCCCCGGGTACTCGGCGAACAGCTTGCCGGCCAGCGCCAGTTGCTCGGGGCTGCTGGTCGGCGCAAAGCGCGGCGTGACCGCGTAGTGCAGGCGCCCCTTGCCGTGCCAGCGCTCGATCAGCGCCTTGCTCTGCGTGTAGCCGGACTCGGCGCTGTCGGTCAGGTTGTCCGGGGCATTGCGGTCCATCAGTACCTTGCCGGCGATCATGCGCAGGTCCAGGCGCTCGGCAACGGTGAAGAAGGCGTCCACCGACTGCGGGTGCACGGTACCGAACACCAGCGCGGTGGTGGTGCCGTTGCGCAGCAGTTCGCGGACAAAGACCTCGGCCCCCTCGCTGGCGTGCCGCGGGTCGGCGAAACGGGCCTCCGCCGGAAAGGTGTAGGTGTTCAGCCAGTCCAGCAGTTGCGTGCCGTAGGAGGCGATCACGCCGGTCTGCGGATAATGGATATGGGTGTCGATGAAGCCGGGGCAGATCAGCGCATCGGCGAAATGCCGTACCGGCACGTCCGCTGGCAGTGTCGGCAGCAGCTCGGCGGCCGGCCCGGCCTGGAGGACCTTGCCATCGCGCACCAGCAGCAGGCCATCGTCGAAATAGGCATGGCTGTCGGCATTGCCGGCCTCGGCAGGGTCGGCGAGGCTGTGCAGGAGGGCGGCGCGGAAGGCTTGGATCTGGCTCATGGGATTCTTCATTCTGCTAGTTGGCATGGAAGGCTTGACGGTGTCGCCCGGTGTGCTTGCAGCAGGCGTGCCAATCAGGCGGTCGTGCGTGGTGGGGGAGTGCCCTCGATAAACGCGCTGGAGGCTGGAACGCCGGAGCAGAAGGGTACAGGCGGGATCGTTTTGCCTCCAGCTTTCCCACGCTCTATCCGAGCGTCTATCGGGCCTGCTCGACGGGTAGCCGTATATTCACGCGCAGGCCGCCGGCCGGGCTGTCCTGCAGCGTCCACTCGCCGCGCCAGGCAACGATGATATCGCGCACGATGCCCAGCCCCAGGCCGTGCCCGGCGGTCTCTTCGTCCAGGCGCGCACCGCGCTCCAGTACCTGTGCACGTTGCTCCTCGGCAATCCCGGGGCCATCGTCGTCGATCAGCAGGCAATAGCCGGTAGGCGTCGCTTCGATGCGCAGCTCGACGCGCTGCCTGGCCCATTTGCAGGCATTGTCCAGCAGGTTGCCGAGCAGCTCCAGCATATCCTCGCGGTCCCAGGGTAGCCGGCAGTCGGCAGGCGCCTGCCAGCGCAGGTCGAGGTGGCGGTCGTGGATCATCGCCAGGGTATCGAAAAGAGGCGGCAGCTCGCCGTCGCAATCGAAGTGCGAGCCGGGCAGCACGTCGCCGGCCAGGCGTGCGCGGCCCAGCTCGCGGCTGACACGTTGCTGCATCTGTTCCAGTTGTTCGAGCAGGTTGGCCTGCAACTGCGGGTGGGCGGCCAGTTCATCGCGCCGGCTGAGGCTGGCGAGCACCGCGAGCGGGGTTTTCAGGGCGTGGCCCAGGTTGCCCAGGGCATTGCGCGAGCGTTGCAGGGTGGCTTCGGTATGCTCCAGCAGCCGGTTGATCTGTTCCACCAGCGGTTGCAGTTCCTGCGGGCCCTGGGTGTCCAGGTGCTGGCGCTGGCCTTCCTGCAACTGGAGGATTTGCCGGCGCACCCGTTCCAGCGGGCGTAGCGCGATCTTCACCGCATAGCGCTGCAGCAGAAGGATCACCAGCAGGGCGCCGATGACCAGGCCGATGCCCCACAGGCGCACCTGGTTGAAATTGTCGAGGATCGGTGTGTAGTCCTGCGCGACGCTGATGCTGAACGTCTCGCCGGCGCGTCGATAATCGGCACGGTAGACCAGCAGGCTCTGGCCTTGCGGGCCCTCGACCAGTTCGTGGGCCAGGCCGGGCTCGTCCGGCCAGTGTGGCAGCGCGTCCCATAGCGAACGGGAGCGCCAGGTGTATCCGGGCAGTTCGATACGGAAATAATGCCCCGAGAAGGCGCGCTGGTAGCGCGGGTTGAGGCGTTGCAGGTCGAGTTGCATGCCGTCCGGGCCACGCACGATGGCGGTCAGCAGGCCTTCGGTTTCTTCCCGCAGGTCGTTTTCCAGGCTGCGCCGCAGGCCGGCTTCGAACAACCAGAGGCTGCTCTGCAACAATAGCAGGCTGACGGTCACGACCACGGTGATCAGCGCCAGGCCAAGGCCGCGCTGGATGGATTTCATTGCGCGCCGCCGAAGCGGTAGCCCTGGCCTCTGCGGGTTTCGATCTGCTCCCGGCCGAGCTTGCCCCGCAGCCGGTTGACCAGCACTTCGATGACGTTGGAGTCGCGCTCGGTCTCGCCGTCATAGAGGTGCTCGGCCAGTTGCAGCTTGGACAGCAGTTGTCCCGGATGCAGCATGAAGTAGCGCAACAGGCGGAATTCCCCGGCAGTCAGTTCGATATCCTGGCCATCCTTGCGGCAGACCTGGCGCGCCTCGTCCAGCTCCAGCCCGCCGGATTGCAGCAGCGGCTGGTTGGCCATGCCCTTGGCGCGCCGCAGCAGCGCCTGGATGCGCAACTGCAATTCTTCCGGGTGGAAGGGTTTGGTCAGGTAGTCGTCGGCCCCGGCCTTCAGCCCCTCGATGCGCTCGGACCAGGAACCGCGCGCGGTGAGGATCAGCACCGGCGTGGCCATGCCGCGCGCGCGCCAGGCCTGCAGGACCTGCAGGCCTGGCTTGCCCGGCAGGCCGAGATCCAGAACGATCAGGTCATAGGGTTCGCTGCTGCCCTGGTAGTCGGCGTCGCGACCATCGGCCAGCCAGTCGATGGCATAGCCCTGGCGGCCAAGGCTGGCGAGCAGTTCTTCGGCCAGGGGAATGTTGTCTTCGACCAATAGCAGGCGCATCAGTCTTCCTCGTCCTTGATCACCCGGCCGTCACGGGCGTCGATTTCCAGTTCGCGGGCAACGCCATCGACGGTGAGCAATTCGATCTCGTAGATATAACCGTCGTCTTCCTCTTCCAGCTCCGCTTCCAGCAGGCGTGCGCCTGGGTAGCGCTCCAGCGCGCGCAGCAATAGCTGCTCGAGCGGCAGGATGGCCCCCTGCTCGCGCAGTTTCAGGGCCTCGTCCTGGTCCAGGTCCCTGCCCGGCGCCGGGAGGGCGACGAGCAGGCTGGCCAGGGGGAGCAGGAACAGAACGCTCTTGTTCATGAAGTACCTGGGATTTTTCAGTCGTCCTGCTGGTCGCGCAGGACTTCGCCGGTCTTGGCATCCAGTGCCAGGTCCCACTGCACATTATTGCTGTCGCGCAATTCGACTTGATAGATGTAGCGGCCGTATTCGTCTTCCAGTTCGGTTTCCTCGACGCGGGCGCCGGGGTGCTTGGCCAGGGCCGCTTCGTTGAGTTTCTCGAACGAGAGGATGGTGCCGGCATCGCGCAGGCGCAGCGCCTCGTCCGGGCCGAGATCGCGGGCCATGGCCAGGTTGGCGCCCAGCAGCAGGCTGGCGGCGGTGAACAGGGTAGCGATGGTCTTCATGGTGATTCTCCGTGTGGGTTTCGACGGTTGCCACTGTATCCATGGGCAATTAACCGAAACTGAACGAAGGGGCTGAACTCTCGTGCCTGTATCGGGTTCGTAGATACAGGGCCCGAGGCCCTGTGATCACACTATTGAAGGAGTCGATTATGCACAAAAATCCGCTGATGTTGGCCGGTATGCTGTTGATGAGCGGCACCGTGTTCGCCGCCGATACCCCCGGCGCCGACTGGATTACCCTGGAAGAAGCCGCCGCCAAGGCCAGGCAGGCCGGCTATACGCAATTGCATGCGCTGGAAGCGGATGATGGCAAGTGGCAGGGCGAGGGGCTGAAGGCCGATGGCCGCAAATACGAGTTTCACATCGATCCGCGTAGCGGCACTGTGATCAAGGACAAGCTCGATTGAGCCCACTGCGGTGATAGAGAGCAGGCATTGCCACCGTATAAGCGCTGGCAATGCCTGTCTTCGCTGTGACTCAGCGTTTCATCGCGGCGGAAAGATGGGGCTGGATGGTGGTCAGTACGGCCTTGAAGCATTTGGCGTTGCCGGCGACGATCTGGCCCTTCTCGAGGAATTCGTGCCCGCCGCTGAAGTCGCTGACCAGCCCGCCCGCTTCCTGGATCAGCAGCGCGCCGGCGGCCATGTCCCACTCGGACAGGCCGAACTCCCAGAACGCGTCGAAGCGGCCTGCCGCGACGTAGGCCAGGTCCAGGCTGGCGGCCCCGGCGCGGCGCAGGCCGGCGGTCTGCCCGACCAGGTTGCGGAACATGTTGAGGTAGTTGTCCAGGTCGTCCAACTGGCCATCGCGGAAGGGGAAGCCGGTGCCGAGCAGGGCGCCGTCCAGGCTCTTGCGCGTGCCGACGCGCATGCGGCGGCCATTCAGCGCGGCGCCGCGGCCGCGGCTGGCGGTGAATTCTTCCTGGCGTACCGGGTCGAGCACGACGGCATGCTCCAGGCGGCCACGGTATTTGCAGGCGATGCTGACCGCGTAGTGTGGGACGCCACGGATGAAGTTGGTGGTGCCGTCCAGCGGATCGATGATCCATAGATAGTCGGCGCCATCGCCCTTGCCTTCGAGATGGCCGCCTTCCTCGCCCAGGATGCCGTGGTCGGGGTATGCCTTGCGCAGTGCCGCGACGATGGTCTGCTCGGCGGCGCGATCGACATCGGTGACATAGTCCCTGGCGTCCTTTTCGCTTATCGACAGCACATCCAGGCGCTCGGTGGAACGAATGATGAGTTCGCCGGCGCTGCGGGCGGCGCGCAGCGCGATATTCAGCATGGGCTGCATCGGTGGGTTTACCTGGTCGTTTAAAGAAAGCCGGGAATTCTACCAGAAAGAGGGCGTACAGGCTGCACACCACAATAAAAGAACAAGGTGATAGCGCGCTGCGAGGCAAAGAGCCGGAAAGAGCGCTGGAGGGGAGAGGAAAAGCACGGATTGCTCCGTTTCGCTCGGCCTCCAGCGCTCTTTCCGGATTTTCAGGCGCATAGCCTGGCGCAGAACGCATCCTGTAGTATTTCGCCTCCTTTATGACTACTGGCCGGGAATACCTAGTGTCGTTGCACAATATTCGTGTGGTTCTGGTCAATACCAGTCATCCGGGCAATATCGGCGGGGCGGCCCGCGCCATGAAAAACATGGGGCTTTCCCGCCTGGTGCTGGTCGATCCACAGGATTTTCCCAGCCCGGAGGCCGATGCCCGTGCCTCGGGGGCTACTGATATCCTCGAAAACGCCAGGGTCGTGGGTTGCCTGGAAGATGCGCTGGTCGGCTGCAGGCTGGCATTCGGTACCAGTGCCCGGGATCGCCGGATTCCCTGGCCGCTGCTGGACCCGCGAGAGTGCGCCTCGGTTGCGTACGATGAAGTTGCGAAGGGCGGCGAGGTCGCATTGGTGTTCGGCCGTGAATACGCGGGCCTGACCAATGAAGAATTGCAGCGCTGCCAATTTCATGTGCACATTCCCTCCGACCCGGAGTTCAGTTCCCTGAACCTGGCCAGCGCGGTCCAGGTGCTGGGCTACGAGGCACGCATGGCCTGGCTGCAACAGCAGGGGGCAAGCGACAGGCCGCAGAAGTCACAGGGGGATGAGCGGGGCGAAGAGGGGCTCGAGCGGGTGACCAGCGATGAGCTGGAACGCTATTTCAGGCACCTCGAGCAGACGCTGGTGGACATTGGTTTTCTCGATCCACAGCATCCTCGCCACCTCATGTCGCGACTGCGCAGGCTCTATGGGCGCTGTGCCATCGATCGAGTGGAAATGAATATCCTGCGCGGCATCCTGACCGAGACCCAGAAGGCGGCGCGCGGGGAGCCCCACAAGCGGAGAAAAGACTGATGTTCGATCGCATACGCGAAGATGTCCAGGGTGTTTTTCATCGTGATCCGGCTGCCAGGAATGCATTCGAGGTATTGACCTGCTACCCGGGGCTGCATGCCATCTGGATCCATCGGCTGTCGCACTGGCTATGGCGGCGGGGGCTGGAGTGGCTGGCGCGGATGAGTTCGAACCTGGGGCGCTGGCTGACGGGGGTGGAGATTCATCCGGGGGCGAAGATCGGTCGGCGTTTCTTCATCGATCACGGCATGGGGGTGGTGATCGGCGAGACGGCGGAGATCGGCGACGATGTCACGCTCTATCACGGCGTCACCCTGGGCGGGACCAGTTGGAACAAGGGCAAGCGTCATCCGACGCTGGAGGATGGTGTCATCGTTGGTGCCGGTGCGAAGATTCTCGGGCCCTTCACCGTCGGGGCGGGGGCCAAGGTCGGCTCCAATGCGGTGGTCACCCGGGAGGTGCCTGCGGGGGCGACGGTAGTCGGTATCCCGGGGCGAGTGATAGTGAAGGATTCGGGTGAGCAGGATGCCCGCCGGCGGGCGATCGCCGAGAAGATCGGTTTCGATGCCTATGGTGTGAGTGGCGACATGCCCGATCCGGTGTCGCGAGCCGTCGGCCAATTGCTTGACCATGTACATGCCGTTGACGAGCGTCTCGAACAGATGGACAAGGTGCTTGCCGCGCTTGGCGGGAATTACTCCGCCAGGAGCCTGCCACCCCTGCCGGAAAACGATTTTGCGGAGGAATACCCGGAGGCGGGGGCGGAACGCCCGGCCGACTAGGTGCGTGTTACGGCAGCGGGGGAACTGCGGCGGGTTTTGAAGTAAGTGGCACTGTGCTGCTAGAATGCGCGCCCGTTCGGGGCGCCTGGTCACTCTTCTTTCGTCGCGGATGGCGCCTGTCGTGTCAATGCCTTAGTGAATTGATAGGTTTTATAGTTGACCTAAATACTCGGGAATTGCATAATTGCGGCAAACCGTGACACCGGGTACAAGTTGATGCGATTGACCACGAAAGGCCGCTATGCCGTAACCGCCATGCTCGATCTTGCGCTGCACGCACAGCATGGGCCGGTATCCCTCGCCGATATATCCGAGCGTCAGGGGATTTCGCTTTCCTATCTCGAGCAACTGTTCGCCAAGTTGCGCCGCAACATGCTGGTCAGCAGCGTGCGTGGCCCGGGCGGCGGCTATCGTCTTTCGCGCGGGATGGACAGCATTCAGGTCGTGCAGGTGATCGACGCCGTCAACGAGTCTGTCGATGCTACACGCTGCCAGGGTCTGGGCGGTTGCCACTCCGGGGATGTCTGCCTGACCCATCATCTCTGGTGTGACCTGAGCGACCGCATTCACGAGTTCCTGAGTGGTATCAGCCTGGGCGATCTGGTTTCGCGCCAGGAGGTGCAGGATGTCGCGCTGCGCCAGGATATGCGCAGGGCCGGTGGCAAGGCTGCGCACCAAGACAAGATCGAAGCGTCCGCCATCGACTGAGCCGGATGACCGCCTGATTAGGAGACACTGATGAAACTGCCGATCTACCTCGATTATTCCGCTACGACTCCCGTGGACCCACGGGTCGCCGAGAAGATGATCGAATGCCTGACCTTCGATGGCAACTTCGGTAACCCGGCTTCCCGTTCCCATGCATTCGGCTGGCGCGCCGAAGAGGCGGTCGAGAATGCCCGTCGCCAGGTCGCCGAACTGGTCAATGCCGACCCGCGCGAGATCGTCTGGACCTCCGGTGCGACCGAGTCCGACAACCTGGCGATCAAAGGCGTCGCGCACTTCTATTCGTCCAAGGGCAAGCACATCGTCACCACCAAGATCGAGCACAAGGCGGTTCTCGATACGGCTCGCCAACTCGAGCGCGAAGGCTTCGAGGTGACCTATATCGAGCCGGGCGAAGATGGTCTGATCACCCCCTTGATGGTCGAGGCGGCGTTGCGCGAGGACACCGTGCTGGTGTCGGTCATGCACGTGAACAACGAGATCGGCACCATCAACGATATCGCCGCGATCGGTGAACTGACGCGTTCGCGCGGCATCCTGTTCCATGTGGACGCGGCCCAGTCCACCGGCAAGGTGGAGATCGACCTGGAGAAGATGAAGGTCGACCTGATGTCCTTCTCCGCGCACAAGACCTATGGCCCGAAAGGCGTTGGTGCCCTGTATGTAAGGCGCAAGCCGCGTGTGCGCCTGGAAGCCCAGACCCACGGCGGCGGCCATGAGCGCGGTATGCGCTCGGGCACCCTGGCGACGCATCAGATCGTCGGCATGGGCGAGGCCTTCCGTATCGCCAAGGCGGAAATGGTTGCCGAGAACGCCCGCATCCTGGCCCTGCGCGAGCGCTTCTACAGGCAGGTCGAGCACCTGGAAGAGTTGTATATAAACGGCAGCATGACGGCGCGCGTTCCGCACAATCTCAACCTCAGCTTCAACTATGTCGAGGGCGAGTCACTGATCATGGCGCTCAAGGACCTGGCGGTTTCGTCAGGCTCGGCCTGTACTTCCGCGTCCCTGGAGCCGTCTTACGTCCTGCGTGCGCTTGGGCGCAACGACGAGTTGGCGCACAGTTCCATTCGTTTTACCTTCGGGCGTTTCACCACGGAGGAGGAAGTGGACTATGCGGCACAGAAAATTAGCGAGGCGGTGACCAAGCTGCGGGAACTGTCCCCGTTGTGGGACATGTTCAAAGATGGCGTCGATATTTCCAAGATCGAGTGGCAGGCCCACTGATCCGGTTTCGACCACGCCCTGCCTGACTGAGATGAGGATTGCACCATGGCTTACAGCGAAAAGGTCATAGACCACTACGAAAACCCGCGCAATGTCGGCAAGTTCGATGCGCAGGATTCCAGCATCGGCACCGGCATGGTTGGCGCCCCAGCCTGTGGCGATGTCATGCGCCTGCAGATCAAGGTGAACGAGCAGGGCGTCATCGAGGATGCCAAGTTCAAGACCTATGGCTGCGGCTCCGCCATCGCTTCCAGTTCCCTCGCCACCGAATGGATGAAGGGCAAGACGCTGGAAGAGGCCGAAACCATCAAGAACACCCAGTTGGCGGAAGAGCTGGCATTGCCGCCGGTCAAGATCCATTGCTCGGTATTGGCCGAGGATGCGATCAAGGCTGCCGTGCGCGACTACCGCGAGAAGAACGGGCTGCTCTGAGGAGGTTGCAATGGCCATCACCATGACATCGGCTGCGGCCGATCATGTGCGGCGTTCCCTGGAGGGGCGTGGCAAGGGTGAGGGGATTCGCCTGGGCGTGCGCACCACCGGGTGTTCCGGGCTGGCCTATGTGCTCGAGTTCGTCGATGAAGTGGCGGCCGAGGACGCGGTTTTCGAGAATCATGGCGTCAAGGTGATCATCGACCCGAAAAGCCTGGTCTATCTCGATGGTACTGAGCTTGACTTCGTTCGCGAGGGGCTCAACGAGGGCTTCAGATTCAACAACCCCAACGTGCGTGGCGAGTGTGGCTGCGGCGAAAGCTTCAATGTCTGAGGCCAGTGTGGGTATTCCCTGTCATTACGCCATGTTCGGCCTGCAGCCCGAGTTCGATATCGATCTGGAGTACCTGGCCAGTCGTTATCGTGAACTGGTGCGCCAGGTCCATCCGGATCGCTTCGCCGACGCATCCGAAGCCGAGCAGCGACAGGCGCTGGAGCAGGCGGCGAATCTCAACGAAGCCTATCAGGTGCTGCGCAGCCCGTCCGCCCGCGCCCGCTATCTGCTGGCGCTGAACGGTTCCGAGTTGCCGCTGGAGGCGACCGTGCAGGACCCGGAATTCCTGCTGCAGCAGATGCAGTGGCGGGAGGAGCTGGAAGACCTGCAGGACGCCGCCGACCTCGAGGGTGTCGATACCTTCAAGCGCCGCCTGCGCCAGGCCCAGCAGGACCTGCAGGATGCCTTTTCCTCCAGTTGGCGGGACGCCGCGCAGCGCAGTGAAGCCGAGTTGCTGGTGCGGCGCATGCAGTTTCTCGACAAACTGTCCCGGGAAGTGCGCCAGTTGGAAGAGCGCCTCGACGATTAACCTCCGTGCAGCGCCTGGCGCTGTGCCTGATGTCAGATAGATATGGCCTTACTTCAGATTGCAGAGCCAGGACAGAGCCCCCAGCCTCATCAGCGGCGCCTGGCCGTCGGCATCGATCTCGGAACCACCAATTCTCTCGTGGCGGCGCTACGCAGTGGTGTGACCACGCCGCTGGCGGATGCCGACGGTCAGGTCATCCTGCCGTCCGCCGTGCGCTACCTGGCCGACCGGGTGGCGGTCGGGCGTGAGGCGTTGCAGGCCGCGGTGGTCGACCCGTTCAATACCGTCATTTCGGTCAAGCGCCTGATGGGGCGCGGGCTGGAGGATGTCAAGCAGCTTGGCGAGCAGTTGCCCTACCATTTCGTTGCCGGCGATTCGCAGATGCCTTTCATCGAAACGGTGCAGGGCGCCAAAAGCCCGGTAGAGATTTCCTCGGAGATCCTGCGTGCCCTGCGCGAGCGCGCCGAGCAGGCCTTGGGTGGCGAACTGGTCGGCGCGGTGATCACCGTGCCGGCCTATTTCGACGATGCCCAGCGCCAGGCGACCAAGGATGCCGCGCGGCTGGCCGGGCTCAACGTGTTGCGCCTGCTCAACGAGCCGACGGCGGCCGCTGTCGCCTATGGTCTCGATCGCCAGGCCGAGGGTGTCATCGCTGTCTATGACCTGGGCGGCGGCACCTTCGATATTTCCATCCTGCGCCTGACCCAGGGCGTGTTCGAGGTGCTGGCCACGGGCGGCGATACCGCGCTGGGTGGCGATGATTTCGACCTTGTCATCGCCCACTGGGTGTTGCAGCAGGCCGGGCAGTCCAGTGACCTGGAGCCGGGCGCACAGCGTGCGCTGCTGCAACTGGCCTGTGCGGCCAAGGAGCGCCTGACCCGGCAGGACGCTGTCGAGCTGGCCCATGCCGGCTGGAGTGGCGTGCTGACACGAGCGCTATTCCATGAACTGATCGATCCGCTGATTGCGCGCAGCCTCAAGGCTTGCCGCCGGGCCGTGCGGGATACTGGTGTCGAGCTGGAAGAAATTTCCGCGGTGGTCATGGTCGGCGGCTCGACGCGTGTACCCAGGGTGCGCGAACGGGTCGGCGAATTGTTCCAGCGCCAGCCGCTGACCGATATCGACCCGGATCAGGTGGTGGCCATCGGGGCCGCGATCCAGGCCGAGACCCTGGCCGGCAACAACCGTGGCGGCGACGAGTTGCTGCTGCTGGATGTGATCCCGCTGTCCCTCGGGCTGGAAACCATGGGTGGCCTGATGGAAAAGGTGATCGTGCGCAACACCACCATCCCGGTGGCGCGGGCGCAGGAGTTCACTACCTACAAGGATGGCCAGACGGCCATGATGATCCATGTGTTGCAGGGCGAGCGCGAACTGATTTCCGGTTGCCGTTCGCTGGCACGCTTCGAGCTGCGTGGCATTCCGCCGATGGTCGCCGGTGCGGCCAAGGTGCGCGTGACCTTCCAGGTGGATGCCGACGGCCTGCTCAGTGTCTCGGCGCGGGAGCTGGCCTCCGGTGCCGAGGCGAGCATCGAGGTCAAGCCTTCCTATGGCTTGAGCGATGGCGAGATCGCGCGGATGCTGGAGGAATCCTTCAGCAAGGCCGGCGAAGACAAGGCGGCGCGCGCCCTGCGCGAGCAACTGGTGGAGGCGCAGCGCCTGCTGGAGGCGGTGCAGGCGGCATTGCTGGTCGACGGTGAGCGCCTGCTACAGCCCGAAGAACGCCTGGCGATCGACGCCGAAGTACACAGAATGGGCGAACTGCTGGAGAGCACGGACAGCGTGGCCGTGGAGCAGCAGATCAGAAAGCTTGGCCAGGTGACCGACGCCTTTGCCGCACGGCGTCTGGATTCGACCGTCAAGGCCGCACTGGCGGGCCGACGTCTTAATGAAATCGAGGATTGAGCGAGATGCCGCAAATTACCTTCCTGCCCAATGCCGATCATTGCCCGGATGGCGCGGTGATCGAGGCGGAAACCGGTGAAACCGTGCTGGACGCCGCATTGCGCAATGGCATCGATATCGAGCATGCCTGCGAGAAGTCCTGCGCCTGTACCACCTGCCATATCATCGTGCGCGAAGGGCAGGCTTCGCTCGAGCCTTCCGATGAGCTGGAAGACGATATGCTGGACAAGGCCTGGGGGCTGGAGCCCGACTCGAGACTGTCCTGCCAGGCGGTGGTGGCTGATCGTGACCTGGTCGTGGAGATTCCCAAGTACACCATCAACCAGGTTTCCGAAGGGCATTGAGGCGAGGTGTATATGGAGCTGAAATGGGCGGATGTGCTGGACATCGCCATCGAACTGTCCGAACGCAAGCCGGAGGTCGATCCACGCTACCTGAATTTCGTTGAACTGCACCGCTGGGTGCTGGAGTTGCCCGGGTTCGCCGATGATCCCCAGCGCGGCGGCGAGAAAGTCCTGGAGGCGATCCAGGCCGCCTGGATAGAAGAGCGGGAGTAGGCGGCCGGGGCTTCAGGCGGCAGGCTTCGGGAAAAGCCTGACCAGGGTGGGCCGATGCCCGCACGCTGGTATGCCTGAAGCCTGGATACCCTCAGGCGCGCAACAGCGCCTTGACCAGCTTGGCGGAAAGCTGGTCTTCGGTGAATTGCGGCTCGTTCGGCGGGTAGAGCGAGTCTTCGTGGATACCGAAACCATATTCCTTGCCGAGTGTGATCAACTCGCGCACTTTTTCACAGGCTTTCAGTTTTTCGCCGAGATCCTGGTCGGTTCTGGCTTGGCTGGAGAATGCTTTGATTTCCTGGATGGACATGCTGCTTTTCTCTATCTCGGTTATGCAAGGCCAGGCCGGATGCCGTGGCGATTGCCTCAATGCAAGCCGAATGCCAGGAAAAATGCCTGACCAGTGGCGTATTGGCTGGTATTTCGGCGCACATTGAGGCCAATCCGACAAAGCCTTTGCAGTAAACCGGACAGCCCCTGGTTGTCGTGACGACGACCAGGCGGCGGATGGTGCCGTTATATCCGCAGGAGCGGCCCTGGCCGCGAGGCGCTGCAGCAAGGGTTTCTCGCGCAAGCCCGCTCCCACGGCCGCAGCCCCTAGAGCAGCGGAATGCTGTAGCTGAGGATCAGCCGGTGTTCGTCCCGGTCGGCGCTGTCGTTGCCGCGCAGCGTGGCGTTGCGCCAACTGAAGCCCAGGCCCTTGAGCGGACCGCTGGCGACCTGGTAGTCCAGGCGGATGTCGCGTTCCCACTCCCGGCGGCTGTCGGCGGCACGGATGTCGTCGCCGCTGAAGTATTTGAGGCTGGCCTTCAGGCCGGGCACCCCCAGGCTGGCGAAGTCATAGGCATATTCGCCTACCCAGGTCTTTTCCCCGGCATTGGCGAACTTGCCCAGTTGTGCATCGGTAATCAGGTAGACCGACTCGCCCTGGCCCTGGTTGAGGCGTGGAAAATCGCTGTTGCCGGAAACCCGCTGGTAGCCGGCGGCGAGGCTGTGCCCCTGCACGCTGTAGCCTAGCCTGATGCTCCACAGGCGATTGTCCACTTGCCCGCGGCTGGCATCGCCGGTGCGCCAGTAGCCATTGCTGGCATAGCCTTGCACACGGCCGGCGCTGTTGCCGTTGGCACCGTCGTCGCCGCTGTCAAAGTAGCGCAGGTCGGTTTTCAGGGTTCCTGCCGCCAGCTTCAGGTCGTGGCCGAGGCCGAGGAAGTGCTGTTTGTAGAAGTCTTCCAGGTTTGCGTAGTAATACTGTACGAGCAGGTTTCTGGTGAGCTGGTAGTCGGCCCCGGCGAAGCGGAAGCTGTTGCTGTCGGCGCCTGAGCCGGCCAGCTTCAGGCCCTGCTTGTCGGTGGAGGCACGTTCGACCGAATGCTCCAGCATACCGCCGAGCAGCCGCAGGCCGTCGATTTCCTCGATGGTGATCTGCCCGCCCTCGAAGGTCTGCGGCAGCAGCCTGCCGTCGTTGTGGACCAGTACCGGCATCTTCGGCAGCAGGGTGCCGAACTGCGCTTGGCTCTTCGAAATGCGCAGCTTGCCGGTCAGCCCGAAGTGGCCGAATTCGTCGACCGCGCGGTTGTCCCGGTCCAGCGGGAACACCGAACCGGGCGAACGGCTGATGCCGTTCTTGCCCGCACGGCCACCGGAATCCAGGCGGATGCCATACAGACCGAGGGCATCGAGGCCGACCCCGACAGTGCCTTCGGTGAAGCCGGAACGATAGGCGAAGGTGAACCCCTGGCCCCATTCCTCGACAGAGGCCGAGCGCTGGTTGCGGGTATCCTGGTTGATATAGAAATTGCGCAGGCCCAGCGAGGCCGTGCTGTCCTCGATGAACGCGGCATGGGTTACCGCCGCCGGCAGCAGGGCGACGAGGATTGCCAGGGACGATCGTGTTCTTTCCATCTGCTCGATGCTCCACCAGAAAAGGGAATGGGCTTGCGCTGCAAGCCTGCAAGCAAGAGCAAGATGGTTGCCATTCCACTACTGGATACTTATTCCTTTTCAATCAATTAGTTGTATGATTTTGAGGTGGCGTGGGGATGTTGCGAAACCGATAATCCGAGTTTTTCTATGTTGTTTTGTATATTTAAAGACAATTGAAAAACGCTCGTCGAGGAGCGCCGGGATTGGTCGCTCCATCATCTGCGGCCGTCTCAACCCAGCAAGGCCACGCTCTTGATCTGTGCCCAGAGCCTGCGGCCGGGCGTTGCCCCGAGCTGGTCGGCGGAGCGCCGGGTGATGCGTGCCAGCAGTGGCGTGCCGTCGGCATCCAGGCCTACCAGTACATGGGCTGGGGTGTCCGTGGCGACCACTTCCCGCACGCTGACCGCCAGCGCATTGGTGATGCTGCTGCCTTCGATGGGGGCGATGGAGAGGCTGACGTCGCGGGCACTCACGCGAAAGCGCAGGGGTTGGCCGATGGCTTCGGGCCGGCGCGCCACCAGCACGTTGCCACCGCGAAAGACCAGGCGGGTGAGCTGGTAGCGGTCATCGTGTTCGCTGACCGTCGACTGGATGAGCACGCCGGCGTCCTCGCCGAAGGCGATGGGCAGGTCGAGCCGCGCCAGGGTTTGCTGCAGGCCGCCCTGGGCGATCGCCCGGCCATCTTCCAACAGCACCAGGTGGTCGGCCAGCCGCGCCACTTCATCGGGGGAGTGGCTGACATAGAGGATCGGGATCTCCAGGTCGTCGTGCAGGCGCTCCAGGTAGGGCAGGATTTCGTTCTTGCGCTTGAGGTCCAGCGCCGCCAGTGGTTCGTCCATCAGCAGCAGCCGCGGACTGGTCAGCAGCGCACGGGCGATGCCGACGCGCTGGCGCTCGCCGCCCGAGAGGCGCTGTGGCATGCGCTCGAGCAGGTGGCCGATGCCCAGCAGTTGCATGACCCTGTCCCAGGGTACCTTGCGCAGGCCGGCATCGACCCGGCGCATGCCGTACTGCAGGTTGCGCCGCACCGACAGGTGCGGGAACAGGCTGGGCTCCTGGAACACGTAGCCCAGCGCACGCCGGTGCACCGGCACGAAGAGTGCGCTGGCGGAGTCCTGCCAGAGCTCGCCGTTGATCTCCACACGCGCCTGTTGCGCCCGTTCCAGCCCGGCGATGCAGCGCAGGCAGGTGGTCTTGCCGGAGCCCGAATGGCCGAACAGCGCGGTGACGCCATGGCCGGGGAGGTTCAGCTCGACATCCAGTTCGAAACCTGGATAGTCCAGGCGCAGGCGCGCATGAATCGACTTTTCGGGGTTATGGGTGCTGCTCATGGGCGGGCTATCCTGTCGATCACCCCAGCCCTGGCTTGAAGCGCCGGCTGGAGTAGAGGGCGAGCAGCACGAAGAAGGAGAAGGCCACCATGCCACCGGCGAGCCAGTGGGCCTGGGCGTACTCCATCGCCTCGACGTGGTCGAAGATCTGTACCGACACCGTGCGCGTCCTTTCCGGGATATTGCCGCCGATCATCAGCACCACGCCGAATTCACCGACGGTATGGGCGAAGCCGAGGATCGCGGCGGTGACGAAGCCGGGTCGCGCCAGTGGCAGCACCACCGTGAAGAAACAGTTCCAGGGGCTGGCGCGCAGGGTCGCGGCGACCTCCAGCGGCCGTTCGCCGATTGCCTCGAAGGCATTCTGCAGGGGCTGCACGACGAACGGCAGCGAATAGAACACCGAGCCCACCACCAGCCCGGCGAAGGTGAAGGGCAGGGTGCCCAGGCCGAGCGACTGGGTCAGTTGCCCGACCGGCCCGTGCGGGCCCATGGTCACCAGCAGGTAGAAGCCAAGCACGGTCGGTGGCAGCACCAGCGGCAAGGCCACCAGCGCCCCTACCGGCCCTTTCAGGCGCGAGCGGGTGCGCGCCAGCCACCAGGCGATCGGCGTGCCGATCAGCAACAGCAGCAGGGT
This sequence comes from Stutzerimonas kirkiae, assembly GCF_004327335.1. Classification (GTDB taxonomy): domain Bacteria; phylum Pseudomonadota; class Gammaproteobacteria; order Pseudomonadales; family Pseudomonadaceae; genus Stutzerimonas; species Stutzerimonas kirkiae. Next base: position 2,441 of record NZ_QJUO01000028.1, on the reverse strand, counting down.
GGTCAGCGACGCCAGCTCGAGGGTCAGCCGGATGGCGGCGAGGTCGAGGGCCGACAGTGGCATTCAGAGCTCGTAGCCGTAGGCCTTGATCACCGCAGCGGCCTGCTCGCCCTTGAGGTAATCGACCAGCGCCTGGGCCGCGGGGTTGTCCTTGCCCTTGGCGAGGATCACCGCGTCCTGGCGGATCGGCTGGTAGAGCTCGTCCGGCACCTGCCAGGCGGAGCCCGAGGTCAGCTTGCCGTCCTTGGACACCTGGGACAGTGCGACGAAGCCCAACTCGGCGTTGCCGGTGGCGACGAACTGGTAGGCCTGGGTGATATTGCTGCCCTCCACCAGCTTGGGCGCGACGGTCTGGCTCAGGCCCAGCCGCTCCAGCACCTGGGTGGCGGCCAGTCCGTAGGGCGCGGTCTTCGGATTGGCGATGGACAGGTGCTTGAAGGTATTGTCCTTGAGTACCTGGCCGCCTTCGTCGACATAGCCGGGTTCGGCCGACCACAGCACCAGCTTGCCGATGGCATAGGTGAAGCGCGAGCCGGGCAGGGTTTCGCCCTCGCTTTCCAGCCTGGCCGGGGTGCTGTCGTCGGCAGAGAGGAATACCTCGAAAGGTGCGCCATTCCTGATCTGGGTATAGAAGCCGCCGGTCGGACCGAAGGCGGCGATGACCTTGTGGCCGGTGGCCGTTTCGAAACCGGCGGCGATTTCCTTGATCGGCGCGGTGAAGTTCGCCGCGACGGCGACCTGCACTTCAGCGGCATGGCCGGCGCAGGCCAGCAGGGTGGCGGCGAGGGGTAGCAACAGGCGGGGAAGGCGAGTCATGGGGTCAGGCTCCTGGAGACATGGGACGGGTGGGTTTTCATTCGCAGACAGCCAGGATCACGCTGGATGCCTTGAACAGGGCACAGGCTCGCAGCCCGGGGGTGATGCCCAGATCCTTGCAACTGGCGGCGGTCACCACGCAGGTGACACTGCGGCCGGAAGGCAGCGTCAGCGTCACTTCGCTGTTCACCGGGCCTTCATGCACGGTCGAGACCGTGCCCCACAACTGGTTGCGCGCGGTGAGCCTGAGCGAGGGGTCGATGGCCAGCATCACCGACGAGGACTTGACCAGGGCGGTGACCTCGCGGCCAATCGCCAGGCCGAGGTTTTCCGCGCTGGCGCTGGTGATGATGGCGGCGATCTCGGTGTCGGCATCGAGCTGGATGCGCACCTCGTAGTCGATGCCGCCAGTGCGCAGCCCGGTGACAGGCCCGGAGAACTGGTTGCGGGCGCTGGTTTTCATGCTCATGCGGTGCATGAGTTTCTGGAACGCCTGGATATCGCCACCGTCCACCTCCTTGAGTCGTTCCGCGAGCCGGTCGAGGGTCGCCTGGTATTCGATCTCCAGGGCGCGGTACATGGCGACGATACGGCGGCCATAATCGGTCAGTTGCGTACCGCCGCCCTGGCGCCCGCCGATGGTCCTGCTCACCAGTGGCTCGGGCGCCAGGTTGTTGAGAGTGTCGAGGGCGTCCCAGGCCGCCTTGTAGGACAGCGGCACGGCCTTGGCGGCCCGATTGATCGAGCCTTCGCGCTGGATCGCCTCGAGCAGGCGGATACGGGTATCGCTCAGCGCGGTGCCGACTTCGGTGTCCAGCGACATGCGGGCGAGAAAGCGAGTGGCGCTCATGGCGGGCCTACCTGGTTTATCTATCTAGACGGCTTTATGTAAAGCAATACCCATACCATATGTGTGTTTTCTGGGGTTCCAAGGCTACAAGCCGCTCGGCTAGAGTTTTCCCGGTCGCGTTCCCTACAAATCCATGTAGCGAACGCCAATCGCTGTCGCAAACGCTACAGAGCGGGAGTCATCATGAAAATCAGTGCACGCAATGTCTTCAAGGGCACCATCAGCCGGCTGCAAGCAGGGGCGGTCAACGCCCAGGTCGAGATCGACCTGGGCCAGGGCGACCGGCTGGTCTCGGTGGTCACGCAGGAAAGTGTCACGGCGCTGGGGCTGGCCATCGGCAAGGAGGTCGTAGCGATCGTCAAGGCGCCCTGGGTGCTGCTGATGGCCGAGGGCGAGGGTGTACGTCTTTCCGCCCGCAACCTGTTGAGCGGGGTGGTGAAGAACGTCGAGGCGGGGGCGGTCAACAGCGAGGTGACCCTGACCCTGCCCGGTGGCGCCGAGGTAACCTCGATCGTCACCCGGGAGGCGGTGGCCGAGCTGGGCCTCAAGCCCGGCGCCAAGGCTACCGCGGTGATCAAGGCCTCCAATGTGATCCTCGGCGTGCCGGCCTGAGAAAGCGCTTTTCCAAGGGCCACGGCACGGCTCCACTGCCGTGGCCAGCATCGACTGCCGTTCCCGTTCCCGTTCCCATTCCCGTACGCGGCCAAGGCCGCCGCTACGCCTGCACGCTTGCATCCAGGCACGGACGGCCACACTCTTCGTCCCGCCTCCCGCC
>NZ_QJUO01000027.1 GCF_004327335.1 Stutzerimonas kirkiae | reverse complement strand
CCTGCTGGAACCGATTGGAAATAGGCCGCCGGTCGAGTTTGAGGCACTATACGAACAGAGTCAGACAGCAATACCCGTTGCAGCCTGACTCAAACAAAACAGCCTCCGCGATACCCGGGGCGGTTCACTTTTCGTTCAGCCTCGAGCCTTACGGCGCTCTTTTCGGCCCTTTGCCGCGCATAGCGAGATCGCCCTGGCCATCCCCCTGAGCACGCCACGACCCCAGCCGCAACCCCAGATACAGGGCCAACGTCCGCCCCGCGCAGAACGTAAATCGCCACCCCGCCCTCAACCCACACTGCGGGCAAAGTGCTTCTGATCCCGAGCAGGCGCCTTCACGCCCAACAGAATTGCCACTGGCAGCCACAGCACCACCCAATAGGGACTGGGGCGGTGGAAAATGGCATAAACGTCGGAAACCATGGCGACCATGGCGAACGCCAACAAGGCCAGGCCCAGACGCGCGACAGGATCGGCACGACAGACCCAGCCCTTCCACAACAGGCTGGCCAGCAAGGACAGGAACAGACCTATGCCAACTATGCCGTACTCGTACCAGAGTTGCAGGTAGAGGCTGTGGGCATGGGTGACATCGCCCCCCCTCTTAAGGGTGAAAGATAACTCAGCGCCCGCACCAGCTCCAGACATCCAAAACCCAGGCAGCAGGTTCAACCAGTGCAACCAGATCTGATCGCGCCCATTAACGCCAACCCTGCGTTCATTCTGTATTTCCGGCCAAAACAGGTAAACGGCTATCAACAGAAGAACGCTAGCTATCCCCAACAGGCTATAGGACTTGCGATTGTGAAATAACAACAACAGCACAAGCACCCCACCCACCAGCGCAAACCAGGCACCACGGGAGAAGGTAAGCAGCACATAGAGCAACAGGCCCAGCACGGCCACAGCCAGCACCGAGGTACGCACCAGAGTCATCCGTCCCTGCACGAAGAACCAAGTCAGCACGACAGCGAAAACCCCATAATACAAACCTGCGATAATGGGGTGGTCGAGATCGGCAAAACCATTCCAGCCAAGCTCCCGGAGACGCTCGCGCCGAACAACAGCATAGTCGAGTGAACGCTCCAGCACACCAAACTGGTAATAGAGCGTCAACCAGGCAAAGACTGCGGCCACCAAGGCCGCCGCCAGCAGTATCCAGCCGAACCGACGCGGCCTCTCGACCATCTTCGCCACCGCGAAGAGATAGATGGCCAGGAACAGGACAACCTTCAGCCAATAGCCGAACGACCTGTCGGAGCCTTCATGCAGACCAGCTACCAACAGAACCCAGACCGAAAGCGCCAGAAAACAGTAGGCCGGCCACTGCCGCCAAAAAGAAAGCGCCAGACGCTCCTTCAGCAACAGGAGCAAGGCCGGTAGAAACAGCAACAGGTAGACCTGGGTCGCATAGCGGCTGCCATCATTATTGAAAAGCAGACCGGCCAACTGCACGAACAGGCCAATCGATATCCATGCCAGCAATACAGTCTCAAGGCGCCCTGCGCGCAACGACCCTTCCAAACCAACCTCCATCGAGCATCAAGAAAGATTATTCGTCACTCAAAAAACAAGCCCGATACAGTCAGCCGCATCGGGCCTTGGAACATCAACGAAACGGGTAGTTCAGTAGGCTGCCTTGCCGACAAAACCCTTGAATACCGTCCAGAAAATGATCTTTATATCCAGCCACAACGACCAGTTGTCGATATACCAGAGATCGCACTCCACCCGCTTCCGCATCTTCTCCAGGGTATCCGTCTCGCCACGGTAGCCATTAACCTGAGCCCAGCCGGTGATGCCCGGCTTGACCTTGTGCCGCTGCATATAGGACTCGACCAGATCCTTGTAGTACTCGTTATGCGCCAGGGCATGGGGGCGTGGCCCGACGATGGACATACGCCCCTGCAATACATTGAAGAACTGCGGCAACTCATCCAGGCTGGTGCGCCGCAGGAACGCACCGATACGGGTCACACGGGGATCATTACGCGTCGCCTGGGTCACGGAATCGCTCTTCTCCTGGTGCACGACCATGGAACGGAACTTGTAGACCTTGAACTTGCGGCCATTGATCCCGGTACGGTATTGCTTGAACACCACCGGCCCCGGCGAAGACACTTTGATCGCCAGCGCGATAAACAGGCACAAGGGCAGGATCAGCAGCGTGATCAGACCGCCGACAAGGATATCTTCCATCCGCTTGATGACTCGCGCCGGACCATCCATGGGACTACAGCTCAGGTCCAGCGAATAGAGCCCCGCGATATTACTGACCTTGTGGTTGAGCAGCGGCAGGTCCCCCCACTCGGGGAAAAAGCGTACGGCGACGGTACGGTGCCGCAACGCATACATGATGGAGCGCACCGCCCCCCCTTCGCTCAGCGGCAGGCACAGCCACACCTCATGCACCCCATGCCGATCCGCCTCCTCCACCAGGCTATCCAGCCATTGCTCCGAGCGGCCATGGACCAGGCTGCTGGCAATGCGAAAACCGTCCTCATGCAGGGAGCGCTTGCGGTAGTACTCGACGGTAGAACCTCCTTCGGCAGACACCAGCAATACCGACTTGAGGTTACGCCCCCCCGAGCGGACCTCACGCAACCAGATAAACACCAGAAATCTCACTGCCACGCTCAGCGTGCTACCGGCCACGACGAAATACATAAACCACTGGCGAGAGTAGTCTTCGGATACCTTGAGGAAAAAAGCCAGCGACAGCAGGGCCGAGGTGGCAACCAACCAGCCAATGGCAAGCTCGCCGACCTGGGAGAAGAATGACTTGCCGCGCCATGAACCGTAGAGACCACAGCCCCACAGGCTGACCAGCACGGATACCGCACAGAACATGGCCGCCTTGGTATAACGCCCGCTCATCTGCCAAGTATCGAAGCGCAGCCAGTAGGCCAGGTAGACCGCCCCGATGGTAAGCAATACATCCACCACGGCCGCCAGCAGGGCAACCGGGTAGCGCTTGGCGAATGTGGGTTGGTAACGCGATAGATTGGGCATCAGTTCTTAACAGCTCCCAGCCATGTTGGCTACGACGGTATAAGGCACAGCTACGAAAGTGCGCGGGAGTTTAGCATCCAGGGAAGCAGATGTTCGTGGCGTCGACGAAACCGGCGACACTGCCACAGCCAAAGCGCCGGCCCCGGAACCTATACGCCCGCGCGCCAGCACGTTGCGTCTATTTCAGACGGCTACCGGCATTCGGGGGTTCCCATACGCCCTGGAAACAGGCAGGTAACTGTAACCAACCATGGAACTAACGAACAGACAATACAATACTGAATATATAATTTCAGCAACCAATCATTCACACTCAATAATGGAGGCGGCTACCGTATTAGAGCCCCTATTACAAAATCATGCTCTCCCGTATTTATCCTCGAAACGCACAATATCATCCTCTCCCAGATACGAACCTGATTGCACCTCAATCAGTTCCAGTGGGATAACACCAGGGTTTTCCAAAGAGTGAACCTGTCCAATGGGTATATAGGTCGATTGATTTTCAGTCACCAAATACGTCTTGTCACCGTTAGTTACCTTTGCCGTACCGCTGACTACGATCCAATGTTCTGCTCGGTGATGATGCATCTGCACCGAAAGCTTGGCACCAGGGTTAACCGTGATGCGCTTGACCTGATAACGATGGCCGCTGTCCACTGAGTCATACACCCCCCATGGCCGATACACTTCACGGTGGCTCGCATGCTCGTGCCGCCGGCCATTCTTCAACTGCTCGACGATCTTCTTTACATCCTGCACTTGGCTCTTGTGCGTCACCAGCACAGCATCCTTGGTTTCGACAATCACCAGATCCTCGACCCCCACAGCAGCCACCAGACGGTGATCGGCATGTATATAGCTATTGCAAGAACACTCGCTTAGCACATCGCCTTTGAACACATTGCCCTCGGCATCCTTTGCACTTACATCCCACAATGCCGACCAAGAGCCGATATCACTCCATCCCGCGTCCAGCGGCACCATCACCGCATCGGCGGTTCGCTCCATCACCGCATAGTCAATCGAATCCTCGGGGCAAGCAGCAAAGGCTTCGGCGTCGACACGGATAAAGTGCATATCCTGGCTTCCCCCCGCCAGAGCCTCGCGGCAGGCTGCAGCAATCGCCGGCTGGAAACGCCCAAGCTCTTCTAGATAACGGCTGGCGCGAAACATGAACATGCCACTGTTCCAGAAGTAGTCACCACTGGCCAGGTATTCGGCCGCCGTCGCCAAGTCAGGCTTCTCGACGAAACGGCTCACCGCAAAACCATCACCAACGGCAACGCCTTTCTCGATGTAGCCGTAGCCGGTTTCAGGATGACTCGGAACAATGCCGAACGTAACCAGCTTGCCAGCGCGGGCCAGCGGTAGAGCCGCTTGAATGCTGGCATGAAAGGCCGGCACATCCTGAATCAAGTGATCTGCCGCCAAAATAAGAAGTATCGGGTCTTCTTCTTCGCCACAGGCTTGCAATGCCGCCAGAGCAATAGCTGGAGCTGTATTGCGAGCGACCGGCTCCAGCAAAATACTGGCCTGTTCCATTCCTATTTGTCGAAGCTGCTCAGCAGCTAGAAAACGATGCTGCTCATTGCAAATCAAGCGCGGCATAGCAATGTCCAGCCCCTGTAAGCGCTGGATAGTGGCCTGCAGCATCGACTGCATGCCATCGGCCAAGGGCAAGAACTGTTTTGGATTCAGCTGACGCGATAAAGGCCAAAGGCGAGAGCCAGAACCTCCGGCCATGATCACTGGATTAATATTATTAGACATGTTCAATTTTCCTGAATTGGAAAAACTCTTCACTTTTCTGTTCGACAAAAGATTTGAATTGAGTCTTAAATCGCTCTGTTGAAAAGGAACATGCATGCAGCCTTATAGCATCAGGATCAAATTGAAACTCCTGCTCGAATCTCCCGACTGCCGCTTGAATAGACTTTTCCGTCTGCTCGTGAAAAAACACTCCAGTTTTTCCATCAACCACCGTCTCCAACACCCCGCCTTTACTGAAGGCAATGACGGGAGTACCACATGCTTGAGCTTCCACGGGCATGATCCCGAAATCCTCCTCAGCTGCGAAAATAAATGCTCTGGCCCGTTGCATATGATCACGAAGGATCTCGAACGACTGGTATCCCATAATCAAGATATTCGGTGCAGCAGCCTGCTTCACCTTTTCAAATTGAGGTCCATCGCCAATGACGATAAGCTTTTTGTCAGGCATTTTGGAAAAAGCACGAACGATAAGATCAATTTTCTTATAGGGGACCATGCGGGATGCTGCAAGATAAAAATCTTCCTTCTCTGCTTTCAACGGAAAGTCTTCGACAGCGACATTTGGATAAATAGTGTCAGCACTGCGTCTATAGACCTTATTGATTCGACGGGCAATGTAATCACTATTGGATATGAAGTGGTCAACGCCATTTGCAGTGCGATAATCCCAATTACGGATGCGATGCAGCAGAACACGCGCCACCCAGCTCTTCAATCCCTCGGCTAGGCCAGCTTCTTCTAGGTATTGCGATTGCATGTCCCATGCATAGCGGATGGGCGAATGGCAATAACAGATATGCACCTGATCCGGACCAGTAATGACACCTTTGGCAACCGCATGACTGCTGCTGATGATCAGATCGTACGCAGATAAATCGAACTGCTCAACCGCCAAGGGCATCAGTGGTAGATAGGTGCGATACTTTGTCCTGGCTTTCGGCAGAGATTGGATAAACGAGGTTGTAGCCATCTTACCTGACAGGGCCATTCTCTGACTATCACTGAGAAAATCGACCATCGAAAAAAGGTCCGCATCAGGGTACAACGCTATAATTTCTGCCAGTACCTTTTCGGCACCAGCAATAGTCACCAACCAGTCATGAATAATAGCTACTCGCATTCTCTCGCTCCCAATTACTAAGACAATAAACAACCAGCCAGTAAATAAAGCAACCAGTAACACCATAACAGAAGGTAAATACCGAATTCGCAACAAACAAAATTAAAACCATCATCCTAACATCAAAGAAAGGCGTCTTGAGGAAAATAAAAACCAAGGGAAGCAGATAAAAGGAGACCCCCAACACACCAAAATCCAGCAACAGCGTCAGCCAGCCACTTTCAGCATTATTATTATATACAGATCGATAAAATCCATTCTCACCTAAAACAACCTGAGAAAACGAATAATTGGATAACTCCGTAAAAGCCATAGACCAGAAGTAAACTCTTGCGTTATTTGTAGAAGACCCTCCAGAAAAGTCCAGCGCGTCATGAACCCTGCTCAAGACTTCAGAATTCAACGCCAGAGAAATACAGACAAAAGAAAACAAAGCAAACGTCGAAACAAAAACCTTAACCCCTTTATTTTTATTTTCAGCAGAAAACAACATAACCAAAAAAACAAGGAAAACCAAAAATATACCAGTCCTTGAAATTGCCAAGACAACACCCAAGAAACACAAACCAACAGCAATTTTATTTTTTCGCAAAACTATGGCAGAACCTATAAGAAATGCAGACAAAGAAAGCGGACCTAAAAAAATAGATTTTGCTCGTAACAAACCTGCGGCGCCTGCAAAAAGTGCCTCATCAAGAACGACCCCAGCAGAACCATCAACTGCAACCGTTGAAGACTCCGCAACAAAAATATAGCTCCCAGTAATCTTCTCTATGACAGCCAAAAGGACAATCACCAGAACAGAGAAAAACAAGACATCTTCAACTCTTTTCTTGTCAGAAAAAGCGAGCATGAAAAAAATTGCAACTGGCGCCGCAATCACAAAAGAATGAGAATTCAACCCCCAAAAAAGTTGCCCCAATAAAAACAAAGAAAACAAGCCAAACACAGATAAAAAAAGTAAAAAATTTCGCCGCCCAACATGCAAACTCCACTTCTTCCGTAAAAGGAAAAAGGAAATCAACAACACCACCGTGACAGCGATAAGCAAAGAAATCACTCTCTTGGGGCCATCAAGAAAAGCATATGTCAAGAACAGCAAAAAAACCAAAATATGGTAAGTTTTTTGTCCGAGACTCCTTAAAGTCATGATTTCAGATAACTTAAATACCATACCAAATATTTTTCATACCCCATATAAACCAAATAGCACCATCGGAAATATCAAGAATCAACCATACACATTTCAGGCAACACTAAGATCATACAATCCAGAGAGCTGCAAAAGCAGAAGCTACAAATAATATCAAACAACCACTTACCACCCTCAGTAGAAAAAACATCTCTTGACCAGCAATACGCAAAGCCAAATTTTGCACAGCAATAGTTATAACAAGCCCCAAAAGCCAAGCATAGCTCACGCCGTAGAGCAATACATTTCCAGAGGCAAGCACAGCCACAAGGGCCAGAACAAGTATCTGGACAAACAGACCAGACACAATAGCTCGTATCTGGGCTAGAGAAGCGCCTTCGCGGTACAGACTACCTTCAAAACAGGCAGTGGCAGACCACATGACCATGACGATAGACATCGACCATACCAACTCCATTGACGTGGGAATAGGCAATGGTAAGTTAAGAGCTTGAGCAATATACAGTGCAAATACAATGCTCACCGTACCAAATGCGACCAAGAGCACTGCCGATGAAAGCATACGGTCACGCTTCCGTGTGTCTATATCAGTAAATATCGTGCGAAAGAAAACCGTACTTATGAACTGATGGGCGACGATGGATATAGAAAGCCAGCGAAATACCAGGGCAAACTCTGCCACCTTCTCGGGCGAGGCAAGAAGGCCAAGCGAGATTCGCGGCAATGCCATGAATATCCCCATCAATGTACTGCCTGCCATGAAATGCAGGCCTACACGCAGAAACGCACGATAATTGCGCCTTTGCCAGCGAGAAAGGCTGGGTACAGGTAAAAATCTAATCACCCCTCCTATCAATAAACTGCAGGCAAACAGCAATAGCCCCATGAACGAGAGAATAAAATCAAAGCCTTGCCAGTTGAGTAGCAGTGCACACAACAGACTCAGGTAGAGCGTACTCTCTACCAAAGAGGCCCAGGCCCCTTTCCCCAACCCTTTGAGCCGGGCAGAGAGTGTCATCTGCAGAGCAACTACAGCGCATTGCAATGCCACAGGACCGTAAAATGAGCTTTTCCAGTCTAAGCCTAGCAAGGGCATTGCCAAAGCCAGTAGCAAGAGCACAGTCACCGCGATCAGTACAAATACTGTTGCAGTACGAACATGCCGACGAAACTTGTCACCCAAAGTGCCATAGGCAATCAAGCCTGGCGCCCCCATTGCCAGCAACGGTCCGAAAGACAATGAGAGAGCCAACCACCACTCGACCGTCCCATACAAACTCTGACTCAGAAGTCCTGCGGCCAGCAATGGGGCAATCAAAACTGCCGACTTGGCCAAGACAAAGATCAGACCATGCTGGCCTAGATATAGTATCAGTCGCATTATGGTTTGATCGACGAGTGCTTGTTCACAACACGCTCAACCAGCCCTTCCACCTGGACTTCCGGATGACGACGAGCAGCCTCCTCGTAATTGAGTTCAATATGCCGCAGCGGCTGGCTGACATACAGCCCAGGCACATCCAGTGACCGCGCAACGCACGAAGAAGCTCCTATAGTGATGGCGTCAGCAACATGCACACCCGCATTGAAAACACAGGCCGAGCCAATATAGACGTTACTGCCGATGCGAATGGAGCCATCGATACGAAAACGACCCAACCCTTGAGGCGCATGCAAATAGCCATGAGTCCATAGCTGACTACCGCGTCCTGCCAATATCGAGTAATCACCAATAGTGACACTACGAGTGCAATCCACTATGTGCTCAACAGTAATTTTCGACCATTTACCCAGTCTACAAATTGCATGTCCCCAACTCACCCCATTTTGGGCGCGTACAATCTTGTTTTGATTGCCTACGCCAGCCTGCTCATCAAGAACCAGCCATAGTGGTCCCGTCACTCGATTAAGATGGCCAATATATGCATTATTGGCCAGGAAAAGAGCATCTGCCACTATCAGATTGGCATGTCCGACTCGCGCACCATTGGCCAGCCTCACCCTTTTAGTACTAATCCACGAAAAGCCTACTCTGCAGTTGCTCCCCATTTGCCACCCAAAGACACTCAACAACCAGTTCTTGAATTCGCATGGAGGTAAAATAAAACAAAAAAAACCCGTAACAAAAACCTTCAGACGCATCCTTTGGCCACCTCAAGAATTGTATTGGCGACTGATCTAACATTATCCACAGCCATAACGGAAGGTAAGTTTACCGGATCAGACACCTTACCAGGAAAAGTTGTGGCATATAACTTTCTCACCAGATTTATACGACTTTCATCCGTCGCGAGTCTGTAACGATTGGCTTCGATACTCCTAGCCACATCAGCGATCTCGACAGCTGACCTCAACTGCTCGCACCCCGAACCATGATCAACCACACTCGGTCCAAACTGTACCAAGGGTTTGCCTGAAAGCACGCATTCCACCGCGACTGTGCCAGTAACGGTGCAGACCAGATCGACTTCAGCAAGCACCGAAGCCATGCTGTCCATAAGCGGGATCGGCGACACCTTGGGATGGGAGCGCAGGACATCCAGCAATCCGTCGCTGAGTTCATACTTTGACTTAGGATTGGCCTTGACCCGCAGATGCCAGCCTTCAGGTAATGCATCGGCAAGTTGGATAACCAGCTTCGCCTGATCGCGAAATTCCTGGCCCCAAACATCGAGGTTGGCTTCCGGTTGTATCTGCAAGGGGTAAAGCGCAAGGCGCAATCCCTTGCCCTCCAAGGACTTGTCTGAGGCTATCTGTTGCCATACCTTCAGGCGCCGCTGCACCTGCCTGTCGAGCAGCCACTTTCGCCATGGAGCGGGCGTGTTGTAACGCTCACCCGCCACATAACCGCGCAGTATTATCAGACGATCCTTCATTGAACGCGGCAAGGGATGACTACGTTCAGGTTCCCTGCCAGTGGGGGGAATCATGTAATCAGGTATGCGCTCACGCTTGCGAATAGCCTCCGCCATTGCCAAGCAATCAGCATCACAGGGCACCTTGCTATTTAGCCCCACCGTTTCCTTACTGTCGTAGCTGTATATAGAGTAACGACCACCAGGATAACCGGGCATACTCGGATGTAGATATGGAATGCCCCTATCACGGCAGACACTGATCACAATCAACTCATGGAACAATGTACTTTCTCCGACGACAACATCTGGTCGCTCACGGTCAAGCCACGCTTTTATTAAAGACTTGTAGTATCCATAATGTCGATCGGATCCGCCAAAATAATTTATATAGCGATCTGCTTTACGCGCTTTTCCCAACGAGCCGGCATCAGAAGTCATAACCAGATCAGAACGACTAGGGAAAGGCATGTTAAATACTGTATCCATCGGTTCCCCAACAGGAGAAAAAACCGGATTTTGAACCAACCATGTAACAGCACAATTCAGTAGGCGTAACTCTTTCGCCAATTCAGCCCAAAATATTGTCTTGTAACGATTTTCAATAAATGCAAATTTCATCTTGCCAGCCATTAACCTTTAGAGTAGTGAACGCTGGATACCGACCGTGAGCAAACCCAGCAGCTGGATCAAAATCCTTAGCAAAAAGCTGTTGGCACCACCAGCTGAGCCGCTCATAGCCTCAAGCTTTGAAAGTCTCAGCACTCACGGCAGTATTAGCCTTAATATCCATGGCAGCCTTCTTGCCGATAATTTTATCAAGATACTTTGGAGACAGGCCAAAGCCGGGACGCACACTGCGCACCGTATCGAAAGTAATCACATCCCCCTTCTTTATATCCTTTACGAAATACAGTGAGCGACGGAATTTGACATTTCCTTGCTCACTGGACTTACGCCCATAGTCAACCCGCCCCAGCGCCTGCCAAGCTGTTCTGGTATCACGACACAGTACAGCCAACTCCTGAGGCTCCAGCGAGAAGCTGTCGTCGGGGCCGCCACCGGAACGGTCAAGGGTAAAGTGCTTTTCGATGATCGAAACGCCCAATGCCACACTGGTAATGGCGGTGGTGTTATCCAAGGTGTGATCGGAAAGCCCGGTCACCAGGCCGTACCGCGCGATCATGTCGGGAATGGTGCGCAGGTTGTAGTCCTCGGCAGGCGCCGGATAGCCGCTGACGCAATGCAGCACGGCCAGTTCCTTACACCCCCCTTCGCGTGCAGTTTCGACTGCTTCGGCAATCTCATCAGCATCAGCCATGCCGGTGGAAATAATCATGGGCTTGCCAGTGCTGGCCACGTACTTGATCAAGGGCAGGTCTACGGCCTCGAACGAGGCGATTTTGTACGCCGGAACATTAAGGCTTTCCAGCAAGTCAACGGCAGTATTGTCGAACGGCGAACTGAAAATGGTGATACCCAGCTTATGCGCATATTCGAACAAAGGCCGATGCCATTCCCAAGGCATTTGCGCTTCTTGGTAGAGCTGATAAAGATTTTTACCATCCCAGAGGCCACCGTGGATCTGAAACTCCTCGGAGTCGCAATCCAGTGTGATGGTGTCTGCTGTATAGGTCTGCAGCTTGAGTGCGTCGGCGCCAGCCTTCTTGGCTTCTTCAATGATTTTTAGCGCGGTTTCCAGACGACCGTTATGGTTAGCCGACATCTCAGCGATTATGTACGCCGGATAGTTAAGACCGATATCTCGGCCCGCAATAGAGATTTTCGGAGTCATCAATCATATCTCAGAGGCTGGATAATTTTAGAAGTTTATGCAACATCTCTTCGCGTTGCACTGCCCACTCGGACGCCAGCACTCCCAATCGATAAATATCGACGAACGCCTCGTCCACCATATGTTGCTCACGCAATACACCTTCAACCTTAAATCCAAATTTCTGATGAAGCTTTATAACGGGGGTATTGAAGGCCAGGACCTCGCAACACAGTTTATGAAGCTGTATATTGCGGAAGGCATACTCCAACGCGACAAACTCCATCTTGCTTCCTGTGCCCTTCTGGGCTTGCGGAGAAGCATAGAACGCCCATGACGAATTCTGGTTCGTGCGATCGATGCCAGTAAACGCGACAATTCCCAAGGGAGCCCCTTGAAATTCATACATGAAATACTTCTGGTCACTACGTCCCTGAATCCTTGACCACCATGCAAGATGCTCGGCGAGGCTGATTTCGTGCCGAGTATACATATTGGCTCGTACGCTTGGGGCATTTCGCCACGCAAGCATTAACTCGAGCTCTTCCGGATTGATAGGTCGGAGCACGCCGAATTTCAATATGGAGCTCTCCATCATTCTTCCTCTCTAGAAATCAGCCAGTCAGCGGCGCGCTGGCAGCCCTTACCATCGGTCACGAAACTTGCATTCTTACTAAGCCGCTTTAAATATTCGTCGGAATTAGCGACTTCACCAATAAAAATAGCCAACTCATTTGAAAGGCTCGTATCAAGATGCACCATCCGTACTGATTGTGCCTGATCCAGCAGCCAGGCGGCGTACCTCTGGTTATCGGCTACCACCATCATCGCTGTCGGCAATCCAAGACAGCAGCGCTCCCAGGATGTGGCGCCTGCAGCGCCAATCGCCAGGTCACTGTCGGCCATTATTTGCGCCATATCATTGACCCCAACCAGAACCCGGATTGGCCAAGGCATACTCTTCGCCAGACTGCTGACTTCCGCCAACCATGGAGCAGCCGCCCCCATGACAACTGTGATTTGGCATTCAGCGGGGAGCGGGCTGGCCTGCAACGCTTCCAACACCCGTCCAGTAGCATTGTCCTTATCGACCCCCCCCATGGTGATCAACAAATTGCGCAGTCGCGGCGTAGCACGACGCGCCAGGCTGTAAGGGCGCAGAGCTGAGAACTCCGGGCGCAGCAAAGCGTATTGCGAACCACACAGCAGTCGGCAGTCGGCTGGCACCCAGGCCTGATAATCATCGGCATCACGACCGAAAGTCTGGTCAAGCAACAAGTCGCACTGGTGCTGACGATCAGCCAGATCATCGATCACCATCAAGCTTTTGTAGTGTGGTTTGAGCACGAGTTCCCAACGAACGTCCAGTGCGTAATGATCGACGATCAACCAGTCGGAGCGTAGTTCGGCAAGCACAGGAACACATGCTTCGGCATCCTGCTCCTGTGTCGCACCAAGCCAATGGATATGGGCCGGAGACTGCTCATCTTTCGTAGTCAAGCTCGCCTCTGCAGGTTCAGTCAGGGCTGGCAAGGCATGGGCGATATAGCCCTTGTTACGAATCTGCTCGATTAGGTTGCCCTGGTGCTCACGACAGATGAACTGGCAATCGGCCCCCTGCGCAGTAAGAACATCGGCCAGAGTCAGGCAACGCATCACGTGGCCGGTGCCAATCTGAAGCGATGCATCAGTACGAAAGACGACGTTCATATGGCAATGCCTTAATCTTCCCGGTCCTGCTTCAAGGCCTTGAACAGCCATTCTGCACGCACCCAATCTTCCGGGGTGTCGACATCCTGCACTCGATGGCGAGGCAGCAATACCGGAAACGAACACGGAGTGAAGATCATCCGCCCCTGCAACCAGGCTTCGGCACGGCCCCAGTAGAACTGACCGGCATCGTGGAATGCCTCTTCCAGGTCCTGCGAGCGGGTATTGAAATGTTCGGGATTAAACATTTCGACGCGACCGTCATTGATGCGGATGGCTCGCTGAATCGGAAAAGCGTAGCTGGTCACCGAGAAAGCATAGTCGCAATCGTTGCCTTGCAGGATATCCAGACCAAGGCGCAGGTCCTCGGCACTGACAAAGGGTGCGGTGGCATAGAGGCAGCAGGCCTGTTCGACGCCCAGCCCCTGGTGATTGAACCATTCTATGACATGCCGAATCACCGGAATGGTGCCGGTATGGTCGTCGGATAGCTCCGTCGGGCGCATGAATGGCACTTCGGCCCCACACTGCCGTGCGACTTCAGCGATCTCTGCATCATCAGTAGAGACGACGATCCGGTCGAAGCAGCCGCTTTGCAATGCCGCCTCGATAGACCAGGCGATCATCGGCTTGCCACAGAACGGCTTGATATTCTTGCGCGGAATGCGTTTGCTGCCACCACGGGCAGGAATGATTGCGAGCCTCATTCAGGTAACACCTTTCTAGGCTTTATCACAAGATTGGGCGAGCTACCAAAAACCAGTGAATTTGCAGGTATGTCGGTATCCTTGACATAAGCGTTTGCAGAGATAATCACATTATCTCCAATCTTGCATTTCCCTATGATTTTTGACCCCGAGAGCATCTGTACATTCTCACCAATCTCCGGGAATATCCCTTTGTTATTCCCGACAGTACAAAGCTGGGCGAACGTAAAATTATTTCCGTAAGTCGCGCGCCCCAGCACACTACCAACCGGATGATCCAGATGAAAAATCTCCGGCATCGCTATCTCATAGAAAACATCCAGACCATTCAGCGCCTTATTCAGACAGTAAACCTTGGCGGCCAAATCAGTATTTCCGGAAGATTCCAGAAAAAGACTTCTGGACAAAAAGTATAAAAAAATACAGTATTGACCCGAGTGGTAAACATCAAAAAATACTACGCCATCCTTCCTATAGTACTTATTGCTTGAATGACCGAAGCAGTATTCAACTTTTCCCAAAACTCCCGGAATAAGACCTACAAGTTTCTCTCGCTCATCCTCGTCCAGAAGGAAAAGATTGTGAACTTGGTGGCAAACCAACTTATCAAGAGTCTCTCGGGATGGTGAAATTATCATTCTACTCCCCGAGGGCTTGTCTGAGCACATTGAGAACTTCATCCTGCTGCTGCTCCAGCAACGTCTGATACATCGGCAAACTGATCGCTTCGCGGTAGTACTGCTCAGCCTGCGGAAAATCGCCAGCCTTGAACCCCATGCTCTGGTAATACGGCTGGGTATGCACAGGAATATAGTGCAGATTGACGCCTATGCCCAACTCACGCAGGGATTCGAATACCTGACGATGGGTTTTCCGAATCTTATCCAGTTGCAAGCGGATAACATATAGATGCAATCCGGAATAACTGTCCGGATGCTGCCACGGCCTGGTAACCGGGAAATCCGCCAGCAGATCGTCATAACGCGCGGCCAGTTGATGGCGACGGGCAACATACTGATCGAGCCGCTGCATCTGACTGACGCCCAGAGCTGCCTGCAGTTCGGTCATGCGATAGTTGAAACCCAGATCGATCTGCTGGTAGTACCAGGGGCCATCCGCTTCATGGGTCATCCGGGCCGGGTCACGGGTGATACCATGGCTGCGCAGCAGCGCCATCCTGTCCGCCAGTTCGGCGCTATTGGTCAGCGTCATACCTCCCTCGGCAGTCGTGATGATCTTGACCGGGTGAAAGCTGAACACTGTGATATCGCTGTATCGACAATTGCCGATGAATTCGCCCTGGTATTTGCCACCAATCGCATGGGAAGCATCTTCTATGACGTGGAAGCCATAGCGCTCGGCCAGCCCACCAATGGCCCGCATGTCACAGGGCTGCCCACACAGATGCACGACCACCACCACTTTGGGCAGCTTACCGTCACGCTCGGCTTGCCGCAGCTTCTGCTCCAGCGCCTTGGGGCAGAGATTGTAAGTACGTGGGTCGATATCGACGAAATCAACCTGGGCACCACAATACAAAGCACAGTTAGCCGATGCGACAAAGGTAACCGGTGTCGTCCACAAGTAATCGTCCGGACCAAGCCCCAAGGCCAGACAGGCTATATGCAAGGCAGAAGTAGCACTGTTCACCGCCAGAGCATGACGTGCCCCGACATGCTCCGCGACCAGTGTCTCGAAGCGGGGAACCATCGGCCCTTGAGTCAGAAAATCCGACTGCAGCACTGACAGCACCGAATCAATGTCGGCTTGGGTAATATCCTGACGACCATAGGGGATCATGGTTCAGATACTCCCGATCTTTTCACGGTTGACGTCGATCCATCCCTGCAGCTCTTCGTCGCTCATCCACTCGGCATTGTTATCACTGGCATAGACGAAGCCTTCGGGAACCTTCTTTCCATCCTTGATACGCTTTTCGCAAGTCGCCCAGTTATTGATTGTTGGCAAGATTTTGAAGTGCTCTGGATATTCGTAGGTGTAATACGCATCCTCGGCACTGATCATCTGCTCGTGCAGTTTTTCTCCAGGGCGAATGCCGATGACTTCCTGCCGGGCTTGCGGAGCGACTACGCGTGCCAGATCGGTTACCTTCATCGACGGAATCTTCTTCACGTAGATTTCGCCACCCTCCATATCCTCGAAGGCATGCCAGACCAGTTCGACGCCTTGCTCCAGGGAAATCATGAAGCGGGTCATACGCTCGTCGGTAATCGGCAAAACGCCCTTGTCCTTGATCGACATGAAGAAGGGAATGACCGAGCCACGCGACCCCATGACATTACCATAGCGGACAACCGAGAAGCGGGTGCCGTGTTCACCGGAATAGGAATTGCCGGCTACGAACATCTTGTCCGAAGCCAGCTTGGTGGCGCCATAGAGATTGATCGGGCTGCTGGCCTTGTCGGTGGAAAGTGCGACCACACCTTTGACGCCCTTGTCGATACAGGCATCGATCAGATTCATCGCGCCCAGTACATTGGTCTTCACGCACTCGAAAGGATTGTACTCGGCCGTGGGCACGATCTTGGTCGCGGCGGCATGTACCACATAATCGACACCATCAAGAGCCCGATACAGACGCTCCTTGTCACGCACGTCTCCGATAAAGAAGCGGATACGCTTATCATCCGTGTATTTCTTGGCCATATCCCATTGCTTCATCTCATCCCGAGAAAAGATGATGATCTTCTTCGGGTTGAACCTGGCAAGAGTCATAGGTACGAAAGTGTTACCAAAAGAGCCCGTACCGCCGGTAATGAGAATGGTTTTATCGCTGAACATCCAAAGTTCCTTAAATTAAAGCCTATAATGCAGGGCTGTGATGACGATACCGCACAGGAGTCAGCCGAGCATAGGCGGCTGTCTTCCTGACGACGATCAGAAGGAAAGCGGCGCTCAGGCAAAGTGGAATCACCAGGTGAGGCCAGTAGAGGAAAAATAGCCAAGTTGTGGGAATGAATACGATCATGTTGGCGATATGACGATGGGCCAGAGGCCGGGTGACCTTCAGGCCCTGCTCGATCCACTTCCAATCGACTTTTCCTCTCCAACAACCTACCCGCAACCGAATAAAGCGCATGAAAGCAAGAACGAATCTTAGTCCCACCACTAAGGCTAGCAAGACTGATTTCAATGTACGTATCAACTCATCGACACGACAATTATCCAGGCACCCTGACAAAGGAATAGCACAAGGCTGGGACTGGTTAGCCGTGGTAGGCAAATGGCGACCAGCAGCCGCACAGTCTCCTGGCTGAGATACTTCAGGATGAAAAACCAGCCAGCCAGTGTCCATGGCAGGCATCTCTAGGCAAAGACGAGTGGTAACAAAAGCACAAAAAGGACATTGCCAGTGGTCACAACCAACAGGCCATATAGCCCCATCTCTGCCGACTTGAGAAATTGCGTAAGGAAAAAGACCAACAGAAACTTGCCGGCCAGAGTAAACGAACGCATGCTCAAGTTGGGGAGGCGTCTCCAGGCACCCCGAGGGTCGCGAACGCCTGTGTCGATCACAGGTCTCTTTTCCAGTGATCAAAAGCGAATACCCACACAACTCGTCAGTAGTGGCATAGAGACAGAAACAAAGAGCCTCTCTACCCCCCCCAAAAAAAAACGGCTCAACAAGGCTAGGCGAGTGCATTAGCTTTTCTACGTAGAATCACTCTTAGAAGAGCCGCGAACACCCCCAACATACCTCCAAGCACCACACCCAACGCCATGATCGTCATCTTTATCGGCTTTATCGGCTTTATCGGCTCGATAGCGGGCCGGTCCACACGTGCCAATTGCAACTGGCTAAGGTCCAGCTTGATATTCTCCAGGCGCGAGCTTTCCTCGCGGAGATCGGCAAGCGCTGCCAAGAAGAGATCTTCATCCTCACGGCTCTGCATGAACTGGATCTGCCGGTTGTTCTCCAGCAACTGCAGTTCATGCTGGATCTTGGCGATACGCGGTTCGGTATGGTCATCCGAACGTCGCTTCAGCAAGCCATTGCGCTCGGCTTCCAGGGCCTCGCTGCCCATGAAGTAAAGGGGGAATTGCTGGTTGAAGACTTCGGTGCGGATGATATTGCCTTGTGCAGCCCCTGCGTCCTGCCCCATCGAGGTTGGTGTGGTGGGTTTGACGATGCCCAGCGAACGAGCAATGGCGATGGCTTCATCCAGTTGGGTAATACGACTCTGCCGGCGCAAGCGCAGTTCGCCGCGCAGGGCCTTGAGTTCATCCTGCAACTGGGCGCGTTTGATCTCATCGCCTTCCTTGAGGCCGGCAATCTTGTTTTCCTTGCTGGCCTCGTATTTGGCACGGGCCGCAGTCAACTGCCGGTTGATGACATTGAGCCGGCTCTTGATGACACCTTCCAGATCCTGGGCGATACGCACCTTTTCATCGGAAATGGCCTGCCGCACCATGCCATTCAGAATGGCCACGCCATCCACATCCGCCGGATACTCCAGTTTCAGCCCAACGAAAGGCACCAACGAGGTTTTCCTCGGGTCCGGCTGCAATAAGGTGAACTGCTCCTCGTTGAACGCCGCAAAGGCATTTTCCAGGCTACCACTGCCCTTTTTCAGCGGTTCGAACAATTCACGGTTGGCATTGAAAAAAGAGACTCGCGTTTCATAGGAATCCAGCGAGGCCCCCACACGCCTGAGGGCTTCTTCCGGGTCGATCTTATAGACTCCCGTGCCATTGAGCTCATCGAGCTCTTTCAACTGGGTTGTGCGTAAGATACTGTGCACTTCGTAGTAGGGCGTGGCCAGAAAAGCATAGGCCGTCGCAACCAGCAGGGCCAACGCAGAACAGCCCACGATCAGCCATTTCTGCGCCCAGAGACCGGAAAACAGCTCGAACAGGTCGATTTCGTCCGTACGCTGCTCCTGGTTGGCGGGAACATTAGGGTTCAATGCAATACTCCATCACTTCATGAATGCTACGTCGCCATCCGGCAGACCTTCGATAACCGCCTGCCGAGTTTTCCGCAGGCTCTGCCAACTCATTCTTGCCGCCACCGCGGAAGCTGCCGCATTGCAGGGGAAGCGAAATCCTTCACCACAAAATCAAGAAATATTCTTATTTAATTCAAGAACATCTGAGTCCAAGTGCGGATTTTACATGGATAACCTGCGTGTGGCGTTTTTTTACGCCAGTGTTTGACGCCAGCTTTTTGGCCTTTACCGGAAGTGAATGGAAGACCGCCTGATTCCCTGCCCGAGCCGGAAAAGCGAATTTCGGATTGATCTTGACCCCATCGATCACACCTGGTTCCCCATATCAGCCAGCGAAGTCTTCCATCAGGCCATTTGCAGCGCTGACGGTAAGGAAGTCTACGAATCGGTTTCCAACCGCAGCAGACCTATGGCGTGACCACTTCCACCGGTCTTCCCTGCTCCCGGTACAGGCGTCCCAGTGCTGCGGCCAATTGCCGCTTGGCCTGCTCTTCGCCATGCACCAGCCGAATCTCCCGTGGCCATGCCCCGCCTTCACTGACGAAGCGCAGCAGGTCGGCCTGGTCGGCATGGGCCGAATAGCCACCGATACTGGCGATGCCGGCACGGATGTCGAAGCGCTGCCTGTCCAGGTAGACGTAGCCGCCTTTCGGTCCGTATCGCTGGATATCATGGCCAGGGGTGCCGGGCGACTGGTAGCCGACGAAAAGCACGTTGTGCCGCGGATCGCCCAGCATGGCCTTGAGGTATTCGACGATGCGCCCGCCAGTGCACATGCCGGCCCCTGCAATAACAATGGCGGGCCGCGCGGTTTTGCCAAGGTGCGCGAGGATACGCTGGTGGTCGGCGTGGCTATCGAGCTTGATCAGTTGTTCGAAGGCCAGTGGCTTGCGCCCCGCCTGCTGGCGTAGGCGCGCCTCTTCATTCCACCAAGGCTGGAGCTCGCGATAGGCCTGGGTGAAGCGGCTGGCCAGGGGCGAATCCAGGATCACCGGTAGCCTGGGCCAGTCGACCCGACTGCCGTCCGGCAGGGTATCGGTTACACGCTCCGGTGCGCCGGCCTGGTGGATGATGTCTTCCAGTTCATACAGCAGTTCCTGGGTGCGCCCGACGCTGAAGGCTGGGATAAGCACCGTCCCCTGGTCATCCAGCGCCTGTTCGATCAGGGCCGCGAGGCGCTCGCGGCGGTGCTCCCGGCCTTCGTGCAGGCGATCGCCATAGGTGCTTTCGAGCACCATGATATCGGCTCGCTCGGGCGACCGCGGCGGCATCAGCAGAGGGGCATGAGGGGCGCCGATATCGCCGGAGAAGAGGATGCGCTGCCCATCCGGTTCCGCCCCGAGGGCGATTTCCACGTACGCCGAACCGAGTATGTGGCCAGCCCGTTGCAATCTCAGCCTGAACTGGCCAGGCGGGAACTCCGCCGGGCTGTGCCAGTGGTCGTAGTCCAGCACGACCAGACGTTGTGCGATCAGTTGCAGGTAGCGTTGCAGCGTATCGCGGTCACGGCTGATCTGTAGCCTGAAGGCATCTTCCAGGGCAATGGGCAACAGGCGGGCAGAAGGCGGCGTGCAATAGATCGGGCCTTTGAAACCTGCCGCCAGCAGTTGCGGGATACGCCCGATATGGTCGATATGTACATGGGTGACAATCAGCGCCTTGACGGTGTCGATGGGGAAGTCGATGGCCGCACCATCGCCATGGCCCTGGGCGTCGTCCCCCTGGAAGAGGCCGCAATCGACCAGCAGGCTGTGATTTTCGTCGAAGTGCAATTGGTGACAAGAGCCGGTCACGCCCGAGGTCGCACCACGGTGCACGATGACGGGGTATGCATGAGGAGCCTGTTGCGCAAGCTCGCGGGAAGCAGGGGGCTGGGCTGGTCCTTGAGTGCTCATAGGCTATCGAACCGATTAGCTTGGAATGTAATTCGGTCCCGAGGATACCGCGACTCGATGGGTTTCGCTGCGCTCTACCCATCCATGCCAGGGCGATTGCGCTACACCGTTATTCACCGGAAAGGGACTTCGACAAAAGCGCCTTGCCGTGCATAGCGCGATTGCCCTGCCATCTATGGATGGACTCGCCAGCGAGTCCATCCCGTTACGGCTTGTCTTGGCCCAGCAGTTCTTCCAGGCTTGGCGCATCGAAGATCGCTTCGGCCCAGGCTCCGATTTGCGCCTGCCCAGCCTGCTCGACTCGCTGTGCGGCCCATTCCGGTAGCGGCCCGAAGCGCCTGCCCAGTTGCCGCTGTAACAGGGTTGCCTGGTATTTCCGGCCTTGCTCCAGGCCTTCCTCCCGGCCTTGTTCCAACCCCTTCGTCATGCCTTCCTGCACCCAGCGTTCGGTCCAGGTTTCCGTGCGTTCCGCCAACATGGTGCTTACCTCCAGCAGGTCGCTCAATGGTGGGATCCGCCCGTTCGACGTACGACGACGGACCAAACCGATGATCCAACGGATGATATTACGACGCAAGTGGGTCTGGTCGTCCAGTGTCAGCCAGCCGCGCAGTTCGTCGATGATCGCTTTCATGATCTGCGGTGTTTGCGCCTGTTCCAGACGCATCAGCATCGCCACCAGGTTCCGCCGCCCGCTCAGTTCGCTGTCCGGGTACTGGTTTTCGTCGATCAGCAGGTAGTCGAAGCTCGGCTGGAACACCTGCAGGCCGGCAGGTGCCGGGTGGCACAGATCGCTTAGCCGGGTGGAATGCCGCCAGGGCTTGAAGCCGTTGTAGAGCACCAGCGGCAACACCGGCGGCAGCCGTCCATCGCGGGTCAGCCGGCCCTGCTTTTCCAGTTGCTGCCAGAACAGCCCGATATAGGTGAGCAGGCGCAGGGCCATGAAGCGGTCGGGGGTGGACTGGAACTCCAGCAGCAGATACAGGTAGACCCAGTCGTCGTCACCCAGCTTGAGCCGCCACACCATATCCTCGTAACGCCCCTGCATATCCTCGCTGACGTAATGTCCGTTGAGCATTTCCAGGCTGGAAAAATCCACCTGCCCCACCCAATCCTGCGGCACGAAGCCCAGCAGCAGGTCGCGCACGAACTCGGGGTTGGAGAACAGCAGCTTGTAGCCGGTGTCGTGAGCCTGGGCCATTTCCCGGGTCCTGTGGGATGGGACACAGGACGCAATGCTGCCAGTTTACGCCGATGGATTCCGTGATGAAGTACACACTTCGCCACCCATCTGGACAGTAGGGTGGTTAAAGCGTACCGACCCGTCAGGCAATGGCCGGCATGGCAAGGATCGCAAGCTTGAATCCGGGTTTATCGGCGGTGAGGGGGTGGTTGGTGACCGCGGTGGTTGTCCGGGTGCGCAATGGGTCTGATCCGTACGGGGCACTCGGGGGGCCGGTTCGACGGGTAACGCGGCCATGCCGCGATACCCGCCCCGTCATTCATGAACCTGATATCAGGAACCGCTGACGCCCCAGATGCCCGACAGGCTTTGCAGCAGCGAAGTGGAAAGCCCCTGGTTACCGAGGTATTGCAGGATGATCGGGCTGAATTGCCCCACCAGGGAGTTGTCCATGCCCAGGGCCGAGAAGGCCTTGTTGACGTCCTGCAGGCTTTGCACATTTTCAAGGACGCCGTTGAGCGCATTGCTCGAAGTGTCCTTCTTGCCCAACAGGCTGCCGCCCAGCGAGGCCAGTTGCCCCAGGTTGCCGCTGCTGCTCAGTTTCTCCAGCCCCGGTACCTGTGCGGCCAGTTGCGTATAGTCGGAGGCCGTCAGCTTGCTTTCAGCCAGTTTGAGCAATGCAGTGGTACCACCGGCAGCCTGCTGCGGAGTCACATCCAGATTCGACAACGTGCCTAGCAGCTCCAGGGTCCCCGAGTTCGCGGCGACCGCCTGATTGCCAGAAACCGCCGAGGCCAGCTTGGCAGCTTCCCCCAGATCGAAAGCCGAAGCCGGACCGGTCGCAATGGCCAGGGCAGCGGCGATGGTGATGGCAAGGGAATTTTTCATAGACAGATCTCTAGTCGAATAAGCAGCCGAGGAGGCTGTGAAAAGGCATCCGCCCTGCGGGCGGCGCAACCGCCACGAACGATAGGCGGCACGCTGGCGGATGTCCATAGCGGACAAGCAACCGTATCGAACGGGCACTATCCATGCAGGCAATAGCAGCGTTTCCAAGCCCTTTCGTGAACGCCATCACAAATCGACGACCACGATTTGCAGGTGTGCTCGCTTGCGTTGAAGCTTTGTCCATCTACCGCCAGGGAGTGGCCCATGGCAAGCCATCACGAGCAGGACAAGGCACAGCGCAACCTGTTCAATCACCCAACGATGGTGCGCGATCTGTTGACGGGGTTCGTCCATGAAGCTTGGGTTGAGGAACTGGACTTCACGACCCTGGAGAAGGTCAACGGGCACTATGTCAGCGATACGCTCAGGGAACGGGTCGACGATCTGGTCTGGCGCGTCCGTCATCACGGGGAATGGCTGTATATCTACTTGCTACTGGAGTTCCAGAGCAGGAACGACCACTGGATGGCGTTGCGTCTGCTGGTCTACATCGGTCTGCTGTACCAGGACCTGATCAAGACCGAGAAGATCCCCCCACACAGCCAATTGCCGCCGGTCTTCCCATTGGTGATCTACAACGGCCGGCCGCGCTGGCGCGCGCCCATGCAACTCACGGAACTGATCAGCCAGTTGCCCGGCCCCCTGCAACGCTACCAGCCCAGCCTGCGTTACTTCCTGCTGGACGAAAGCCGCTCGGCGGACCTCGCCCGGCAATTGCCCGGGAACAGCGTCGCCCGCCTGATCGAGATCGAGGAAGGCGCCAGCCCGCAAGCCATCCAGGCAGCGGTGGCACGCCTGCGCATGCACCTGAGCGGCCCTGAGCATGACAGCCTGCAACGCGCCTTCACCGTCTGGCTCAACCGCGTTATCCTCAAACGCATCGAATTCCCGACGGGCACCGTCCCCGAAATCGAAAACCTGCAGGAGGTGGAAACCATGCTGGCTGACCGTATCAAGCAATGGGAACGGGACTTCCAGAAAGCCGGAATGCAGAAAGGTCTTGAAAAAGGACTTGAAGAGGGCATGCAAAAAGGCCTTGAGCAAGGGCTTGAACAAGGCCAGGCGCTGGGACAGTTGCAAGGCCAGCGCCGTGTGTTGAACCGGCTGCTGAGCAGCCGCTTCGGCCCGCTACCGCCCCGGGCTTCGGAGCGACTCGACCAGGCAACGCCTGAACAGCTCGACCATTGGGCCGACAGGCTGCTCGAAGCACAGTGCCTGGAAGAAGTCTTCGCCGATTAGGACCTGGACCATCCCTGCGTCTGCGTTTCCATATCCAGATATCGCACGCGATCTGGCACAGGCCAGTGGAATGCCATTGGGAAGCAGGCAAAACCCTCATAACCTGTTAACGATCTCACAAGCCAAGGCCGCCGCAGGGTGCGCCATGCGCACCGGCTTCCCGCTCAGGTGCGCACGGCGCACCCTGAACCTGATGGTCGGCATCGCCACGGAAACCGAGTCGACTCACAGGGAAATACCGCGAAAAGATCACGAACAGGTTCTCAAGCACCTATCGCTAGCCCTCGAGCCGAGCCAGTTCAGCCAGGAACGCCTCTTCCTCCAGCACGGTGACGCCCAGCTCCCGGGCCTTGCCCAGCTTCGAACCGGCGCCCGGCCCGGCGACGACACAGGCCGTTTTAGCCGAAACGGAGCCTGCGACCTTGGCCCCCAGGGCCTCCAGCCGTTGTTTGCCGACATCCCGGCTCATGCTTTCCAGGGTACCGGTCAGCACCCAGCTCTGCCCGGCCAGCGGCAGGCCCGCCGCCGTTTTGCGCTCGCTCTGCCAGTGCATGCCGAACGCCAGCAATTGCACCTCTATGGCCCTGGCGCGCGCGGCATTGGCGGGCACATCGAAGAAATCGCGCAGGGAACGTGCAGCCTTTTCATTGAGCCGCTCGACCTGGCGCAGGTCGAGCCAGTCCGCCGCGATCACCGCCTCCAGGCTACCGAAGCGTTCGGCCAGGCGCTGCGCGCCGGTGCTGGCGATAAAGGGAATATCCAGCTTGCCCAGCAGTTCGGCCAGTGTGGTGCTGGCGGCGAACTGCGGGTGCATATCGCCCTCGTCCTGCAGTTCGAGGTACCCCTGCAACGCCGCGATCACCTGGCGGTTATGTTCGTCCTCGAAGAAGCTGCGGATCTCATGGGCCACTTCCAGTCCGACATCCGGCAGGTAGGTCAGCACCTCCGGCAGGGCCTTGCCGATACGCTCCAGCGAGCCCAGTGCCCGCGCCAGCAGCTTGGCGGTTTCCTCGCCGACATCGGGAATGCCCAGTGCATAGATGAAGCGTGCCAGGGTCGGGGTCCTGCTCGCCTCGATAGCTGCCAGCAGGTTGCGTGAAGACAACTCGGCGAAGCCATCGAGTACGACCAGTTGCTCGAAGTGCAGCTTATACAGATCGGCGGGGGAAGCGACGAGCCCCGTGTCCACCAACTGCTCTACGATCTTGTCGCCAAGGCCATCTATATCCATCGCTCGACGCGAGACGAAATGGATGATCGCCTGCTTCAACTGTGCCTGGCAGGCCAGGCGCCCCACGCAGCGATAGATGGAGCCCTCACTGGTGGAGGAACGCCCCTTGCTGCGCTTGACCAGTTGCGTGCGCTCGACGGCCGAACCGCACACCGGGCAGTGCTGCGGCACCTGGATCGCCTGTGCATCCACCGGGCGGCGTTCGGCGACCACACCCAGTACCTGCGGGATCACGTCCCCGGCACGGCGCACGATCACGGTATCGCCAACCATCACCCCGAGCCGCGCCACTTCGTCCATATTGTGCAGGCTGGCATTGGACACGGTCACACCCGCCACCTGCACCGGCCGCAGCCGTGCAACCGGCGTGACCGCCCCGGTGCGCCCCACCTGGAATTCCACGCCGAGCAGTTCGGTCAGCTCTTCCCGCGCCGGGAACTTGTGGGCGATGGCCCAGCGCGGCTCCCGGGCGCGGAAGCCCAGTTCACGCTGCTGGGCCACTGCATCGACCTTGAACACCACGCCATCGATTTCATAGGGCAAGGCGTCGCGGCGCTCACCGATATCGCGGTAGTAGGCCTGGCATTCGGCGATCCCGGATGCCCGCTTCAGTTCCCGGCTGATGGGCAACCCCCAGCCCTTGAGGGCCTGGAGGATATCGAAGTGAGTCGCAGGCAGTTCCCCATCGCTGCGACCGACGCCATAGGCACACAGCTCCAGCGGGCGGCTGGCGGTGATCTTCGAATCCAGTTGGCGCAGGCTGCCGGCTGCCGCATTGCGGGGATTGGCGAAGGGTTTACCGCCACTTTCCAACTGGCGCGCATTCAGTGCCTCGAAGCCTTCCTTGGGCATATAGATCTCGCCGCGCACCTCCAGTGCCGCCGGCCAACCGCTGCCATGCAGCTTCAGCGGGATATTGCGCACGGTGCGTACATTGCTGGTGATGTCCTCGCCCGTCGTACCGTCGCCACGGGTGGCACCACGCACCAGTTGGCCGTTCTCGTACAACAGGCTGACCGCCAGGCCATCGAGCTTCGGCTCACAACTGTAGACAACGCTGACACCATCGCCGAACAGGTCACCGCCCGGCAGGTCCAGCCCCTCGCGCACACGGCGGTCGAAGTCCAGCAGGTCCTGTTCCTCGAAGGCATTGCCCAGGCTGAGCATCGGCACTTCATGCCTGACCTGGCCAAACGCCTGCAGCGCCTCGCCACCGACCCGCTGCGTCGGCGACTCGGGGGTGATCAGCTCGGGATGCTCGGCCTCCAGGGCCTTGAGCTCGTTGAATAGCCGGTCATATTCGGCATCCGGCACGCTCGGTTCATCGAGCACGTAGTAGCGGTAGTTGTGCGCATCCAGTTCACTGCGCAACTGGGCGATACGTTCGGCGGCGGCCTGGGCTGAAGACATGGGGGAACGAGTGCTTTATCGAAATATCGGGCCAGGGATTCTAGCCTCCTCCGTCAGCGCAGAACACCCAGCAACGACCACACCCGTCGCGATTCGGCATCGGCCTTGATCAGTTCATCGAGCAGGTCGCTCAATGGCATGTCTCCCCACTCGACCACGCGACGGATCACATAGGGCACCGGGCTGTGCGGCTCCGTACGTGCCAGGTAGTCGGCGATTAGCGACAGTTGCCGGTAGGCCTCCGCACGGCTGCCGGGCGCCCCGGCCGGCAGCCGTGCCTCATGGACATTCCCGGACGGCGGGGCTTCGGGCATATCTGCGGGCATAGCGCTGGTTTCCTCTGGTGCCATGTTGCTCAACCCCTTGATGATGGCGGTGAATGACTGGATAGCACTATCCAGCGGCTGCAAGCTCGGCGCTTCGCGCCCCAGGGAACGCGCGCACCATGCATCGAGTGCCTGCAATTCGGCGCTGGCGCTTTCCAGTTGCGCAAGCGCCGCCTGCCAGCCGCCCACCTTGCCGCCACGCACGCTTTCATCGAGCTTTTTCTGTTGCAGGCGCGCCGCCTCCGCGGCGGCTTTCTCGGCCTTGCCGTCCCCAGCCTGGAGCGGCCGGCGCTGCAGGCTCTGCCAGGCATGCGGGGTCATCTGTGGCCAGTCCGGGCAGATCGGCAATCGGGTCGTGAGAATGTCGGCATAACGCCGTACCAACCAGTCCAGGGGCGCCGCTCGCCACGACTGGTCACCGCCCAGGGCCAGCGGATGCAGGTCGTCGTCAAAGCGCTCGCACAGGCCGACCAGCAGCCTCAACGCAGCCGCCAGGCCGGCCAGCCCGTCGAGAAACAACCAGGCTTCCCCCAGGTACGCGGCAATCGTCAGGTCTTTGCTGCGCTCGGCCAGGGCCAACTCGGCCAGTTGCTGCACACCCGTCCAATCGGCAAGCTTTCGCTCGCTTTGCCAGATACCCACGGGCAGGCTGTCATCGTCCTCCCGGCGCAGCTCGCGCAGGCGTTCCATGAGGGGATCGTTGCACAGGGAAGGGCCACAAGGCGCATCGGCGGCGAACGGCCGCATGATGGCCTGCCAGGCTTCATCGGTGATCATGGGGACTCCCAGGGGCTGTTGCCGTTGGCCGCATATGGACGAGAAGCCGGCACTGACAGCTCAGGCAGCGACAGTGTCGCCCCCGTCCCCTGCTCCGCCAGCACCAGGCGCAGGAACATGCGAGCTGTCGACGGTGCTCTGTCCGCTTCTCGCACCGGGACCTGCAACAGTAGCGAGCGTTCATCGGCCGTCGCTGCATCCGGCGTGACGGCATGCGCATTCATCATGCGCAACAATGCCCAGGGACCGCTGTACTGCCAGCCCGCCTCCAAGCCGGCGACAGCCATGCCCGCCTGGCGCGTATCGATGGCGGGCCGCAGCAGACTGCCACTGGCCCAGCGCAGCACCAGCCTGACCGGCTCCCCGACACGCCATTGCAGCCGTTGCCCGCCATCCCCCGGATAGTCTATCTGCCGGTCGGCCACATGCAGCGCCCAGCGAATGACCTGCTCGGCGCCCCGTTCGTACTCGCGCTCGGTACGCCAATGCACTTCGACTTCCAGACCTTTTCCAGTTGCCCGCTCGTCCAGGATCGCTGCCAACAGGGCCTGGGCCGACTGGAGCCGGTCGAGAAAATCGAGTTGCTCCAGAGAAGTGGAAGACTGCAGACCGGTTCGCGCCACCGCCAGGTTCTTTTCCAGCAAGCCGATGAAGTGCCTGGCTTTCTGCGGATCGGCATCCTCGGCCCGCGGGTCATGGCTGAAGGGGAAGCGCCCGGCCAAGTGGCGCTGGAAATACTCGACGATGGCGTCCCAGGCGTCCCCGGCCAGCCGCTGCTGCAACGCCTGGCAACGCCGTTGCGCCTGACCGTGCAGGTTGCGTATGTGCCGCGACAGTTCGCCCTGCCCGGGCGGCAGCATGCTGGTAGCCAGTACCTGGCCGCAGTTGGCGGAATCCATCTGCATGAAATCCCTGCTGAGCATCTGCTCCAGCAGGGCGGGCGCACTGGCTGGATTCTGCATCTTGTAGCGGGCCATTTCCTCGCTGAGCCCATACAGGCGCAGCACCTGGTCCCGCTCGGAATAGCCGAGGTTGTCATTGCCATTGAGCCATGCCAGCGCCGGTGCGTGACTTTCGGTCACGGCCAGCATGATCTCGAACTGCCGGGCCAGGGTCTGCTTCAAGTCCTGAATATCGGTGGAGCGGTAGAATTGCAGGCCAAGGTTTGGCCCGCCCTGCCAGTCGCTCACTTTGCTGCGTTCGTGCATCAGCGGCAAACGATCGATCTCCACCAGCGCCGCCGCGATATCGTCGAGCGCCAGCGCCGTCAGATGCCCTTCCAGCGCCTGGGCCAGGTGTTCCCGCCCCAGCACCTCGAAAGCCTGCCGAACCTGCCTGGCCGCCTCGACCGGCACGTCGAAGCCGCGCCCCATCGGCACCTCGCGGTTGCTCCCGCGGTGCCCGGCCAGGCGGCTCCACATCGCCACCGCGGCGGCGGACTCGGCGCTGCGGATCAGTGCCTGGCGATAATCCGCAGGCATCGAGCCCTGGGCCTGGGACAGGTAGCCGAGAAAATCCTGGTAATGGGCCAGGGCGGCGTTTATCGACCTCGCATCGAGGTGGACCAACCCTGATGGATCGAAGTCCTGGTCATGATGGCGATATGCCATCACAACGAAATCCTCGCGCAACAGACCATCGATAGCGCTGCCCAGTCCGGCCACATGCTCCTGCAGGAGCAGCGTGCCGTTGGATTGCTGCTGCAGGAGATTGTCGTTGCGCAAGCCTGCCGGAGCGATCCACCGGGCCTGGAACGAACGCCGCAGTTGCTCGGCCTCGGCCACCAGGGCATTCGCCATGTCCTTGCCCAACAAACGGCTCTGCCCCACGCTTTCCAGCAATTCGCGATAGCCCGGCACCAGGCCCCCGTCATTGTTAGAACTGACGTTGCCCTGCTCCAGGGCTCTGCGCAGGCTCTCGATCAGCGCCTGGATTTCCTCCAGCTCCGCCGGCTTGCGGCCTTGGCCATTACCGAGCTGTGCCAGTTGCAAACGCAGATAGCTGGCTGGGCGGACGACGGCATCCGCCATGAAATACTGATCCAGCCACTGCCACATGAGTTCACGGAAATGCCCTTCGATGATTGCGGCGGATTTCTCCATGGCAATGCCTGGCGGGGCTTCAGGCACTCCCGCCGCCAGGGCTGAATCGAAATGGGCCATACCGGGCCTCGCGGAGACCTGCAGGTCGAGCGCCAACCGGTCATTGGCCAGCAGCATCAGGGTCTCGAGCGGGGCCGGCGTGCCGTTGCGCACAGCGGCATACCAGTCGTTGCGCCGCTCGAGGCGCACCAGCCCATCGGCCAGCCGGCGCGAATCGACAAAAGCCGGCCAGCGCTCCGGGCTGTCATGCGCCGTATGTGCCGCGGGGCCATCCTGGCCAATCCTCTGCAACTGCGCGAAGTCATCCCTCAGCAGACGGTGCAGGGGCAACAGCGCCTGGTTCAGGGCAAGGCCACGCACCAGCCGATCCATTTCGTCATCGAAACCGGAAAACCACGAGCCCGGGTACAGCAACGACCGGTAATGCCAGCGGGGCGCATCCTGCAGCAATCGCCAGTAGGCCTGCAGGCGCTGTCGCTCCGTCAGATCGCTGCCACGCTGCAGCGTCTGCACGCCTTGCACCAGGATGCGCGCATCCCGGGTACTGTCATGCCAGACCCACAACATCCCCAGCAGCCAGACA
Organism: Stutzerimonas kirkiae; assembly: GCF_004327335.1. GTDB lineage: Bacteria > Pseudomonadota > Gammaproteobacteria > Pseudomonadales > Pseudomonadaceae > Stutzerimonas > Stutzerimonas kirkiae. The sequence continues at coordinate 29,913 of NZ_QJUO01000027.1, read as the reverse complement.
CACGCCAGGGCCGCCGCGCCCATGGCCACCAGCCACTGCGAACGCAGGCGCAGCCGCAATATACGCGGCACCGCGCGGGCCAGGCCCTGCTCGGCGAGCAGCCGTTCCTGCCAGAGCCGCTGGCAGAAAACCTGGGGGGCCGCCACGCCCGGCGGCGGCTCAGGGGCGTCCGGGGCCGCCACCTGATGCTGGCGACCGGTGAAATACAGGCCCCTCAGCCGGGCGGCCTCGCCCAGGCTATTACCCTGGAAGGCCAGCTCCAGGCGCAGCCGAAGCCCATCGCGCAAGGCCTCCAGTTCTCGCGGGAACCCATGCAGGTCGTTGTCCAGGCGGCCGTTGAGCACCGCCGCCTCCAGCACCACGGCCTGCAGCGACTGCAGCACGCTGTCGAAGCCCGCGTCCACGACCTCGGTCTGCCACACCAGATCGACCGGGACCGCCGAAGTCCAGCCAAGGTTGCGTTGCCGGGCCTGTTCCGGCAACGCCTCCAGCAGCGCCTCGAACCCCGGCAGTTGTTCCAGTCCGGATACCACCACGTAGACCGGCAGGCTCAGCCCCAGCCGCTGCAGCAGGTCATTGAAACGCCGCTTCAGCAGCAGGCTGTCATGGGACCAGAACAACGGCTCGAGCAGGCGTTGCGCGGGAATGTTCCAGATAACGCCGTCCAGCGGGCGGCGCGGCCGCAGGCGCACCAGCAGGCTCAGCAATCGCCGCCACTGCAACAGTGTCGGCGGGCTGCCCTCCTCGGGCAGGAAAAGCGCCTGGGGCACGGCGAGCACGGCACCGTCCTGGTCCGCCCACCAACGGCCGAACCAGGCCGCCGGCCCCACCGCATTCAGGTTCCAGGCCGGACAGAGCCCCTGCCCCAACGCCGGATCGCCGAGCAACAGATACCAGGGGAAACCATAGCGATCACTCACCCCATGGTCCTGTTCCATCTGTCGCACCGTCAGGTACAAGGCACGCACGGCCCTGGCGCCACGACTGCGCAACCACCAGAACAGCAGGGCGAAGCCCAGCAGCATCAGCAGCGCAATCACCAGCAGGACCGGCCAGAGGCTCACGGTCGCGCCTCCTGGGACATGGGGGACAATAGATGCAGCGCGGGCTCCAGTTCGTCGCGGATGTCACGCCAGAAGCCATGCGCAATCACCAGCAGCAGCCCCAAGGCCAGCAGCAGGGCCAGGCCCAGGCGCGTCCCGTCGGGCAGGGAACGGCTCAACGGCAGACGCTGCAAGGCAACCTGGCTCGGCTGCTGCAGCCGCGCCAGCAGCCCTTCGCCATCGGCATCACGCTGCCAGGCATGCGCATACAGGGCTTGCCGCCACTTCTCGTGCAGTGCCTCGCCGCGCGGGCCACGCAAACAACCGCGAAAGCCCAGCAACAGGCACAACAGGTAGACATTGGCCAGGTCCCGATTCGACGGCGAACGCGCCTTGAGCAAACGCTGGATGGCCCCGGGCAGGCGTTCCCCGGCATTACGCGTACCGTACAGGCGCAACTCCAGTGGCCGCTCCTGCCAGGCGGCCTGGCCCGCCCAGTCTTCGAACAGCAGGGTTTCATCGAGCAGCGCGACAAAGGCGTACACCAGCCCCTTGACCTGATCGCTGGCCGACTCGCCGACCTCGACCATGGCCGTGCGCCACAACCGCCGGACAATGGCCCGGGCATCGTCGACGACGCGCTCGATGGGCACCGCCTCTCCGCCCTGATGCCGCACCCGGCATCGCTGCCAGTCCAGCCAGGCCTGCTGGAACGCCTGGCTCAGCACCGACTCGCCGAATGCTGGGGGATAGATTGCATGCTTCCCTTCGTTCATCGCCGCTTCCTTCGCTTTCAGTCTGTATCGACAACCTCGTCCTTGTAGAACAGCCACAGCTGTTCCGGCACCTGGCCCGTCGCCACCCGCGGCGGCTTCACCAACAGCCGCTGTGCGGGCTGGAACCAGTCCTGGTCGATATGTACGACGAACAGATGGGTCTCGTCCCCCACGCCATAGGCGATCTGCTCGCGCCGGTCCAGCGGACGTACCGCCAGCCCGCGCATGCGCTGGCGTACCAGCGCCGGAATGAAGCTCTCCGAAGCGACCACCGAGCGCTCCAGCCATTCGCGGGCATCGCGCTCGCCACTGCCGGCGGGCATGCGCAAACCGATCACCAGGCGCCGCTCCGACAGCTCCATGCCGGGCAGTTGCAGGATGAAATCATCGTCCTGGCGCTCGAAGACACTACGCCGATAACCGACGTGGATTCGCTGCAGACAGCCGTCCAGCCAGTCCAGAACCGGCCGAAAACCCGCGAGCAGATCGAAATAATCCAGTGCCGCGAACAGCGGAACGCCGTCCTGCGGCGCCAGCGCGCTCCAACTGCCGGCCATGCCGCAGAGCACCGCATGCAGTTGCAATGGCCCCACCACCCCGCTGCCCAGCAGCGCTTCCACCTCGGGCAGGCGCATCCACAGTGCGGCCAACTGGCGCCGGATTTCCTGGACATCCTCCAGCCTGTCGGCCCGCTGCGCCTGGCGTAGTCGCCCGGCCAGGGACAGGCACTTTTCCCGGGCCTGCAGGCAGATGCTCTCCAGCCTTCTGCCGATCAGCGAATCCACACCGATGCGTGGCGTCGGCGCCACATAGTCACACTGGACGTAACCGCCGGCCTCGCGGGCGATACGCAGTAGCGGCAGACAAACGGAATCGGAACGGCTGCTCTCGTCGAGCACGCGCAGATGGGGCTGCCAGACGGGAATCGGCTCGGGGAATTCGCCGCTGGCCAGGTCAGGCACCGCGGCCCCCTGCAACGAATCCATACGGCCCTTGAGAGGGAGCAATTGCCCGGAACGGGCCAGAGGGGTAATCGCCAGGTAGATCGTCGTGGTCTTTTCCGCCGTCGCCTCGATCGCCTCCCGGGCATCGAACTCCAGCGGCTTCGCGTCGCGGGCCAGCCTGACCGGCAAGCCATCCGGCAGGATGGCCTCCAGCTCGCGAATACGCACCAGCCCCCCGCTCAACGCCGTCCTGTCCAGGTCGAGCAGAAAGAGCCCCCAGAACCAGGGATTGGCGGCCTGCGCGAGCTGCTCCGCCAGCACCTCGGCACGCAAACCCTGGAGCTGGAAATGCTGCGGCAGCAATTGCATGCCCTCGTGCCAGCACACCGCATCGGGTAACACTCTCACAGTACTTCTCCCTTCGACATCCAGACTGTCATTGGCCGCCGGCCCACCGCGACTCAGCGGTCGCTCACCTCCAGCACACGCATTTCCCTGCCATCGAAACGCAACCAGACCTTGCGCCGCCCCTCCAGCCGCAGGCGGTGCGCCCCGGGCGTCGCATAATCGGCAAAGACCAGCAGCCCCGCCGCACGTTGCCCGGAAAACGGGAAATCGCGCGCGTCCATGAATTGCCCGGGCACCAGTTCCAGGCTCCACACCGAAAGCATGTGCGGATGATCGCGCCGGTATTGCTCACGCTCGGCGAACCATTGCCGCGCGCTGATTCCTGCCAGTGTTTCCAGCAACCGTGGCTCCGTCACGGCGACGAAATCGACCGCGATGGGCAAATCATCGTTGGCCCTGCTCGCCACATCGAGCGTCAGGCTCTTCAGCTCGATAGCGGGCCCGAACCAGGCACAGCCGGTCGACAGCACGAGCGACAGGATGCATGGAAACCATTTGAAATTCGAGGCCATTTTCGAACGTCCATGTAGTTTTTCTGTCAGAAAAAAGTTTTATTTGCGTTTTTATAAACCTGTTCTACCGTAGTTGGGTAGTCCGTTTTTCGGATTACCGGATCGCCACGGACAGGCGTGAATACCCTCATCCTGTCATGCGCGCAATCCAGTGAAGGAGCACGCCGACACTTCTTCGCGTGCTCGAGCCAACCGTCTCGGAGTTCGCCCTCATGGCCGAAAGCACGCAGCACAGACTCGACCGCGTACGCCCCCCTCGCGTCCAGATCACCTATGACGTGGAAATCGGCGACGCCATCGAGAAAAAGGAATTGCCACTGGTCGTCGGCATCCTCGCCGACCTTTCCGGAACCCCCGAGCACCCCCTGCCCAAACTGGGCGAGCGCCGTTTCGTCGAAATCGACCGCGACAACTTCAACGAGGTCCTGCGCTCCAGCAGTCCCCGGCTCACCCTGCAGGTGGATGACACACTCGGCGGCGACGACACGCTCAACCTGGCGCTGACCTTCGACTCTATCGACGCCTTCGATCCGGTCAGCATCGTCAATCAGGTCCCGGCACTGAAGAATCTCTTCGAAACACGCCAGCGACTGCGCGACCTGCTGACCAAGCTGGACGGCAACGACGAACTGGAGCAACTGCTGCAGGAAGTCGTGGACAACACCGAAGGGCTGCAGGCCATCAGGGACTCCTCGTCCACCGCCGACAGCGCAGAGCAGCCCGGCACCGAACCGACTGAGCCAACCGCCTGATCCCCCGCCCCGGAGTAACCGACCATGCCCAGCAAGAAATCCGCAGCATCCGCAACCGAGGCAGGCACCCAGACCCTCTCCGTGCTGCAGCGCATCATCCAGGAAGGCCGCATGGCCCCCGATGACAGCCAGCAACAGTCGGCCCGGGAAATGCTCGGCGAATTCGCCGGCCAGGTGCTCGACAAGAAAATGCTCGCCAGCAAGAACACGGTGGCCATGATCAACCAGCGCATCGCCGAGATCGACCAGTTGATCGGCGACCAGTTGAACGAAATCCTCCACGCCCCCGCCTTCCAGGCACTGGAAGCGTCCTGGCGCGGTCTGCACCAACTGGTGCAGAACACCGAGACCAGTTCGCGACTGAAACTGCGACTGCTCAACGTCAGCCGCGATGACCTGCAGAAGGATCTGGAAAAGGCCATCGAGTTCGACCAGAGCGCGCTGTTCAAGAAAATCTACGAGGAAGAGTACGGGACCTTCGGCGGCAACCCCTACAGCCTGCTGGTGGGCGACTACGCGTTCGGCCGCAACCCCGCGGACATCGCCCTGCTGGGCAAACTGTCGGAAGTCGCGGCCGCCGCCCACGCGCCCTTCATCGCCGCGGCGCACCCCAGCCTGTTCGACCTGGAAAGCTTCACCGACCTGGCCGTGCCACGTGACCTGAGCAAGATATTCGAGAGCCAGGACATGGTCGGCTGGCGCGCTTTCCGCGAGCGCGAGGATTCACGCTATGTCTCCCTGGTGCTGCCCCATTACCTGCTGCGCCTGCCCTATGGCCCGGAGACCAGCCCGGTAAGCGGCATGAACTTCGTCGAGAAGGTCGATGGCACGGACCACGGCAAGTACCTGTGGGGCAATGCCGCCTGGCTGATGGCGCAACGCATCACCGATGCCTTCGCCAAATACGGCTGGTGCGCCGCCATCAGGGGCGTGGAAGGCGGCGGCGCGGTGGAGAACCTGCCGGCCCACAGCTTCCGGGCGGCGGCGGGCGACATTTCGCTGAAGTGCCCCACCGAAGTCGCCATCACCGACCGGCGTGAGAAGGAACTCAACGACCTCGGTTTCATCGCCCTGTGTCACAAGAAGAACACCAGCCTCGCCGTGTTCTTCGGCGCCCAGAGCACCAACAAGCCGAGGCTCTACAACACCAGCGAAGCTAACGCCAACGCACGTATCTCGGCCATGCTGCCCTATGTACTGGCGGCCTCGCGATTCGCCCACTACCTGAAGGTGATCATGCGCGACAAGGTCGGCAGCTTCATGACCCGCGACAACGTGCAGAGCTACCTCAACAACTGGATCGCCGACTATGTGTTGATCAATGACAACGCGCCGCAGCAGATCAAGGCGCAATACCCGCTGCGCGAAGCGCGCATCGACGTCGTCGAGGTGGCCGGCAAGCCGGGCACCTACCGGGCGACGGTATTCCTGCGCCCGCATTTCCAACTGGAAGAGCTGACCGCCTCGATCCGCCTGGTGGCCGACCTGCCACCGCCGGTAGCGGCCTGAAACACGCTGCCGGCTGCCCCGACCGCCAGCCTGTGAGCCTTTTCCTCCCCTTCAGCTACAGCGGAGTTCCATACGATGGATGCGATCATTCTCGACCTTGGCGACGATATCAAAGGCACCAGCCAGATCAGCGGCTACGAAAACAAGATCGAAATCATGTCCTACAGCCACAACGTGGCGATGCAGGTGACCAACGACGTCAGCAACTCGGAGCGGACCTCCGGCAAACCGCATATCGGCGAATTCACCCTGACCAAGTTCGTCGACACCTCGACCCCGACCCTCAACGAGTACTGCTGCTCGGGCAAGGCCATTCCCAGCGCCACCATCACCATTGGCCGCAATGCCGCCGAGAGCGATGGCAAGATCATGCCCTTCATCGTCTACACGCTGGACAACGTCGTGCTGTCCAACGTCAGCGTCAGCGGCGGGGCCGGGGGCAAGCCGGTGGAAACCCTGTCGCTGAACTTCACCAAGATCAAATGGGAACTGACCGCCCAGAAGGACGACGGCAGCAAGGAAGGTACTTCCGCCTCGACCTGGGACCTGGCCGCCAACAAGCTGGCCAGTTGATAAGCGATGGCCAGCATGCGCCAGAGCGAATTGCGCGCCCCGCTGTTCGAGCGTCTGCGCCAGGTGGACGAGGTGTTCGACCGCACGGCCATGGCGGCGTCGGTGGCCGGGGAGCTGGAGCGCCTGCTCAATACCCGTTGCGGGCATGCCCTGGCCGGCAACGCCCCCGGCATCCTCGGCTACGGACTGGCCGACTGGACGATGTTCCAGAGTGGGCACGAGAGCGACCGGCGATACCTGGCCCGCGCCCTGCGCCAGGCCATCGAACGCTTCGAACCGCGTCTGCAACTGTCCTCCATAGAAGTGCAACACGATCCGTGCCGCCCACAGCGACTCCACCTCCGCCTGCATGGCCAGTTACGCCAGGGCGGCCAGCGCTGGCCGGCACTCTTCGTGGTCTCTCGAGAGGGCGAAACAGTGGAGGTACACCATGAGTGACTCGATCGACGACGAGTTGCTGGCGCACTACCAGCGCGAACTGACCTGGCTGCGACACGCCGGCGCTGGCTTCGCCGAACGCTACCCCAAGGTTGCCCAGCGCCTGGAACTGGGGGCCGATGAGTGCAACGATCCGCACGTCGAACGCCTGCTGGAGGGCTTCGCCTTCCTCACCGCCCGCCTGCAGCGGCGCCTTGACGATGATTACGCGCAGTTCAGCGACGCGCTGCTGGAACAGCTCTACCCCCACGCCCTGCGGCCCTTTCCATCCTGCGCCATCGCCCAGTTCACGCCGGACCTGCACAAGGGCAACCTTGCGCAAGGCTACCCAATCGCACGCGGCACCCCTCTGTTCACCACGGTGAACGAGCGCGACCCCCTCGCCCAGCACGGCAACCTGCACGGGCAGACCCTGCACTTTCGCACCACCGACCACCTGACCCTGTGGCCGATCGAGATCACCGAGGCCCGCCTGCTCGATGCCGAGGAAACCTGCGCCAGGCTGCCCCTGGATTACCCCGCGCAAACAAAGGCGCCGCGCAGTGCGTTGCGCATCGTCCTGCAATGCCTGGAGGGCTACGACTGGCCATCGCTGGAAATCGAGCGACTGCGGATACACCTGTCGTCGGCCTCCAGCATCACCAATGCCCTGCTGTATGACCTGCTTGGCGCCCATGCCACTGGCATCACCCAGGGGCCGAGCGAGGACGAGCAATCTCCGCTCGACGGCAGCCCCGTAGCCGTCGGCTTCGCGGCCGGCCAGTCGCTGCTGCCGGAGGACGACTGCACCGCTCCGGGCCTGCAACTGCTGGCGGAATATTTCACCTTCCCGGAAAAATTCGCCTTTTTCGACCTCCCCATCCAGGCCGGGAAGATCAGCGGCAGACAACTATGCATTCATCTACTGTTCGCGCATGAGCCGCCCCGGTACCTGGACCTGCAGGCTGGCGACCTGGCGCTGGGCTGCGTCCCGGTGGTCAACCTGTTCTCGCGGATATCCGAACCCCTGCGCCCGGACGGAACCCGTAGCGAATACCGCCTGGTGGCCGACGCCTACCGCGAAGAAGCGACGGAAATCCATAGCATCCGCAACCTGCAGGCCAGCGGCGCGAATGGCGCGCGGCCCATGGCGCCCTACCATGGCTGGCAACATGCCGCCAGCGGCGCCCCCCTCTACTGGCATGCCCGCCGTGTGCAGGGCATGACACCCGGACGGCAAGGCAGCGACCTGCTGCTGAGCCTGGTGGACAACGACTTCAACCCCCGGGAAGCGGCAGCGGAGCAGACCCTCAGCGCCGACCTGCTGTGCACCAACCGCCACCTTGCCGAGCGCCTGCCGGCGGGAACGCAGTTGCACTTCGAGCGCCCGGGGCCGGTGGGCAATGTGCATCTGCGCAAGACACCCAGCCGGCAATATCAGCCAGCGCTGGACGGCCCGTCGCGCTGGCGGCTGGTCTCGCAATTGACCCTCAACCATGCCTCCCTCAGCGAAGGCCCGCGAGCCCTGGAAGCCCTGCGCGAAATGCTCGCCCTGCACAACCTGAGCGAAACCCCCGAGGCCTTCCGGCAAATCCAGGGCATAGAGGCGCTGGACTGCCGGCGAGTGACCGAACACCGCGGCGACGATGCCTGGCGCGGCTGGCAGAACGGCCTGGAAGTGCGCCTGCGGCTCAAGCCGGAGTCCTTCACCGGCAGCAGTGCGGTGCTGTTCTCCGCCGTACTGGCGCAATTCTTCTCCCTCCACGCCAATGCCAACCGCTTCGTGCGCACGGTGCTGGTACAAGCCGACCAGGAGATCGCCCTATGGCGCCCGCAAGCAGGCCAGCCCCTGGTAGTCTGAGCCAGCGCCTGCGCGCTGAGCCACAGGCCTTCGAATGGTTGCAGGCCTTGCTCCTGCTGCAACGTGAACGGCCACAGGCCACACCGCCTGGCCAGGGCAGCCAGCCGGAAACCGAAGCCCTGCGCCTGCGCGGTACGCTGGCGGCTATCTTCGAGCCCAGCCAGATAACCGCCCTGCATGAAGACGCCCAGGCCCCGGTAAAAGGGCAGCCCGCCATAACCGTCGAAACCCCCATGTTCGGCCTGGGTGGCGCCGATGGCGCCCTGCCCTATGCCTACCAGGAATGGCTGCGACAACAGACCCGGCAGAAGGACCACGCCCCCGCGGAATTCTTCGATATATTCCAGCATCGCCTGCTCAGCCTGCTCTACCGGACGCTGTGCAAGCACCGCCTGGCGTTGGGCTTCCAGCCCCCGTCCCGGGCCGCGCTCGACCAACCGCTACGCGCCCTGGCCGGGCTGCTGCCGTTCCCTCGACGGACCCATGGTCCCTGCCCGGATAGCCTGGTCCTGGCCCGTGCGGCAGCCTTCAGTGGCAAACGCCGGCCACTGGCCGTATTCGCCGCCATTATCCAGCGGCAGTTTTCAGTGCCCGCCCGTTGCCAGGCCTATGCAGGCGCCTGGCGAGAAATCCCTGCAGCCAGCCGCAGCCGCCTGCAACGAGGCGCCGGCAACCTGCGCCTCGGGCACAACGCCGTGGCCGGATACCGGACCTGGGACGAACAGGCCGGCTTCCACCTTCAACTCGGCCCGCTGCAAGCGGAACAGGCAAGGGCCTTCCTGCCTGGCGGCAGCGCCCATGCCACCCTGGCGGAGCTGCATGCGCAATATCTCGGCACGGACCTGGACTGCCGCCTCGAGCTTATCGTCCGCCCCCAGAGCCCGCTCCACCTCGGGCACCAACAGGGTGCGCGGCTGGGTATGAACACCGGCCTGCGACGGGATGCGCAAAAGGCCCCGGAACAGCGCATCAGGCTGCACTTGAGAAAGACGGAGGCCGGTTGATGGAACTCGCCGCCCTGGTCGACCGGCTCGCCCCGGAATGCCGAAGCGCCCTGGAGCGAGCCGCGCAACGCTGCCACCAGCAGACCCACCACTATGTGGAAATGGAACACCTGCTGCTGGAACTGCTGGCACTGGACGATGGCGCGTTCGCCCGGCTGCTGTCGCACTTCGGCCTGACGGTCGCCAGCGTGACCCATGAGCTCGAAACGGCCCAGGCACTGTTCAAGCATGGCAATACCCGCACCCCCGCCCTGTCCGCCCAGACCATCGGCGTACTGCAGGATGCATGGCTCCAGGCCAGCCTCGACGGGCAGGCCGCCATCGCCCCCAGCCAGTTGCTGCTTGCCCTGCTCGGCCGCGAAGAGCGCCGCGTACTGCTGCTGAACAGCACGCCAGCGCTGCTGCGCATACCCCTCGAGACCCTGCGCGAACACCTGCAGCAGCAGGAGCCCCAGCGGCAAACGCCCCGGCCCCCGGCCGACAGCCCAGCCCTGCAAACCGCCCACCTCGACCAGTACACCCAGGACCTTACCGCCGACGCCCGCGCCGGACGTATCGACCCGATCCTCGGGCGCGACGGGGAAATCCGCCAGTGCATCGATATCCTGCTGCGCCGGCGGCAGAACAACCCGATCCTGGTCGGCGCCCCCGGCGTCGGCAAGACCGCCGTGGTCGAAGGGCTGGCCCGGCGCATCGCGGCCGGCGAAGTGCCGCCATCCCTGCAGGACGTCACCCTGCGCATCCTCGACCTGGGCCTGCTGCAGGCCGGGGCCGGGGTCAAGGGCGAGTTCGAACAGCGCCTCAAGGGCGTGATCGACGCGGTGCGCAGCAGCGCGCAGCCGACCGTATTGTTCATCGACGAAGCCCACACGCTGATCGGCGCCGGTGGCAGCGAAGGCGGCAGCGACGCCGCCAACCTGCTCAAGCCGGCCCTGGCCCGGGGCGAACTGCGCACCCTGGCCGCCACCACCTGGCTGGAATACAAGAAGTACTTCGAGAAGGACCCGGCACTGGCGCGCCGCTTCCAGTTGGTGCAGGTGGAGGAGCCGGACGAGGCCACAGCCGTGGAGATGCTGCGCGGCATCGCCGCCAAGCTGGAACAGCACCATGGCGTACTGGTGCTGGATGCCGCCATCCAGGACGCGGTGAAACTCTCGCACCGCTATATCTCCGGCCGCCAGCTACCGGACAAGGCCATCAGCGTGCTGGACACCGCCTGCGCCCGGGTTTCCCTCGGCCAGTACGACGTGCCGCCACAACTGGAAAGCCTGCGCCGTCGCGAACAGGCGCTGCAAGAAGAGCTACAGCGTCTGCGCCGCGAACAGGCCACCGGGCTGGAACACCATGCGCGCATCGGCGCACTGGAGCTCGAAGCCAGCGACAATCGGCAGGCCATGCGCGAGCTGCAAGGCCGCTGGGACGAAGAACGCGAAGCCGTGCGCGAACTGCTCGCGGTGCGTAGGGAGTTGCTGGCCCTTGGCGTCGATGCCGATGCCGACAGCCTCGACAATCCCGACGAAGAGCGGGATGGCCGTCTCGAGCACCTGGCCGCCGAACTGACACGCCTGGAAGCCGGCCTCGACGCCATCCGCCAGGACGACCCGCTGGTGCCGGAACAGGTCGACTCACGCAGCGTGGCGGCGGTGATCGCCGGCTGGACCGGCATCCCGGTGGGCAAGATGCTCGCCGACGAAGCCCACGCCATCCGCACCCTCGGCCAGCGCATGGGGCAACGGGTGATGGGCCAGCAGGCCGCGCTCGACAGCATCGCCCTGCGTATCCAGGCCTACCGCGCCGGCCTCACCGACCCGGCCAAGCCGGTCGGCGTATTCCTGCTGCTCGGCCCCACCGGCGTCGGCAAGACCGAAACCGCCTACGCCCTGGCAGACGCTTTGTACGGCGGCGAACGCAACCTGATCGCCATCAACCTCTCCGAATACCAGGAAGCCCATACCGTCAGCCAGCTCAAGGGCGCCCCACCCGGCTACGTCGGCTACGGCAGCGGCGGCGTGCTCACCGAAGCGGTGCGCCGCCGTCCTTATTCCGTGGTGCTGCTGGACGAAATCGAAAAGGCCCACCCCGACGTGCTGGAGGCGTTCTACAACGTCTTCGACAAGGGCGTGATGGAAGACGGCACCGGCCTGCTGGTGGACTTCAAGAACACCGTGATGCTCGCCACCAGCAACGTCGGCGCCGAACTGCTGCTGGACACCCCGCCCGAGCAGCTCGGCGGCGACGCCTTCAGCGAACGCCTGCGCAAGGTGCTGCTACAAACCTTCCGCCCCGCCTTCCTCGCCCGTATGACCGTGGTGCCCTACCGCCCGCTGGACGAAGCGACCCTGGAAGGCATCGTCCAGGCCAAGCTGGAGAAACTGCGGGAACGCTACAAGGCCGCCACCGGCAAGCCGTTCGATTTCGATCCGGCCATCGTCAAGGCCGTGCTCGCCAAATGCAGCTCGGCGGGTGCAAGGGATATCGAGAATGTGCTGATGGCGCAGGTGACGGGGAAGTTGGCGGAGTGGGTGTTGGAATAGGAACCCAGATATCAAGAAACTGGAGGAAAAATGTCTTCACTGAAAGCACTCGCAATCGTCTCGCGAATCCCAGCCTCCCTGCTGAGTTTTGCCGCCAGCACTCTTGGCATCAGGTTAGACACCGAGCTATCCAGCGAAGACAGATCCCGCATGAGGAGCTATATCGAGTCACACTCGCAGTTTCCTGAAGACGCGCTGGATAGATTGGAAACCGCAAACTATCTTTTATACAAGGAGCTTTTGAATCAGCGCTTGGAGGACAGAATAGCGCAGACAATAATGGCGACAATCTACAGTTCATGCCACATTGAAATCAGGTCCCCAGTACAACCTTATACAGCAAACGAACTAAGAAAGAGTGTCCCAAAGCCATCGGCAATTTCCTCCCGCCAGGCAGCACTTAACCAGCAATTCCAGTTATCTAGAATTACCGCATCCACTCCAACTACCACACATCTGGCCGACGTTTTACAGGGATCCATTGCACGCACGCACTCTGCACCTGAGGTTCTTATCCGCACCGATTTACAACCATCCGAAATCGAACTGGACACTACAGCCGTCGCAATAATAGGGGACACCTTGTACGCAGCTTGCAACTTCAAACGCCGCACAATTACCGGCAACCCGAAACTATCCCCCAAAAGCTTCGACTACATAAACTTCGGACACTTCCCCGACGTGTCTCTCGCCCTGCTCTGGGCAGTGTTAAGATCTGAACTGGCAGATATCTGCAACGACCAACTCTCAGAGGATCAAGATCGTGTGCAAGCCATACAGTACTGCAAGATCATCGCGCCTACCACCTCACCAACTAACGCCGAAGAAAATGCCGAGACACATGCTGAAATGCAGATAGTAAATCACTGCCAAGCAAAATCCATCGAGAGAAACATACCATTAAACATCGGCGTATCACGCCCTTGCTGCCCAGAGTGCACTCGCACTCTGCTCGAGAGAAATATCGGCTTTACGCGCAGCCATGCAATTCCACCAAAAAACTGGAGATCCCCCGACTCTTTCACGACAAAAGTTTTGCACACTATTCCGATTTAATTACGCCGAGGAGGATTTCCAGATGAAAAATGCAAGTCCGTCCCTCGGAGACTCAACCTGTTGAAGCTAAGTAAACTCTGAAAAAGCCTGAATTATACGAAACGATAGACCTGCAAAGCTCATGGCTTGTGGGTCTGTGTCTTCGTGGAAAGGCTTTTCAGCCCGCCCCTAACCAGCCGAGCTACCGTATGTCCCGTCCAACCGACGCCACCACCAGTATTTCCCTCACAGCATCGGCGCGGATGGAGATCTATCCGCAGGGCATCTTCGGGCACGAGGCCCTGAACGGCCTCGCCCAGTTGAATCTACAAAGCTTCAGCAGTAATCCACTCACGCTACCCGACTCCGTGGCGTCGCATATCACCACCACCCTCCACAACGACACCCAACAACGTCCCCTCGACGCCCTGATTGCCGAGATTCACCAACTCCCCGCCGATGCCACCGCCGAACGCTACCAACTGATTCTGCGCCCCTGGCTCTGGTGGCTGACCCTGGCCAGCAACAACCGGGTGTTCCAGAACCTCTCCACCAGCGACATCGTCACCACCATCTTCAAGGCCCACGGCTTCACCGATTTCAAGCTGTCGCTCTCCGGCAGCTACGAGCCGCGCGAGTATTGCGTGCAGTACGGCGAGACGGATTTCGCCTTCGTTTCGCGGCTGCTGGAGGAGGAAGGCATCTTCTGGTTCTTCACCCACGAGGACGGCAAGCACACACTGGTGCTGGGCGATAACAACGATGCCTTCCCGCCCATCCCCAACGGGCCGAAGGTGCCTTACCTGGGCCAGGAAATCGGCGTGCGCGAGCTGCATGGCATCCGCTCGGCGCAGTTCTGCATCCAGGCGGTGTCCGGGGTGTACAGCGCCACGGACTACGAATTCACCACCCCGACCACTTCCCTCTACAGTCAGGCGGAGGCGCTGGCCGGCCCCCTGTCGATATACGAGCATCCCGGCGGCTATACCGCCAAGGCGCGGGGCGATGCGCTGACCAAGCAGCGCGTGGACGGGCTGCGCAGCCAGGAGAAGCGCCTGGTCGGCGACAGCGACTGCCGCTGGCTGGTGCCGGGGCACTGGTTCACCCTCAGCGGGCATGACGACGCCAGCCTGAATATCGACTGGGTGGTGACCTCGGTCAGCCATGACGCTAGCCACCAGCACTACCGCAACCGCTTCGAGGCCATCCCCAGGGCCAGCGCCTACCGCCCGCCACGCATCACACCCAAGCCGCGCATGCACACCCAGACCGCCCAGGTGATGGGCAAGGCCGGCGAGGAAATCTGGACCGATCAGTACGGCCGCATCAAGATCCAGTTCCCCTGGGACCGCGACGGCAAGCAGGACGAAACCGCCTCCTGCTGGGTGCGCGTGGTGCTGCCCTGGAGCGGCAAGGGTTTTGGCATGCAGTTCGTGCCACGTATCGGCCAGGAGGTGATCGTCACCTTTATCGACGGCGACCCGGATCGCCCGCTGGTCAGCGGCTGCGTCTACAACGGCGACAACACCCTGCCCTACCCGCTGCCGGCCAACCAGACCCAGTCCGGCATCAAGACCAACTCGTCCAAGGGTGGCGGCGGCTTCAACGAGTTGCGCTTCGAAGACAAGAAGGACGCCGAGGAAGTCTTCCTCCAGGCGCAGAAGGACCTCAAGCTCAATGTGCTCAACGACAGCAGCGCCAGCATCGGCCACGACGAAATCCTGACGGTACAGAACGCCCGCACCCGCACCGTGAAGGAAGGCGACGAAACCGTCACCCTGGAGAAGGGCAAGCGCCGGGTAAGCATCCAGGCAGGCAGCGACAGCCTCGACGTGAAAGACAAACGCACGGTAACCGTCGGCGCCGACCAGGCCCACAGCACCGGCGGCAACTATAGCCACAAGGTCAGCGGCAACTACGAACTGACGGTGGACGGCAACCTCACCATCAAGGTGAGTGGCACCCTCAGCCTGCAGAGCAGCGGCGACCTCACGGCCAAGAGCGAGCAGAACCTCACCACCCAGGCCGGCATGGCCCTCACCGACAAGGCCGGCACCTCGCTCACCAACCAGGCCGGCACGTCCCTGGAGAACAAGGCCGGGACCACCCTGAGCAACGATGCCGGGATCAGCCTGAGCAACAAGGCCGGTGCCGAACAGACAGTGGATGGCGGCGGCCTGCTGACCCTCAAGGGCGGCCTGGTGAAGATCAACTGAGGCCAGCGATATGAGCACGACCCGGCTGGAGCTGCAGCGTGACGACAGTCGTCTACAGGGCAACCTGCTGGACCAGCGCCTGGAAGGGCCACTGCAGATCAGTGAGCATGGACGCCCCCAGGCTCGCCTTGAGTACCGTGACGGTGTACTGCATGGCACCAGTACGCTTTATCACCCCAATGGCCAGGTCAGCGCCCTTATGCCCCATGCCCAGGGCCGCCCCCACGGCCAAGCGCGCTTCTATAGCGATGAGGGCTGGCTACAGCGGACGATCAACTATCGCAATGGCCTGATGCACGGGAAAGCGAGCAGTTACTTCGCCAATGGGCAGGTCGCCGAGCAGGCCTGCTACCACGAAGGCATCCTGCATGGCCCACTCCAGCGCTTTCACCCGAACGGCCAGTTGGCGCTGAACAGCCGTTATGCGCAGGGGCAATCGCTCGGCACACCACTCACATACGATGCCCAGGGCCACACGCTCGACGAACAAGGCCGCCGCCCCTCGAGGCTGCGGATATGGCTGGACAACTGGCGTGAACCCCGGGATAACTGACGCTCAGGGCACCAGCACGTTCACCTGTCCGGGCATCGCCACCTTGATCAGCCCTCCCCAGTTGCACATCAGCATGCCATTGCTATTCAGCACCGGGCTTCCACCCAACAGCACACTGGGCGCCCCGCCAGGAATCCAGGGAGCGCTGGTGACCGGGATGCACGGCATCGGGGTCAACACACCCAGTGCGGCTGCGGTGGCCGCCGCGACCGAAGGATTGGCGAGGCTGCTGCACAGGCCGAAAGGCAGAATATTCACCAATGGCAGATGGTCCTGCAAAGTGGCAGCCGGCATACCGCCGAGCAACGTGCGGTTGAGCGGAAGGACATTGAGCATGGAGGGGGCGACGCCAAAGCAGCATTGCAGCAGCGCGCCACTACAAACCTGGGGACATGCCATATGGAACCTCCGGATACGGAAGTCCAACTGTAGCCCATGCATAGGCTGCGAGGGCATTCCAGGAACGCCAGAAAGACAAAAGCCCTCACGAGGAGGGCTTTGCGTATATGGTGGGTCGTGTAGGGGTCGAACCTACGACCAATTGGTTAAAAGCCAACTGCTCTACCACTGAGCTAACGACCCAACGCGGGGCGCATGATACTGATTTCGTTGGGGAATTGGAACTTTTTTTTGAAATTTATCGCGTCTGCCCGGTCCAGCCCGCTTTCCTCGGGCAACGGGCAGCGGCTCAGCGGTTCAACTGGCGCTGGGAAAGCTGTGCGGCCGAGCTATTGGGGTACTGGGCGATGACCTGGCGAAAGATCCCCTGGGCCTTTTCGCGATTGCCCAGGCGCATCTCGACATCCGCCAGCTTGTAGAGGGCGTCGGGCACCTTGCCGTGCTGCGGATAGGTCTCACTGACTTTGGCGAAAGCCTGTGCAGCGCCTTGCAGATCGCCGTTGGCCAGGGTCACTTCGCCCAGCCAGTATTGCGCGTTGCCGGCGTACTGGCTATTGGGATAACGACGCAGGAAGGCCGCGAAAGCCTGGCTGGCTTTGTCGAAGTCCTTGGCCTTGATCAGGTCGAAGGCGGCATCGTAGAAAAGCTTTTCCTTCTCGGGATCGCCCGCGGCGGCCGAAGCGCTCTGCGTTGCCGAGGTAGCAGTGCCCTGGGCACCGCTCGATGAATTCTGGTCGCTGGAAGGCGCGGCAGCCGCTCCACCCGACAGACGACGGTCCAGATCCTGGTAACGCTCCAGGCCTTCCTGTTGCATCCGCTGAATCTGGTTCTGCTGCTCTTCGAGCAGCCCGCGCAACTGCGCGATTTCCTGCTGCATCTGCTGCAACTGCATGAACAGCATGCCCTGCGCGGAAGATGGGGCGGTCGCCCCACCTCCCGCATAAGCACCACCGACATCCGTATTGGTCACCGGGTAGCTGCCATAGGCAGCACCCGAATCACTTTCGGAAACCGGCACAGCCAGCGCTGTAAGCGGCAGGCTGAGCGCGATCAGAGACAGAAGACGGCGGTACTCACGCATGACGACTTACTTGCGCAGTTCTACGCGGCGGTTCTGGGCCCAGGACTGCTCGTCGCTGCCCAGAGCGACCGGGCGCTCTTCGCCGTAGGAAACCAGCTCCAGTTGAGCCGGGGAAACGCCCTGCAGAACCAGGTAGCGTTGTACGGCCTGGGAACGACGCTCGCCCAGGGCGATGTTGTACTCGCGGGTACCGCGCTCGTCGGTGTGGCCTTCCAGAACGACGCGAGCGCCGTTGCCCCTCAGGTCCTTGGCGTGAACGTCCAGGGCGCGCAGGGCCTCGGGCTTCAGCTCGGAGCTGTCGAACTCGAAGTAGAAGGTGGTGATGGCGCGCAGGGCGGCTTCTTCGCTCAGGCTGCCGTCAACGGCGCCAGTGTCGGCGGAGTAGCCGGCGTTCGGGTCGATGGCAGCGCCTTCGCCAGAATCGTCGCCGCCTTTGGAGGAGCAACCAACTGCAACAGCCATGGCCAGAGCCAGAGCAGTGAACTTACCGAATTTCAGCATTTCCATGTGTAACAACCCCAGGTGTGTTTTGGTTAAAAGCGTTGATACCGCATCAGTTCAGGTAAGGGGACCATGACGGCTCTCGGACTTCGCCTTGAGCGGTAGGAAGTGGGAGCCTGACTCGACCGTTTATGGATGCAAGCATCAAGACTCCCCGGCCCTGCTGGCGGGTTGCATAGATTAGCATGGTGCCATTGGGCGCAACAGTGGGCGACTCGTCCAAAGTGCTATCAGAAAGCAACCGAAGGTTTCCGCGCTGGAGGTCTTGTGCAGCCACCTTGAAATTGGTGTAGCCGTCCTGGCGATGGATCATCACCAGGGTCTTTTCATCGGCCGACAGCTTCGGGTTGGCGTTATAGTTGCCGACGAAAGTCACACGCTCGGCATTGTTGCTGCCAAGGCGCTGCTTGTAGATCTGTGGCTTGCCGGCGCGATCGGAAGTGAAGTAGATGGTCTGGCCATCCGCGCCCCAGAACGGCTCGGTGTCGATGCCGTAGTGGTTGGTCAGGCGCTGCAGGTTGCGCGACCCCAGGTCCATGACATAGATCTCCGGGTTGCCGTCCTTGGACAGCACGAAAGCCAGGCGATTGCCATCCGGAGAGAATGCCGGCGCACCGTTGAGCCCCTCGAAATTGGTGATCTGCTCGCGGCGACCGGTGTCGATATGCTGGATGAAAATGCGCGGGCGCTTCTGCTCGAAGGAAACATAGGCGATACGACGACCATCGGGCGAATAACGCGGCGACAGGATCGGCTCCCGCGACTGCAGCAGGGTAACGGCGCGTGCACCATCGTAGTCGGAGCGCTGCAGCGTGTAGCGCGTATTGCTGGTGGCCAGGCGCTCGGCCGTGACATAGAGCAGGCGTGTCGAGAAAGCGCCCTTGATGCCGGTCAGCTTTTCGAAGACCTGATCCGAAGCGTAGTGGGCCATGTCGCGCAACTGGTCGAGCGACCCGCCGACGCTGCCGGTCATCACCTGCTGCTCGGTGGTGACATTGAACACGGCGAACTGGATCTGCAGTCGCCCGGCGGCGGGCTGGATATTGCCGACCACCAGGTATTGCGCGCCCAGAGCCTTCCAGTCGCGGTAGATGACTTCGCTGGCCTGGGTCGGCAGGCTGATCATGTTCTGCCGCGGGATCGGCTCGAAACTGCCGGAGTTGCGCAGGTCGTTGCCGATGATGGTCGACATGTCCTCGGGCAGCACATTGCCGCCCTGCCAGCCGAACGGGACCACGGCGATGGGCACCGCACGGTCGTTGCCACCGGAAATGATCAACGGATCGGCTGCCTGGGCAGTGCCGGCCAGCATGATCAGGCCCATCAGGGCGATACGAATCAGGGTATTCACAGGCTCAGGTCCTCGGGTTTGAAGATGACGCGACGCTTGCGATACAACTGATCGAAAGTCGCGCGGTCCAGTTTCTGCATCTCCGCAATGCGGCCCACGTTACGTACTGCCGCCACCGCCGAGCTGTCGAACGGCGAATCGCCGCTGGAACGTGTGACGCTGGCATTGGTGATGGTGCCATCCGGCAGCATCTCGATCAGTACCTCCACCGTCATGCCATTACGTGCTGAAGGCGGTCGGCGCCACTGCTCGCTCACCAGGCGCACGATAAGGTCATCGAGATTACCGGCGACCTTATCGCCCTGTTCGTCGGCCAGGGCCTGCTGGTAGCCAGTATCTTCCGACAACAGTTCAGCCAGGGCCTGGGCCTTGCGATCTTCGTTGGCCTTGCGCCGCGCCTCTTCGGCGGCCTTTTCCCTGGCGGCCTCGGCGGAGGCTTTCTTTTTCGCTTCTTCGGCGGCGGCTTTCTTCTTGGCGTCTTCCGCCGCTTTTTTCTTCGCCTCTTCGGCGGCAGCTTTCTTCCTGGCTTCCTCGTCAGCCTTTTTCTTCGCGGCTTCCTGCTCGGCCTTCTTCCTGGCGATCTCGGCCTGCTGCAGCTCTTCGGCCTTTTTCGCCTCGGCTTCTTTCTTCGCCGCGACTGCCTTCTGCTCTTCGGCCGCCTTGGCCTCAGCCGCTTTCTGTTGTTCCTGCTGGGCCTTTCGAGCTTCCTCGGCGCGCTTTTGTTCCGCCGCCTGCTCGGCTTCCGCCTTGCGCTGCTCCATCTGCTCGGTTTCGTATTGGGGCGCGGATGTCTTGGGCTTTTCGCCGGCGATCTTCTGGTTGGTCTGGGTGGTGGCCTGGCTCTGGGATTTCAACTGGTAGAGCGTGGCCTGGATCACCGGGCGGGAAGGAGGCAGTTCGGGCGTTCGCGAGAAGCTGATAAAGAGCATGGCGAAGATCAGCACATGCAGCGCCAGCGCCACGATGGTGGGCCAGAAATAGCTTTCCGAGGGTGAACGCGGTGCGTTGTGCATCAGGGGGCCTCGGTGATCAGGCCGACATTGCCGACACCGGCTTCCTGCAGCCCGCCCATGGCGCTCATGACCGCGCCATAGTCCACGGCCTTGTCGCCACGCACGAAGACTTGCACGGCCTTACCCTGGCTACGGTTCTGATTCATGATCGCGGTGACCGCCCGGGTCATTTCGTCGAGGGTCAGGGCCTTGTCCTGCACCGTGTCGGTATCGACCTCGGTGCCCATGTTCCAGTAGTAGGTCTTGTCGGCCTTGATGGAAATGGTCAGCACCTGGGCGTCGTTGTCCTGGGGCAGGGTTTCGCTGCTGACCTTGGGCAGGTCGACCTTGACGCCCTGGTTGAGCATCGGCGCGGTCACCATGAAGATCACCAGCAGCACCAGCATCACGTCGATATAAGGCACGACGTTCATCTCGGCGACGGGCTTGCGTCTGTTGCGAATTCGGGCCATTGCGTCGGACCTCAGTCTTCGGAGGTATGGACTTTACGGTGCAGGATCGCCTGGAACTCGTCGGCGAACATGTAGTAGCGGGCGATCAGCGTTTCCGAGCGGGCGGCGAAACGGTTGTAGGCGATGACCGCCGGAATCGCCGCGAACAGGCCGATGGCCGTGGCGATCAGGGCCTCGGCGATACCCGGCGCGACGGTCGCCAGGGTCGCCTGCTGCACCTGGGCCAGACCACGGAACGAGTTCATGATCCCCCAGACGGTGCCGAACAGGCCGATATAAGGGCTGGTCGAGCCGACGGTGGCGAGGAACGGCAGGCTCTGCTCGAGTTTTTCCTCCTCCCGGGAAATCGCCACGCGCATGGCGCGATTGACGCCATCCATGACCGCATCCGGATCGACACCATGCTGCTGGCGCAGGCGGGAGAATTCCTTGAAGCCGGCGCGGAAGATCTGCTCGACACCGCAGTCCGGATCGGGGTTGGCCCCCGCCTGGCGGTACAGCTTGGACAGGTCGATACCCGACCAGAAGCGCTCCTCGAATTCCAGCAGCGAGCGCTTGGCGGCACGCAGCAGGTTGCTACGCTGGAAAATCAGTATCCACGAGACGACCGAGGCGCCAACGAGGATCAGCATAACCAGTTGAACCACGAAGCTGGCATTGCTGATCAGGCTCCACATGGACATATGATCGACGTTGGGTTCCACGCTTACTCTCCTGCTGGGAATGGGCCCTGGCCCGAGAGGGCTGTGCGCAGCGCCTCCGGCATGGCCCGGGGTTTCAAACTGTCGGTGTGCACACAGGCCACCACGAACCGCCCCTCGCAGAGCAGCGTATCGTCCTTCGCGCGCCTGACCTGCTGGTGGAAACGCAGGCTGGCCCGTTTCATCTCATCCACCTCCGCGCTCACCAGCAGTTCGTCATCCAGGCGTGCCGGCGCATGGTAGCGGGCCTCGCTGGAATGAACGACGAACAACAGCCCCTCACTGGCCAGACGCGACTGCTGGAAACCCAGGCCACGCAGGCGCTCGGTGCGTGCGCGCTCCATGAACTTGAGGTAATTGACGTAGTAGACGATGCCACCTGCATCGGTGTCCTCGTAATAGACACGACAGCGGTGGCTGAAAGCTTCCTGAGTGTGCGCGCGCATACTAGTCCCAGCCCTGGTAGTTGCCAATTGGGGAAACGAACAATTTTTCAATCATTCTGCTACAGGCTCGAAAAGGTCGGGAGTCGGCGGATCGAGCATGCGCTTGGGCAGGTTCAGACCGAAGTGCAGGTAGGCGTGACGGGTCACTACCCGGCCACGCGGTGTGCGCATGATATAGCCCTGCTGGATCAGGTAAGGCTCGAGCACATCCTCGATGGTGTGGCGCTCCTCGCTGATCGCCGCCGCCAGGTTGTCCAGCCCGACCGGACCGCCGTCGAACTTCTCGATCAGGGTCAGCAGCAGGCGGCGGTCCTGATGATCGAAGCCACGTTCGTCGACATCCAGCATGTTCAGCGCCCGGTCTGCGACGGAGCGGCTGATCTCGCCATTGCCCAGCACTTCGGCGAAGTCGCGCACCCGCCGCAACAGGCGGTTGGCGATACGCGGCGTGCCGCGCGCGCGCCGGGCGATCTCGAAAGCGCCCTGGGCCTCGATGGTCAGGCCGAGGATATTCGCCGAGCGACTGACGATGGTGGCCAGGTCCTCGCTGGAGTAGAACTCCAGGCGTTGCACGATACCGAAGCGATCACGCAAAGGGTTGGTCAGCATGCCGGCCCGGGTGGTGGCGCCGACCAGGGTAAAAGGCGGCAAGTCGAGCTTGATCGAACGTGCCGCAGGACCTTCGCCGATCATGATGTCGAGCTGGAAGTCTTCCATCGCCGGGTACAGCACTTCCTCGACCACCGGTGACAAGCGATGGATCTCGTCGATGAAGAGCACGTCCCCCGCCTCCAGGTTGGTCAGCATCGCGGCCAGGTCCCCCGGGCGCTCCAGCACCGGGCCGGAAGTGCTCTTGATCGAGACGCTCATTTCCTGGGCGATGATGTTGGCCAGGGTAGTCTTGCCCAGGCCGGGCGGGCCGAAGATCAGGGTGTGGTCGAGGGATTCGCGGCGTGCCCTGGCGGCGCGGATGAACAGGTCCATCTGCTCGCGCACGACCGGCTGGCCGATGTATTCGGCCAGCTTCAGAGGACGGATGGCACGGTCCAGTTGTTCGTCGCGGTCACGCCCCGTGGCGGTCACCAGCCGATCGGCTTCTATCATGCGCTACACCATGCCTTTGAGGGCGCGACGGATCAACTCTTCACTGCTCAAGTCTTTTTCCTGAATGGCGGCCACCGCCCGGCTGGCTTCCTGGGGCTTGAAGCCCAGTGCGACCAGCGCACTGAGCGCATCGTTCTCGGCGCTTGAGACTGCCGCGTCGGCACGAGGTTCAACCACCAGGCCGGAAATGGCCGGGATGCTTTCCCAGGCCTTGAAACGATCCTTGAGTTCGACCAGCAGGCGCTCGGCGGTTTTCTTGCCGACCCCCGGTATCTTCACCAGCACCGAAGTGTCCTGGGCCTGGACGCAGCGCACCAGCTCATCCACCTCCAGCCCGGACATCAGCGCCAGCGCCAGCTTGGGGCCGACGCCATTGAGCCGGATCAGTTCGCGGAACAGCTCGCGCTCGCGTTTCTCGGCGAAGCCGTAGAGCAGATGCGCATCCTCGCGCACCACCAGGTGGGTATGCAGCGTCACCGCCTCCCCGACTGCCGGCAGGCGATAGAGAGTGGTCATGGGCACCTCGACCTCATAGCCGACGCCATTCACATCCAGTATCAAATGAGGCGGCTGTTTTTCAGCCAGATTGCCACGCAAACGTCCAATCACTGCTGTCTTCCTGTCGAACCATTCACAAACGGAGGCGCCCGCCACGCCGCTTGGCGCCGGCCAGGCCGTGGGGGATCAGGCTTTGCCTATGGTGCGCGTGGCACAGTGCGATGGCCAGCGCATCGGAAGCGTCGATCTGCGGTTTCTGCACCAGCTTGAGCAGTTGCATGACCATCATCTGCACCTGCTCCTTCTTGGCCGCGCCGGTTCCGACAACGGCCTGCTTGACTTGGGTGGCGGTGTATTCGGAAATCTCCAGGCCAGCCTCGGCACCGGCGACGATGGCCGCGCCACGCGCCTGGCCGAGCTTGAGGGCGGAGTCGGCATTGCGCGCCATGAACACCTGCTCGATGCCCATGGTCATCGGCCCGTAGGTTTCTATGACCTGGGCCACGCCGCGAAAGACCAGTTGCAAGCGTTCGGCCAGGGCCCCGTCACCGGTACGGATGCAACCGGAGGCGACGTATTCGCAATGTCGCCCGGTATCGCGCACCACGCCATAGCCGGTGATGCGCGAACCGGGGTCGATACCGAGAATCAGGGTCATGCCACTCCATCCGTCGATGCCACGCATGGCGCATCGAACTGTTTATTTATCCAGTCGGAGAGTATATGCGCCCACCTGCGGCGCGTCATCATTCATATCGCATTACCCAGGGCGATCGCGCCATACCTTTATCCACCGGAAAGGTGCTTCGATAAGAGCGCTGGAGGCTGAAAAGCCGGACGAAAAACACTGCCAGCCACGCTCTTTCGCCCAGCCCCGGCGTATTTATCGAAACGACTCGCCAGCGGATAACCAGATGGCGCGCCCACTGGGCAACCCGCACTTCTGCGTGCGCAAACGAAAAAGCCGGAAACCCTCTCGGGAAGGGTTTCCGGCCTTGCCTCACAACCTGGCCTCAGCCCAGTTGTTCCATGATCTCGTCGGGGATATCGGCATTGTGATAGACGTTCTGCACGTCATCGAGATCTTCCAGCATGTCGATCAGCTTGAAGACCTTCTGTGCTGTTTCCAGGTCGGTAATCGGCGCGCTGATCGAGGGAATCATCGCGATATCGGCCTCCTCGCCCTTGAAGCCCGCGGCATTCAGCGCCTCGTTGACCACATGGAAGTCGCTGAAACCGGTGGAAACCAGCGCGGAACCGTCATCGCCCATTTCCACGTCGTCGGCGCCAGCCTCCAGCGCCGCGTCCATCAACGTCTCTTCGTCGACGCCCGGAGCGAAACCGATCTGCCCCTTGCGCTCGAACATGTAGGCCACCGACCCATCGGTCCCCAGGTTTCCGCCGCACTTGCTGAAGGCATGTCGCACTTCGGCTGCGGTGCGGTTGCGGTTATCGGTCATGGCCTCGACGATGATCGCCACACCACTGGGCGCATAGCCTTCGTAGCTCAGCTCGACCATGTTGTCGGCATCATTGGTGCCGGCGCCACGGGCGATGGCCCGGTCGATGACATCACGCGACATATTGGCGGTCAGCGCCTTGTCCACGGCCAGGCGCAAGCGCGGGTTGTCCGCCGGAACGCCGCCGCCCTTGGCGGCCACGGTCAGCTCACGGATGATCTTGGTGAAGATCTTGCCTCGCTTGGCGTCCTGGCGACCCTTGCGATGCTTGATATTGGCCCATTTGGAATGACCAGCCATAACTCACTCCATTCATTTCAGTTCAGGTTTCAGCCGGGGTGCGCAAATGCGAATCGCACTACCCCATAACGAAGGAGCCTGGTAAATCCAGGCTCCTTCCGTGCCGCTTATTCGGCCTTGGGCTGCTCGCGCAGGCGGATATGCAGCTCGCGCAACGCCTTGCCGTCCACCACGCCTGGCGCCTGGGTCATGACACAGGCGGCACTCTGGGTTTTCGGGAAAGCGATCACTTCGCGAATCGACTGGGCACCGGTCATCAGCATCACCAGACGGTCGAGACCGAAGGCCAGGCCGCCATGGGGCGGAGCACCGAACTTCAAGGCATCGAGGAGGAAGCCGAACTTCTCCTGCTGTTCTTCTTCGCTGATGCCCAGTACACGGAACACGGTCTGCTGCATCGCCTTGTCGTGGATACGGATCGAGCCGCCACCCAGCTCGGTACCGTTCAACACCATGTCATAGGCTCGCGACAGCGCAGCGGCCGGGTTGGCCTCCAGTTCCGCCGGCGTGCACTTCGGCGAGGTGAAGGGGTGGTGCAAGGAAGTCAGGCTGCCATCGTCGTTTTCCTCGAACATCGGGAAGTCGACCACCCACAGCGGCGCCCATTCGCGGGTCAGCAGTTCCAGGTCATGCCCCAGCCTGATGCGCAGTGCGCCCAAGGCATCGCTGACCACCCTGGACTTGTCGGCACCGAAGAACACGATATCGCCATCCACCGCGCCGACCCGGTCGAGGATCACGTTCAGGTTGTCTTGCGGGATGAACTTGACGATCGGCGACTGCAGGCCCTCGACACCCTTGGCGCGCTCGTTGACCTTGATATAGGCCAGGCCCCTGGCACCGTAGTTGCCGACGAAGCGGGTGTAGTCGTCGATCTGGCTGCGCGGCATGCTCGCCGCACCCGGCACGCGCAACGCGGCGACCCGCCCCTTGGGATCGTTGGCCGGACCGCTGAAGACCTTGAACTCGACGCCTTGCAACTGATCGGCGACATCCACCAGTTCCAGCGGAATGCGCAGGTCGG
This sequence comes from Stutzerimonas kirkiae, assembly GCF_004327335.1. Lineage (GTDB taxonomy): Bacteria > Pseudomonadota > Gammaproteobacteria > Pseudomonadales > Pseudomonadaceae > Stutzerimonas > Stutzerimonas kirkiae. The sequence continues at coordinate 3,446 of NZ_QJUO01000027.1, read as the reverse complement.
GCTTGTCCGAACCATAGCGGCGCATGGCCTCTTCGAACGACATGTGCGGGAACTCGCCGAACTCGACGCCCAGCACTTCCTTGAACAACTGGCGGATCATGGTTTCGGTGATACCGATGATATCGCTCTCGTCGAGGAAGCTGGTCTCGATATCGATCTGGGTGAATTCCGGCTGGCGATCAGCGCGCAGGTCCTCGTCACGGAAGCATTTGGCGATCTGGTAGTAACGGTCGAAGCCGGCCACCATCAGCAGTTGCTTGAACAGTTGCGGCGACTGCGGCAGGGCGAAGAAGCTGCCGGCATGGGTACGGCTCGGCACCAGGTAGTCGCGGGCGCCTTCCGGTGTGGCGCGGGTCAGGATCGGCGTCTCGACATCGAGGAAGCCGTTGTCGTCCAGGTAGCGGCGAATGCTGGAGGTGATGCGCGAGCGCAGTTTCAGCTTCTCGGCCATTTCCGGACGGCGCAGGTCGATGAAGCGATAGCGCAGGCGGGTTTCCTCGCCGACATCGGTGTATTCGTTGAGCGGGAACGGCGGCGTCTCGGCATCGTTCAGCACTTCCAGCTCGTAGCCCAGTACCTCGATGGCACCCGAGGCCATGTTCGGGTTGCGCGCCCCCTCGGGGCGCAGGCGCACCTTGCCACGCACCTTGATCACATATTCGCTGCGCACACGGTCCGCCGTGGCGAAGGTGTCCGCCCGGTCCGGATCGAACACAACCTGGGCCAGCCCTTCACGATCACGCACGTCGAGGAAAATCACCCCGCCGTGGTCACGACGGCGATGAACCCAACCGCAAAGAGTGATTTCCTGGCCGTCCAGGCTTTCGTTCAACTGGCCGCAATAGTGACTGCGCATCATGATGGTGTTCGCTTCTCGTATCTTGAATTCGTTGGGTCGCTCGGTGCGACAAGACAGACGGCAGCGCTTCGGCGCGCCCTGGCGGCTGCTCCGCATGGGGAAAGGCAGCCGCACCCGGGGCACGGACCTGCCAGCCTTGGCTGACAGCCCTCCGGGCACAAGCGCGGGATTATATCCGCTTAATAGCCCCGACGCACAGGGCAGCGCCAAGACAGCAGGGCGAAGGCGAACACCCGCCTTCGCTTGCGCACGGGCATATGCCCTGCGTCAGAGGGCGATGCTTTGCGACCGGGTTGGCAATTGAGTGCGTCTGGCCATGTGCGGCGCGGCCTTGGGATCACCGCCCCTGTGCGAATGCCTGGTGGCGGGACGGGGCACGCGTGAATACATCCCTGTAGCTCTTCGCCGCCATCCCTGGCGGCGAAGGCCCCGTCCCGCCACCAGGCATCCGCACAGCCACTAGCGGCGGTGCCTGTGGGAAAGAGCCAGCCCTGCGGAGGGTTCGGGTACCACGCCGATAAGCTCTTTCCATAGTCGCCACGGTATTCGCCGCGAGCCCGGCCCGCTACGAAACCTTCGTCGGTAGGAGTGCCGACGAAGGGTGCCCCCTTACTTCATATGGTCGACGGGCTCATGCGTGTTTTGTAGCGGGGTTGACCGGGTTCGCGACATCACAGTCGGATGAACACCGCTAACAGCGCCCGACAAACCGCACGCACTATTGCCAATCCGGTAGCAACGGAAAGATGAACCGCCCCCTGCTTTCAGCGCACCAGCGGCAACATGTTGCGCAGGGTATCGTCACGGCGGACATAGTGGTGCCAGAGCGCCATGGCTGCGTGCCCCAGAATCAATACGAAAAGAGCGTACTGAGCATACAGGTGCACGCCATGGGCAATATCACGCACCCCTTCGGAAAAGCCCAGCGGGCCTATCTCGACCAGCCAGAACAGGTTTACCGGACGACTGCCGAACACCAGCCCGGTTATCGGCATGACCAGCAACAGCAGATACAGCAAGCCATGGCCTAGCCTGACGGCCAGTTCCGTATCGCGATCCCGGCGACGAACCAGCAGACGCAACAAGGTCAGGAACAGCACGGTAATACCGAGGGACTTGTGCAACGTATAGACATTGCCCTTGCCTCCAAACCACTGTTCGAAGAACAGGTCGTTGCCATAAGGCAAGGCGATGATCAGCAGAACCAGAATCGCGGATAGCCAGTGCAGAGCGATCTCCGCAGGCGAGAAGCGGGAAGTCGTCATATTTATTTCCTACCATCAGGTTATCGCGCCAGGGCGCTTGTAATAGTCACGGCGCAACCATTCTCACCTGCCACCCCGGCATCCTGAACAACCACCTTTTACAAAATGTGACAAGCAGCGCTGGCAAAACCTCACGCCAGAAGCCTTTGCCATGCGCAACGAACAGCGTGCGCACATGCCGCATTGACCAAAGCAAAAAAACAGGAATGAAAACCCAGACCATACACAGACAAACGCAAGACATTAGACTAAAGTAGCAGCCCCACCCAGAACCCATGAGTTGCACCTTGCATGCAAGACAACAACGCTGAACTGACCATGACCGTCCTGATGACGCCGGACCAGGCTAACTTTTCCGGCAATGTGCATGGCGGAACCCTGCTCAAATATCTCGATGAAGTCGCCTACGCCTGCGCCAGCCGCTATGCCGGTCACTATGTCGTGACACTCTCGGTCGACCAGGTGATCTTCCGCCAGCCAGTGCATGTAGGCGAACTCGTGACTTTCCTGGCCTCGGTCAACTACACCGGCAACACCTCGATGGAGATCGGCATAAAGGTCGTCACCGAGGATATTCGCAACAAGACCGTACGCCACACCAATAGCTGCTTCTTCACCATGGTCGCGGTTGGCGAGGATGGCCGCCCCGTCGCCATTCCCGAACGCGCACCGGTGACGCCCGAGCAGAAGCGTCGGTTCGCCCAGGCGCAACAGCGCCGGCAGATCCGCCGCGAACTGGAAGAGCGCTACAAGGCGATCAAGGCGGAAAACTGAAAAAGCGCTCGCCGGCTCCAGGCGGCAAGCTGGAAATCGTTGCAGGGTATGCACTACAAGGCGCATCCGGGTATTTCCAGCTTGTGGCTTGCTGCCCGCTCAGACCAGGGCGGTGTCCAGCACCATCATCAGGCAGAAACCCACGGCCAGTGCAAGACTGGCCTCGGTGGAATGCCCGTTGCGGTGAGACTCTGGGATGATTTCGTGGGCGACTGCAAACAGCATCGCTCCCGCGGCCAGCGCCAACCCCCACGGCAGCAACTGGGCCGAAACCCCCACCAGCCAGGCACACAGAACAGCAAACACTGGCTCGACAAGCCCCGAGGCCGCACCAATCAGCAACGCCTTGCGCCTGGACATTCCCACCCCTGCCAGTAGCAGCGCGACGATCAGGCCTTCCGGCACATCCTGCAAGGCAATGCCCAGGGCCAGACTGTCCGCCCCTTCGAGCCCGGCGCCCGCGGCCACGCCAACCGCCATCCCTTCAGGAATGTTATGGGCGACGATGGCCACCACGAACAATGTGATCCTAGCTCCGCCCCCCTGCC